>NZ_BBJR01000048.1 GCF_000739875.1 Comamonas aquatica NBRC 14918
CGATTCATGTTTGCCCGCGACGATGTTGGGGGCCAAAGGCAATTCACGCAGATTGTGGCGCGCAGCTATCAATGCGGACTCAGGCCCTTTGGTTATCTTGCCAAAGCGCAAAAAAGCTTGGTGTCGCTGAAGCTGCTGCACCATTACGCCGCCTCTGAAAGCAGTTCAGCCGTGCAATGCACGGCTGATGCTGAAAGGAGCAGGCGTGACATGCGCACCAAGTGCTTTAGATGCCCAACACCTTACGAATATCCGCTACGGCCCAAGCCAAGCGGCTGTTGATGCGCACAGGGCGCAGCGGGCCATTGTCCAAGCAAGCCCACAAACGCAAGGTTTGCTCAGCACGGTTCAGATGGAAGGCGGCTTCTGCCGTTGTCAGATGAGAACGAGTTTCTTCGCTCAGATGCAGGGGTTGGAGTTTGATCGCCATCTTCGTATTCCTCCGTATTGAAGAAGATTGATGGCGTGACTTTCCTTGGCTCGACGAATATGAACCCCCTTCATATTCGTCTTTTTGAACTTCAAATGAGGTCGCTGCCCCCCCCCGTTATTTAGCAAACAGCTCGTTTGCGCGAGTCATGCTTGACGTCGCTTGAGACGGATGGCTTGTGCCGATACACCGAACTTTCTGGACAAAATCCCTGCGGTTTCAGATTCATCTTTACCACTAGCTAGGAGCTTTGCGGTTTCCAGCATGAGTACTTCAGCAGATGGAATTTTGGTTTGCCGTTTGCGCCTCAGCGCTGACTTCAGTCCTCCAGTACTCGCACCTTTACGAATTCGCACCTGCTTTGCCTTCATAGGTTGAACTTCAGCACTAACCTCCTTGATGATCATCTTGATCACAGCGCGATGAAGGAAAAATTGCTCCAAATGCGGCAGATGCTCATAGGGGCAGATGGACAAGACAAACGACTTCAGCTCATCCTCACTACACCCTGCTACTTGGCAAATTTTGGCCAAACAATCTTTGTCCATCGTGAGCAATGCAGGCCAGGCAAGAAAATTGGCACGGACTTCAGGTTTGGCTGTTGGATGAAACCCCCTAGGCGGCAAATAAACTGGAGCGCCCCAAACCTCATCCGCTTTCAAACGACATCGAACTTGCTCTGTGACTTCATAAACGACCTGAGCAATGCGCAATAGTTTTTCATCCGTGAGGTCGCTCGCATGGGGCGCACAAGCCAATGGAGGCTCACCGACTGTTTGCTGATAGCTGTGCAAAAAACTTTTCACGAGACCGACATCCTTTCAGCTATGACTCCTAGAAAGCTAGGAAATTACCCAAAATCGTCTTACATCCACCCTTACATACCTTGAAAAAACAAAAAGCCCGCTATGCAAAACATAGCAGGCTTTCCTTTATTCATATGGTAGGGCGTGGCGGACTTGAACCGACGACCAAGGGATTATGAGTCCCCTGCTCTAACCAACTGAGCTAACGCCCCAACCGGGCTTGCCAACCCATGGTCGGGCCCGCAAAGCCTGCGCATTGTAACGGCTAGCGATGGTGGCTCAGCGCATTGCTGACCAGCTTGGAAGTGATGTCCACAATCTGGATCATCTTGTCGTAGGGCATGCGCGTCGGGCCGATAACCCCCAGGGTGCCCACCACCTGCCCATCGACCTCGTAGGGGGCACTCACCACCGACAGCTCCTCGAACGGCACGACCTGGCTTTCGCCACCGATGTAGATGCGCACCCCCTCGGCCTTGCTGGAGAAGTCCAGCAGGTGCAGCAGCTGGGTCTTTTGCTCGAACAGGTCGAAGGCGCGGCGCAGGTTGCCCATGTCGCTGGAAAAGTCGCTGACGGACAGCAGGTTGCGCTCGCCAGAGATGATGACCTGGTCCTGGGGACCGGGGCTCATGGCCTCGGCGCTGATGTTCACGGCCGCCTGCATCAGGTGGGCGACCTCACCGCGCAGTTGTTCCACCTCCTGCTTGATGCGCTCGCGCACCTGCTCGATGTCCAGGCCGGCGTAATGCGCGTTCAGGAAATTGGAGGCTTCCAGCAGTTGGTTCGAGGAGAAATCGGCATCCGTGAAGATCACACGGTTTTGCACATCGCCCTGGGGCGAGACGATGATGACCAGCACGCGCCGTTCGGACAGTTTCACGAACTCCAGGTGCTTGAACACCGAGCTGCTGCGCGGCGCCATGACCACGCCCACGAACTGGGACATGTTGGACAGCAGTTGCGCCGCATTCGCAATCACCTTCTGCGGCTGCTCGGCCGCAAGGGCCGGCGTCACCAGGCTGGCTTGCTGCACGGTCAGCATGGTGTCCACAAACAGGCGGTAGCCGCGGGCGGTGGGAATGCGCCCGGCCGAGGTGTGGGGGCTGGCAATCAGGCCCAGCTCCTCCAGGTCGGACATCACGTTGCGGATGGTCGCGGGCGACAATTCCAGGCCCGAGGCGCGCGACAAAGTGCGCGACCCCACCGGCTGGCCGTCGGCAATGTAGCGCTCGACCAGCGCTTTCAACAACAACTTGGCACGTTCATCGAGCATGCACAGATTTTAATGATGTAATTTCCTTTATGACGTCCAAGTTTCGCCACGTTGCCTTGGTTGGGAAATACCAAGCCTCCACCGCCTCCGACGCTTCCACGGCCCAGTCCCGTGAGGTCTTGCAGGACATTGCCGACTTTTTGCAGACGCAGGGCTGTGAAGTCATCGTGGAGGCGGAAACCGCCGCGCACACCGGCCTGCACCAGCGCCTGCCCAGCATGGATGTGGATGGTCTGGGCCGGCATTGCGACGTGGGCATCGTGGTGGGGGGTGATGGCACCATGCTGGGCATCGGTCGCCACCTGGCCCGGTACGGTACCCCGCTGATCGGCATCAACCAGGGGCGCCTGGGCTTCATCACCGACATTGCGCTGGACGACTACCAGCATGTGCTGCAGCCCATGCTGCACGGCCAGTACGAGGAGGATGCCCGGCCGCTGATGCACGCGCGCGTGGTGCGCAACGAGCAGTGCGTGTTCGAGGCCCTGGCCATGAACGACGTGGTGGTCAACCGCGGCGGCACCTCGGGCATGGTGGAGTTGCGCGTGGAAGTCGATGGGCGCTTTCTGTCCAACCAGCGCGCCGACGGCCTGATCGTCGCCACGCCCACCGGCTCCACGGCCTACACCCTGTCCGTCGGTGGTCCGCTGATGCACCCTTCGATCCCGGCCTGGCTGATGGCGCCCATCGCGCCGCACACCCTGTCCAACCGCCCCATCGTGCTGTCCGACCAGACGGAAGTGATGATGGAAGTGGTCGGCGGCCGCGATGTCAGCGCGAATTTCGACATGCAGTCGCTGGCCTCGCTGCTGCACGGCGACCGCATCTACGTGCGCCGCTCGGCCTACAGCGTGCACTTTCTGCACCCCGTGGGCTGGAACTACTTTTCCACGCTGCGCAAGAAGCTGGGCTGGAACGAAGGGGGCTATTGAACATGGCGCTCAAGCGGATTGCACTGCGCGACTTCGTCATCGTGCAGCAGCTCGACCTGGATCTGCACACCGGATTCACCGTGCTGACGGGCGAGACCGGCGCCGGCAAATCGATCCTGATCGACGCCTTGCAGCTGGTGCTGGGCAGCCGTGCCGACACCGGCGTGGTGCGTGAGGGCGCCAGCCAGGCCGACATCAGCGCCGAATTCGACTGTCCCGCCCACCTGCAGCTGTGGCTGGAGGAAGGTGGCTTTGCCCAAGAAGACAGCCTGCTACTGCGCCGCGTGATCGACACCCAGGGCCGCAGCCGCGCCTGGATCAATGGTGCGCCCGCCACCGCCACGCAGCTGCGCGGCCTGGGCGAGGCCCTGCTGGACATCCATGGCCAGCATGCCTGGCAAAGCCTGACGCGGGCCGACGCGGTGCGCGAGCTGCTGGATGCCTATGCCGGCGTCAGCACCCAGGCCCTGCGCCAGCACTGGATGGTCTGGCGCGCCGCCGCCAAGGATCTGGAGCATGCGATCGCGGCCCAGGACACCGTGCAGCGCGAGCGCGAGCGCCTGCAGTGGCAGATCGGCGAGCTGGACAAGCTCAGCCCCGGCGCCGACGAATGGGACGAGCTGAACACCCAGCACACGCGCCTGTCCCATGCCCAGTCGCTGCTGGAAACGGCGCAGGGCGCCCTGTTCCTGCTGGAAGATGACGAGGCCGGCATCAGCGGCCCACTGGGGCGCGCGCAGGACATGCTGCAGGACAAGGAACACCTGGAGCCCGAGTTCCAAGCGATCGCCGATGTGCTGGCCTCCAGCCTGGCACAGATCAACGACGCCCAGCACTCGCTGCAGATCTATCTGCGTCGCACCGAGCTGGACCCCGACAAGCTGGCCGAGCTGGACGAGCGCCTGTCGCTGTGGATGCAGCTGGCGCGCCGCTACAAGCGCACCCCCGAGGAGCTGCCCGGCCTGCTGCAGTCCTGGCGCGACGAACTGCGCCAGCTGGATGCGGTGGTCGACATCGGCCGCCTGCGCCAGGCCGAGCAACGCGCCCACGAGGCCTACCAGGCCGCCGCCCGCGAGCTGTCGCAGCAGCGCGCCAAGGCCGCGCCCAAGCTGTCGCGCGCCATCACCCAGGCCATGCAGGGCCTGGGCATGCAGGGTGGCAAATTCGAGGTGCAGCTGGACAAGCTGACCGAGCCCAGCCCCCACGGCGTGGACAGCGTGCAGTTCCTGGTGGCAGGCCACCCGGGCGCCACGCCCAAGCCGATCGGCAAAGTGGCCTCGGGCGGCGAACTGTCCCGCCTGTCGCTGGCGATTGCGGTCACCACCAGCCAGCTGGGCCAGGCCGGTACGCTGATTTTTGACGAGGTGGATTCGGGCGTCGGCGGCGCCGTGGCCGAAACCGTGGGCAAGCTGATGCGCGCCCTGGGGCGCGACCGCCAGGTGCTGGCCGTCACCCACCTGCCCCAGGTGGCCGCCTGTGCCGACCACCACTACGTGGTCGCCAAGAAGCGTGACAAGGCCGGGACCAGCAGCTCGGTCACGCCCACCGATGCCACGCAGCGCGAGCGCGAGATTGCGCGCATGCTGGGCGGGGAAAAGATCTCCGACACCACCATGGCCCACGCCCGCGAGATGCTGCTACAGGCCGCCCACACCCCCTAAACCCCTCGATCACGCAAAGGCAGGCTATGACGGATTTGGAAATTGTGCTGATCACCGGCATGTCGGGCTCCGGCAAGTCGGTCGCACTCCACGCCCTGGAAGACGCGGGCTACTACTGCGTGGACAACCTGCCGCCCGAGCTGCTGGCCGACTTTGTGCGCCTGCAGCACGTGCACCATGGCAACCGCGTGGCGATCGCCATCGACGCCCGCAGTGCCGCAGGCCTGCCCGATCTGCCGCGCGAGCTGGAGAAGCTGCAGCGCCTCAAGGCCTCGGGTGTGCACCTGCACGTGCTGTTCCTGGACGCCTCCACCAGCACCCTGGTGCGCCGCTTCTCCGAGACCCGGCGCCGCCACCCACTGTCCCAGTCCAAGCTGCCCGACGGCCGCCAGGCCCTGGTGGAGATCATCGAGCAGGAGCGCGAGCTGCTGGGCGACCTGCGCGAGTACGCCCACGTGATCGACACCAGCAACATCCGCGGCTCGCAGCTGCAAAGCTACGTCAAGGCCTTGATCCAGGCGCCCGCCAACCAGATGACGCTGGTGTTCCAGTCCTTCGGCTTCAAGCACGGCATCCCGGTCGATGCCGACTACGTGTTCGACGTGCGCATGCTGCCCAACCCCTATTACGACCTGGAGCTACGCCCCCTGACCGGCATGGATGAGCCGGTGCAGCGCTTTCTGCGCCAGCAGCCCGACGCGGCGGCGATGCAGACGCACATTGCCCAGTTCCTGGACCACTGGCTGCCGGCCCTCAACGCCAACCACCGCAGCTACGTCACCGTGGCCATCGGCTGCACCGGCGGCCAGCACCGCTCCGTCTACCTGGTGGAACAGCTGGCCCAGCGCTACCAGGCGCAATGGACCACGCTGCGCCGCCACCGCGAAATGGACAGCCGCGGCCCGGCCGCAGCCGCTCCGGTGCCCGAGGCGCCACAGCTGCTCTAAACAAAAAAGAGAGCTGCTTGCGCTCGATTCACCAGCAGTTCAAATACTTTTGTATTTGAATGCCTTGAAAAACAAGCGCTGACAGCTCCTTTTTTTTATACCGCTGCACCGCCGCTGCCACTGCGCAGGCACAGGCGGCCGCTGCAAGCTAACCAGCGGTGAGGGCCTCCACCAGCTTGCGCACAGGCGCCGGCAGGCCTTGCTGCAACCAGTCCGCCGCGGACTGCCACTGCCCGGCGCCCAGCTCTGCAGAGTCCTGGGGCAGGCGGCCCTCGGCCAACTCCACCACCACCGGGTGCAGGAACAGGTCGCGGTGCGTCAGCACATGCAGCTGCGCCGGCCAGTCCTCGCGCCGGGCCACGCGCAAGGCCAGGGTGTCCAGGCCGGCCTCCAGCGCCGGGGCACTGGCAAACACCGGCGGGCTGAACAGCCCGGCCCAGATGCCGGTCTCCCCACCCTGGACAGGGCGACGCTGCAGCCACAGCTGCCCTTGCGGATCGCGTAGCACCAGCAGCCACCAGGACTGGGTGCTGCGCCGCGTCTTGCGGGTCTTGACCGGGTAGGCCTGCGGCGCGCCCTGCTGTGCGGCGCGGCAATGCGGCTGCAACGGACACACCAGGCAGGACGGGTTGCGCGGCAGGCACACGGTGGCGCCCAGATCCATCAGGCCCTGGGTGTAGCGCGGCATGCTGCTGGCCAGCTCCTGCGTCGGCAGCAGGTCTTCTGCCAGGGTCCACAAGGCCTTTTCGTTGCGGCTGCTGGACAGGTCTTCGCCATAGGCCAGCACCCGGGTCAGCACCCGTTTGACGTTGGCATCCAGGATGGCCACGCGCTCGCCAAAGCAGAACGAGGCGATCGCCGCCGCCGTGGACCGGCCGATGCCCGGCAACGTGGCCAGCACGGCCGCGCTGCGCGGGAAGGCCCCGCCATGCAGTTGCACCACCGCCTGGGCACAGGCGTGCAGGTTGCGCGCCCGGGTGTAGTAGCCCAGGCCGCTCCACAGCGCCATCACATCGTCCTGGGGCGCAGCCGCCAGGCTGGCAACGTCCGGGAAGCGCTGCAAGAAACGCTCGTAGTAGCCCAGCACCGTGCTGACCTGGGTCTGCTGCAACATGATTTCGGACAGCCAGACGCGGTACGGATCACGGGTCTGCTGCCAGGGCAGGTGGTTGCGGCCATGGCTGGCCTGCCAGCGGACCACGTCCGTGGCGATAGGAGGGAGAGGGGGATTCAAGGGAAAGCAACAGGTCAGAGAACGAAAGCCACAGGGCGCACGCAGCCTCAGACACCGGCGGCCGGGGCATCAGTCAGTGCGAGCTCTGGCTCGGGCGGCTGCAGCAGTTGCTGCATCCACTGCGCCAACCGCTGCTCCAGCGCGGTGAGCTGCTGCTCCGCCGACTCGATCTCGGCAATCCGCTCCATCAGGCCGCTGGCCGCTTCGCTGATGCGGTCCACCGCCTCAATGCGGCGGGCAAAGCTGCGTTTGCGCTCTTTCAATTGTGCATCCAGCTGCGAGGTGGCGCTTTTGCTCCACAAATCCAGGTCATTCGCTGCGGACTCAAACAGGGTGCGCAGCCGCATGCCCAGGGCCTTGACCATGCGCTGACCAAACAGCGGGTTCGCCAGCTTGAGCGCATGGCCGAATCCCAGGTACTGCAGGTAGCTCTCTTCAATCTGCGCCAGCTCGCGGTCGAAGTCGTGCAGCTGCAAGTCGCCAGGCAGTTGCAGGGAGAAGCCGTACTCCGTGTTCAGTTCCTTGAACGTGGCGCTGAGCATGGTCTGGATTTCGCCGGCGGCGGCCTTGGCCTGCTGCCCCAGGCCGCGCAGGCTCTCGAACGTGGCCGCATAGACCTTGCGCACCCCCAGCTTCAGCCCGGAATGCTCCAGTGCCCCGGCCAGTTGCTCCAGCTCGCGCCGCAGCGAGGTTGCGCCCAGCAGCTGGAAGGCCTGGTTCATGAGCTTGAGGTGCACCGTGCGCACCGCCAAAATCTTGGCGCTGCTGTCCTCGAACGTGCGCTGCTCCTGCTGGATGCGCTGGCGCATGCTCTGGATCACCGTGGCATTCTTGCCGCGCAGGCTGCGCAGCTCCAGCATCTGCTCGTCCAGGTCACGGCGCCGGATCTGGATGGCGCGCTGCACCTGGGCCTGCAACTGGGTCACGCCCGCCCCCACGACGTTGCGCAGGATGCTCTGGCGGTGCGCCAGGATGCCCTGCGCCAGCAGGTCCTCGAACAAGGGCAGGCCGCTGCGCTGCAGCAGGGCGGCATTGCTCTCGATCTTGGCCATCAGGCCTTTCTGCGCCGACAGCGGCAGGATGCGCGCCGGATCGATGCCCAGAATCTGCGCACTCTGGGCACGCTGGCGGTTCAGCTGGGCCTGCACTTCCGTGCCCGAATCCAGACTGCCCCACAGGGTGTCGATCTTGTTCAGCACCACCAGGTGGGCATCTCCCTCGCGGTGGCAGGGCAGCAGGTGCTCGCGCCAGATGGCCAGGTCCGACTTGGTCACGCCCGCATCGGCCGCCAGCAGGAACACCACGGCATGGGCCTGGGCGATCAGGTTGACGGTCAGCTCCGGCTCGGTGCCGACGGCATTCAGGCCCGGCGTGTCGACGATCACCAGCCCCTGCTTAAGCAACGGGTGGGCCATGTTCAACAGGGCGTGGCGCCATTTGGGAATCTCGACCAGCCCCTGCTCATCGGGCACGGGGTTGTCGACCCCTGCCTCATCGCTCCAAAAGCCCAGGGTCCTGGCCTCTTCCACCGACACCTTGCACACCTGCGCCACATGCGCCAGGGTGCTGGCCAACTGGTCCGGGTCGTGCACGTCCATGGGCAACTGCACCCAGGTCGAGGGCCGGCTGCGCCATTCCGCCAGGCTGTAGGGTTGCGCCCGGGTCTCCACCGGCAGCAGCCGCAGGCAGGGGGGCAAGGCCGGGTCATAGCCCAGCTCGGTCGGGCACATGGTGGTGCGCCCTGGCGTGGCCGGCATGATGCGCCGGCCATAGTGGGCAAAGAACACGGCGTTGATCAGCTCGGACTTGCCGCGCGAGAACTCTGCCACAAAGGCCACACAGACCTTGTCACCGCGCAGCAGATGCTCCAGGCGCAGCAGGTGGTCCTGCACGGCGGCATCCAGCAGGTCCTGGGCCGCCAGCCAATCCCGGAAACTGGCCATCTGAGCGGCAAACCCCTTGCGCCATTGGCCAAAACGATCAAATTGCTCGCCGAATGAAAGGCCCACGATCATCCCCTCTCGCAACGTCTGTGTGCTGCCTGCATGCAATATACCTGCAGGCTGCCTGCGGGGAGCCCGGTGAATGTGACCCTTTTGCCTAGGATTTCTGGCAGTGCGGGCAATAGAACGTGCTGCGCTGCCCTTGGCGCAACAAGGCAATCGGCCTGCCACACTGCACACAGGGCAGACCTTCGCGGCCGTAGACCTTGGCTTGCAACTGGAAGTGTCCCGGCAGCCCATCCGCGTTCGAGAAATCACGCAGCGTGGTGCCGCCGCGCTCGACCGCCAGGGCCAGGATGTCACGAATCGCCTGGAACAAACGGCGGGCCTTGACGGCGCTGATGGCCTGCCCCGGCGTGGTGGGTGCAATCCGGCTGGCAAACAACACCTCGGAGGCATAGATATTGCCAACGCCCACCACCAGCTTGCCCCCCAGCAGCAAGGGCTTGATGGGCGTGCGGCTGCGCGCCAGCCCATCCCGGAACGACTCCCAGCGGAAGTGGTGCACATCCAGCGGCTCCATGCCCAGCCCGTCGAGCAGCTTGCGCGCCACCGGATCGTCGTCGCCGTCCGTGGCGATCACGGCGCCGAAACGCCGCGGATCATGCAGGCGCAGCGTGCCCCGGTCGGTTTGCATGTCGAAGTGCTCGTGCGGCCCCAGTGCGGCGGGCAGCTGGGTGGCGAACCGCAAGCTGCCGGACATGCCCAGGTGCACCATCAGCATGCCGCGGTCCAGATCGATCAGCAGGTACTTGCCGCGTCGGCGCACCTGCTGCACACGGGCGCCCACCAGGCTGGACGGTGCACGCCCCAGCGGCCAGCGCAGGGGTTTGCCCAGGGTCACCGACAGCACCTGGGCACCGGCGATTTGCGACGCGAAGCTGCGGCGCGTGACTTCAACCTCAGGAAGTTCTGGCATCTGTCGAATTCATTCACAGGGGGGAAATGCTTGGATTATTATGGGTTGATGGTTCTCACACTCCGCACTTGGCACTTGGCCCTGATCCCTGCCCTTGTTCTTGGAACAGTGCCGGCTCACGCTCAAGGAAAATCCTCCCCCGCGCCGCAGCCCGACCAGCCATCGGCGTCAGACCTGGCCGCGGCCTTGGATGCGGAGCTGTTCTATGAACTGCTGGTCGGAGAGATGTCGGCCTCCCAGGGCGATGCCACCAATGCGATTGCGCTGTTCATGGATGCGGCCCGCCAGACCCAGTCGCCACAGCTGTACCAGCGGGCCGCCGAACTGGCCCTGCAATCCCGCTCGGGTCAGCGTGCGCTGATCGTTGCCAACGAGTGGTACAAGGCCTTTCCGCAGTCGCGCGACGCCAACCGCTACATGCTCCAGATTTTGCTGATGCTCAATCGCGTCTCCGAATCCCAGGAGTACCTGGCCCGCGAAGTCGCCTGGACCCCCGCAGCCTCCAAACCCGCCACTTATCTGGCGATTGCCCAGCTGTACAGCCGTGCCAGCGACAAGGCCATGGCAGCCAGCGTGGTCGAGCAAGCGTTGCAGCCCGATGTAAAGGACCCCGCCCTGGGGTCTGCAGCCTGGGCCACGATTGGCCATCTGCGCCTGGTGGCCGGCCAGAAGGACCTGGCACTGCAGGCCCTGGAACAGGCCTATGACCTCGGCCGACGCAATGGCGCCACGGCACTGCTGGCGCTGGAACTGCTCGAAACCGGCAGCCTGTCCGTCGAGCCAATGGTCCAGGATTACATGCAGCACCAGCCCGCACCGACCATACAGATGGCCTATGTGCGCGTACTCATGGAGCAGCAGCGCCTGGAAGATGCGCAAAAGCAGCTGACGCCCCTGCTCAAGGCACAGCCCGACATGACCGATGCCTGGATGGCCCAGGCCAGCCTGCATGCCCAGCGCGCGGCCTGGCCGCAGGCGCAGCAGGCGCTGCGACGCCTGGAAAGCCTGCTGCTCCAGATCCCGAACGAAGCGCCGCGCACGCATGCACTCACCCAGGCCTATGTGCTGGGCGGGCGCATTTCGCTGCAGCAGAAAGACTACCCCCAGGCGCTGACATGGATGGACAAGGTGCCGGAAGAGGCTCAAACGCTGACGGTACAAAGCCTCAAGGCACAGGCCCTGGCCAAACAGGGCAAGCTGGCTCAGGGCCGCGCTTTGATCCGTGCCGTTCCCGCGAATGGCGATGAACAGGAAATGCAAAAACGCCGGGCCGAAGTGACCCTGCTGCGGGACAACGGCGCGCCCCAAGAAGCCTACCTGCTGCAACGCACCCTGTACGAACAATCGCCTAGGAACGCCGACATTGCCTACGAAACTGCGATCCTGGCCGAGCGTGCCGGCAAGCTGGAGGTGATGGAGAAGATCCTGCTCGACCTGATCGCGCAGCACCCCGACCACTACCACGCCTACAACGCGCTGGGCTACTCCTGGGCCGACCGCGGCATTCGACTGCCGGAAGCCCGCAAGCTGATTGAAACCGCCCTGTCCCACGCCCCCGAGGACCCCTTCATCACCGACAGCCTGGCGTGGCTGGAGTTCCGTGCCGGCAACCACGCGCAGGCACTGGCGCTGCTAGAAAAGGCCTACGCAGTGCGTGACGATGTGGAGATTGCCGCTCACCTGGGCGAAGTGCTATGGACCCTGGGCCAGCACAACCGTGCACGCACCATCTGGCACCAGGCGCAACGGCGCGATGCCGACAACGAAACCTTGCGCGCCACCTTGGAACGCCTGCAAGTCACGCCCTGATGCCGCGCCCCACCATGTCCGTTCTTTCCCATCCCCTGGCAGGGCGCGCCCGCATGCTGGCCCTGGGTGCCATGTTGGTGCTCGCCGGCTGCAGCACCCCGCCGCCGCCCGCCGCGTCCGGCCCGCAGCAGCAAGCCTGGGCAGGCCGCATGGGCCTGCAGGTGCACGACCCGCTGGCTCCGGAGCGCTCCTTCAGCGCCTCTTTCCATCTGCAAGGCACGCCGGACAACGGCAGGCTGGACATTTTCAATCCCCTGGGCTCACAGATTGCCAAGCTGGAGTGGCAACCGGGTGTGGCATCCCTGCAGCAAGGGGACCGCATCACCGAATCGACGTCGCTACAAGAGCTGCTGGAGCGCAGCCTGGGCACACCGCTGCCCCTGGAGGCCCTGTTCGGCTGGCTGCGCGGCCTCCAGACCAGCGCACCAGGCTGGCAGGTGGACCTCAGCCGCTATGCACAAGGCCGCATCACGGCGCAGCGCCTGAGCCCGCCACCCACGGCCACCTTGCAACTGCTGCTGCAAGCACCCGAATAAGCCAAGAGGCAGGCCCTCTTTCGCGACACTTTTCTGCGCCACTCTCCATGCACACCTTCTATGACGTGCCGGCCCCCGCCAAACTGAACCTGTTCCTGCACATCACGGGGCGCAGGGCCGATGGCTACCACCTGCTGCAGTCGGTGTTCATGCTCATCGACTGGCAAGATCGTTTGCATTTCGAGCGCACGCACAGTGCCCAGATCTCCCGCCAGGACCTGAACCCCGAGGCCCCACCGCTTCCGGCCGACGACCTGTGCACCCGCGCCGCCCAGGCGCTGCAAGCCGCCACAGGCTGCACCCAGGGTGTGCGGATTGCGATCGACAAGCACATCCCGGCCCAGGCGGGGATGGGCGGGGGATCGTCGGATGCGGCCAGCACCCTGGTTGCCCTCAATCGCCTGTGGAACCTGCAGCTCTCGCGCACCGAACTGTCCCGGATTGGTGAACGCCTGGGTGCCGATGTGCCGTTTTTCATCCATGGACAGAATGCCTGGGTGGAAGGCATTGGCGAACACATCGCACCGCTCACTGGTGCCGCACAACTGCCCACCAGCGACTTCATCGTGGTCAAGCCCCAAGCCGGTCTGGATACGCAAGGCATCTTCACCGCGCCCAATCTGACGCGCGACACAAAGCGTGCTAGAATCGAAGACTTTGCTGCAGATCACTACGGTTTTGGCCATAACGACTTGCAGCCCGTCGCTGAAGCCTTGTGCCCCGACGTGAGAAAAGCGCGACAGCTGCTGGAATCACTGGGATTGCATGCTACAATGACTGGCTCAGGAAGTGCAGTGTTTGCACAAACCAGCAAAGCCATTGAATTGCAAGACGCACCGCGCGGATGGCAATTCAAAATTTGCAAGAATCTGGAAAAACATCCTTTGTTTCACTGGATACCAGAGTAGTCAAGCTACCGGTTGGTTGTTATCAACGACAATTGACCTGTGTAGGGGAGTCGCCAAGTTGGTTAAGGCACCGGATTTTGATTCCGGCATGCGAGGGTTCGAGTCCTTCCTCCCCTGCCAAATATCTTTATGCGTTCAAGCAAACCCAATACTGGGAAGCTCATGCAATCCAACAATTCTGAATTCGTGGTTTTTACGGGCAATGCCAACCGTGGCATGGCCGAAGAAATCGCCAAGCATCTCGGCACGTCTCTGGGCGCGGCCGATGTTGGTCGTTTTTCCGACGGTGAAGTCACCGTAGAAATCAAGCAAAACGTTCGTACCCGCGACGTGTTCGTGGTGCAGCCCACCTGCGCCCCCACCAACGACAACCTGATGGAGTTGCTGGTGATGGTCGATGCGCTGAAGCGTGCCTCGGCACAAAGCATCTGCGCCGTCATCCCCTACTTTGGCTACGCCCGCCAGGACCGCCGCGTGCGCTCCACGCGTGTGGCCATCACGGCCAAGGTGGTGGCCAACATGCTGCAAGCCGCTGGTGTCAACCGCGTGCTGACCATGGACTTGCACGCGGACCAGATCCAGGGTTTCTTCGACATTCCCGTGGACAACATCTACGCCTCGCCCGTGCTGCTGGGTGATCTGAACCAGAAGAAGTACGACGATCTGATCGTGGTCTCTCCGGACGTGGGTGGCGTGGTGCGTGCCCGTGCACTGGCCAAGCAACTGGGTTGCGATCTGGCGATCATCGACAAGCGCCGCCCCAAGGCCAACGTGTCCGAAGTGATGCACGTGATTGGCGACATTGATGGCCGCAACTGCGTCATCATGGACGACATGATCGACACCGCCGGCACCCTGGTGAAGGCTGCCGAAGTACTGAAGGAGCGCGGCGCGAAGAACGTGTATGCCTATTGCACACACCCCATCTTCTCCGGCCCTGCGATCCAGCGCATCACCGAAGGTTCGGCACTCGACGAAGTCGTGGTGACCAACACCATTCCTCTGAGCGCAGCCGCCCAGGCGTGCAGCAAGATCCGCCAACTGTCCGTGGCGCCGCTGTTTGCGGAAACCATCCAGCGCATCTCCACCGGTGACTCGGTGAGCAGCCTGTTCCAGGACTAAAGTTTTTCCTTCGGGATCCGTGACAGCCTCCTTCGGGAGGCTTGCGTTTTCCGGAGTTTCTTCCAAAGCCTGTGCTTTGGTCATCAACCGAGTGGGACTGGTCGCGGTCCACTCACATTGGAGTTAGTTATGCAAATCGCTGCAACATCGCGCAATCTGCAAGGTACGGGTGCGAGCCGCCGCCTGCGTATTTCCGGCAACACCCCTGGCATCCTGTTCGGTGCTGGTCAGGACGCACAAAAGATCGAAATCGATCACAACACCCTGTTCCACGCTCTGAAGAAGGAAGCTTTCCACACTTCGATCCTGGATCTGGACCTGGACGGTCAAGTCGTAAAGGCCGTGCTGCGCGACGTGCAGTACCACCCCTTCAAGCCCGCGATCCTGCACGTGGACTTCCAGCGCGTGGACGAAAACACCAAGGTCGAATCCAAGGTGGCCCTGCGTTACGAAGGCGCTGAGCAATCGCCCGCCGTGACCGTGGAAAACGGCACCGTGACCCCCCTGATCACCGAAGTGTCCGTGCTGGCTACGCCCGCCAAGACCCCCGAGTTCATCACTGTGGACCTATCCAAGCTGACCTCGAAGATCATCCCCGGTCTGCAAACCGTGAAGGCGCCTGCTGGCGTGAAGATCATTGCCCGCGGTTCCAACAAGAACCCCGTGCTGGTCGCTGTGAAGCTGCCCGAAGCTGCCGTGGCAGCACCTGTGGCCACAGCCGCTCCCGCCAAGAAGGGCAAGAAGTAATTCTTGCGCTTGGCGCCGGACAGTCCCGACGGACTGTCCCCCAACAATGGCCCGCCCTGTGCGGGCCATTTGTTTTGCACGGCCGCGCGGCACACGCGGCCCTGATTGGATAATCCGCACATGATCAAACTGTTTGTGGGCCTGGGCAATCCGGGGCCGGAATACGAAGACACACGCCACAACGCCGGGTTCTGGTGGATCGACGGGCTGGCGAGGGAACTCAAGGTGCACCTGCAGCCCGAGCGCAGCTACTGGGGGCTGGCGGCCCGCGCCAACGTCCAGGGGCAGACGGTGTGGCTGCTGCAGCCGCAGACCTTCATGAACCTGTCGGGCAAATCGGTGGGGGCCCTGGCGCGCTTTTTCAAGATCAAGCCCGAAGAGGTGCTGGTGGTGCATGACGAGCTGGATTTCGAGCCCGGCCAGATCAAGCTCAAGCAAGGCGGCAGCCACGGCGGCCACAACGGCCTGCGCGACATCCACGCCCAGCTGGGCAGCCCCGACTACTGGCGCCTGCGCGTCGGCATCGGCCACCCGGGGCAAAAGGGCGAGGTCTCGGGCTGGGTCCTGCGCAAGCCGCCCCAGGACCAGTGGCAGGCCATCCACGAGCAACTGGACCGCAGCCTCAAGGCCTGGCCCCTGCTGGTGGCCGGCGAGATGGACAAAGCCATCGCCCAGATCAACACCAACAAGCCACCGCGTCCCAAGCCACCGCGCAAACCGGCGCCCGACGACGCTGCCGGTGCGCCAGCGATCAAGGAATAAAAAAATAGCTGCTGACGCTTGACTGTCAAGCGTTAGCAGCTATTTTGACCGATATTTTCTAGGTCAGATCTTCTGCGCTTGCGCCTGCAGGCGCTCGAACTTCTGCAGCAGGCTGTCGCGGCTTTCAACAAAATCCGGGTTGACCGGAATGCAGGAGACCGGGCAGACCTGCATGCACTGTGGCTCGTCAAAGTGGCCCACGCATTCGGTGCACTTGTGCGGGTCGATCTCATAGATCAACTCGCCCATGAAGATGGCATCGTTGGGGCACTCAGGCTCGCAGACATCGCAATTGATGCACTCTTCCGTGATCATCAGTGCCATGGCACGCCTCCTGGGCACAGTTCGGCCCGCACGGCGGCCCAGGGGTCGGGGGGGGTCAACTCAGGCAACATGCACCGATTATCCCGCGCCTGTCCCCAGTGCCGTGCAGGGGGTCACTACGTCCATGCTTTGCACTGTGGGATTTGCCGCTATGCTCGGGGCCCGCGCCCCTCGCCTGCCTTGCCTTCATGAGTGTTTTCCTCGCCAAACGCCTGCTCACGCTGATTGCCACCCTGCTCGGGGCATCGGTCGTGGTGTTTGCCGTGCTGGAGGTCTTGCCGGGCAACGCCGCCCAGGTGCTGATGGGCCCCGATGCCGATCCCGAGGCCGTGGCTGCCATGGCCGAGCAACTGGGCCTGCACCAGCCCGCGCTGCAGCGCTACGCCCACTGGGTGCTGTGCTTTTTCACCGGCGACCTGGGCAACAGCTATGCCTATGGCTCGCCCGTGTGGGAGCTAGTGGGGGAGCGCCTGGCGCTGACCCTGCCGCTGGCCATCCTGGCCATGGCCCTGACCACCGTGCTGGCCTTGCTGGCGGGTGTGTATGCCGCCTCCCAGCACAACAAGCTGGGCGACATCGGCACCATGGGCCTGGCCCAGCTGGGCATTGCCATCCCCAACTTCTGGTTTGCCATCCTGCTGATCCTGCTGTTTTCCGTGAAGCTGCAGTGGTTCTCGGCCGGCGGGTTTCCCGGCTGGAGCGCCGAGATGGGCGGCGGCTTCTGGCCCGCGCTGCAAGCCCTGCTGCTGCCCGCCATCGCTCTGGCCGTGGTGCAGGCCGCCATCCTGGCCCGCATCACACGCTCGGCCGTGCTGGAGGTGCTGCGCGAAGACTTCGTGCGCACCGCGCGCGCCAAGGGCCTGAGCCAGCGCGCCGTGCTCTGGGGTCATGTGCTGCGCAATGCCATGATTCCGGTGGTCACCGTCATGGGGCTGCAGTTTGCCAACCTGCTGGCCGGCACCATCGTGGTGGAGAACGTGTTCTACCTGCCCGGCCTGGGCCGGCTGATCTTCCAGTCCATCGCCAACCGCGACCTCATCGTGGTGCGCAACTGCGTGATGCTGGTGGCTGCCATGGTCATCGTGGTCAACTTCGTGGTGGACGTGCTGTACGCGGCCATCGATCCGCGCGTGAAGGCCAGCGACCTATGAGCGCCACCGCCGCCTGGCCACAGCGCGCGCTGCGCCATCCCAGCCTGGTGGTGGGCGCCGCACTGACGCTAGCCCTGATAGCCACCGCCCTGCTGTCCTTCGTTTGGACACCGTGGAGCCCCTATGAGATGAACCTGGACGCCAAGCTGCTGGCGCCCAGCGCCCAGTTCTGGATGGGCACCGATGCCTTTGGCCGCGATGTGCTGTCGCAGATCATGGTCGGGGCGCGCAGCTCGATCGCCGTGGGCCTGGTGGCCGTGGGCATCGGCCTGGTCTGTGGCGTGGCCCTGGGTCTGCTGGCCTCGGCCCTGCGTGGCTGGACCGAAGAGCTCATCATGCGGCTGTCGGACTTCACCTTCGCTTTTCCCGCCATCCTGTCGGCCATCATGATGACGGCGGTGTTCGGCCCGGGCATGGTCAACGCCATCGTCGCCATCGGCATCTTCAACATTCCCACCTTCGCGCGCATCACCCGGGCCTCGGCGAACGCCATCTGGGCGCGCGAGTACGTGATGGCGGCGCGCGCCTGCGGCAAGCACCGCCTGAGCATCACCATGCAGCATGTGCTGCCCAACATCCTGGGCGTGCTGGTGGTGCAGGCCACCATCCAGTTCGCCCTGGCCATCCTGGCCGAGGCCGCCCTATCCTACCTGGGCCTGGGTACCCAGCCGCCGCAGCCATCCTGGGGGCGCATGCTCAGCGATGCCCAGACCCTGATGTTCCAGGCGCCGCTGCTGGCCGTCTTTCCCGGCGCAGCGATTGCCCTGGCCGTGCTGGGCCTGAACCTGCTGGGCGATGGCCTGCGCGACCTGCTGGATCCGCGCCTGTCCCGCCAGCGCCAGTGAGCCCCGCCATGCCCTTGCTTGAAGTCACCGGCCTCAACCTCTTTCTGCGCAGCTCCGGCCGCAGCGTGCAGGCGCTGCGCCACCTCTCGTTCAAGCTGGAACGCGGCGGTGCCCTGGGCCTGATCGGGGAATCCGGCAGCGGTAAATCGCTGACCGCGATGACGCTGATGGGCCTGCAGCCCCAGCAAGCCAGCGTGACCGGTAGCCTGCAGTGGGAAGGCCAGGAGCTACTGGGCAGCACCGAGCGCCAGTGGCAGGCGCTGCGCGGCAACCGCATGGCCATGGTGTTCCAGGAACCCATGACCGCCCTCAATCCGGTGCACACCATCGGCCGCCAGGTGGCGGAACCCATGGTGCGCCACCTGGGCCTGGCGCCGCGCGAAGCCCTGAAGGCCGCCACCGGCCTGCTGGAGCGCGTGGGCATCCCCGAGCCCTCGGTGCGCGTGCACGACTACCCGCACCAGTTCTCCGGCGGTCAGCGCCAGCGCATCACGATCGCCATGGCCCTGGCCTGCCAGCCGGACCTGCTGATCGCCGACGAACCCACCACAGCCCTGGACGTGACGGTGCAGCAGCAGATCCTGGACCTGATCAACGACCTGGTGGCCGAGCGCGACATGGCGCTGATCCTGATCTCGCACGACCTGGGCGTGATCTCGCAGAACGTGGACGACATGCTGGTCATGTACGGCGGGCAGATCGTCGAAAGCGGGCCCACGGCGGCCATCTTCCGCCACATGGCCCACCCCTACACCCGCGGGCTGATGGCGGCCCGCCCGCGCCTGGATGCCGCGCGCCAGCCCAGTGGCCAGCCGTATGCGCTGTTCACCATCGCCGGCAACGTGCCCGCCCTGCCCGATCTGCCGCGCGGCTGCACCTTTGCCGGCCGCTGCCCATTCACCGAGGCCCGCTGCTTCGAGGAGCGCCCGCAGCGGGTGGGCATTCCCAGCTTCCAGCCGCAGGAGGCCGAATACAGCAGCCTGGGCGTGCACCAGGTGCGCTGCCTGCGCCCGCAAGCCATGCGCCCCGGCAACACGGAGGCCTGGCAATGACCCCCGACAACCTGCGCCCGCCGCTGCTGCAGCTGCAGGACGTCAGCAAGACCTACCGCCTGCCGCGGCGCCAGCTGTGGCAGCCCGCCCCCCTGGTGCAGGCCCTGCACGGCGTGGATGTGACGGTGTACAGCGGGCGCAATGTCGGCATCGTCGGCGAATCCGGCTGTGGCAAATCCACGCTGGCGCGCCTGGCAATGGCGCTGGACAGCCCCAGCAGCGGCCAGGTGCTGTTTGAAGGCCAGGACCTGCACCGCCTGCCCCGCCCGGCCCTGCGCGCGCTGCGGCGTGACTTTCAGATGGTGTTCCAGGACCCCTACGGCTCGCTAGACCCGCGCATGACCGTGGCGCGGATCGTGGCCGAACCCCTGAGCGCCCAGGCCAACACCAACCGCCTGGAGCAGCGCGAACGGGCCGCCGAGGTGCTGGCCCAGGTGGGCCTGCACCCGCACGACCTGGACAAGTACCCACACGAATTCTCGGGCGGCCAGCGCCAGCGGATTGCGATTGCCCGGGCCCTGATCACGCGGCCCAAGCTCATCGTCGCCGACGAACCGCTCAGCGCGCTGGATGTCT
The DNA here is from genome assembly GCF_000739875.1 of Comamonas aquatica NBRC 14918. Taxonomy (GTDB): domain Bacteria; phylum Pseudomonadota; class Gammaproteobacteria; order Burkholderiales; family Burkholderiaceae_C; genus Comamonas; species Comamonas aquatica. The sequence continues at coordinate 20,038 of NZ_BBJR01000048.1, forward strand.
CCATCCAGGCCCAGGTGCTGAACCTGCTGCTGGACCTGCAGCAGCGCTTTGGCATGACCTACCTGCTCATCAGCCACGACCTGGCCGTGGTCAACCACCTGTGCGATGAAGTGCTGGTCATGCAGCAAGGCCAGGTGGTCGAGCGCGGCACGCCCCACCAGCTGTTCACGCAGGCGCGCCACCCCTACACCCAGACGCTGGTGAACGCCGTGCCCCAGATTGCCCCGGGCCGCGCGCGGGCCCTGCGCCAGTTGCGGGCCAAAGCCCCGTCCAACTTGGTGTAAAAACGCGCATTGCTTGGCCGGGCCACCCCGGCCCGCCAGCTTGTTGACCCGATACCCAGAAGCCCCCCGGAGACCCGCCACCATGATCCACCGCCGCAGTTTGCTTGCCTCTGGCGCGCTTGCCAGCCTGACCACGCTCATGCCCATGGGCAGCTGGGCGCAAGCCAAGAAAGACACGGTGACGCTGGCGCTGGCGCTGGAGCCGCCGGTGCTCGACCCCACGGCCAGCGCCTCCTCGTCGATCGCCGAGATCACGCAGTACAACATCTACGAGACCCTCACCAAGATCAACCCCGACGGCAGCGTCTCGCCGCTGCTGGCCGAAAGCTGGGAGGTCTCGCACGACCTCAAGACCTACACCTTCCGCCTGCGCAAGGGCGTGCGCTTCCACAACGGCGAAGTCTTCGACGCGCTGGCCGTGAAGTTCTCGTTCGAGCGCGCCGGTGGCGAAAAGAGCACCAACAAGGACAAGCGCAGCTTTGCTAACCTGCAGGTGCGGGTGATCGATCCACACACGGTCGAGCTGGTCACCGAGGACATCGACCCCGACTTCCTGTTCGTGCTGGGCCAGGGCACCTCCATCATCGTCGAGCCCAAGAGCGCCCCCACCAACGCCACCAAGCCTGTGGGCACCGGCCCCTACCGCCTGGGCATGTGGCAAAAGGGCGCCTCCATCACCCTGGTGGCCTGGCCGCAGTACCGCGATCCGGCCAAGATCCGCATCCGCCGCGCCACCTTCCGCTTCATCCCCGATGCGGCCGCCCAGGTCGCTGCCCTGCTGGCCGGCGATGTGGACGCCTTCCCGCGTGCCACACCGCGCAGCGTGCCCCAGTTCGAGAAGGACGGGCGCTTCCAGGTCCTGGTCAGCGGCTCGCGCGCCAAGACCATCCTGGCCATCAACAACGGCCGCAAGCCGCTCAACGATGTGCGCGTGCGCAAGGCGATTGCCGCCGCCCTGGACCGCAAGGCCATCATCGAAGGTGCCGCCGAGGGCTATGGCGTGCCGATTGGCAGCCACTACGTGCCCGGCGCCTTTGGCTATGTGGACACCACCGGCATCAACCCGCACAACCTCGACAAGGCCAAGGCCCTGCTGGCCGAGGCCGGCGTGAAGCTGCCGCTGAAGCTGAACATGACGCTGCCCCCCGCACCGTACGCGCGCCAGGGCGGTGAAATCATTGCCGCCCAGCTGGCCAAGGTGGGCATCGAGGTCAAGCTGCAGAACGTGGAATGGGCGCAGTGGCTGTCCGGCACCTACGGCAACAAGCAGTACGACCTGACCATGATCAGCCACGTCGAGCCCTTCGACCTGGGCAACTTCGCCAAGCCCGACTACTACTGGGCCTACGACTCGCAGGCCTTCCGCGACCTGTTCGACAAGATCAAGCACACGCCCAAGCCCACGGACCGCGCGCGCCTGCTGGGCGAGGCCCAGCGCCTGCTGGCCAACGACGCGGTGCATGGCTTCCTGTACCAGCCGCAGTGGGTGACGATTGCCAACAAGCACCTGCGCGGGCTGTGGAAGGACATGCCGATTTTCGTCAACGACCTGTCGGTGATGCACTGGTCGGAGAAATCCTAATCACCAGCAACCATAGCGCCTGGCGCTGATGGAACAAGGGCTTCAGAGCAAAAACACTCTGACGCCCTTTTTTTATGCGCGCAAAGCGCTCCGTTTTTATTTGTCCACCGTCGCCAGGCGCACGGCCAGACCCAGGAAGACCACGCCTGTCAGGCGGTTAAGCCACCACTGCGCGCGGGCCGAGCCCATCAGCACCTGGCCGAAGACGCCGGAAAAACACGCCACGGCCGCGAACACCGGAAACGCCGCCAGCACAAACACCCCGCCCAGCACCAGCAACTGCAGGGCCACGCTGCCGCGCGCCGGGTCGGCAAACTGCGGCAAAAAGGCCAGGAAGAAGATCAGCACCTTGGGGTTGGTCAGGTTCATCACCACCCCGCGCCCGACCAGGCGCCAGGCCTGGGCCGCATCCAGGCGGTCGGCGCGCGCCGTCTGCACCTGCGGCAGCGCGGACCGCTGCGCCGGGGCCCGCAAGGCCCCCCAGGCCAGGTACGCCAGATAGGCCGCGCCGCACCATTTCAACAGTGTGAAGGCCAGGGGCGATGCGGCCAGCACCGCCGCCAAGCCCAGCGCCACCGCCAGCGTGTGGCCCAGCACGCCCAGGCACAGGCCCAGCACCACGCACAGGCCCACGCGCCAGCCGCGCTGCACCGACTGCACCAGCACAAACAGGTTGTCCGGTCCCGGGCTGAGCGACAGCAGCAAGGCTGCGCCATAGAAAGCCACCAATGTTTCCCAAGCAGGCATGTGTCAGGCGCCGTGTGGCGCTTCGCAAAAAATGCCATTGTGCAGGCGCCGCGCGTGCGCCACAACCGGCGTCAGCGCGGTGGCACCTGGCGCTGCGGACGGCACTGGGGGTTGTTGAAGGGCCCCTCCGCCTGCGTCCAGCCCTGGCGCGGCATGAACTGCGCGCACACGCGCTGGCCGTCGACCTTGCTGGTCCACCAGTACCAGGGCGCCGGCGCGGCACGCGCGCCCTCCAGGCCCATCCACAGCAGCAGCGCGCCGCTGCAACTCACAACATATCGCAGCATGCGGGCCACTTTACCCCAGGCCCAGCGCCGTCACCCCCATGGCGATCAGCACCGCCCCGACCATGCGCACCAGGCGGTCGCCCTCCCGCAGCAGGTGGCCACCAATCAGGGCCGCGAACAGCATGGACACCTCGCGCGCCGGCGCCACGTGCGAGATGGGTGCGCTTTGCATGGCAAACAGCACCAGCACATAGGCCACCGGGCTGACCACGGCCACCAGCAGCGCCCAGCGCCACTGCACCATCCACAGCACACGGGCCTCGGGCAGGTTGCGCAGCACCACAGGCGACAGCAGCAGCACACGCAGGCAGCTGCCCAGGTAGTCGATCAGGATGGGGGACAGCAGCAGCACCTTGACGCCATAGCCATCGACCACGGTATAGGCCGCAATGAACACCCCGGTCAGCAGGCCGTACAGCAGACCCTGGTGCAACCGCAGGCGGGCCTCCGGGTCCTGGCGCGCGCGCAGCAGGCCCGGCCCCCCGGCGATCAGGAACACGCCCAGCACCACGCCGGCCACGCCCAGCAGGCCCAGCTGCGAGATCTCCTCGCCCAGCACCACGATGGCAAACAGCGAGCTGATCAGCGGGCCGCTGCCGCGCGCCAGCGGATAGACCACGGTCAGGTCGGCATGGCGGTAGCCGCGCAGCAAAATCACGTAATACGCCAGGTGCAGCACCCCGCTGACGGCCACCAGGGCCCAGGCCTGCCAGCCCCAGTGCAGCACCACATCGTGGCCCACCCACCAGGCCAGGGGCGCCCAGACCAGCACCAGCAGCAACGAGCTGAAGAAGGCGAAGCGCGCATCACCGCCGGCTTTCTTGGCGGCAATGTTCCAGCCGGCATGGATCAGGCCGGCCAACAGAATCAGGGCGAAGGCTTGCAGTGACATAGGGACCCGGGGCAGCGCCAGCGGCGCCGTGCCCACGGAGCGCAGGCAAGAAAAAGGCTGCGGGGTACGCAGCCGGAATGAAGGGGGAAACCGCGCTTACTGGCGCCCGGGGATCAGGGCCAAGAACTCGCGGCGCAGCGTGGGATCCTTGAGGAAGGCGCCGCGCATGACCGAGTTCAGCATCTTGCTGTCCTTTTCGCGCACACCGCGCCAGGACATGCAGAAATGCGAGCATTCCATGACCACGGCCAGGCCGTCAGGTCGGGTTTTTTCCATGATCAGGTCGGCCAGCTGGATGATGCCTTCCTCCTGGATCTGGGGGCGGCCCAGCACCCAGTCGACCAGGCGTGCGTACTTGGACAGGCCGATCACATTGGTGTGCTTGTTGGGCATCACGCCGATCCACACCTTGCCCATGACGGGGCACAGGTGGTGGCTGCAGGCGCTGCGCACCGTGATGGGGCCGACGATCATCAGCTCGTTCAGGTGCTTGCCGTTCGGGAACTCGGTGATCTTGGGCGGCTGGTGGTAGCGGCCGGCGAACACTTCCTTGAGGTACATCTTGGCCACACGGCGGGCCGTGGCCTGGCTGTTGTGGTCGTTGGCGGTGTCGATGACCATGCTGTCCAGCACGCCCTGCATCTTGGCCTCGACCTCGTCGAGCAGCAACTCCATCTCGCCGGGTTCGATGAAGTCGGCGATGTTGTCGTTGGCGTTGAAACTGCGCCCTGCTGCCTGCACCCGCTCACGAATCCTGACGGAAATGGGTGTGCCCTGCGGGTCTCCACCAGCAGGCTTTTTATCGGATGCAGCAAGCAAATCTGTAAACATGGGCGGGATGGTAACAGTGAATCAGCGGGCCGACAGGCGCCATGGAATTAGCAATCGGCTCAGAGTTTGAACTCGGCAATCAGGGGCAAATGGTCGGACATGCGCCACCAGATGCGGCCCTGCGGCACCACCAGACTCAGGGGTTCCAGCCCGCGCACGTAGACATGGTCCAGCTGCGCCAACGGCAGGCGTGAGGGGTAGGTGAAGCTGCTGCGGTCGCCCTCGTATTCGTGCAGGCCGAAGCCCGCCAGCATGCGCTTGATGTGGTTGCCCCAGTCGTTGAAGTCGCCGGCCACCACAACGGGAGCGCCAGGCGGCACCTCGCGTTCGATGAACTGGTGCAGTTGCTGGATCTGGCGCACCCGGCTGCCAGCAATCAACCCCAGGTGCACCACCACGGTGTGCACGGCGCGGCCGTGGAACTCCACCTCGGCATGCAGCAGGCCACGCTGCTCGAAGCGGTGGTCCGACACGTCCAGGTGCTTGACATCGCGCACCGGCCAGCGCGACAGCAGGGCATTGCCATGCTCGCCATCCTTGGTCACGGCATTGGTGCGGTAGACCGCCTCATAGCCCTCGGGGGCCAGGTACTCGGCCTGGCCCACGGCGGGCCAGCGCTCGAAGTACTGGGCCTCGCGGCGGTTCATCTTGCGCACTTCCTGCAGGCAGACGATGTCGGCATCCAGTTGCTCCACGGCCAGGCTCAGGTTGTGGATCTCCAGCCGGCGCGTGGGCCCCAGGCCTTGCACCCCCTTGTGGATGTTGTAGGTGGCCACGCGCAGGATGCGCGGCTCCGGCGGCAGCAGGATGCCCGACGGCGTGGACGGTGACAGCGGCGACAGGGTCGGTAACTCAAACGTCATGCAGCGACAAAAGCAGGCAGATGGAGGATGGCTTCGGCATTCGACGGGGCGTAGCAGCGGTCTGCCGCTTCACGCCAAGCATGCCAAGCAAATGCGGTGTGCTCCCGGGGATTCAAGGTGACGTGGGTGTAGGACGCCACCTCCAGCCCGAACACGCGCTCGGTGTTCATGCACACGCCCGGGGCGTAGCGGTGCAGCCACTGGGGATAGATCGGGTAGGTGTTCTCCAGTTCCCAATCGTGCAGGCGGCAGCCCGGTGCCGTGGCGTCGATGCCGGTCTCTTCCTGGACCTCGCGCACCGCCGCGGCCGCCCAAGGCTCGTCCTCGGCATCCAGGCTGCCGGTGACGGACTGCCAGAAAGCCGCCCCCAGGCCATTGCCCAGCGCACGGCGCAGCAGCAAGACCTGCAGATCCGGCGTGTAGATCACGACCAGCACGGAGCGTGGAATTTTGTAGGGCTGGCACACCATGGCGGCATCTTCGCACCGGAAGCCAGGCCCTGGATGCAAAAAAGCCTTTGCGTCACCGCAAAGGCTTTTGGAGCGTTTCATGGCTTCAGCGCTTTTCTGTCAAGCACCAACAGCTATGAATTTCAGAGCCATCGAATCACGATGCCTTGACGGCGTCGGGGTTGCGCAGGCGGATGTGCAGCTCGCGCAGCTGCTTTTCGTCCACGGGCGAAGGTGCCTGGGTCAGCAGGTCCTGCGCACGCTGGGTCTTGGGGAAGGCGATCACGTCGCGGATCGACTCGGAGCCGGTCATCAGCGTGATCAGGCGGTCCAGACCGAAGGCCAGGCCACCGTGCGGGGGCGCGCCGTACTGCAGGGCGTCCAGCAGGTAGCCGAACTTGGCACGCTGCTGCTCGGGGGTGATGTTCAGTGCTTCGAAGACCTTGGCCTGCACGTCAGCGCGGTGGATACGCACCGAGCCGCCGCCCAGTTCCCAGCCGTTGAGCACCATGTCGTAGGCCTTGGCTACGCACTTGCCGGGATCGGTCGCCATGAGTTCTTCGTGGCCGTCCTTGGGGGAGGTGAAGGGGTGGTGCACGGCCACCCAGCGGTCTTCTTCTTCGTCGTGCTCGAACATGGGGAAGTCCACCACCCACAGCGGTGCCCACTTATCTTCGAACAGGCCGCTCTTCTTGCCGAATTCGCTGTGGCCGATCTTCAGGCGCAGCGCGCCGATGGCGTCGTTGACGATCTTGCCCTTGTCGGCACCAAAGAAGATCAGGTCACCGTCTTGTGCTGCGGTGCGCTTCAGGATTTCAGCGATGGCGGCATCGTGCAGGTTCTTGACGATGGGCGACTGCAGGCCGTCGCGGCCCTTGGCCACTTCGTTGACCTTGATCCAGGCCAGGCCCTTGGCGCCGTAGATCTTCACGAAGTCGGTGTACTGGTCGATCTCGCCGCGCGAGATCTGCGCGCCACCGGGCACGCGCAGGGCCACCACACGGCCACCCTTGGTGGTCGCGGGCGTGGAGAACACCTTGAAGTCCACATCGGCCATGACGTCGGTCAGCTCGGTGAACTCCAGCTTGACGCGCAGATCGGGCTTGTCCGAACCGAAGCGGAAGGCCGCGTCCTGGTAGGTCATGATGGGGAATTCGCCCAGGTCCACGCCCAGCTGGGTCTTGAACACTTCGGTGATCATCTGCTGGAAGATGGCGCGGATTTCCTCTTCGTTCAGGAACGAGGTTTCGCAGTCGATCTGGGTGAATTCAGGCTGGCGGTCGGCACGCAGGTCTTCGTCGCGGAAGCACTTGGTGATCTGGTAGTAGCGGTCAAAGCCCGAGACCATCAGCATCTGCTTGTACAGCTGGGGCGACTGGGGCAGCGCGAAGAACTGGCCATCGTGCACGCGCGAGGGCACCAGGTAGTCGCGGGCGCCTTCGGGCGTGGACTTGCCCAGCATGGGGGTCTCGATGTCGATGAAGCCCAGCTTGTCCAGGAAGTTGCGCACCTGGATGGAGGTCTTGTAGCGCAGCATCAGGTTGCGCTGCATCACGGGGCGGCGCAGATCCATCACGCGGTTGGTCAGGCGCACGTTTTCGGACAGGTTGTCATCATCCACCTGGAAGGGCGGGGTCACGGCGGCGTTCAGCACGTTCAGCTCGTGGCACAGCACTTCGATCTGGCCGCTCTTGAGCTTGTCGTTGGTGGTGCCGGCGGGGCGTGCGCGCACGATGCCCTTGACCTGCACGCAGAACTCGTTGCGGATGTCTTCGGCCACCTTGAACATCTCGGGACGGTCCGGATCGCACACCACCTGCACATAGCCTTCGCGGTCGCGCAGGTCAATGAAGATCACGCCACCATGGTCGCGGCGACGATTCACCCAGCCGCACAGGGTAACGGTTTGGCCCATCAGGGCTTCGGTCACAAGACCGCAATATTCGGAGCGCATGGCCATGGTCTATCTTCCTGCGCCCTTGGGGGACGCGCTTTCAGGGTAGTTTATCGTTCTTCGTCGGGCACGGGCAGCGGTGGCGGAGCCACCACCCCCATGGAGACGATGTACTTGAGCGCGGCGTCCACGCTCATTTCAAGTTCCACACAGTCACTTTTGCGCATCAGCACAAAGTAGCCGCCGGTCGGATTGGGCGTGGTCGGCACGAACACGCTGACGAATTCATCGCGCAGGTAGCTGGCCACCTCGCCCGCCGGATTGCCGGTGATGAAGGCCACGGTCCACACCCCCTCGCGGGGCCATTGCACCAGCACCGCCGTCCGGAAGGCGTTGCCGCTGTCCGAGAACACGGTGTCCGACACCTGCTTGACGCTGGAATAGATGGAGCGTACCACCGGGATGCGGGTGATCACCGCATCGCCCCACTGCACCAGCTTGCGGCCGACGAAGTTGCTGGCGATGGCACCGATCACCAGCAGCACGGCCAGCGTCAGCAGCACGCCGAAGCCGGGGATGTGCATGCCCAGCAGGTGGTCGGGCTGCCAGGCTTGCGGCAGCAGGTACAGCGTTTGGTCCAGCGTGCTGATGATCCAGTTCAGCACCCAGACGGTGATCACACCGGGCACCAGGACCAGCAAGCCGGTGAACAGCCATTTGCGCAAAGCAGACATAGACAAAAAGGGGGGTTTAGGCTTCGGTGGCGGCAGGGCAGCCGGCGGCGGCGCAAGCGCTGCCGCCATTGTCGCAAGCTGCGGCCGGCGCTGCCGCAGCGCTGCTGGTTCCACCCTTGAAGTCGGTGGCATACCAGCCCGTGCCCTTGAGCTGGAAGCCGGGTGCGGTCAATTGCTTGGAGAAGGCCGCGGCACCACAGGCCGGGCAATCGGTCAACGGTGCATCCGACATCTTCTGGAGCACATCCTTGGAGTGGCCACAGGCGCCACACTTGTACGCATAAATCGGCATAGCTTCTGTTTCCGTGTGCGAGACAACAATCAAGCGAAATTCGCAAAACCCTCGATTATAGGCGGGCCTGTTTTGGGGTGAGGCCCACGCCCCGCTTGCCCAGACGCGACACAGGGCGCCTGAGCGCCCTGTGCATCGCCAGCGATGGGTGCCCGGGGCACCGGTCGCTTACTCCGCGGAACCCTGGTAGTGCACCACGTCTTCGTGTTCGTTGGCGATGTACTGGGGCGCCAGCGAGCCGAACACCATGCCGGCGAACGCGCCCAGCAGGCCGGCCAGCTGCTGCGGGAAGGCCTCACCCCAACCGGGCATGAAGACAAAGGTCAGCCACACGCCCAGACCGGACACCACGGCCAGCAGGGCGCCCTGGGTGGTCGCGCGCTTCCAGTACAGGCCGCAGACCAGGGGCACGAAGGCACCGACCAGCGGCACCTGGTAGGCCCCGGCGACCATTTCATAGATGGAGCTGTCCTGCATGCTGATGGCATAGACCAGCACGCACAGCGTGAAGACCACCACGGTCACGCGCATGGCCTTGAGGGTCTGCGCGTCGGTCATGCCGGGCTTGATGTTGCGCAGCACGTTCTCCACGAAGGACGTCGAGGGCGCCAGCATGGTGGCCGAGGCGGTGGACATGATGGCCGACAGCAGCGCGCCGAAGAAGGCGATCTGCAGCACCACGGGCATGTGGCCCATCACCAGGGTGGGCAGGATCTTCTGGGGATCGTCCGCGATCAGGGCCTTGGTCTCTTCGGGCATGACCAGCACGGCCGCCGTCACCACGAACATCGGGATGAAGGCGAACACGATGTACAGGCTGCCACCGATGATGGGACCCAGGCGCGCCACGTTCTCGTCCTTGGACGACATCACGCGCTGGAACACGTCCTGCTGGGGGATGGAGCCCAGCATCATGGTGATGGCCGCGGCAAAGAAGAACAGCCAGGTCTTCAGGTCCGCATCCTGCGGGAAGAACTGCAGCTTGCCCTCCGTCACGGCATAGTCGATCACCTTGTCGGCGCCGCCGGCCAGGTTGCCGGCAAACCAGGCGATCGCCAGCAGGCCGACGCAGATCACGATCATCTGCACCAGATCGGTGATGGCCACCGACCACATGCCGCCAAACAAGGTGTAGATGAGCACGATCACGGTGCCCAGCACCATGCCCGCCACGATCGACAGGGCGCCACCGGTCAGCAGGTGGAACACCAGACCCAGCGCCGACACCTGCGCCGCCACCCAGCCCAGGTAGCTGAAGATGATGATGATGGAGCACAGCAACTCCACGGCGCGGCCATAGCGCAGGCGGTAGTAGTCACCGATGGTGATCAGGTTTTTCTTGTACAGCTTGTAGGCAAAGAACAGGCCCACCAGGATCAGACACATGCCCGCGCCAAACGGGTCCTCCACCACCCCTCCCAGACCTTCCTCGACGAACACCGCGGACACGCCCAGCACCAGCTCCGAACCGAACCAGGTCGCAAACGTGGTCGCCACCACGATGTACAGCGGCAGGTTGCGCCCAGCCACGGCGTAGTCGGCCGTGTTGTGCACACGGCGGGCTGCGTAAAGGCCAATGCCGATCGACACCAACAGGTACGCGGCGATAAAGGTAATCAGCATGGTGGCTGGTCCCCCCGGGAAAAGGAAAAGGGTTGTGGAAAAATTTGAGGCGCGATTATGGACACCACTTGTGTCCGCACGCGGAAAAAATCGCGCGCTGTCTGCTTCAGGCCACAAACAAAAAGGAGCGCCTGGCGCCTGCCCCGATTAGCTTTCAATATCAAATGACATTGAAAGCCAAACAGAACAAGCGCTAAGCGCTCCTTTTTTCTTGAACTGAGCACCTGCTTACGCAGCAGGCGCCCGTGCAGGCCGGATCAGAAAAGCCGAATTCGCGTAAGGACTTGCATGGCCAGCATGCCTAGTACAAACCCGAGCCCGCCGTACACCAGCCCCTGCAGCAAACGATTGGTACGCCGCTGCTCGCGAAGCAACTCCTGTACCAGTTCCGGGTCCGCGGCCTGTTGGCGCTGCAGCGCGGCGTGCACCAGGCGCGGCAGCTCCGGAATCAGCTTGGCGTAGCGCGGGGCCTCGGCCTGCAGCTCGCGCCAGAAGCGCTGCGGCCCCATCTGCTCCAGCATCCACTTTTCCAGGAAGGGCTTGGCCGTGCTCCACAGGTCCAGGTTCGGGTCCAGCTGGCGGCCCAGGCCTTCGATATTGAGCAGCGTCTTTTGCAGCAGCACCAGCTGCGGCTGGATCTCGACCTGGAAGCGGCGCGAGGTCTGGAACAGGCGCATCAGCACCATGCCCAGCGAAATCTCGGCCAGCGGACGGTCAAAGTACGGCTCGCACACGGCGCGGATGGCCGCTTCCAGCTCTTCCACGCGCGTGCTCGCCGGCACCCAGCCACTTTCGATGTGCAGGGCGGCCACGCGCTTGTAGTCTCGGCGGAAGAAGGCCAGGAAGTTCTGCGCCAGGTATTCCTTGTCGAACTCGGTCAGCGTGCCGACGATGCCGAAGTCCAGCGAGATGTAGCGCCCGAAGGTGGCCGGTGCCAGGCTGACCATGATGTTGCCCGGGTGCATGTCGGCGTGAAAGAACCCGTCGCGGAACACCTGGGTGAAGAACAGGGTCACGCCGTCACGCGCCAGCTGCGGAATATCCACCCCGGCTTCGCGCAGGCGCTCGGTCTGGCTGATGGGCACGCCGTGCATGCGCTCCATCACCATCACCTCGGCATGGCAATAGTCCCAGAACACCTCGGGGATCAGCACCAGGTCCAGGCCCTCCATGTTGCGGCGCAGCTGTGCCGCGTTGGAGGCCTCGCGCACCAGGTCCAGCTCATCGTGCAGGTAGTTGTCAAACTCGGCGACCACCTGGCGCGGCTTCAAGCGCTTGCCATCGGCCGAGAGCTTTTCCACCCAGCCGGCCATCATGTGCATCAGGGCCAGGTCCTTGTCGATCACCGTCTTCATGCCCGGGCGCAGCACCTTGACGGCCACCTCGCGCTCCACGCCCTGCTTGTCGCGGGTCACGGCAAAGTGCACCTGGGCGATCGAAGCGCTGGCCACCGGCGTGCGCTCGAACTGCACGAAGATTTCGTCCAGCGGTTTGCGGAAATTGCGTTCGATGGTGTCGACGGCGATCTGCGAATCAAACGGCGGCACGCGGTCCTGCAGCTTGGCCAGCTCCTCGGCCACATCGGGCGGCATCAGGTCGCTGCGCGTGGACAGCACCTGACCGAACTTCACGAAGATGGGGCCCAACTGCTCCAGCGCCTCTCGCAGGCGCTGGCCGCGCGGCGCATCCAGCTTGCGGCCGATGGTGAGCACGCGGCGCAGGCGGTGCAGCCACGGGTGCTGGAAGCTGGAGAGCACCAGCTCATCCAGGCCGTAGCGCAGCACCACCCAGATGATGGTGCAGCCTCGGAAAAAGCGGCTCATTGCGACAACCGGTCCGCGCCGCTGGCGGCAGCGCCTTGGCCCATGCGACCGCCGACAAACTGGCGCACCGCCCCGGCAATGCTGCGCCCCAGGTTGGCCAGGGTGTGTGCGGGCACGTCGCCGATGATGCGGGACATGTCTTCCTCGACGTCCCACTGCACGTTGTCAACCAGCCAGTTGATGTCGGCCGCCAGTTGCACATCGCCCTGGATGCGCAAGGCTGGCTTGTCGCCGCGCAGCGCCATCTGGGCCAGGGCCAGCGGGTTGCTGTCGGTGATCTCCAGCTGCAGATCAGGCTGAGCGCCCTCGGCCGCCAGGTTCAGCAGGCCGGCCGGGGTCACCACCAGGGCCATGTTGAAGTTGCGCCACTGCACACGGGCCACGCGCCCCTTTTGCCGCACCAGGCGCTCCATGGCCTCGCGTTCCTGCATCAACACGTGGTTGAGAAACAGCACGATGCGCTGCTGGGTTTCGTGGACGAGCCAGCTGGGCGGCTGCACGGCCTGCACCGCGCGTTCCACCAAGCCGTTCAGTAAAGAAAAAGGGGACTGTGTTGCCATAGTCCCCTGATTATTCCTGAAGTCGCAAGTTTTTTAGGCCAAGGCCTGTAAACCCGCTACCAACCAGCCGCTGGAGTTGTCCTTGGGCTTGGCCATGTTCCACACTTCACGGAAGGGGTTGGGGCCGGCGGAGGCTTCTTCGCGGATCAGGCCGGAGAATTCCACGCTGGCCATGTAGGAATCGCCCAGGTCCTCGATGCCCAGCAACTGCGCATCGATCATGACCACGTCGGTCTGGTTGAGGGCGCCGCCGCTCTGGGCTTCGCGCTCTTCCAGCTGGTGCTTGATCTCGGCCAGCATGCTGTCGGTCATCATGGAACGCAGGGTGGTGATGTCACCCTTGTCCCAGGCCGCCTGCAGGGTCACGAAATTGCGCTTGGACGCCTCCAGGAAACCCTGGGTGTCGAAGTCGGCAGGCACGCTCCAGGTCGAGGCTGCGGTGCCCAGGCCGGAGCCGATCATGCTGCCGCTGGCACCGGGGATCTGCTCCCAGGGACGGGCCGAGGCGTCATTGCCCACGTTCTGGGGCTTGTACTGTGGCGGTGTGGCCACGCTGTCGTGCGTCACCGGGGCACCGGCACCCTGAAAGGCGAAGGGCGAGGCCGCCGCCATCGCGGGCGCCGCCTTCTTGTTGGCGCGGGCGCGCATCACCATGCCGACCACCACCATCACAGCCAGGGCCAGCAGGCCGAACATCAGCATGTTGGCGAAGGCTTCGCCAAAGCCCAGGCTGTGGGCCAGCCAGGCCAGGCCCAGGCCAGCAGCCAGGCCGCCGAGCATGGCGCCCCAGGGCTTCTTGGCGGCGGCTGCGGGAGCCGCCGCGGGGGGCGTTGCGGGTTTGGCAGCGGCGGTGTTCTGCGCAGGCTGCTGCGCGGGGCTGGCAGGCGGGGTGGCTGGGGGCGTCGCCTGGCGCTGCGTCACATTGCTGGACTGCTTGCCGATCGAGCCGCCACCGCCCATGCGCTTGGCTTCTGCCAGGGGATGCATGACGACCAATGCCGCCGCCAATGTCACTGCCCACACCTTCTTCATCGCTGTATCTCCGCTTGAATTTGAATAAACCGTTGATTAACCAAAACCTGCAAACACGTTATGCATGGGACATCTCCCTGTTCAGCATTTGATCCCGACATGCAGCGCGACGATGCCGGCCGACATGTTGTGGTAGTCCACGTGCCCGAAGCCCGCCTGCTGCATCAGGGCCTTGAGCTCCTCCTGGCCCGGGTGCATGCGGATGGATTCCGCCAGATAGCGGTAGCTGTCGGGGTCGCCCGCCACCATCGAGCCCATCTTGGGCAGGATGTTGAAGGAGTACCAGTCGTACACCTTCTCCAGCGGTTTGGCGACCTTGGAAAACTCGAGCACCAGCAGCTTGCCGCCGGGCTTGAGCACGCGGTTCATTTCCTTGAGGGCGGCGTCCTTGTGCGTCATGTTGCGCAGGCCGAAGGCCACACTCACCAGATTGAAATGGTTGTCGGGGAAGGGCAGCTTCTCCGCATCGCACACCAGCGTGGGCAGGAAGATGCCCTTGTCGGTCAGGCGGTCACGTCCAACGCGCAGCATGGCTTCGTTGATGTCGGTGTGCACCACGGTGCCACTGGCGCCGACCTTCTTGGAGAACGCCATGGACAAGTCGCCCGTGCCCCCGGCAATGTCCAGCACCTGGTCGCCCTCTTTGAGGTTGGCCACCATCACGGTATAGGCCTTCCAGGCGCGGTGCAGTCCGCCGGACATCAGGTCGTTCATGACGTCGTACTTGGACGCCACGGAGTCGAACACGCCGCGCACGCGACTGGCCTTGTCTTTTTCGTCGACCGTCTGGAATCCAAAGTGTGTGCTGCTCATAAGCTTGAAATGTAAGCAGGCTGCTGCGTCTGGTACAGCGACAACCCCGTGCACCCCCAGGGCATAGCAGGCCTGCAGTCAAAATCTGGTGCCGGGAAAACGCTTTTCAAGCGGTCGTCTCCAGCTACTTTAAATATAGCACCACCGAGGGAATATCCCAGCCCAGCGACGGCACTTGTTGCGCGCAGGGCATGCCGCCCCGGGCTTCAGCAGCCGCAGGAGCCGCTGCCGCAGCCACCACCGCTGCTGGCACCACCGCCGGTGCCGCAGCTGCCGCCGGACTTCTGCGGCATGGGGGTGTCGCGGTCCACGCCGGCCGCCTCCAGGCGCGCCAGGTAGTCGCGCCACAGGGTGTCCTGGTTCTGGCCCAGCTCGTACAGGTAGTTCCAGGTGAACAGGCCGCTTTCATGGCCGTCGCTGAAGAACGGCTTGATGGCGTAGTTGCCCACCTGTTCGATGTTGTCGATGCCGACTTCGCGCTTGCCGGTCTGCAGCACTTCCTGGCCCGGGCCATGGCCCTGCACTTCGGCCGAGGGGGAATACACGCGCAGCAGCTCGAAGGGCAGGCGGAAGGTCTGGCCGTCGGAATAGCCGACCTCCAGCACGCGCGAGGCGGCGTGCACGGTCAGCGATTGGGGAAGAGGCATGTCTGCCATGGAATGCAACCTATCAAAACAATAGCTGCCTGCGCTTGCCAAACGCCAACTTCAGCCCTGAAACCTGCTGAAGTCGCGATATGGTCAGCGCAAACCGCTCACATCAATGTGATCACGCCCAGCGTGCCAGCGCCTGGGCGATGGCAGCATCGCAGTCGGCGAGTGCGTCCTGCAATTGTGCTTCGCGGGCCAAATCGCGCGCCCGCAAGGGGTTTGCCCAGACGGGCGCCGGGAAATGGCTGTCCCAGTCATGGCGCGCAATCACATGCCAGTGCAGGTGCGGCACCATGTTGCCCAGGGCAGCCAGGTTGATCTTGGTGGGCTGCAGCTCGGTGCGCAGCACGCGCTCCACCGCGGCCACCACGGCCATGCAGGTGTTGCGATCGACCTCGGACAGGTCCGACAGCTCGGCCGCATGCGCGGTCCAGATCACGCGGTAGAAGGCCGGGAAGCCCTCCTCCTGCGCCCGGATGACGCGCAGCTGTGCGCCCTGCCAGACGGGCAGGCCGCCCGCCTCGCGGCACAGCACGCAGTCCGCGGACGGCGCGCTCACAGCAGCACCCGTTCGATGCCGCCGGCGTTGGCGCGCTGCACGTAGTCCGGCATCCAGTTCTCGCCCAGGATCTGCTTGGCCATCTCGACCACGATGTAGTCGGCTTCCAGCAGACCGTTCTGCAGGTCGTTGCCGTAGCGGCTCAGGCCTTGCAGGCAGCTGGGGCAGCTGGTCAGGATCTTGACGTTGTCCTTGGCACCGACGGAGCCGTTGGCCCGCAGCTCAGCCTCACCCTGGCGCAGCTCGGTTTCCTTGCGGAAACGGATCTGCGTGGAGATGTCAGGCCGCGTCACGCCCAGCGTGCCGGATTCACCGCAGCAGCGGTCGCTCTTGAGCACGCCATCGCCGACCAGGGCCTTGACGGTCTTCATCGGATCCTGCTGCTTCATGGGGCTGTGGCAGGGGTCGTGGTACAGGTAGCCGCCCTGCGCCCCCTCCGCCGCGCCCGGCAGCGTGATGCCCTTTTCCAGCAGGTACTCGTGGATGTCGATGATGCGGCAGCCCGGGAAGATCTTGTCGAAGGCGTAGCCCTGCAACTGGTCGTAGCAGGTGCCGCAGCTGACCACCACGGTCTTGATGTCCAGGTAGTTCAGCGTGTTGGCCACGCGGTGGAACAGCACGCGGTTGTCCGTGATCATCTTGTCCGCCACGTCGTACTGGCCCGAGCCGCGTTGCGGATAGCCGCAGCACAGGTAGCCCGGAGGCAGCACCGTCTGCACGCCGGCATGCCACAGCATGGCCTGGGTGGCCAGGCCCACCTGGCTGTACAGGCGCTCCGAGCCGCAACCGGGGAAGTAGAACACCGCCTCGGTGTCGGCCGTCGTCGCCTGGGGGTCGCGGATGATGGGGACGTAGTCCTTGTTCTCGATGTCCAACAGCGCGCGTGCCGTCTTGGTCGGCAGACCGCCTGGCAGCTTCTTGTTGACGAAGTGGATCACCTGCTCCTTGAGCGGTGGCTTGCCCACCGAGGCCGGTGGGTGCTTCATCTGCGGCTTGGCCACGGCGTGCAGCAGGTCGGACGCCAGGCGCTGCGCCTTGAAGCCCACGCCCACCATGCCCTTGCGCAACAGGTTGATGGTGTCGGGGTTGGTGGCATTCAGCATGGCCATGGCCATCTTGTTGCCGGGATTGAAGCTCTTCTTGCCCATCTTGCGCAGCAGGTTGCGCATGTTCATGGTCACATCGCCGAAGTCGATCTTGACCGGGCAGGGCGTGAAGCACTTGTGGCAGACCGTGCAGTGGTCGGCCACGTCCTCAAACTCCTGCCAGTGCTTGATGGACACGCCGCGGCGCGTCTGCTCCTCGTACAAGAAGGCCTCGACCAGCAGCGAAGTGGCCAGAATCTTGTTGCGCGGGCTGTACAGCATGTTGGCGCCGGGCACGTGCGTGTTGCACACGGGCTTGCACTTGCCGCAGCGCAGGCAGTCCTTGACCGAATCAGCGATGGCGCCGATGTCGCTTTGCTGCATGATCAGCGACTCGTGGCCCATCAGGCCGAACGAGGGCGTGTAGGCGTTAGTCAGGTCAGCGTACATCAGCGCGTCGCGCGGCGACTCGGCCGGCACCAGACCGTTCTTTTCGCGGATCAGCTTGCCGCGGTTGAAGCGGCCATGGGGATCGATGCGCTTCTTGTAGTCGGCGAACGGCTGCAGCTCCTCATCGCTCAAAAATTCGAGCTTGGTGATGCCGATGCCGTGCTCACCGGAGATCACGCCGTCCAGGCTGCGCGCCAGCTGCATGATGCGCGCCACGGCTTCGTGCGCGGTCTGCAGCATCTCGTAGTCGTCGGAATTGACGGGGATGTTGGTGTGCACATTGCCGTCACCGGCGTGCATGTGCAGTGCCACCCAGACACGGCCCTTGAGGACCTGCTGGTGGATCTTGACGGTCTCGGCCAGGATGGGCTTGAAGGCGTCGCCATTGAAGATCTGCGCCAGGGGCGCCTTGATCTGCGTCTTCCAACTGGCGCGCAGGCTGTGGTCCTGCAGTTGCGGAAACAGGGTGGCCACGTCGGCCAGCCAGCCCGCCCACAGGGCGCGCACGTCCTGCACCAGCGCGATGGCCTGTTGCACCCGGTCTTCCAGCAGTTCGGCCGAGGGAATTTCACCCGCATCGTCCTGCTTGCCCAGCGGGAGATTGCCCTTTTCAAAGAAGGCCAGCAAGGCATCGCAGAACTTGAGCTTGTTGCGCAGGCTCAGCTCGATGTTGATGCGCTCGATGCCGTCCGTGTACTCCGCCATGCGGGGCAGCGGGATCACCACGTCCTCGTTGATCTTGAAGGCGTTGGTGTGGCGGCTGATGGCGGCCGTACGCTTGCGGTCCAACCAGAATTTCTTGCGCGCCTCGGCGCTGATGGCCACAAAGCCTTCGCCGTTGCGCGAATTGGCGATGCGCACCACTTCCGAGGTCACGCGCGCCACTTCGTCGGCGTCGTCACCGACGATGTCGCCGATCAGCACCATCTTGGGCAGGCCGCCGTTGCCCTTCTTGGACTTGGTGGCATAGCCCACGGCCTTCAGGTAGCGGTCGTCCAGGTGCTCCAGGCCGGCCAGCAGCACGCCCGAGCGTTTTTGCTCCTCGAACATGTAGTCCTTGATCTCGACGATCGAGGGCACGGCATCCTTGGCGTTGCCAAAGAACTCCATGCACACGGTGCGGGTGTGCTCGGGCATGCGGTGCACGATCCAGCGCGCGCTGGTGATCAGGCCGTCCGTGCCTTCCTTCTGCACCCCGGGCAAGCCGGAGAGGAATTTGTCCGTGACGTCCTTGCCCAGGCCTTCCTTGCGGAACTTCTGACCGGGAATGTCCAGGCGCTCGGTGCGCAGCGGCGTCTTGCCGTCGGTCGCGAAGTAGCGCAGCTCGAAGCTGGCCATCTCGGCATCGTGGATCTTGCCCAGGTTGTGGCCAATGCGCACCACCTCCAGCCATTCGGCATCGGGGGTGACCATGCGCCAGGAGGCCAGGTTGTCCAGTGCCGTGCCCCACAGCACGGCCTTCTTGCCACCGGCGTTCATGGCGATGTTGCCGCCGATGCAGGACGCCTCGATCGAGGTCGGGTCCACCGCGAACACGAAGCCCGCGCGCTCGGCCGCATCGGCCACGCGCTGGGTCACCACACCGGCTTCCGTCCACACCGTGGGCACGGGGTGGTCCACGCCAGGCAGTGCCACCGACTCCACCTCGGTGATGGCCTGCAGCTTTTCGGTGTTGATGACCACCGAGCGCCAGGTCAGCGGAATCGCGCCACCGGTGTAGCCGGTACCGCCCCCTCGCGGAATGATGGTCAGACCCAGCTCGATACAGCCCTTGACGAGACCGGCCATCTCGACTTCCGTGTCCGGGGTCAGCACCACGAAGGGGTATTCGACACGCCAGTCGGTGGCGTCGGTCACATGGCTGACGCGCGACAGGCCGTCAAACTTGATGTTGTCCTTGTGCGTGAGCTTGCCCAGGGTCTTGCGCACGCGGTGGCGCAGCTCGGCCGCCTCGACGAACATGCGGTCAAACTCAACCACGGCGCGGTTGGCGGACTCGATCAGCTCGCCCACCAGATGATCGCGTTGCGGGTCATCCTGTGGCATGCGGCGCTTGTGGACCTCGGCCATGCGGTGTTGCAAGGCATCGACCAAGAGCTTGCGGCGCCCGGGGTTGTCCAGCAGGTCGTCCTGCAGGTAGGGGTTGCGCTGCACCACCCACATGTCGCCCAGCACCTCGTACAGCATGCGGGCAGAGCGGCCGGTCTGGCGCTCTTCACGCAGCTGGTTGAGCACACTCCAGGCCGAAGTGCCCAACAAGCGGATCACAATTTCCTTGTCGGAGAACGAGGTGTAGTTGTAGGGAATCTCTCGGAGACGGGCGGGTTCGGCAACCTTGGTTTCCAGCATTGCCTGCGCAATCGGTGCATTCATGGACGTGGACCGGATCGGGCGCTCAAGCGGCGCCCCTGAGTCATGGGGGGGCCAATTTTATGCCACCCCTAGGCACCACCCCCGAGGCTGTGTCAGAGACCTCTCGGCGCGCTGACCCAGCCGCCACCGCAGCGGCACGTCAGATTTGAACCACTACGCAAATCCCACAATTGCGAAAATAAATAATCAAAAAAGAAAAGAATTCGCGCATACCCGCATTCACCAGCGCAGGCCCGGCTTCTAGAATGCGGCCACAGCCACGGGCCACCTACCGGCGTTTGCCACGCAAGTGGAGTACAAAGGACCGTGCGGCTGTCATTTGGCCCTACACCGGCCGTATGACTGTCATAAAAGTGCCATCTTCATTCTTAGGATGGGCAGCACACATTTCTACACGTTGAGGAGTTTTCCATGCAATACAAGCGTTTCGCCCTGACCGCCGTCGTCGCGGCCACCGCCATGGGCGCAGCCAATGCAGCCACTGAAATCCAGTGGTGGCACTCGATGACCGCCGTGAACAACGAGTGGGTCAACGATCTGGCCAAGCAGTTCAACGAAAGCCAGAGCGAATACAAGGTGGTCCCCACGTTCAAGGGCGTGTATGACGAATCCATGACCGCCGCCATCGCTGCCTTCCGTTCCGGCAATGCGCCCCACATCCTGCAAGTGTTTGAAGTGGGCACCGCCACCATGATGGCCTCCAAGGGCGCCACCGTGCCCGTGGGCAAGGTCATGGCCGATGCCGGCGCCAAGTTCGACCCCTCGGCCTACATCCCCGCCGTGGCCGGTTACTACACCGCCCCCAACGGCCAGATGCTGAGCTTCCCCTTCAACAGCTCGACCACCATCTTCTATTACAACAAGGACGCCTTCAAGAAGGCCGGCCTGAACGCCGACGTAGCCCCCAAGACCTGGCCCGAAGTGTTCGCCGCAGCCAAGAAGCTGAAGGAATCCGGCCACAGCTGCCCCATGACCCTGGCCTGGCAAGGCTGGACCCAACTGGAGTCCTTCTCCACCTGGCACAACGTGGAGTTCGCCACCCACCAGAACGGCCTGGGCAAGGAAGGCTACAAGGCCCGCCTGAAGATCAACTCACCCCTGCACGTCAAGCACATCGAGAACCTGGGTGAAGCCGCCAAGAATGGCGAGTTCGTCTACAAGGGCCGTGCTTCCACCGCACAGGCTTCGTTCACGGCTGGCGAGTGCGCCATGATTCAGACCTCGTCCGGCTTCTACGGCGACGTGTCCAAGAACGCCAAGTTCGCCTACGGCCTGGCCCCTCTTCCCTATTACCCCGATGTGAAGGGCGCACCTCAGAACACCGTGATCGGTGGTGCGTCCCTGTGGGTGATGGCAGGCAAGAAGGCCCCCGAGTACAAGGGCGTGGCCAAGTTCTTCGAATTCCTGTCCAAGCCTGAAATCCAGGCCGCTTCGCACCAGCGCACCGGCTACCTGCCTGTGACCATGGAGTCCTTCAAGATGACCGAAGCTTCGGGCTTCTACCAGAAGAACCCCGGCACCGACGTGGCCGTGAACCAGATGATCCGCAAGGTGACCGACAACTCGCGCGGCATCCGCCTGGGCAACTACGTGCAGATCCGCACCATCGAGGACGAAGAACTCGAACAAGTGTGGTCCGGCAAGCAATCCGGCAAGCAAGCGCTGGACAACATCGTCAAGCGTGGTGACGAACTGCTGGCCCGCTTCGAGCGCGCCAACGGCGGCAAGTAACCCGCGACCACAGAAGGGCTAATACCCTTCTGACTTCAACGGAACAGCCGCTGCGTCTCTGGCGCAGCGGCTGACAGCTAGGCACAATACGCGCTCATTCGATACACATAGTGTTTCGCCTTGGTTCGTTTTGACGCGATTCCAACGCGACACGCCTCGATGACCCTCACTCTCCTCCGCGGCTGATGCAGCTCCGGCGGTTTTTTATTTTGTGATCCATCATGGAAAAACGCGTACTTTTCCGCTCCCGATGGCTGCCCTGGGCGCTGATCATGCCCCAGCTGCTCATCATCGGCATCTTCTTCTTCTGGCCAGCCGGCCAAGCCGTGCTCCAGTCTTTCCAGATGGAAGATGCGTTCGGCATGTCGACCGAATGGGTCGGATTGGACAACTTCCGCAACCTGCTGGATGACCCCACCTACCTGAACTCCTTCCAGCGCACCGCCGTGTTCTCGGTGCTGGTGGCAGGCGTCGGGATCGCCGTGTCACTGGGTCTGGCGATCTTTGCCGACCGCATCATCCGCTTCGCCATGGTCTACAAGACCCTGCTGATCGTGCCCTACGCCGTGGCGCCCGTGATCGCCGGCGTGCTGTGGGTCTTCATGTTCTCGCCTTCCATCGGCGTGATCACCCACTACCTGGGCAAACTCGGCTACGAGTGGAACCACCTGATGAACGAGAACCAGGCCATGGCCCTGATCGTCATCACGTCGGTGTGGAAGCAGATCTCGTACAACTTCCTGTTCTTCCTGGCCGGCCTGCAATCGATCCCCAAGGCGCTGATCGAGGCTGCCTCGATTGACGGTGCCGGCCCCTGGCGCCGTTTCTGGAACATCCAGCTGCCCCTGCTGTCGCCCACCACCTTCTTCCTGCTGGTGATCAACATCGTGTACGCGTTCTTCGACACCTTCGGCATCATCGACGCGGCCACGCAAGGCGGTCCCGGCCAGTCGACCTCGATCCTGGTCTACAAGGTGTACCAAGATGGCTTCAAGGCCCTGGACCTCGGTGGCTCGGCCGCCCAGTCCGTGATCCTGATGCTGATCGTTGTCGTGCTGACCGTGATCCAGTTCCGCTATGTTGAAAAGAAAGTGCAGTACTGATCATGGTTGATCGCAATCCCTGGCTCACCTTCATCTCGCACGCCGTCCTGATCCTCGGCGTGGCGATCGTCGCCTTTCCGCTGTACCTGGCGCTGATCGCCTCGACCCACACGGCCGATGCCATCGTGCAGTCGCCCATGCCGCTGCTGCCCGGCGCCCACATGTGGGACAACTACAAGGAAGCGCTGCTGGGCTCCGGCAAGCTGGGCTCCAACACCAACGTCGTGCACATGATGTGGGTGAGCTTCGTGGTGGCCATGGTCATCACCCTCGGCAAGATCGCCATCTCGCTGCTGTCGGCCTTCGCCATCGTCTACTTCCGCTTCCCCTTCAAGATGCTGTGCTTCTGGGCCATCTTCCTGACGCTGATGCTGCCCGTGGAAGTGCGGATTCTGCCCACCTACAAGGTCGTGGCCGACCTGGGCCTGCTCAACAGCTACGCAGGCCTGACCCTGCCCCTGATCGCCTCGGCGACCGCCACCTTCCTGTTCCGCCAGTTCTTCCTGACCGTGCCGGACGAGCTGGTGGAGGCCGCCCGCATCGACGGCGCCGGCGCCATGCGCTTTTTCAAGGACATCCTGGTGCCCTTGTCCAAGACCTCGATCGCTGCGCTGTTCGTGATCCAGTTCATCTACGGCTGGAACCAGTACCTGTGGCCGCTGCTGATGACCACCTCGGAAGACATGTACCCCGTGGTGATCGGCATCAAGCGCATGCTGGCCGGCGGTGAAGCCGCCGTGGACTGGAACATCGTGATGGCCACTGCCATCCTGGCCATGCTGCCCCCGACCTTGGTCGTGATCCTGATGCAAAAGTGGTTTGTCAAAGGCCTGGTGGATACCGAAAAGTAATCCGCTGCCGCATCCACCCTCTTTTGACCGATTCAACGAAATACTGTTATGGCATCCATCTCTCTCAAGAACATCGTCAAGCGCTACGGCACCGGCAAGACGGCCGTGCCTGTGATCCATGGCGTGAACGTCGACATCAAGGACGGCGAATTCATCGTGCTGGTCGGCCCCTCGGGCTGCGGCAAGTCCACCCTGCTGCGCATGATTGCCGGCCTGGAAGAAATCACCGGTGGTGACCTGATCATCGGCGACAAGAAGGTCAACGACCTGGAACCTGCCAAGCGCAACATCGCCATGGTGTTCCAGAACTACGCGCTCTACCCCCACATGAGCAACTACGAGAACATGGCCTACGGCCTGAAGCTCGCCAAGGTGCCCGAGGACGAGATCAAGCGCCGCGTGGACAAGGCCGCCAAGATCCTGGAGCTGTCCCACCTGCTGGACCGCAAGCCACGCCAGCTGTCCGGCGGCCAGCGCCAGCGCGTGGCCATGGGCCGCGCCATCGTGCGCCAGCCCCAGGTGTTCCTGTTCGACGAACCCCTGTCCAACCTGGACGCCAAGCTGCGCGGCCAGACCCGCATCGAGATCCAGAAGCTGCACGCCGAACTGGGCATCACCAGCCTGTTCGTGACCCACGACCAGGTCGAGGCCATGACCCTGGCCCAGCGCATGGTGGTGATGAACGGCGGCAACGTGGAACAGTTCGGCACGCCCGAAGAGGTCTACCACACCCCTGCTTCGACCTTCGTGGCCGGCTTCATCGGCTCGCCCCCGATGAACCTGCTCAAGCACTCGCCCAACGGCAAGCCCGGCCTGATCCTGGGCATCCGCCCCGAGCACATCGACCTGGTGGAAACCGGCGGCGTGGAATTCCGCGTGGAAACCGTGGAACTGCTGGGTGCCGAGCGCCTGCTGTACGGCAAGGTGGGTGACGAGGACGTCACCGTGCGCGTGGAAGAAGGCAAGCCCTTCCCCAAGCCCGGCGAGACCGCCCGCATCTCGGCCCGCCAGGACCGTCTGCACTGGTTCGACGCCGAAACCGGCAAGCGCGCCTGAGCGTTCAGGCGCGTGGCCGCGCCGAATGCACGTGTGCATGCCTGCGGAATGACTTCTGCACTAAGCTTTCCCAAGCGCCCCAGCCCACGCTGACGGCGCTTTTTTCACGTCTCTAGGGGCGCAAATCCACGATGACTACTGCATTGAAACCCTGGCCCTACCCCCGTTGGGTGGCCCACCGCGGTGCCGGCAAGCTGGCACCGGAAAACACCTTGAGCGCCTTCCGCCTGGGCGCGCAGCACGGCTACCGCTTTTTTGAGTGCGACGCCAAGCTCAGCAGCGATGGCGTGCTGTTCCTGATGCACGACGCCACGCTGGAGCGCACCACCAACGGCCACGGCGTCGGCGGCGCATTGACCATGGGCCAGATCGCCCAGCTCGATGCTGGCAGCTGGCACTCGCGCGCCTACGCGGGCGAGGCCCTGCCCACGCTGGAAGCCCTGGCGCGCTGGTGCCTGGCCAACCACCTGCACCTGAATGTGGAGATCAAGCCCACGCCCGGCCAGGAGCTGGAAACCGGCCGCGCCTGCGGCACACTGATGCAGCGCATCTGGCCGCACAGCGACGTGCCACCGCTGTTCACCTCGTTCAAGCCCGAGTCCCTGCAGGGCGCGCGCGAGACCGCACCCCACATCCCGCGCGGCCTGCTGCTGGACAAGCTGGCCGACGGCACCGGTGACGCCGATCTGCAAGTGGCCTTGGACATGGACTGCCACGCCATGGTGCTGCACCACGCGCTGTGGACCCCCGAGCTGGTGGCCAAGGTGCACGGCGCCGGCCTGCGCTGCAGCAGCTACACCGTGAACGACGAATGGGCCGCCCAGCGCCTGATCGACCTGGGCACGGACGGCATCATCACCGACCGCGTGGACCTGTTCAGCCCGGCCCAGACCAGCGCCACTCTCTAAAAAAGAGAGCTATTTGCGCTCTATGACAGGGCATTTCAGGCACAAAACACACTGAAACACCCGTACAGCGTGCGCTGAACGCTATCGAGTTCGCCAGCATGGCATCCAAAAAGGCCTTCCCCTGCGGGAAGGCCTTGCTGTTGGTGCAGCCCGCTGCGCGGGCAGCACGCTCAGTCCATCTTCGTGCCCGAGGCCTTGACCGCATCGGCCCAGCGGGGCATTTCGGCGGCAAGAAACTTGGCAAAGGTCTCGGACCCCATGAAGTCGGGGTTGGCGCCCTGGCTGACCATGCGCTCGCGCAGCTCGGGGTTCTCCATCACCTTCTGGAAGGCCTGGCTCAGGCGGTCAACCACAGGCTTGGGTGTGCCGGCCGGGGCCAGGAAGCCGTAGAAGCCGACCACTTCGAAGCCCTTGAGGCCGCTTTCGATGGCGGTCGGGATCTCGGGCAGCGCCGGGTTGCGCTCCCGGCTGGTCACGGCCAGCGCGCGCACCTTGCCCTGCTTGTGGTAGGCCGCGGCCTGCGGAATGCTCTCGGCCATGAACTGCACCTGCCCGCCCATCAGGTCGGTGAAGGCAGGGGCGCTGCCCTTGTAGGGGATGTGCACCATCTGGATGCCCGTGGCGGACTTGAACATCTCGGGCACCAGGTGGCTGATGCCGCCGTTGCCGGCCGAGCCGAAGTTGACCTTGCCCGGATGGGCCTTGGCATAGCTGATGAACTCCGGCAGCGTCTTGACCGGGGTGTTGTTGCTGACCAGCAGCGCCAGCGGCTGCATGGCGGTGCGCGCAATCGGCGTGAAATCCCGCAGCGTCTGGTAGGGCAGCTTGGGGTAGAGCGCGGGGTTGATCACCATCACCCCGGTGTTGGCGATCATCAGCGTGTGCCCGTCGGGCGCGGCCTTCATGACCTCCTGCGCGCCCAGCGTGCCGCCGGCACCGGGCTTGTAGTCCATGACGATGGGCTGGCCCAGCTCGGCCTGCAGCTTGTCGGACAGCAGGCGGGCGTGCTGGTCCAGCGGGCCGCCGGCCGGAAAACCCATCACGATGCGGATCGGCTTGCTGGGGAAGTCCTGCGCCTGCGCCTGCGCCCCCACCGCAGCCACCAGGCACGCGGCCGCGGCCAGGCATGTACGCCATGTTGTGTTCATTCAATGCTCCTTGTTGTGGAATGGCCCGCCCGCCGTCTGGCGACAGGCATGGCGGGCGGATTCTAGGGAGCCAGCCCGGTGCTGCGGGGCTGAAATGTGACAAATTCATGTCAAATCCGTGAAAACCCCGGGGCGTTCGACCGCCTCACCCGCAGGCCGGAACGGCAGACATTCCGGGCTGCGGTATCGCCCCCGCCCAGCCCGCAGGCTCAGGCGCGCGACAGCTGGCGCATGCGCTGGCGCACGTGCTCGGCCACCACCGGCATCAACTGCTGCAGGTGCTGCTGCACCTGGGCAAAGCCGGCGCTGGGTAGGCGCGTGTCCTCGTCCAGGTAGATGCGGCGGTTGATCTCGATCTGCAGGCTGTGGCGGTGCAGATGCGGCTGGCCGATGCGGCCGATCAGGGCCACGCCCTTGTACGGCTCGTTGTAGGCCACGCTGTAGCCCTGGGCCTGCAAGGTCTCGCCAATCAGGCGGATGAAGTCCGGATCGCAGGTCGTGCCATCCCGGTCGCCCAGGACAAAGTCGGCCAGGGTCTTCTCGGGCGTGCCCAGGCGCTGGTAGACATCGCTGGGCATGGAGTGCAGGTTGATGTGCCAGACCCCGCCGAAACGCCCCACACACCAGCGGATGGCCTGCGACAGCGCAGCGTGGTAGGGGCGCCAGTAGCGCTCGATGCGCTGCTGCACCTCGGCCACGCTGAGTGCGCGGTCGTACACCGGGGTGGAACGGCCGGCCTGGCTGAGCTTCTCCCACACCAGCCCCAAGCCCTGCAGGGTCTTGGGGCTGGGGTGCAGCGGCGTGGGCCAGGGGCCGTCCAGCATCGCGGGGTTGATGTCGTCTTCCTCGCGGTTGGGATCGATGTAGGTGCGCGGAAACGTGGCCTCGACCAGGGTCGCACCATGCTCGGGCCAGGCCTGCCACAGGCGGTCCACCAGCGAGTCCTCGCCGCGGCGCAGCTGCGCCAGGGGCAGCGCGAACCCGAAATCCGCCGGATAGGCCGTGCCGCTGTGCGGGGAGTCGCACACCAGTGGCAAGACCTCGGCCTGCGGCGGATGCACCCGCACCGGGGCCTCCGGGCGGGGCTGCAGAAAATCAGGCAAACCGGGCATCAGTTGATCTTGATGTTGGCGCGCTGGGCCACGGCGGTGTAGCGGGCGATGGCGGCATCGATCTGCTTGGCAAACTGCTCGGGCGTGTTGGCCATGCCTTCACCGGCGATGTCCTTTTGCTTGGCCAGGTAGCTGGGGTCCTGCATGGCCTTGTGGGCGGCCGCGTTCAGCTGGTCGATGATGGCCTTGGGCGTGCCGGCGGGGGCCACCAGGCCGAACCAGCCGCCATCACCCATCTGGGGGTAGCCCAGCTCGGCATAGGTGGGCACGTCCGGCAGCACCTCGGTGCGCTTGAGCGCCAGCACCGCCAGCGGACGTAGCTTGCCGGCCTTGATGTTGGTCAGCGACGAGGACAGGTTGTCCGTCATTGCGTGCACCTGGCCCCCCAGCGCGTCATTCAGCGCCTGGCCCGCGCCCTTGTAGGGGATGTGCAGCAGGTCGATGCCCGCCAGGTTCATGAAATTTTCGATGTTGGCATGGCCCAGCGAGCCGGTGCCGGGCGAGGCGAAGCTGTACTTGCCGGGTTCCTTCTTGGCCAGAGCGATGAACTCCTTCATCGTCTTGGCAGGCACGCTGGGGTGCACCACAAACACGCTGGGCACGGCCATCACGTTGGTGATGGGGGCGAAGTCCTTCTTGGCGTCATAGGGCAGCTTGGCCATGATCGCGGGGTTGGCGCCGTGCGTGGACACGGTAGCCATGCCGATGGTGTAGCCATCGGGGGCGGCCTTGGCAATTTCGGCCGCACCGATCGACCCACCGGCGCCACCCTTGTTCTCGATCACGATGGGCTGGCCCAGAATGGGGCCCATCTTGTCGGCCAGCAAGCGCGCGACGATGTCGGTCGACCCCCCGGCGCCAAACGGCACCACCAGCTTGATCGGGCGGCTGGGGTAGTTGTCTGCGGCCAGGGCGGCGGGGGCCAGGGCGGTCAGGGCCGCAGCAGCGGCGACGGAAGACAACAGGGTGCGGCGCAACATCATGGGGTTTTCTCCAGGGTTCGGATGATTTATGAGAAGTACGCACAGATTCTTGGCCACTGGGGCGCAGGAAAAAAGGGACAAAAAAGCAAGCAAGCATTACCAAAAGTCATAATTCAACCATGCGCCTTCAGTCCCCGTCCATTTCGGAGCTCCATGCCTTTGCCCAGGCCGCGCGGCTGGGCAGCTACACCCAAGCGGCCGATGCCCTTCAGGTCACCCAAGGTGCCATCAGCCGCGCGATTGCCCGCCTGGAAGAGCACCTGGGCTTTGCCGTCTTCGAGCGCCAGGGCCGGCGCAGCGTGCTGACCACGGCCGGGCGCCAGTACCTGGACGCCGTGGGTCCGGCCATCTTTACCATCGAATCGGCCACCCAGGCCATGCGCCGCAAGCGCGAAGGCCGGCACGTACGCCTGTCCATGCCGCCCACGCTGTTCAGCCACTGGCTGATTCCGCGCCTGCCGGATTTCAGCGCCCGCCACCCGGGGACCGTGCTGTCGTTTGCCCCGTATCGGCGCGACGATCCCATCACCTCGCCCGACATCGATGCCTGGGTCCGCATCGGCAGCATGCCGTTTCCCGAGACCGTGCAGGCCGACTACCTGGTGGGCCGCGATCTGGTGCCCATCTGCCGGCCCCAGGATGCGCTGAGCATCTGCCGCCCGCAGGATCTGCTGCGCCGCCCGCTGCTGGCGCACACCAACTACCCGGACAACTGGGCGCGCTGGTTCGAGAAAATGGGCTGCGACGGCCCCTACCCGGCACCGGCAGCCGACTTCGAACTGGTGGGCATGCTGGTACAGGCCGTGGTCGCCGGCATGGGCGTGGCCGTGGTACAGCGCTGCCTGATTGAGGACGATCTGGCCGCCGGGCGCGTAGCCATCCCCGTGCACCGCCCCTTCCAGATCGAGCGCGGCTATTTCCTGTGCCAGCCCGCCTCGCGCCCGGCCTCGCATGCGTTGCAGGATTTCCGTGACTGGGTGCTGGCGCAGGCCCGGGCCGACCAGGCCCAGTACGCGCAGGCCTAGGTGCCAACGCCGCGCCACTTCCGCTGCCGCAGACCGGTCCGGAGCGGCGCCGGCGTCCTTCGGCTCAGCCGCGCCAGCCCTGGGACATCAGCCACTGGCAGCTGCCCATGGCCAGCACCAGGACGGCATAAGTACCCATGCGGCCGTCGTGGCCGGTCAGCACCACGCCCAGGGCCAGCACCAGCACGCCCAGCAGCAGGTTGACGGCGACCATCAGGTACCAGGGCAGCAGGTGCGCCCGTTTGCGCCACAGCACGCACGCGCCCAGCGCCAGCACCAGGGACAGAAAAACAGCCGGTGCCACGAAGTTGAGCAGGTGGTTGAGGAAGTCCAGGACGGGCATAGAAATGACACAGATCAAGACTTTGGACTGTAGGACAGCGCAAAGCGGCAGCAAATTTTATAATCTCGGCTTATGGCAGTCTGGGCACTCGGCATCAACCACAACACGGCACCGTTGGATTTACGGGGCCGTTTTGCGTTCGCCATCGACCAGATCGCCCCCACCCTGCACGGATTGCGCCAGGCGCTGACCAGCGCCACGCGGCACCCCGAGGTGGAAACCGCCATTCTCTCGACCTGCAACCGCACCGAGATTTACTGCGCCGCCGACGCCCCCGCCCTGGACCACACCCTGGGCTGGCTGGCCCATGCCGGCGGCGTGAGTGCGGACATGCTGCGCTCGCACTCCTACCTGCTGGAAGACGGCTCCGCCGCGCGCCACGCCTTCCGCGTGGCCTCCGGCCTGGACTCCATGGTGCTGGGCGAAACCCAGATCCTGGGCCAGATGAAGAACGCCGTGCGCGCCGCCGAGGAAGCCGGCGCCCTGGGCAGCACGCTGAACCAGCTGTTCCAGCGCAGCTTTGCCGTGGCCAAGGAAGTGCGCAGCTCCACCGAGATCGGCGAGCACTCGATTTCCATGGCCGCCGCCGCCGTGCGCCTGGCCGGCCAGCTGTTCGAAGACCTCACCAAGATCCGCATCCTGTTCGTGGGCGCCGGCGAGATGATCGAGCTGGCCACCACCCACTTTGCCGCCAAGAACCCGGCCCACATCACCATCGCCAACCGCACCATGGAGCGCGGGGAAAAGCTGGCCAGCCGCTTTGACGCCGAGGTGATGCCGCTGGCCGAGATTCCCGAGCACCTGCACGAGTACGACGCCATCATCAGCTGCACGGCCTCGACCCTGCCCATCATCGGACTGGGAGCGATCGAGCGCGCGCTCAAAAAACGCAAGCACCGCCCCATGTTCATGGTCGACCTGGCCGTGCCCCGCGACATCGAGCCCGAGGTCAAGGACCTGCGCGACGTCTACCTGTACACCGTGGACGACCTGGCCAGCGTGGTGCGCACCGCCCAGGCCCAGCGCCAGGCCACGGTGGCCGAGGCCGAGGTCATCATCGACGCAGGTGTGCTGAACTTCATGCAGTGGATGCACCAGCGCGCCCAGGGCGGCGTGGTGCCGCTGATCCAGCAGCTCAACGCCCAGACCGATGCCTGGCGCGCCGCAGAAATCGCCCGCGCCAAGAAACTGCTGGCCAAGGGCGAGGATGTGGATGCCGTGCTCGACGCCCTGTCGCGCGGCCTGACCCAAAAGATGATGCACGGCACCCTGGCGGCCCTGCACAAGGGCAGCGCCGAAGAGCGCGCCCAGACGGTGGACACCGTCTCCCGGCTGTTCCTGCGCCCCGGCAAGCCCGGCCAGCGTTAGCGCCGCTGCGCGCTGCGGTTTCTGAGCCCAAACACCCTCCAGCGCTGATCTGACCAGCGCTTGCCGCTACGTTTCGCGTAGCACCCCATTTCCCCAAATCGACCATGCAACCATTCCTGCGCACCCAGCTGGAGCGCTATGCCCAGCGCCTTGAAGAACTGGATTTCCTGCTCTCGCGCGAAGACATCATGGGCGACATGCAGCAGTACCGCCGCATCTCGCGCGAGCATGCCGATGTCACGGCCGTGGCGGGGCGCTACCAGCGCTATCTGCAGACCGAGGCCGACATCGCCGCCGCGCGCGAGATGCTGGACGACCCGGACATGGCCGACATGGCGCAGGAAGAAATCACCGAGGGTGAGGCGGCGCTGCTGCGGCTGGAAGACGAGCTGCAGCGCCTGCTGCTGCCCAAGGACCCGGACGACGAGCGCCCGGCGTATGTGGAAATCCGCGCCGGCACGGGCGGTGACGAGTCGGCCCTGTTTGCCGGTGACCTGGCGCGCATGTACACCCGCTACGCCGCCAACGTGGGCTGGAAGGTGGAGGTGATGAGTGCCAGCGAAAGCGAAATTGGCGGCTACAAGGAAATCGTGCTGCGCATTGAGGGCGAGAACGTGTACGGCGCGCTGAAGTTTGAATCGGGCGGCCACCGCGTGCAGCGCGTGCCTGCCACCGAGACGCAGGGCCGCATTCATACCAGCGCCTGCACCGTGGCCGTGATGCCTGAGCCCGACGAGCAGCAGGCCATCACCCTGAACCCGGCCGATCTGCGCATTGACACCTTCCGCGCCAGCGGCGCCGGCGGCCAGCACATCAACAAGACCGACTCGGCCGTGCGCGTGGTGCACATTCCCACCGGCATCGTGGCCGAGTGCCAGGATGGCCGCAGCCAGCACAGCAACAAGGCCAAGGCCCTGCAGGTGCTGCAGGCACGTATCCAGGAAAAAGAACGCAAGGAGCGCGAAGCCAAGGAAGCTGCGCTGCGCAAGGGCCTGATTGGCTCGGGCGACCGCAGCGACCGCATTCGCACCTACAACTTCCCGCAAGGGCGCCTGACGGACCACCGCATCAACCTGACGCTGTACAAGCTGCTGAACATCATGGAAGGGGACCTGGGCGATGTGATCCAGGCGCTGCAGCAGGCCCGCGAGGCCGAACTGCTGGCCGAGCTGGAAGTGAATACTTAGGGAGATCGGTAAACACCATCCCGCACACCGAAGATGGACGATGGCAAAGCGTGAAACTGCGTGCCGTACTGGCGTGCGACAAGGCACAACAACGTATCCAGCGTGGTGTGAGCGAGTCTTTCAATCTTTTCAAGCCCAATTAACCTCTAACGCTCATACCGTCTGCTCCAGCAGCTATACAAAGTGAACTCACCTTTGACTTTGCAGCACGCCCTGCGCCAGGCCCACCAGCAGGGCCTGGCGCGCATTGACGCGCAAATGCTGCTGCTGCACGTGCTGGGCCAGCCCGGTGCCAGCCGCGCCTGGCTGCTGACGCACGACCAGGACCCGCTGAGCCACGACCAGCAGGCGCAGTTTGCGCAGCTGTGCGCCCAGCGCCTGGATGGCGTGCCCGTGGCCTATCTGACGGGCTGCAAAGAATTTTTCGGCCTGCCGCTGCAGGTGGATGCCCGCGTGCTGGACCCGCGCCCCGACACGGAGACCTTGGTGGAGTGGGTACTGGACGTGGTGGAAAAAATCGTTTCACCCCGCGTGGTGGACCTGGGCACCGGCAGCGGTGCCATCGCCCTGGCCGTGCAAAGCCAGCGCCCGGACGCCGCCGTGACCGCCGTCGACTTGAGCCCGCAGGCGCTGGACGTGGCGCGCGCCAACGCACAGCGCTTGCAGCTGCCGGTGCAGTTCGTGGCCTCGTCGTGGCTGGAGCAGGTGGAGGGGGTGTTTGACGTCATCGCCAGCAACCCGCCCTACATCCGCGAGGACGATCCCCACATGCCCGCGCTGCGCCACGAGCCCCGCCACGCCCTAACCAGCGGCGCCGACGGCCTGCAGGACCTGCGCGCCATCGTCGCCCAGGCCCCCGCGCACCTGCCGCCCGGCGGCTGGCTGCTGCTGGAGCACGGTTGGGACCAGGCCGGCGACGTGCAGGCCCTGCTGCGCAGCGCCGGTTTTGTGCAGGTGCACAGCCGCCAGGACCTGGCCGGCGTGGACCGCTGCACAGGCGGGCAAATCCCGGACGGCGCCAACGTTGGCGAGACAGTGAAATAATCACAAGCATTGCCGGGCGGACCATGCCCAGGCTCCCCTGCAAGGAGAACCCATGAGCGACGTACAACAACGCATCGACCAACTGGTCAAGAACAACGACATCCTGCTGTTCATGAAGGGCAGCGCCAGCTTCCCCATGTGCGGTTTCTCGGGCCGCGCCATCCAGATCCTGAAGGCCTGCGGCGTGGAGCCCAAGGCGATCGCCACCGTGAACGTGCTGGAAGACCAGGAAATCCGCCAGGGCATCAAGGACTACAGCAACTGGCCCACCATCCCCCAGCTGTACATCCGCGGCGAATTCATCGGCGGCTCGGACATCATGATGGAGATGTACGAGTCCGGCGAGTTGCAGCAAGTGATCAACGGCGAAGCCTGATCGCATGCAGCTGCTGGGACCGATGCCAATCCCAATGACCAGTACGGCTGGCATGGCCCCTGCTTTATCCAAAACCGCCCCTGTGGGCGGTTTTTTCGTTCTCGGCCGCAGGGCAGCGGCACAGAGTGATCGGTATGCCGGCATGCGAAGGAGGCATGCACAATGGTGACACTCGGCCGTCACCTGCCACCCCACTGACTTATGACGTTGACGCAAAGCCTGTTCATCATCGCGCTGTTGATTGCCGCCAGTGCCTTCTTCGCCGTGGCCGAGATTTCCCTCGCTGCCTCCCGCCGTCTGCGCCTGCGCCAGATGGCCGACGAAGACGACCCCCGCGCAGACAAGGCGCTGAGGATGCAGGAGCAGCCCGGCGACTATTTCACCGTGGTACAGGTGGGCCAGAACGGCATTGCCATACTGGGCGGTATCGTCGGCGAAGGGGCCCTCAGCGGCACACTGGGCAGCCTGTTGACACTGTGGCTGCCCGAGAGCACCGCCAGCAGCCTGGGCTTCGTGCTGTCCTTCCTGGTGATCACCTCCCTGTTCATCCTGTTTGCCGACCTGGTGCCGCGCCGCCTGAGCATGGTCGAGCCCGAGCACCTGCTGCTGCGCGTGCTGGGTCCCATGCAGCTGTGCATGACGGTGTTCAAGCCCATCGTCTGGATCTACGCCCGCATCACCGATGCGCTGATCCGCGTGCTGGGCCTGCCCGACCAGCGCGACGAGCGCATCACCTCGGACGACATCCTGGCCATGACCGAGGCCGGCGCGCGTGCCGGCGTGCTGGCGGTGCGCGAGCAACAGGCGATTGCCAACATCTTCGAGCTGGATTCGCGCACCGTGGCCTCGGCCATGACGCAGCGCGACCGCATCGCCTACTTCCTGCGCGATGACCCGGACCACGTGATCCGCGCACGCATCGCCGAGGAGCCCTTCTCGACCTACCCGGTGTGCGATGGCGACATCGACCACATCGTCGGCTACGTGGACGCCAAGGACCTGTTCCAGCGCGTGCTGAACAACCTGCCCATTTCGCTCAAGGACGACAGCCTGATCCGCCGCGTGCTGCTGGTGCCCGACAAGCTGACCCTGGCCGAGGTGCTGGACCAGTTCCAGCAGGTGCATGAAGACTTTGCCGTGATCCTCAACGAGTACAGCCTGGTTGTCGGCGTGGTCACGCTGAACGATGTGATGAGCACGGTCATGGGCGACCTGGTCTCGCCCGACGATGAAGAGCAGATCATCCGCCGTGACGAGAACTCCTGGCTGATCGACGGCATCACCCCCATCGACGATGTGCTGCGCGCCCTGGACCTGGAAGCCTTGCCGAATGAGGACGAGTACGAAACCCTGGCCGGCTTCTTGATGGTCATGCTGCGCCGCGTACCACGCCGCACCGATGCGGTGAACTGGGGTGGCTACCGCTTCGAGGTGATGGACGTGGACAGCTATCGCATCGACCAGGTGCTGGTCTCGCGCCTGCATGCGGATGGCAGCGTGATGCCGGTGCCAGACGCGCCGACCTCCACCCTGTCGGCCGTGGCCGCCGTGGCGGCATCCGGCCCAGCCATGAGCACCCTGCCCGGCGCCGCCTCCAAACCCGAGGCCCAGCACCCCAAGCCCCAGCGCGAGACCCCCAGCGTGCCTTGAGTGTCCGTTGGACGCGCCCGCTTACCGACAGCGGTCATCCGTGATCGCCGTCGGCACGGCGGAACCCTGGCATAACTGGAGAAGTGACGGGGCAGCACCAGGCCCAGCGCGCCCGTGGCCTGACGCTGTAGCCGCAGGCGCGACGACCACCTCCCCGCAGCAGCACACGCCGGAGGACCTGCCCACAGGCAGCAGTGCTGGGCATGCCTCATCTGCCGCGCCACGCTCCCCCAACAACGGCGGCATCCACACTGCAACAGGCACGTGGTCGCGCTGCGCGCCTTGCCAGATTCACACAAATACATAGCTGCTAGCGCAGACGAAAAAAGGGTTTCAAAGCCCTAAGGCCATGAAACCCTTGTTTGCGCTGCGTCAACTGCTCTGCTTATTTCATGCCTGGCGCAGCGCCTGCGGATCGAACTGCCACTGCTTCTGCGCCCCCAGCACCAGGCTGGGGTATTTGTCCTTGCCGCGG
The DNA here is from genome assembly GCF_000739875.1 of Comamonas aquatica NBRC 14918. Taxonomy (GTDB): domain Bacteria; phylum Pseudomonadota; class Gammaproteobacteria; order Burkholderiales; family Burkholderiaceae_C; genus Comamonas; species Comamonas aquatica. The sequence goes on from NZ_BBJR01000048.1 coordinate 56,221, forward strand.
CTGCCGTTGTAGCGCCCCAGGGCCATGAACAGGTCGCCGCGTTCGCGCTCCAGGTAGTGACGCAGAATCACGCAGCCAAAGCGCAGGTTGGTCTGCATATGGAACAGCTTGCCGGCATCGCCGTCGCCAATCACGCGCGTCCAGAACGGCATGATCTGCATGTAGCCGCGCGCCCCGGCCACCGAGACCGCGAACTTGCGAAAGCCGCTTTCCACCTGGATCAGGCCCAGCACCAGCGACACCTCCAGCCCTGCGCGCTTGGCCTCGTACCACACGGTCTGCAGAAAGTCGCGCCGCACCTCCCAGTCCGGCTTACGGCGCTGCAGGCGGTCGCTCATGGTGGTCAGCCAGCGCAGGTAGGCGATGCGTGCGTCGGTGGAGGCGAACACGGGCTCCGGCGGCGCCAGGTCGCTGACGGCGGCGCTCAAGGCACTGCGCACGGCATCGGCCAGCGGCTCTTCCAACTGCGCACCGGCCTGCGCCCACCCCGCCTGCCCCAGCGCCCAGGCCGCTGCCAGGCCCAGGCAGGCACGCCGGGCCGGTTGGTGGGGTGGGGGCAAGAACGAGGACCGGGGCATGCAGGGATCGAATTCCGTCAGGGTGGTGAGATAGCGCCTGGCTGGCACAGCCGCCAGTGTGCACCGCAACCGGTGCCGCACAGGGCGTAAAAAAAAGCAGCCGCAGCTGCTTTTTTATCGGTGCTCGCGGCTCAGTGCAAGCCCAGCTGGGCCTTGAGGTGCGCCAGCGCGTCGGCCGTGGGCAGCTTCGTCGCCTCGGCAGCACGGCGGTGCTGGTACTCGACCACGCCATCCTTGAGGCCACGATCGCCCAGCACCACGCGGTGCGGCACGCCAATCAGCTCCCAGTCGGCCAGCATGGCGCCGGGGCGCTCGTCGCGGTCGTCCAGGATCACGTCCACACCCAGGGCCAGCAATTCGGCATAAAGCTTCTCCGCTTCGGCCTTGACGGCCTCGCTGCGGCCCATGCCGATGGGGCAGATCACCACGGTGAATGGCGCAATCGCGTCGGGCCAGATGATGCCGCGCTCGTCGTGGTTCTGCTCGATGGCCGCCGCTGGCAGGCGGGTGATGCCGATGCCGTAGCAGCCCATCTCGAAGTGCTGGGGCTTGCCGTTGTCGCCCAGGAAGGTGGCGTTCATGGCCTGGGAGTACTTGGTGCCCAGGTAGAACACGTGGCCGATTTCGATGCCGCGCTCGATGGCCAACTCACCCGCGCCGTCGGGCGACTTGTCGCCCGCCACCACGTTGCGCAGGTCGGCCACCACGGCAGGCTCGGGCAGGTCACGGCCAAAGTTGACGCCGGTGATGTGGAAATCTTCCTCGTTGGCACCGCAGACCCAGTCGGCCATCACAGCCACTTCGCGGTCCACCACCAGGTTCACTGGCTGCTTCAGGCCGATGGGGCCCAGGTAGCCGGGCTTGCAGCCGAAATGGGCTTCGATCTCGCCCACGGTGGCAAAACGGAAATTGGCCAGGCCCTCCACCTTGCCGACCTTGATCTCGTTCATCTCGTGGTCGCCGCGCAGCAGCAGCAGCCAGACCTGGGTCTGGACGATCTCACCGGCCTCGTTGCTGGTGTCGGTGGCCAGCACCAGGGACTTGACGGTCTGGCTCAGGGGCAGGCCCAGTTGCGCCGCCACGGCTTCGCAGGTGCTGTTGCCCGGCGTGGCCACCTTCTGCAGCGGCTGTGACGCCGCAGGGCGGGGACCCGCAGGTGCCAGGCACTCGGCCTTCTCGATGTTGGCCGCGTAGTCGCTCTGGGGGCAGTAGACGATGGCGTCTTCGCCGGTGGAGGCGATCACCTGGAACTCTTCGCTCAGGTCGCCACCGATGGCACCGCTGTCGGCGCGCACGGCACGGTATTGCAGGCCGAAGCGGTCAAAGATGCGCTGGTAGGCCGCGCGCATGGTCTGGTAGCTGATCTGGGCGCTGTCGCGGTCCTTGTCGAAGGAGTAGGCGTCCTTCATCGTGAACTCGCGGCCACGCATCAGGCCGAAGCGCGGACGGCGTTCGTCGCGGAACTTGGTCTGGATCTGGTAGAGGTTCTTGGGCAGCTGCTTGTAGCTCTTGAACTCCTGGCGGGCGATGTCCGTCACCACCTCTTCGCTGGTGGGCTGGATCACGAAGTCACGGCCGTGGCGATCCTGGATGCGCAGCAACTCGGGGCCCATCTTCTCGAAGCGGCCCGTTTCCTCCCACAGCTCGGCAGGCTGCACCACGGGCATGGTCACCTCCATGGCGCCGGCGCGGTTCATTTCCTCGCGCACGATGGCCTCGACCTTGCGGATCACGCGCAGGCCCATGGGCATGTAGTTGTAGATGCCAGCACCCAGCTTTTTGATCAGGCCCGCACGCATCATGAGCTTGTGGCTGACCACTTCGGCATCGGCCGGAGCTTCCTTGAGGGTGGAGATGAAGAATTGGGAGGCTTTCATGAGGGGGATTCAGCGGGATATCGCAGCAGCAATCTTGATAGGCACAGACTGCCGTGCATAATGAACGCAATATAGAAAATTGGGGTTCGATTATGCTTGACCGGGACGGATTTCGCCCGAACGTCGGCATCATCCTGCTCAACCAGAAAAACCAGGTGTTCTGGGGCAAACGCATTCGCACCCACAGCTGGCAGTTTCCGCAGGGAGGCATTGACCGGGGCGAAAGTCCCGAGCAGGCCATGTTCCGGGAGCTGCATGAGGAGGTGGGTTTGAAGCCCGACCACGTGCGCGTGGTGGCCCGGACCAGGGACTGGTTGCGCTACGAGGTGCCGGATCGTTACATACGCCGCGATGCGCGAGGTCATTACAAGGGCCAGAAGCAGATCTGGTTCCTGCTGCAGTTGCTGGGTCACGATTGGGACCTGAACCTGCGTGCCACCGACCACCCGGAGTTCGACGCCTGGCGCTGGAACGATTACTGGGTGCCGCTGGATGTGGTGGTGGAGTTCAAGCGCGGCGTCTATGAAATGGCGCTGACCGAACTGGCCCGCTACGTGCCACGCAGCGAACAGCAGCGCAACCGGTATCTGCGCAGCGGCATGCGTCCGCGCGAGAGTGAGCCCCCGACCGCCCCGCCACGCCCGGCGCCCGTGCTGCGCCACCATGGCGTGATGGGCAATCCCGGTCTGGAGTTGCCGCCCGGCGCCAGCTTTGACCCGGATCCGCAGAACGACCAGAACCCGCGCTGAGATCCCCGATCCCGCTGCACCTCACCGTGCCGCGGGATTTTTTTGTGGCCGTGCGGCCGCGGCCCGGTGCTCAGGACAGCACGACCATGTTGTCGCGGTGCACCATCTCGGGCTCGGCCCGGTAGCCCAGCAGTTGCTCGACCTCGGACGAGGCGTGCTTGCACAGCAGGCGTGCCTCGGCGCTGGAGTAGTTGGCCAGACCGCGGGCGATTTCCTTGCCACCCGCATCGCACACGGCGATCACGTCGCCGCGCGAGAAATCGCCTTCCACCGCCACCATGCCCACGGGCAGCAGGCTCTTGCCCTCGCCCTGCAGCTTGCGCACTGCACCGTCGTCGATGGTGACCGAGCCATGCAGCTGCAGGTGGTCCATCATCCATTGCTTGCGGGCCTGGTTCTTGTGGGTGGGCGCCACCAGCAAGGTGCCAATCGCCTCCCCACGGGTCAGGCGCAGCAGCACATCCTGCTCGCGTCCCCAGGCGATCACGGTGGAGGTGCCCGAGCCTGCCGCGCGCTTGGCCGCCAGGATCTTGGTCAGCATGCCACCCTTGCCGATGCTGGAGCCGGCGCCGCCGGCCATGGCCTCCAGATCGGGGTTGCCGGCCTGTGCTTCGTGCACGAACCGGGCCTCGGGGTTGCGGCGCGGGTCGGCGGTGTACAAGCCCTTCTGATCGGTCAGGATGACATAGGCGTCGGCATCCACCAGATTGGCCACCAGCGCCCCCAGGGTGTCGTTGTCGCCGAACTTGATTTCGTCGTTGACCACCGTGTCGTTCTCGTTGATCACCGGCACCACACCCAGCTTGAGCAGGGTCAGCAGGGTGGAGCGCGCATTCAGATAGCGCTCGCGGTCAGCCAGGTCGGCGTGGGTCAGCAGCACCTGGGCACTGCCCACATGGTGGTTGCGCAGCTTGGTTTCGTACATCTGCACCAGGCCCATCTGGCCCACTGCCGCAGCGGCCTGCAGCTCGTGGATTTCCTTGGGCCGCGTGGCCCAGCCCAGGCGCTTCATGCCCTCGGCCACCGCACCGCTGGACACCATGATCACCTCGCGGCGCACACCGTCATCGCCGTGCACCAGGGCCGCCAGCTGGCGCGACCATTCCTCAATCGCTGCCTCGTCGAGGCCACGGCCTTCGTTGGTGACCAGACTGGAGCCGACCTTGACCACGATGCGACGCGCATCTTGCAGAACACGGGATGACATTGTTATGAGCGTTTTAAGGCTCTAACGCTTGTCCAGCAAGCGCTAGCAGCTATTGATCCAAGAGCACCGGCGGTGCAACCTCACACGGGCATGTCGCCCGCGAAGCGGGGATCGTACTCCGCTTCCTGGGGTTGCTCGGCCTTTTGCTGGACTTGCACGTGCTTGAAGATGTCCTGCACCAGGCGGTCTGTGCCTTCGCGCGCCAGGGCCGAGATTTCGTAGACCGGCCCCTTCCACTTGTAGCGCTTCACAAAGTCCTTGACCTTGGCGGCACGCTCCTCGGCGGGCACCATGTCCAGCTTGTTGAGCACCAGCCAGCGCGGCTTGTTGTACAGCGCTTCGTCGTACTTCTTGAGTTCCTGGACGATGGCCTTGGCCTGCTCGACCGGATCCACAGCCTCGTCAAACGGCGCCAGATCGACGATGTGCAGCAGCAGGCGGGTGCGCTGCAGGTGGCGCAGGAACTGGTGCCCCAGACCGGCGCCGTCGGAGGCACCCTCGATCAGGCCAGGAATGTCGGCGATCACAAAGCTCTGCTCAGGGCCAACCCGCACCACGCCCAGGTTGGGATGCAACGTGGTGAAGGGGTAGTCGGCAATCTTGGGGCGGGCATTGGAGACCGAGGAAATGAAGGTCGACTTGCCGGCGTTGGGCATGCCCAGCAGGCCCACATCGGCCAGCACCTTCAACTCCAGCTTCAGGCTGAAACGCTCGCCGGGACGCCCGGGCGTCTTCTGGCGCGGAGCACGGTTGACCGCACTCTTGAAACGCAGGTTGCCAAAGCCGCCGTCGCCGCCCCGCGCCAGCACGATCTTTTCACCAGGGACCAGCAACTCGTGCAGCACTTCGCCCGTGGCTTCATCGGTGATGATGGTGCCCACGGGCAGGCGCAAGGTGATGTCCTTGCCGGCCGCGCCGAACATGTCGTTGCCCATGCCGTTCTCGCCGCGCTGCGCCTCATGGCGGCGCGAGTAACGGTAGTCGATGAGGGTGTTCAGATTCACATCGGCCACGGCATAGACGTGGCCGCCACGGCCACCGTCACCACCGTCGGGTCCGCCGAATTCCTTGTATTTTTCGTGCCGGAACGTGGCTGCGCCATTACCGCCATCGCCCGCGGCAATTTCAATATAGGCTTCATCGACGAACTTCATGAGGCTTTCCCGTGATCATTGGAGAGACAGGCACCCGTGGTGCCGGCCCAAAAGCATAAGCCAGGACCTTCCTGGCTTGCTGTGCAAGGGCTTTGGCGCCCTTGTGAAAACAACAAAGCCCCGACGCATCGGGGCTTTGTGATGTCAGATGACGCGTGTTGCTTTAAGCAGCAGGCGTGATGCTGACGGTGTGCTTGGACAGAGCGCCCTTGGTGTCAAAAGACACGTGGCCGTCCACCAGAGCGAACAAAGTGTGATCCTTGCCGATGCCCACGTTGGTACCGGGGTGGAACTTGGTGCCACGCTGGCGCACGATGATCGAGCCTGCGCTGATCAACTCGCCACCGAAGGCCTTCACACCCAGCATTTTGGGCTTGGAATCACGTCCGTTGCGCGTAGAGCCGCCGCCTTTTTTCTGTGCCATGACTTAGCTCCTTGGGAATTAAGCGGCAATCGCCACGATTTGCAGTTCGGTGAACTGCTGGCGATGGCCTTGAGACTTGGCGTAGTGCTTACGACGACGCAGCTTGAAGATGCGCACCTTGTCGTGCTTGCCGTGAGCAACCACCGTTGCCTTCACAGTTGCGCCGGACACCAGGGGAGTGCCAACCTTCAGTTCTGCGCCGTTGCCGACTGCCAAAACTTGGTCGATCACGATTTCCTGGCCTACGTCCGCAGCAATCTGTTCTACCTTGATTTTTTCGCCAGCAGCAACACGATACTGTTTGCCACCGGTTTTTATGACCGCGTACATGTAAACCTCTTTCGATTCTTGAGTCTCCGCAGACGAATTTCCACGGAAGCCCAAGATTGTACGCGTAAACGCCAATGAGCGTCCACACACAACCATGCACGCCCATAGGGCTTGTCCGTTGTCTTCCTATAATCAGCGCCTCTTCTGGTGGCGATTACCTTGACTACAGCAAACCCCATCCCCAACCCGCTTGCCCTGATTGCCGACGATATGCAGGCAGTGGACCGCGTCATCGCACAGCGTTTGACCACCAGCGTCCTGTTGATCGGTCAGATTTCCCAGTACATCATTGCAGCTGGCGGCAAGCGCCTGCGTCCCGCCCTGCTGCTGATGGTGAGCAATGCCCTGGGCGAGCAGCGCCCGACCAAGCACACGCTGGCCGCCGTGGTGGAGCTCATCCACACAGCCACCCTGTTGCATGACGATGTGGTCGACGAATCGACCCTGCGCCGCGGCCGCCCCACGGCCAACGAGTCTTTTGGCAACCCGGCCAGCGTGCTGGTGGGGGACTTCCTGCACACGCGCTCGTTCCAGATGATGGTCGAGGCAGGCAATATGCGCATCCTGCAAGTCTTGTCGGATGCCACCAATGTGATCGCCGAAGGCGAGGTGCAGCAGCTGATCAACACCCACGACGCCTCGCTAGACGAAGCAGGTTACCTCCACGTCATCCGCTCCAAGACCGCCAAACTGTTTGAAGCCAGCACCCAGATCGCCGCGATTCTGGCGGAGGCCAGCCCTGCGGTAGAGACCGCCTGTGCGACCTATGGCCAGGCACTGGGCACGGCCTTCCAAATCATCGACGATGTGCTGGATTACGACGGGGATGCCGCCGAAATGGGTAAGAACCTGGGCGACGATTTGCGCGAGGGCAAATGCACGCTACCCCTGATCATCGCCATGCAAAGGGCGACGCCTGAAGATGCCCAGGTGGTGCGCCAGGCCATCGAGCAAGGCTCTGCGGAACAGTTGCCCAGCATTTTGTCCATCGTCAAGCGCACCGGTGCTTTGGATGCCACCCGCGAAGCCGCCCACAACGAGGCCATGCGCGCGATCGCGGCCTTGCAGGCCCTGCCGACCAACGCGTACACACAGGCCATGGAGCAACTGGCAGCACAACTGCTGCTGCGCCGCACCTGACCGGGAACGCACGGCAGACCGTGCACCACGTCAATCTTTTGCAAAAAGCCTGCCCCTGCAGGCTTTTTGCGTCTGTACAGTCCTGTTTTGATCAGGGATGATAGGCGCGTCCTTCCACTCCCGAATAAAACCTATTCCACACACGGCCCATGAACGCCGCATCCACCGCTTCCTTGACCGCTCAGTCCTCTTCCAACACGGCCCTGGCGGGGCTGGCACGGGCGCTGGTCAGCGCAGGCCAAATCACTGAATCGGTCGCCATCGAAACGGTCCGCAAAGCCCACACCAGCAAAAACAGCGTGGTGGCACAGCTGGTGGCATCCGGGCACATGTCTGCGGCGGAATTGGCCTTCCAGATCGCCCAGATTTTTCGCACCCCCCTGCTGGACCTGGACACCATCGATCCCCAGCGCCTACCCCGGGATCTGCTGGATGCCAAGTTGTGCAGCATGCACAAGGTGCTGCCCCTGCTCAAGCGCGGCAACCGCCTGGTGGTAGCCACGGCAGACCCCACTGACAAAGACGCTGCCGACAAAATCAAATTCACCGCCCAGATGGGGGTGGACTGGGTCATCGTCGAATTCGACAAATTGCAGCGCCTGGTCGAGACCACCACCAAGAGCGCCTCAGAAACACTGGACGCGTTCAACTCCGATGCCGACTTCCAGTTCGACGAAGTGGTGGATACGCCCGCACCCGATGACAAGGACAACAATGCGTCCGAGGTCGAGGATGCGCCGGTCGTCAAGTTCCTGCACAAGATGCTGATTGACGCCTTCAACATGCGTGCCTCGGACCTGCACTTCGAGCCTTACGAACACAGCTACCGCGTGCGTTTCCGGATCGATGGCGAACTGCGGGAAATCGCAAGCCCGCCCATCGCCATCAAGGAAAAACTGGCCTCGCGCATCAAGGTCATCTCGCGCCTGGACATCTCCGAAAAACGCGTCCCCCAGGATGGGCGCATGAAGCTCAAGGTCGGTGCTGACCGCGTCATCGACTTCCGCGTTTCCACCTTGCCTACCTTGTTTGGCGAGAAGATCGTGATCCGTATCCTGGATCCGAGCAGCGCAAAAATGGGCATTGATGCCCTGGGCTATGAGCCCGAGGAAAAGGGCCGATTGCTGGACGCCATCCAGCGGCCCTACGGCATGATCTTGGTCACCGGCCCCACCGGTTCGGGCAAGACCGTGTCGCTGTACAGCTGCCTGAACCTGCTGAACAAGCCAGGGGTCAACATCTCCACGGCCGAAGACCCCTCGGAAATCAACATGCCAGGCGTCAACCAGGTCAATGTGAATGAAAAGGCCGGGCTGACGTTCGCCACCGCCCTGCGCTCCTTTTTGCGCCAGGACCCAGACGTCATCATGGTCGGTGAAATCCGCGATTTAGAAACGGCCGACATCGCCATCAAGGCCGCGCAGACGGGGCACCTGGTGCTGTCCACCCTGCACACCAACGATGCGCCCACAACGTTGACGCGCATGCGCAACATGGGGATTGCGCCGTTCAACATCGCCTCCAGCGTGATCCTGATCACAGCCCAGCGTTTGGCACGCCGCCTGTGCCCCCAGTGCAAGCAGCCGCACGATGTGCCGCACGAAACCCTGATTGAAGCCGGCTACGAGGAACACCAGCTGAATGGTTCCTGGGTGCCGTACAAGGCGGTCGGCTGCAGTGCCTGCAACAATGGGTACAAGGGCCGCGTCGGCATCTACCAGGTGATGCCAATCACGGAGGAAATCCAACAAATCATCCTGCGCGATGGCAGCTCCCTGGAGATCGCGGCCCAAGCCAAGAGCGAGGGGGTGAAGTCTTTGCGCGAATCCGGCCTGGACAAGGTCCGGCAAGGCATTACGTCGTTGGAAGAAGTGTTGGCCGTCACCAATTTGTAGGCGCTGCGCGCCTGACCCCCGGCAGGACCACCACACAACATCAAGATCAGAGGGAACAGCGCTATGGCAACCGCAGCACCTGGCAGGAGCAACGCAAAGGAGTTCATTTACGAATGGGCCGGCAAAGACCGCCAGGGCAAGGCGTTGCACGGAGAAATGCGGGCCACGGGAGAGGCCCAGGTCCAGGCCTCCTTGCGCCGCCAGGGCATCTTCATCACCAAGCTGAAGAAGCGCAGCATGCGCGCCGGCAAGAAGATCAAGCCCAAGGACATTGCACTGTTCACCCGCCAGATGGCCACCATGATGAAGGCCGGGGTCCCGTTGCTGCAGTCGTTCGACATCGTCGGTCGCGGCAATCCCAATCCCAGCGTGACCAAGCTGCTCAACGACATCCGCCAGGATGTGGAGACCGGCACCTCGCTGAGCATGGCGTTCCGCAAGCACCCCATGCACTTCAACGCCTTGTACTGCAACCTGATCGAGGCCGGGGAAGCCGCGGGCATCCTGGACACCTTGATGGACCGCCTGGCCACATACATGGAAAAGACCGAGGCTATCAAGGGCAAGATCAAGTCCGCACTGATGTACCCGATTGCGGTGATCGTGGTGGCGTTCGTGGTGGTGACGGTGATCATGATCTTTGTGATCCCGGCGTTCAAGGAAGTCTTCACCTCCTTCGGGGCTGACCTGCCGGCCCCGACGCTGCTGGTCATGGCCATCAGTGAGTTCTTTGTCGCGTATTGGTGGTTGATCTTTGGCGTGATCGGTGGAGGCCTGTATTTCTTCATGCAGGCTTGGCGGCGCAGTCCCAAGATGCAGCGCGTGATGGACCGTCTGCTGCTGAAGCTGCCCATTTTTGGCATCCTGATCGACAAATCCTGCGTCGCACGCTGGACGCGCACCCTCTCCACCATGTTCGCCGCCGGCGTGCCCCTGGTGGAAGCGCTGGACTCCGTCGGCGGGGCCTCGGGCAACAGCGTCTACCGGGAAGCCACCGACAAGATCCAGCAGATGGTTGCCACCGGCACCAATCTCACCGATGCGATGACGAGTGCCGATGTCTTCCCGTCGATGGTGCTGCAGATGTGCGCCATCGGCGAGGAATCGGGCTCCATTGATCACATGCTGGGCAAGGCGGCCGACTTCTACGAACAGGAAGTGGACGAGATGGTGGCAGGCCTTTCCAGCCTGATGGAGCCCATCATCATCGTGATCCTGGGTGGCATCATCGGCGGGATTGTGGTGTCCATGTACCTGCCGATCTTCAAGTTAGGACAAGTGGTCTGATGGACTTTTCTGTATGGAGCGGTGCCGCGCTGGCGGCATTGCTGGGGCTGCTGATCGGCAGCTTCTTGAACGTGGTGATCCATCGCCTGCCTCGCATGATGGAGCAGCAATGGGATACCGAATGCGCACAGCACCGTGCAGCACAGGCAGGTCAAACCTACACGCCCACTCCGCCCGCACTGACACTGTCCAAGCCCCGCTCGCGCTGCCCCCACTGCGCCCACCCCGTAGGCTGGCTGGAGAACATCCCGGTGATCAGCTGGCTGTGTCTGCGCGGCCAATGCGCACACTGCCACGCAGCGATCGGCGTCCGCTACCCCCTGGTGGAAGTCGCGACGGCCGGGCTGTTTGCCTGGTGCATCACCCGCTGGGGATTCACCCCGACAGGCTGGGCCTGGTGCGGCTTCAGCGCGACTTTGCTGGCACTGGCGCTGATCGACTGGGACACCACCTACCTGCCCGATGACCTGACCCTGCCGCTGCTGTGGGCCGGCCTGCTGGCCACTGCACTGGGCTGGACCTCAGTGTCCCTGGGCGACGCCGTCTGGGGCGCCGCCATCGGCTACCTGTCGCTGTGGTCCATCTACTGGGTTTTCAAACTGATCACCGGCAAGGAAGGCATGGGCTACGGTGACTTCAAGCTGTTCGCCGCCCTGGGCGCCTGGTTCGGCTGGCAAGCCCTGGTGCCCATGATCTTGATGGCGTCGGTGATCGGCGCCGTCATTGGCATCGCCCTGAAGCTGCGCAGCAGCCTGCGCGAGGGTGGCTACATCCCGTTCGGCCCCTTTCTGGCGGGCGCGGGCTTTACCGCGATGTTCTTCGGCCCAGAGCGCCTGCTGCGCGCCGTGCTGACGGCGTTGGGCCTGTGAACGCGCAGCGCGCACAACGCTGGGGCCTGACCGGCGGGATTGGCAGCGGCAAAAGCACGGTGGCGCAGATGCTGGCCGCCGCAGGGGCCGTAGTCATCGACGCCGACCAGATTGCACGCAGCCTGACGGCGGCGGGTGGCTTGGCCATGCCGCAGATCGAGGTCGAATTCGGAGCCTCGGCGATCGATGCACAAGGATCCCTGGACCGTGATTTCATGCGCCAACTGGTGTTTGAAGACCCCAGCGCACGCCAGCGGCTGGAAGCTATCGTCCACCCACTGGTGGGCAGCCTGACCGAGCGCCAAGCCCTGCAGGCCGAGGCCTGCGGCGCGCGGTGGCTGGTGTTCGACATTCCGCTGCTGGTGGAATCCGGGCGCTGGCGCCCGCAGCTGGATGCTGTGCTGGTGGTCGACTGCGAGGAAAGCACCCAGGTGCAGCGCGTCAGCGCACGCAATGGGCTGGCCCCCGACGCCATCGCACGCATCATGGCGGCACAGGCCACGCGTGCGCAGCGCCGGGCCGCAGCAGACTGGGTGATCTACAACGATGGCCTTGATTTAGCTGCATTACGTCAAGAAGTGCTATCAATTTCCGCATGGTTACAGCTATGATGGCAGCCAGCGACTTT
>NZ_BBJR01000047.1 GCF_000739875.1 Comamonas aquatica NBRC 14918
CCGCGCACATCCAGCAGGCCTGCTTTTGAGCGGCTGCCGCCACGAAAGTGCCAGCCCCCGCGCACTGCGCCTGCGCGCCGGGGGCTGTGCGAAATGTGCCGTTGTCGCACCCCGGCACACTCTTCATTCCATAGCTGCCAGCCCATACTCACATGGGCCAGCAGCCTATTTCACGCCTAAAACCCAACCGATCAATCGGCGTTCAGTTGCTGCTCCAGCTCGTGCAGCACGCGGTAGCACGGCAGGACCTGTTGCACGCTGGAATTGGGTTCGCGCCCTTCGCGGATGGCGGCGAAGAATTCGCGGTCCTGCAGCTCGATACCGTTCATGGACACATCGACCTGGGACACGTCGATCTTCTCTTCCTTGCCGTTGACCAGGTCGTCGTAGCGTGCGATGTAGGTGCCGGTGTCGCCGATGTAGCGGAAGAACGTACCCAGCGGGCCATCGTTGTTGAACGACAGGCTCAGCGTGCAGATGGCGCCGTTGGCAGCCTTGAGCTGGATGCTCATGTCCATGGCAATGCCCAGGTCCTTGTGGATCGGGCCTTGCACGGCGTTGGCCTTGACGATGGGGCTGCCCGCCTGGTATGCGAACAGGTCCACGGTGTGCGCCGCGTGGTGCCACAGCAGGTGGTCGGTCCAGCTGCGGGCCTGACCCAGGGCGTTCATGTTGGTGCGGCGGAAGAAGTAGGTCTGCACATCCATCTGCTGGATGTGGAACGCACCGGCTTCGATCTTCTTGTGCACCCACTGGTGGCTGGGGTTGAAGCGGCGGGTGTGGCCCACCATGGCCACCTTGCCGGTCTGCTGCTGCACGTCCAGCACGGCTTGGGCTTCGACCCAGCTGTCGGCCAGGGGGATTTCCACCTGCACGTGCTTGCCGGCCTGCATGCACTGGATGGCCTGGGCAGCGTGCATCTGCGTGGGCGTGCACAGGATGACGGCGTCCACCTCGGGCAGTGCCAGGGCTTCGGCCAGGTCGGTGGTCACGTGGCCGATGCCGTACTGGGCGGCCACTTCCTGCGTGGGCTCCAGGCGGCGGCCCACCAGCGAGACGACTTCCACGCCGTCGATCTTGCGGATCCCATCCAGGTGCTTGATGCCGAAGGCACCGGCGCCGGCCAGCGCCACTTTGATCGTCTTAGTCATTGCGGTTCTCCAAAATCAGATGGCCCACGGCCGTGTTTGAAGCCGGCACGTGGAAGAAACGGTGCGCCAGCTTGGGCGCGGGGCCGCCGGCCACATCGGCCATGGCACCCCGGGCGATCAGCCACATCACCAGCTCGATGCCTTCGCTGCCGGCCTCGCGCACGTAGTCGATGTGCGGCATGGTGGCCAGGTCGGCGGGATCGGCGATCAGGCGATCCAGGAAGCGGTTGTCCCACTCGGCATTGATCAGGCCGGCGCGTGGACCCTGCAACTGGTGGCTCATGCCGCCCGTGCCCCAGATCTGCACCTTCAGCGGGCGGTCATAGCTTTCCACCGCGCGGCGGATGGCCTGGCCCAGCTGGAAGCAGCGCTGGCCCGAGGGCACCGGGTATTGCACCACGTTGACGTGGAAGGGGATGACCTGGCAGGGCCAGTGCTCGGGCTGGCCGAACATCAGCGACAGGGGCACGGTCAGGCCGTGGTCCACCTTCAGCGTGTTCACCAGGGTCAGGTCGAAGTCCTGCTGGATGACCGACTGCGCGATGTGCGCGGCCAGGTCGGGGTGGCCCTGCACCTTGGGCACGGGGCGCGGGCCATAGCCTTCGTCGGCGGGCTCGAACTCGGCCGCCGTGCCGATGGCGAAGGTGGGGATCACGCCCAGGTCGAACGAGGTGGCGTGGTCGTTGTAGACCAGAAAGATCACGTCCGGCAGGTGGTCCTGCATCCACTGCTTGGAGTACTCGTAGCCCTGGAACAGCGGCTTCCAGTAGTCGTCGCCGGTCTTGCCGTGGTCGATGGCCGCGCCAATCGCCGGCACGTGCGAGGTGAAGACCGAGGCGGTGATGCGCGCCTGGCCCTGCGCCGCCTGGGCGTGGGCGTTCTGCACCGCATCGGCCAGCGCCAGTTGGCCCTGCGCCGCTTCCCATTCCTTCCAGGCCGAGGACATGGACATGGGGCCCTGGGCGTTGCCGCCCTCGCCCAGCACGCGGTTGCCCTCGGGGCTGCGGCCACCGGCCAGCATCATGGCGCGGTAGGCCTCTTCGGTCATTCCGGTCATGGAGCCCGCCATCTGCTGGAAGCTCAGCCCATCGGTGGCACCCAGCTTGGACAGGAAGTAGATGTTGCCGCCGGTGCGCATCATCCAGTTCAGGTCGCGCGCGCGCACGGCCGCCTTCTGCTCGGCCGTCATAGGCCAGGTGGCCAGGTAGGCGTCCTCGTCGGCCTTGAAACGGGTGCGGTTCTCGGCCTGCATCAGGCTCATGCAGAACTGGTTGAGCCAATAGCCCTTGCGGCTTTGCTCGGCATCGAAAATGGTGGTGCCCGGTACGTCGAGGTAGGGTTTGTCCAGTGCCATGGTGTTCTCCTGGTTGCGTCCGGTGCCCGCACCTGCGGGCATGGACGGCGGCTGTCATTCACTGCGTGGGCGCTGGCCCTGCCCTGGTCGGCAGGTGCTGCGGACGCCCACCGGGGGCTACGCCTCTTGCGGCCAATACAGGCGCATCGGGTTGTCCACCAGCAGCTTGCGCTGCAGCTCGGCGGTCGGCGCGATGTGCGGGATGAAGTCCACCAGCAGGCCGTCATCGGGCATGTGGTCCTTCAGATTCGGGTGCGGCCAGTCGGTGCCCCACAGCACGCGGTCGGGGAATTCCTCGACCACGCGGCGGGCGAACGGCACCACGTCGCGGTAGGCGGCCTGCTCACCATGAAGGGCCTGGGGGCCGGTGACGGACAGGCGCTCGGGGCAGCTGACCTTGCTCCAGACGTTCGGGTGCTCGCGCATGAACTTCAGGAACAGGGCGAATTCTGCGCTGTCCACGCCCTGGCGCACGTCGGGGCGGCCCATGTGGTCCACGACCACGGTGGTGGGCAGGCGGGTGAAGAAGTCCCACAGCTCGGGCAGGTCCACGGCCTCGAAATAGATGACCACGTGCCAGCCCAGCTGGGCGATGCGCCCGGCAATCTCCATCAGCTCGTCCTTGGGCGTGAAGTCCACCAGGCGCTTGACGAAGTTGAAGCGCACGCCGCGCACACCGGCGGCGTGCAGCTGATGCAGCTCGTCGTCGGTGATGGAGCGGCGCACCGTGGCCACGCCGCGCGCCCGGCCACCGCTGGCCAGGCAGGCATCGACCATAGCGCGGTTGTCGGCGCCGTGGCAGGTGGCCTGCACGATGACGTTGCGCGCAAAGCCCAGGTGGTCGCGCAGCGCGAACAACTGCTGCTTGCTGGCGTCGCAGGGGGTGTACTTGCGCTCGGGGGCGTAGGGGAATTCCGCCCCCGGCCCGAAGACGTGGCAGTGGGCATCGACCGCGCCGGCGGGCAGCTGGAAGCGCGGCCGGCTGGGGCCCCTGTACCAGTCGAGCCAGCCGGGGGTCTTGGTGAAGTCACCGGTGGTGGGTGTGCTCATCGCGGGCCTCCGTTCAGTCGATGTACTTGAGGCCGGCGGCTGCCAGCGGCTCGCGCATCTGGTACATGTCCAGGCCCAGCACGCCGTTGGCCAGCTTGGCGCGCTTCTCGCCTTCGAAGCTTTCGCGCTTTTGCGCGGCGGCCAGCACCTGGGTGGCGCGGGCGGCGGGCACGCAGACCACGCCGTCGTCATCGGCCACGATGACATCCCCCGGGGTGACGAGCTGGCCGGCGCAGACCACGGGCACGTTGACCGCGCCCAGCGTGGCCTTGATGCAGCCCTTGGACGAGATCGCCTTGCTCCACACCGGGAAGTCCATGGCCTGCAGCGTCTTGACGTCGCGCACGCCAGCGTCGATGACCAGGGCGCGGGCACCGCGGGCCTGGAAGCTGGTGGCCAGCAGGTCGCCAAAGTAGCCGTCGGTGCAGGGGCTGGTCACGGCGGCCAGCACGATGTCGCCGGGCTGAATCTGCTCGGCCACCACATGCATCATCCAGTTGTCGCCGGGCTGCAGCAGCACGGTGACGGCCGTGCCCGAGACCTGGGCCCCGGGGTAGATGGGTCGCACATAGGGTTGCAGCAGGCCGACGCGGCCCATGGCCTCGTGCACGGTGGCCGAGCCCAGGGCGCCCAGGCCGTCGGCCGCGGTGCGGTCGGCCCGTTGGATGTTGCGGTACACCACGCCAAGTTCGTACATGGTCTTTCCTTGTCTTTTCAAAAGGTGAGCAGCTGGCGCTCGTCTTTGCTGGTTTTCAAGGTGTTTTCTATTGAAAACCCTTGATTGATGTGCGCCAGCAGCTCTGGTTTTTATGTCGTCTTATTTGCCCTGGGCCTTCAGCGCCGCATCCAGGCGCGTGAACACGCGGCGGGCGTTGCCTTCGTAGACCATGTGCTTTTCCTCGGCCGTCAGGTTCTGCGTGGCCTCGATGTAGCGCTTGGTGTCGTCGTAGTAGTGGCCGGTCTGCGGATCGATGCCGCGCACGGCGCCGATCATTTCGCTGGCGAACAGGATGTTCTGGGTGGGGATCACCTCGGTCAGCAGGTTGATGCCCGGCTGGTGGTAGACGCAGGTGTCGAAGAAGATGTTGTTCAGCAGGTGCTCTTCCAGCAGCGGCTTCTTCATCTCCTGCGCCAGACCGCGGAAACGCCCCCAGTGGTAGGGCACGGCGCCGCCGCCATGGGGGATCAGGAACTTCAGCGTCGGGAAGTGCTTGAACAGGTCCGACGTCAGGCACTGCATGAAGGCCGTGGTGTCGGCATTCAGGTAGTGGCTGCCCGTGGTGTGAAAGCAGCTGTTGCAGCTGGTGGAGACGTGGATCATCGCGGGTATGTCGTACTCCACCATCTTTTCGTAGATGGGGTACCAGCTGGGGTCGGACAGCGGGGGCGACGTCCAGTGGCCGCCCGAAGGATCGGGGTTCAGGTTGATGCCCACGTTGCCGTACTGCTCCACGCACTTGACCAGCTCAGGGATGCAGGTGGCAGGGTCCACGCCGGGCGACTGCGGCAGCATGGCCGCGGGAATGAAGTGGTCGGGGAACAGCTGGCTGACGCGATAGCACAGCTCGTTGCAGATGGCGGCCCAGGTGCTGGAGGTCTGGAAGTCACCAATGTGGTGGGCCATGAAGCTGGCGCGCGGGCTGAAGATAGTCAGGTCCGAGCCACGCTCTTTCATCAGGCGCAGCTGGTTGGTCTCGATGGTCTCGCGGATGTCGTCGTCGCTGATGCGCAGGTCGCTGGCCTGGGGGGTCAGGGCCGGGTCTTTCAGGCCGGCGATCTGCAGATCGCGCCAGGCGCCCAGGGCGGCCGGGGCGGTGGTGTAGTGGCCGTGTACGTCGATGATCATGGGGGAAGTCCTCGCAAAAAAGTGGAAGAACCCAGTCGGGGTGGTGGCAGGCCGGGGCGGCCTGCCCTCAGTGCCCGTCCTTGGGGCTGGTGGCTTGCTTGATGACCAGGGCGGCCGTCGCAATCAGGCCTGGAATGGCCACCACGGTGAAGATCTGGCTGAAGCCCAGGTGGCGCGCCGTCAGCTCGGCCACCAGGAAGGACCCGGCAATGCCGCCGAAGCGGCCAATCCCCAGCATCCACGCCACCCCGGTGGCACGGCCACTGGTGGGATAGAAGGCCGCGGCCAGCGCGGGCATGGACGACTGGGCCGTGTTCATCAGGGTGCCTGCCACAAACACCGCCACCACCAGCCAGCCCAGGCTGCCCGCCTCCTGGCCGATCCACCAGATGGAAGCCGCCGTCAGCGCATAGCCCACGGCAATGATGCGATTGGCGTTGAAGCGATCCATCAGCCAGCCAAAGAACACCGCCCCGACGCCGCCCAGCGGGAACAGGGCCGCCACCAGGGTGGCCGTCTGCGGCTCCAGCCCGCCTTCCTTGAACAGCACCGGCATCCAGTTCATCAGCGCGTAGAAGATGACCAGGCCCATGAAGTACGCCAGCCACAGCATGAACGAGCCCAGGCGGTAAGGCTTGGACAGGACTACGCCCATGCCGCTCTTGCCGGCCACGGCCGCCTTGCGCTCCGTCATCACGAACTGCTGCACCTGCAGCACAGCATCGCCGGCTATGCGCGCCAGCGGCTTGCGGATGCGGTCTGCCGCATAGCCCCGGGTCACCATGTAGCGCACCGACTCCGGCAGCACCAGCACCAGCAGCACCACGACCAGCAAGGGCACGACGCCGCCCAGGTGCAACACGCTGCGCCAGCCGAAATGCGGGATCATCCAGGCCGCCAGGAATCCACCCAGGGCCGCGCCCAGTGGAAAGCCGCAGAACATGGCATTGGTCAGCATGGCGCGGCGCGCGTCGGGGCAGTACTCGCTCATCAGCGTCACCGCGTTCGGCATGGCCGCCCCCAGCCCCAGGCCGGTGACAAAGCGCAGCGCGGTCAGGGTCTGCAGATCGTGCGCATAGCCCGATGCCAGGCAGCCCACAGCAAACACCAGCACCGACCCCACCAGCACCGCCTTGCGGCCAAAGCGGTCGGCCAGCGGGCCGGAGCACACGGCACCGCCGGCCAGGCCAAACAGTGCCGCGCTGAGCACGGGCGCCAGGTCGGGCTTGCTCAGGCCCCACTCGGTCAGCAGCGACGGCGCGATGTAGCCGATGGCGGCCGTGTCGAAGCCGTCCAGCAGCACGATGACAAAGCACAGGGCAAAGATCGCCCATTGGAAGCGGGAGAACGGGTGCTCGTTGAGCACGGTCTGCACATCGGCGGTCAGCGCAGCAGCGCCTGGGGCCTGGGGAACTTGTCGCATGGGAAAACCTAGCTTGTCTCTGGTGTTATAGGTGGTGCTGGCTTGCCGAAGGCCTGTGCCCGCCCTCGCAGGCAGGCGGCCGGGCGCACGCGGCGCCCTCGGCGGTTCTAGAGGGTGGCGGGGACGGCGGCCGGCGCCATGCCCTGCTGGTGCTTGGCCGCCGCGGCAGCCTCGGAGGCCATGAAGGCCAGCAACTGCTGCACGGCCTGCGCCTGGGCAGAACCCGCCACCACGGCGCCGGAAAAGATGGTGTCGATGGCCACGGCGTCCGGCAGCGGCCCCACGATGGTGATGCCGGGCACGTGGATCAGCTCGCTCAGTTGCTGGAAGCCCAGGGCCACCTCGCCATCGGCCACCAACTGGCCCACGGGCACGCCGGGGCGGGCCTGGACCAGGCGTGGCTGCAGCTGCTCGGCCACGCCCCAGGCTTGAAACAGTTTTTGCAGCGCCACGCCGCTGGGGCCGGTGGAATAGCCGATGCTGGGCGCGGCCAGCACGGCATCGCGCAGCGCGGCTTCGGTACCGATGTCGGGCGGCTCGGTGCCCGCCAGCACGGCCACGGCCGTGCGGGACAGCACCAGGTCCACCTTGCTGCCGGCCACGGCATGGCCGCTGGCGATCAGCTGGTCAATCGCGTCCGAGGCCAGGAACACGGCGTCAAAGGCTTCGCCGGCCTGCACGCGCCGGGCGGCATCCACGCCGCCCACCGATTCCAGGGCCAGGGCCGCGCCCCCGCGCGCCTGCCAGGCCTGCGCCAGCTCGGCCAGCACCCGGCGCGTGGCCATGGAAGAAATGCCTGTGATTGCGGTGTGCATGCCAATGTCTCCGATCGATGGTGCCTGCTGCTTCTCGACATGGCCGCAAGGCCATGGCGCAGGCTTTTCATGCAAGGCCATGGCGCATGGCTTTTCATCCATTGTGAAGAGGTGCGTGCCCTGCGGCTAGCCAGGGGCACCGCTAGCAGCTATGCCCTGAAAGCATAGGACGCGACCACCCTCTCCCCGATTTACAGCGCCAAGCCCACGTAGTTCTCGGCCAGGGCCGTGGCTGCGGCGCGCGAACGCACGATGTAGCCCAGCTCGGCCGCCTGCACCTTGGCGTCAAAACCACCGCCTTCGGGGAAGTTGTGCATCAGCGAAGTCATCCACCACGAGAAGCGCTCGGCATTCCAGATGCGGCGCAGGCAGCGCTCAGAATAGCGCTCGACGCCCTCGTGTGAGCCCTGCTGGTAATACTCCGTCATCGCTTGGTGCAGGTAGCCCACGTCCGAGGCGGCCAGGTTCAACCCCTTGGCCCCGGTGGGCGGCACGATGTGGGCCGCATCGCCGGCCAGGAACATGCGGCCAAAGCGCATGGGCTCGGTCACAAAGCTGCGCAGCGGGGCCATGCTTTTTTCCAGCGACGGACCGGTCACCAACTGGGCGCGGGCCTCGGGGTCCAGGCGCAGCTTCAGCTCGTCCCAGAAGCGCTCGTCGCTCCAGTCCTCGATCTTCTCGGTCAGCGGTACCTGCAGGTAGTAGCGGCTGCGCGTCAGGCTGCGCTGGCTGCACAGGGCAAAGCCGCGCTCGGTGTGGGCGTAGATCAGCTCGTCGGAGACCGGGGGCGTGTCCGACAGCAGGCCCAGCCAGCCAAAGGGGTAGACCTTCTCGAAGGTCCGGATCTGGTCCGGGGGCACGCTGGCACGGCACACGCCATGGAAGCCATCACAGCCGGCGATGAAGTCGCACTGCAGCGTGTGCGGCACGCCATCGTGCTCATAAGTGACGCAGGGCTGGTCGCCGTCAAAGTCCAGCGGCTGCACGTTGGCCGCCTCGTACACCGTGGTCAGGCCGGCGGCGGCGCGTGCGGCCATCAGGTCGCGCGTCACCTCGGTCTGGCCATAGACCATGACGCGCTTGCCGCCGGTCAGTTCGTGCAGGTCGATGCGGTGGCGCTGGCCACCGAACAGCAGCTCGATGCCGTCGTGGGGCAGACCTTCGGCGTGCATGCGTTCGGCCGCCCCCGCGGCCTCCAGCAGGTCCACGCTGACCTGTTCCAACACCCCAGCACGGATGCGGCCCAGCACGTAATCGGCGCTGCGCTGCTCGAGGATGATGTTGTCGATGCCGGCCTTGTAGAGCAACTGGCCGAGTAGCAGGCCGGCGGGGCCTGCACCGATGATGGCAACCTGGGTGCGCATGGGGTGTCTCCGTGTGTTTTTGCAATACGAAGCCCCGAGCCTAGTTTTGCGGCACATCAAACACCATGCAGCCGCCCGCTGCTTTGTGCGATCATCGTGCAAAATGCGCGATCATCGCGCAGAAGATCACGCTCACCCCCCCATGCCCGACATCGCCCACGCGGATTACATCGCCGGACTGGCCAAAGGCCTGGCCGTGCTGGAAAGCTTCGACACCGAGCGCCAGCGCCTGAACGCCACCCTGGCGGCCCAGCGCGCCGGTATCACCCGGGCGGCGGCGCGGCGCCACCTGCTGACGCTGGCCCACCTGGGCTACCTGGAAAGCGATGGCCAGTATTTCTGGCTGGCGCCCAAGGTGCTGCGTCTGTCGGGCAGCTACCTGGCCTCGGCCCGCCTGCCACGCACCGTGCAGCCCACGCTGACGCGCCTGGCGGTGCAGACCGGGCTGTCGTGCTCCGTCGTCGTGCTGGACGGGCCCGAGGTGATCATCGTGGCACGCAGCGCCACCAGCGAACAGCCCGAGCGCCGCCTGGCCCACGGCCTGCACCTGGGCAGCCGCCTGCCGGCGCACGCCACCTCCACCGGCCGCGTGCTGCTGGCCAGCCTGGACGACGAGGCGCTGGAGCAGTGGCTGCGCCAGCACCCCTTGCCGCGCCTGACGGCGCACACCGTGACCTCGGCCCAGCACCTGCTGTCGCTGCTGTATGGCGTACGCCAGCAGGATTACTGCCTGGCCCGTGAGGAGCACGAGTTGGGCGTGCACGCCATCGCCGTGCCCCTGCGCAACCCGCTGGGGCACACGCTGGCGGCGCTGAACGTGGTGTGTGCCCCGCAGCGCATGCCGGCAGAGGCCATGCTGCGGGATCTGCTGCCTTTACTGCAGGAAGCCGCACGGGACCTGCGCCCCATGCTCTGATTTTTAAATCACCTGCTGGCTGAGCTGGCGCAGCACTTCCGCCGTGCGCTTGATCAGGGGCGTGGCCTGCTTCTTGGAGGACTGCGCCAGGCACAGGGTGCTGACGATCTGCGGCTCCACCACCGGCAGCACGGCCAGGCCGGCATCGTCCGTGGCATGGTTCACGGCGCTGGCCGTCAGGGCCGCATAGCCGTAGCCGCTGCGCACCAGGTCCAGGATGGCAGGCACGCTGGAGACTTCCCAGACCACGTTCAGCTTGACCTGCGACAGCGTGGCCTGGGCCTCCATCAGCTTGCGGAAGATCTGGCCGCGCTGCGGCATGATCAGCGGAAAGTCCGACAGCTCACTGAACGCCACCTGCCGGCGACCCGGCAAGGCGCGGGCCGGGCCAATCAAGCACAGCGGCTCCTGCAGCACCGGCACCACCTCGATGTTGGGGTTGGGCTCCGGCGTGTAGACCAGACCCAGATCCATGCGCCCGGAGGTCAGCCACTCGGCGATGTTCACGGAAAAACCCTCCACCACGGCCAGGCGCGCCTTGGGCATCTCCTTGCTGAAGGTGTCGATCAGCGGCAACGTCAACCGCCGCGCCAGGCTGGGTGGCAGGCCGACGACGATACGGCCCACGGGCTCGTCGCGGTGGCTGCCCAGGTCTTCCTTGGCCAGAGCCACGCGCTGCATGATGGCGTGCCCATGCTCCAGCAGCCGCCGGCCGGCATCGGTCAAGGCCACGCCGCGCCCTGTGCGGATCAGCAGGGTTTCCCGCAGCTCGATCTCCAGGGCACGCACTTGGCGGCTCAGCGCCGGCTGCGCAATGTCCAGCAACAGTGCGGCCTTGCTGAAGCTGCCGGTCTCGGCGACATGTACAAATGTTTCAATCTGCTGCAGGTTCATGATTAAGGGAATGTACTAGCAAGCTATGCTAATCCGATATAGCTGTTAGCGGGTGTCACCCCTGGAAAGAATCATGCATCCTGAGACAATCCGCTTGGATTTGATCTAAATCGGGTCAGCAGCCATACCCGCAACGCATGGCAGTCGCCCATCTGGCCCCATCCACCCCACAAGAAGGCTGGCCACAGCCTCGGGCCCTTGGCTTTCAGGAGACAACATGAGCACATCGGATTTCACACTGACACGCCGCCGCGCCGGCATGGCCCTGGGCGCGCTGGCTTTGGGCGCCGTGGGCGGCCTGCGCGCCCAGCCCCAATGGCCGACCAAGTCGGTGCGCATCATCAACCCCTTCCCCGTCGGCGGCGGTCCGGACGGCACCTCGCGCATCCTGTCGGAGAAGCTGGGCCGCCTCTGGAACCAGCCCGTGGTGGTGGAAAACCGCCCCGGTGGCAACGGCTTCATCGCCATCGACGCCTTCAAGCGCGGTGCCACCGATGGCACGGACATCATCCAGCTGGACAACGTGCACATCGCGGCCTACCCTTCGCTGTTCAAGAAGCTGCCGTATGACGTGGCCCAGGACTTCAACGTCGTGCTGCCGCTGTTCCGCACCTTCTTCTTCGTCTGCGTGGCCAACGACAGCCCGTACAAGACCGTGGGCGACCTGATTGCCGCGGCCAAAGCCCGCCCCGGCCAGCTGAACTATGGCTCGTGGTCCGTGGGCAACCCGGTGCACCTGGGCTCGGCCCTGCTGGAATCGCTGACCGGCACCAAGATGGAACACATCATCTTCAAGGAGACCAGCCAGCTCTACACCAGCGTGGCCAATGGCGAACTGGCCTTTGCCCTGGGGTCCTCGGGCACGGCCGGTCCGCTGGCCCGCTCCGGCAAGCTGCGCTTCCTGGCCGTGATGGCCCCGCACCGCCTCAAGGGCTACGAAGACGTGCCCACGATTGCCGAATCGGGAGGCCCTGCCGATGCCATCGTGACCGGCTGGAATGCCCTGGCCGTTTCGCCCAAAACGCCGGCCGAGGTGGTCGCCAAGCTGCGCCAGGACGTGACCAAGGTGCTGCACGACCCGGACATCCAGCCCAAGTACCAGACCTTCGGCTACGAGAGTTACTTCCCGACCGAGGCCGAGTTCAAGCAGTTCATGCTGGACGAGAGCAAGCGCTTTGGCGATGTGATCCGCCGCGCCCAGCTGTCGCTCTGAGCCCTGCGGGCCTGGCAAGAAAAAAGGGGGCTCGCACCACGGTGCTGGCCCCCTCTCTCCATCCCTGTGCCGACCCGCTCATCCAGCAGCCATCGGCTGTGCATCCTGAACTTCAGAAGACTGGCACAAGGGCCCGCCCAGTGGGCGGTGCGTCTGCAAGTGCAGATCGGTCTTCAACGCTGTGGCTGCTCGGTCGTGGCAGCCAGGGTCTCGGACTTCTCGGTCTTGCTTTGTCGCATTTGCAGGTAGCGCTGGTACTCCGGGCGCAGCGCGCTGTCGCTGTAGCCCGAAGGATGGGGCATGAAGCTCATGCCCGCGGCATGCCACTGCTGCAGATCCTCCAACACCTGGGCACGGGTCAACTCCGGTGCCGTGCCGCGCGTTGAAGAGGTGGTGCTGCCTTCTGCGTGGGCGACTGAGACCAGGCCCAGTGCCAGCGCAGCACATGAAAAGATACGGTGGTAACGCATTTGAAACTCCTTGACTGCCACCGAGTCAGCAGACAACGTCGTCTGGACTCCATGGCGTCGAAGTTTCTTATAGAGACGGTTTTGCGTCTGTGCGTTTTCTCACGTTACAGATGTAATTGCGCCTGCGCGCACCACCCTGCCTACTGCGCCTCCACCAGCGCCAGCAAGCCATCCAGATTGCTGAGGAAAATGCTGCGTCCCTGGCGCTGCAGCAGCCCCAGGCGCATCAGGCGCGACATCTCGCGGGCCACCTCTTCCCGGGTGGTGCCCAGGTAGGCCGCCAAGCTGGCCTGGGTGGGGCTGGGGGACAGCAGCACCTGGTTGCCCTCCACACCCTGGCGCTGCGCCAGGGCCAGCAGGCGCATGTGCAGGCGACTGCGGACATTCAGCGTCCCCATCTCGACCACACGGGCCACCAGCTGCCACAGCAGGTCGGTGACGTTCTGCAAGATGCCCAGCACCATGGCGCTGTCGTGGTACAGCCATTCCTGCACGATCTGCCCCTCCATCACCGCCAGCAGCGTCGGCTGGGTGGCCTCCATGCGCACGCCTTGGGGCATGGCCTTGCAGGACAGCGCATTGCCGAACATTTGCCCGGGCAGCAGCTCGCCCAGCAGCAATTCCCGGCCCTGCACATTCGCGCAGCACACTTGCACCTGGCCGGACAGCAGCAGGTGGATGCGCGTGTCGCTGAATGGGCAAGGCACAGGCTCTCCAGCGGCCAACACGCGCCACTGCACGCGGTCGGCCAGCCAGCGCAGGCGCTCGACGTCCAGGTGCGCCAGGGCCGGCATGGTTCGCAACAATTGCCAGGAAGCCGTGGGGGTGTCTGTGTGCATCATCAACCTTGTCAAAAACCATCGGCCTCGCGCACCACCGGCGTGGCCTGCAACGGCAGGGGCCGCATCGGCCGGCCGTAGATGCGGGCCACCCGCAGCTCCAGGGGCGGATGGGCGTCCAGCCAGTGCTCCAGCCGGCTGCTGTCGGGGGTCTCGGCCAGCAGCATGTGCTGCACCAGCGGATGGTGCAACCCGCTGTGGCTGCGGTGGTCGGCCCGCCAGCCGCCGCGGTGGCGCGCGGCCTCCTGGCGCTGCGTCATCACCTTGCGCAGCACGCCGCCCAGGGCATCGCGGCTGCGCGTCCATTGCACGGCACGGGCATCGGCCAGCAATTCGCGCTGGCGCGCAACCGCAGCCTTCAGCAGGCGCCCGCTGCACCAGCCCACAAAACCCGCCGCCATGACCGCATTGCCAAACCACCAGGCCAGGCCGCCGCGCTCACGCAGGGTTTCGCCAAAGTGGTAGACCAGCTCCAGCCCGCTGACCATGCCGGCCAGCTGCATGTTCAGCCGGGTGTCGCCCTCCTTGAGGTGCGAGAGTTCGTGCGCCACCAGTCCCTGCATTTCATCGCGCGTCAGGTAGTCCAGCGCCCCCTGCGTGACAGCGATCACGGCATCGTCCGGCTCCCAGCCGGCCGCAAAGGCATTGATGGCATCGGCACGCGCCAGCACCACCACCTGGGGCGGCAGCATCTGCGCGGCCACGCACAGTTCCTGCACGATGTTGCACAGCTGCTGCTCGGCCGGGGTGCTGCCCGGCCGGGCCTCACGCGCCCCGATGCGCTGCGCCAGCTGGCGCCCCCCGGCACTGAGCTGTTCGTGCGTCAGCCACCAGCCGCCGAGGATGAGAAACAGGGTCACCCCCACATTCACGGCCACAAAGCCCTTGGGATAGTCCAGGTGCGCAAACAGCAGCCGCCAGGCCAGCGCCAGGCCACCATGCACGGCCGCCAGCGCGGCCAGCACGCACAGGCCGAACAGCAGCACCAGCCAGCGCGTGGTGCGCCGGGCATCGGTTTGCCAGTCCCAGAAACGCATGGGGCCGCCGGGGCTCAGAACCGCACCTGGGGCGTGGCGCGCTCCTGCGCATTGGCCGTGGACTGCAGCATATCCAGGTGCATGAAGCCCAGCAGGCGGGCCCAGAGCAGGTCCGGAAACTGGCTGGCCCGGTCATTGAATTCCATGACCTGGTCGTTGTAGGCCTGGCGGGCGAAGCCAATGCGGTTCTCGGTGCTAGCGATTTCTTCGGCCAGGCGCTGCATCTGGGCGTCGGCCTTGAGTGCGGGGTAGGCCTCCATCACCGCCATCAGCCGCCCCAGGTTGCCTCCCAGCACCTGTTCGGCCGCCGACAGGGCGGCCAGGGCCTGGCCGTCTCGCGCACGATGGCGCACGGCATCGCTGGCCGCCACCGCCTGGCTGCGTGCGCGCGCCACGGCTTCCAGGGTGGAGGCTTCGTGCTGCAGGTAGCCCCGCGCCACCTCCACCAGGTTGGGAATCAGGTCGTAGCGCCGCTTGAGCTGGACGTCGATCTGCGACCAGGCGTTGTCCACACGGTTGCGCAGCTGGCGCAGGCGGTTGTAGACCGCGATGCCCCACAGCGCCAGCACGGCCACGATGGCCAGCAAGCCCCACAGTGTCGTCATTGGCAGCTTCCTCTCACGGTTGGTTGGTGCCGGCTATCTTAGTGGAGCGGTGGGCCCGCACCTGGATTGCGTCTGCGGCACCGCTGCAGGCCCGCGGCGGCGCCAGCACATGCCCTGGGTGAGCGGATGCGGAGCTGGTCGCCGGTGAAGCGCGCGGGCCGCACCAGGCCGTGGCCGGGCGCCCGTGGTACCGCCCTGGCACACCCGCAGGCCGCCAAGGACCGGCTCACACGCCCTTGTTGCGCATCCAGTCGGCCGTCTGCATGAAGCTGCTCTTAAGCCGCACGCGCAGGGCCTCGGGCACCTCGGTCTCCTGCATGGCCTGGTCCATGCACGCTACCCACTGGTCGCGCTCCAGGATGCCGATGGCGAACGGCATGTGGCGCATGCGCAGGCGCGGGTGACCAAAACGCTCCACATAGTGGTCGGGGCCGCCCAGCCAGCCGCACAGGAACCAGAACAGCTTCTGGCGCGCATCCTCCAGCGTGCTGCCGTGCGAGGCGCGCAGCTCGGCGTAGCCGGGCTCCAGGTCCATCAGGTCGTAGAAACGATCCACCAGGCGGCGCACGGGGGCTTCCCCGCCAATCCATTCAAACGGTGTGTCGTACGGGGGCTTTTCTTCTATCTGCATGGCACGGACCCAGAAATACAAACCAGCCTGCAGGGCAGGCATCCATGCCTGGCAGTGTGCCAGCTGTACCGCGCCGGGGTGGACCAGGGGTTAAGTCTCGGCCCTGCCCCGGCGCCGGCGCCCGGCTGGCAGGGGGCCTGGGCTACCGTACAGGCCCGCACCGCCACGGTGGCACGCCAGCGGCTGCAGCCCTATGCTTTGGCCTCCAGCTTGGTCTGGCACTGGATGCAGCGTTTGGCCGAGGGGAAGGCCTGCAGGCGGGGCACGGCGATCGCCTTGCCGCAGACTACGCATTCGCCGTAGCTGCCATCGTCCAGCCGCTGCAAGGCAGCGCGCACGTCCTGCAGTTCCTGCTGGTCGCGCACGGCTTCGGCATAGCGCACCTCGCGGTCGGCCGTCTCGTGGGTCTGGTTGGCGTCGGGCTCCGGCGGCATGTCCTCGGCGTCCTCGGCCTGCTGTTCCTGTTCCTGGTGCGCGGCCGCCAGCTCCTGCCGCAACTGCTGTTCACGCTGCTGCAGGAGATGGCGAAACGTCTGGAGTTGGGTGTGTGTGAGTGCAGTCATGCAGCCATGATTGCCAAGCGGCGTCCGCCCCCCGGGTCAGCGCGCAGCGCATCCGCACGTCAGCCAGAACGGCGGGGCCGCTGCACGGCGGCGGCGCACCCGCCTCTTCAAAGATGAGAGCTGCCGGCGCTCGCCCATCCACGCTTTCGAACGCCAAGCACCCTGCAGCGGTCTATCCACATGCGCCAAACGCTATGTATTTTGCATGCCCTCACTCTGCGGCGGCACGCAGGCTGTGCATCACCGGGCGCTGCAGCACTTCGCGCAGGCCCCACCAACCGGCCCCCAGGGCCAGCGTGGCACCGGCCAGTGCCCCGGCCAGCGGCACCCACCAGACGGCTGTCCAGGCAAATTCGAACACCCAGCGCGCCAGCGCCCAGCCCACCAGCATGGCGACGCAGCTGGCCAGGAAGCCCGCCAGCAGGCCCACGCCCGCCAGCTCGGCCCGCTGCACCTGGCGCAGCAGGCGGCTTTGCGCGCCCAGGGCCCGCATGATGGCGTACTCCCGCGCGCGTTCCTCGCGCGTGGCAGTGACGGCGGCAAACAGCACCACCAGCCCGGCCGCCAGCGTGAAGGCAAACAAAAACTCCACCGCGCGGATCACCTGGTCCAGCACGCGCTGCACCTGGGCAATGGTGCTGTCCAGGTCCACGTTGGTGATGTTGGGAAACTGGCGCAGCAAGGCATTGTCAAAGCCCGCCTGCGCCGGCGCGCGGTAGGCCGCCATGTAGGTGGTGGGCACATCGGGCACGCTGGCCACGGGGAACATGATGAAGAAGTTGGCGCGCATGCTGCCCCAGTCCACCTTGCGCAGGCTGGTCAGGCGGGCGCTGTGGCGCACGCCGCCGATGTCGAACACCAGGGTGTCGCCCAGATGCAGGCCCAGGGTCTGGGCAATGCCGTCCTCCACGCTGGCGCCATCGGCCTCGCCCGCCACCCACTGGCCGGCGGTGACGGTGTTCTTGTCGGGCATGGCCAGGGCGTTGGAGAGGTTGAACTCCCGGTCCAGCATGCGCTGGGCCCGGTCGTCGGTGTAGTTCTCGGGGCGGACGGCCTGGCCGTTGACCTCCACCAGCCGCCCCCGGATCATGGGGAACCAGTCGTAGCCCTGCACCCCGGCCTGCTCCAGGTGGCTGCGGAAGGCCTGGGCCTGGTCCGGCATGATGTTGATCACAAAGCGGTTGGGGGCATGCGCCGGCGTGGCCTGGCGCCAGCTGCTGACCAGGTCGGTGCGCAGCAGCACCAGCAGCACCAGCAGCACCAGGGCCAGCAGGCCCACGGCCAGGCTGCTGACCTGGACCACGGCAT
The DNA here is from genome assembly GCF_000739875.1 of Comamonas aquatica NBRC 14918. Classification (GTDB taxonomy): domain Bacteria; phylum Pseudomonadota; class Gammaproteobacteria; order Burkholderiales; family Burkholderiaceae_C; genus Comamonas; species Comamonas aquatica. The sequence goes on from NZ_BBJR01000047.1 coordinate 17,480, forward strand.
AGCCCGGCCGCGCCGCCAGCTGGCGCGTGGCCAGGATCAGCCAGCGTGGCGCGGCGTTCTCGCGCACCAGGCGCCGCAACAGCCAGACAGCCACCCAGGCCAGTGCGGCAAACAGCAGCGCGGCCGCCGCAAAGCCGCCCACGGCGATCCCGCCCAGCCTGGGGTCGCGGCTGACCACCATCAGCAGCGCGCCAAAGCCCAGCACGCCCACACCCAGCACCCCAGCCGAGAGGGGCTTGATGGCCCCCACATCGCGGCGCAGCACGCGCAGCGGCGGCACCTGGGCCAGCTGCAGCACGGGCGGCAGGCCAAAGGCCAGCAGCAAGGTCATGCCCATGCCTACGCCAAAACCCACGGGCCACAGATTGGGCGGCGGCAGGCCATCGGCCACCAGGCCCGCCAGCAGCCAGACAAACGCGTGGTGCACGCCCCAGCCCAGGGCCACGCCCAGCAGGCTGGCCAGCAGGCCGACCACGGCGAACTCCAGCGCATACGCGGCGGCAATCCGGCGCTGGGGCAGGCCCAGCACGCGCAGCATGGCCGCCACATCGAGGTGCCCCTGGGCAAAGGCCCGTGCCGCCAGGGCCACGGCCACGGCCGACAGCAGCGCCGCCAGCAGGGCCACCAGGCTCAGGAACTTCTCGCCCCGCTCCAGCGTGCGGCGCATTTCGGGGCTGCCGCTGTCCAGCGACTCCAGGCGCAGCCCTGCCCGCCGCCCCTTGCCGATCTGGGCCTGGGCCCAGGCCGCGTAGCGCGCCACGGTCTGGGCGTCCTCGCCGGCCACGGCCAGGCGCCAGGTGATACGGCTGGCGGGTTGCACCAGGGCGGTGGCCGCCAGGTCCTGGGCATGGATCATGACGCGCGGCGCAAAGCTCATGAAGCCGCCGCCACGGTCGGGCTCGGCCGTGATCACCTGGGCGATGCGCAGGCTGGCATCGCCCAGCAGCAGGGTGTCTCCCACCTGCAGCTCCAGCGCCGACAGCAGGGCCGCATCCACCCAGGCCTGGCCGGGGGCGGGAATCTCAGCAGTCACCCGGTCTGCAGCGCCCGCGGCATCGGCCACCTGCAGACGGCCCCGCAAGGGGTAGCCCTGGTCCACCGCCTTCAGCGCCACCAGCTTGGCCATGCCGCCGCGCGCCTCGGTGGCTCGGCCCATGGTGGGAAAGACCAGGGTCGTGACATGGCGCAGCCCCAGGGCCTGGGCCTGGTCGACAAAGCGCTGCAGCTGCCCGTCGTCGCTGGCGATCACCACATCGCCGCCCAGCAGCTGGCGCGCATCGCGCTGCAAGCCGGCTTCCAGCCGGTTGGCGAAGAATGCGACCGAGGTCAGCGCCGCCACCGCCAGCGTGACCGCCACCCACAGCAGGCGCAACTCGCCCGCACGCGCATCGCGCCACAGCGTGCGCCATCCCAGTTGCCAGAAGCTCATCGTCATGCCCAGGACGATAGCGCAAGCCCGCCCCGGGCGCTGCGCCCACCCCCAGGGTTCAGGGGGCTTCGACCGGACGCCCCAGCACGGCCGGGGGTGTTTGCTCCCAGTCCGGCGCCGTGCCGGGCGGTGGCGCCCACTGCTCCATCCAGGTATCCAGCGCATCGGAAGGCGGCAGCTGCGAAGCCGGCAGGGGCGGTGTGGACTCCTCGATCACGTCGCTGTCGGGCGCGGGCGTCACCGGGGCCGGCACGGCCACCGGCGGCGGTGTATGGCCCGGGACCGGCGCCGATGGCTGGCGCTCCTCACCCCACCAGGCCTGCATCTGGCGGCGCACGCCATCGGCCAGCGAGGCCCACCAGTGCGACGACTCAGGCGGCGTGAAGCGCGCATGGCGGTCCACCAGCTTGCTGCGCAAGGCCTGGGCAGTGAAATCCCCCACCATGGGCAGGGCGCTGCGGGCCCCCTGGCCCCAGTGGTCGCTGCGCAAGGTGATGCGCCCGTCGTTGAACCCGGCCCAGGCGCCCACCACCAGCTCGGGGTGCATCAGGATGAACCAGCCATCGGCGTTGTTCTGCGTGGTGCCGGTCTTGCCGGCCACGTCGTCCTTGATGCCCCAGCGGCGGCGGATGTCACGCCCCGTGCCTTTGTCCACCACCCCGCGCAGCATGTCAACCAGGGCGTAGTTCTCCTCCTCGTCCCAGACCTGCTCGGCCGGATGCGGGGCAAACTCGGCCAGCACCTTGCCCTGGCGGTCCTCGATGCGTGTGACCAGCAGGGGCGCGCGATACTGACCGCCGCGCGCCAGGCTGCCATAGGCGTTGACCATTTCCAGCAGCGACACCGGGCTGGCCCCCAGGGCCAGGGCCGGCACGGCCTCCAGCGGGCTGCTGCGCACCCCCAGGTTGCGCGCCAGGCGCGCCACCTTGGCCGGACCGACTTCCTGCACCAGCTGGGCGGTGATGGTGTTCTTGGAATAGGCCAGCGCATCGGCCAGCGTCATGCTGCGCCCGCTGGGCGGGCTGGCATCGCTGGGGCGCCACACCTCGTCCCCGGCCAACGTGATTTCCACGGCCTGGTCCACGCGCTGCGCATCGGCCGGCACGCCCGACTGCAGTGCGGCGCCATAGACAAAGGGCTTGAACGTGGACCCGGGCTGGCGGCGTGCCTGCTGCACGTGGTCGAACGCATCCTGGGCAAAGTCACGGCTGCCGACCCAGGCGCGCACGGCGGCCGTGCCGGGGTCCATGGCCAGAAAGCCGGCTTCCAGGCGCAGCTTGTCCTGGCGCAATTGCTGCAGGAAGGCCTTGTCGCCCAGCAGCTCCTGCAGGGCCTCCTGGCTGCTGCGGCCTTTTTCCCGCAGGGCGGCATAGGCCGTGGTCTCGCGCACCAGGCTGTGCACCAGCGGGTTGTCGGGGTTCCAGCCGTCGCGCTTGCTCCAGTTGGTGTTGGCAATGCCTTGCAGCGTGCGCGTGTGGTTGCGCACCGCCTGGGTGGCCCAGGCCTGCATGCGGGCATCCAGCGTGGTGTGCACCACCAGCCCGTCGGCATAGATGTTGTAGCCATGGCTGTCGGCCCAGTCGATCAGCCACTTGCGCACCTGCTGCGCAAAGTGCGGGGCCATGCCCGAAGGCATTTCCTGGCGTTCGAAGTCCAGGCGCAGCGGGCGCACCTTCAGACGTTCGAACTCGGCCGCGGTCAGCACCTCGCGCTTGACCATCTGCGCCAGCACCGTGTTGCGCCGCGCCACGGCGCGCTCGGGGTTGCGCACCGGGTTGTAGTAGCTGGTGCCCTTGAGCATGCCGACCAGGGTGGCCGCCTCCAGCACCGACAGCTTGGCCGCGGGCTTGTCGAAGTAGGTGCGCGCCGCCATCTCGATGCCCCAGGCGTTGTACAGGAAGGGCACGGTGTTGAGGTAGGTCTCCAGAATCTCTGGCTTGCTGTAGAGCGCCTCGATCTTGAAGGCCGTGATGGCCTCCTTGAGCTTGCGGTTCACGCTGGCAGAGCGCCCGATCTCCTCGGGGTACAGGTTGCGCGCCAGCTGCTGCGTCAGCGTGGAGCCGCCCTGCAGATCGCCGCGCAGCGAGTGCCAGACCGACGCCGCCGTGCGCCACAGGTCCATACCGTGGTGTTCGTAGAAGCGGTGGTCCTCGGTGGCGATCAGGGCCTGGACCACGGACGGGGCAATCTCGTCCAGGCCCACCCACTGGCGGTTGCTGCGCTTGAACAGCGCCATCTCCTTGCCGTCGGCCGTCAGCACCTGGGCGGGCTGCTCCAGCTTGGCCTTGCGGATGTCACTGATGCTGGGGGTGAAGGGCACCAGCAGCAGGGCATAGCCCAGTGCCAGCGCGGGCAGCACCACCAGCCATTGCCAGCGCCAGCGGCGCATGCGCTGCACATGTGGTTGCAGCCATTCCCCCAGGGCCAGCAGGCGTGGGGACTGCGTGGCCCGCTGGCGCAGCAGCGCCCACCCGGACCGGGTCTGGCGGGCCAGCCGTTGCCCCCCCTGGACCAGGGGACGCAGCAGGCGGCGCCCAGCGCCAGCGGAATTTTCAGGCTCTTGTTCTTGCACGATCAAAAACAGCGCCCCAGGCGCTGCAACAGACAAAACGCGCACAGCATGCCGGAAAAAAAGCGCCCCGGCTGAACCGGGGCACTTTGCCTAAGTTTTAAGCAGGGCTTCCCGCCCGGCCGGCCACCTGCGGTGGCATCAGGTGTTCTTGCTGATGGTGATGGTGGGGAACTTGCTGGAGAAGTCCTTGGCCTTCAGCGCAATCTTCACGGCCACATCGCGCGCCAGCTTCTTGTAGATCAGCGCGGCTTCGCTGTCGGGCGCGGCCACCACGGTGGGCTTGCCGCTGTCGGCCTGCTCACGGATGCTCATCGACAGGGGCAGCGAGCCCAGGAAGTCCATGTTCCACTCCGCCGCCAGGTGCTTGCCGCCGTCCTGGCCAAAGATGTGCTCCACATGGCCGCAGTGGGTGCACACGTGCATGGCCATGTTCTCCACCAGGCCCAGGATGGGCACGCCCACCTTCTCGAACATCTTGATGCCCTTCTTGGCATCCAGAAGGGCGATGTCCTGGGGCGTGGTCACGATGACGGAGCCGGTCATGGGCACCTTCTGGCTCAGCGTCAGCTGGATGTCGCCCGTGCCGGGGGGCAGGTCGATCAGCAGATAGTCCAGGTCCTTCCAGTTGGTGGAGCGCAGCATCTGCTCCAGCGCCTGCGTGGCCATGGGGCCGCGCCAGATCATGGCCTCGTTGGGGTTGTTCAGCAGCAGGCCGATCGACATCAGCTGCACGCCGTAGTTCTCCAGCGGCTCCATGGTCTTGCCGTCGCTGCTCTCGGGCTTGCCGCTGACGCCGAACATCATGGGCACGCTGGGGCCGTAGATGTCGGCATCCAGCACGCCCACACGGGCGCCTTCGGCGGCCAGGGCCAGCGCCAGGTTGGCCGTGGTCGTGCTCTTGCCCACGCCACCTTTGCCCGAGGCCACGGCGATGATGTTCTTAACACCTGGCAGCAGCTGCACGCCACGCTGCACGGCATGGGCCTGCACCTTGGTGCTGATATTGACCGACACGTTCTCCACCCCCGGCAGTGTCTTGGCCGCGGCAATGAAGGCCTTGCGCAGCTCGGGAATCAGGCTCTTGGCGGGGTAACCCAGTTCCACGTCGAAGGCCACGTCGCCACCGCTGATCTGCACATTGCGCACAGAGCGGGTGCTGACGAAATCGGTGCCGGTGTGCGGATCGTTCACGCTGGCCAGGGCAGCCAGCAAGCTTGGTTCGGTCAGGGACATTGCTGTTTTGTACTTATGGATGGTGGGGTCTGAGAAAATCAGAAGACACTGAGTCTATCGGAGCCCCGCAACCCATATGGTCAGCGGGCTCTTGTTCCTGGGGCGCACCGGCGCCCGGTTTCCCCCCTTTGAAAGATCTGCCGCCATGAAATTCAAAATGGCCGAAAACTCCCTGTTCGCCATCCTGCTGCGCTCGCGCTGGTGGGTGAGCTTTACCGTCGGCGCGGGCTGGGCCCTGCTGGCGGCAGCCCTGGTGCCCCAGCCCTACAAGATGGTCGCCATCCTGGGGTCGCTGCCCTTCTGGGCCCTGGGCTTTGTGGCCTTTGTGCGCCAATACGACCAGCCCACCCCGGCCCAGCAGCGCGCCCTGCTGGAGTCGGCCGCGCAGCAGAACTGGAACGAGTTTGCCCAGCACCTGGAACGCGCATGGGCCACCGAGGGCTACAGCGTCGCGCGCAGCAAGGATGCGGCCGCCGACTTCGTGCTGCAGCGCAATGGCAAGACCACGCTGGTGCTGGCCAAGCGCTGGAAGGCCGGCACCCATGGCGTCGAGCCGCTGCGCGCCCTGCACCAGGCCATGCCCACGCACAACGCCCAGGAATGCGCGTATGTCTGCATCGCCCCGCTGCAGGACACGGCGCAGCGCTTTGCCGATGCCCAGCACATCGCCATCCTGCAGGGCCTGACCCTGGCCACGCTGCTGCAAAAGCCGCTGATGGCCCAGCCCTGAGGCCTGCGCAGGCACCGCCCCGGCCGGGGAGGCCCGCGCACGGCGCTGGGGGCATTCAGGGTCAAAATGCCATCCAGCCCTTATCCATATTGCGCTGACAGCTATCAAAACCGGGAATCCGGGGCCATGCGCGCATTTACTGCACAGCGGTTTCAGGGCTTCTAGAATCGAGGGTTGCTTTTCACAGCCCAACGAGAAGGCTCCCATGTCCCAACGCAAGATTTTCGCCACCACCGCCCTGCCGTACGCCAACGGCAACTTCCACATCGGCCACATCATGGAATACATCCAGGCCGACACCTGGGTGCGTGCGCAGCGAATGCAGGGCCATGCGGTCAACTTCGTGGGTGCGGATGATGCCCACGGCGCGCCCATCATGATTGCCGCCGAGAAGGCCGGCAAGACGCCCCAGCAGTTCGTGGCCGACATCGCCGCCGGCCGCAAGCCCTACCTCGACGGCTTCCACATCGCCTTCGACAACTGGAGCAATACCGACAGCCCGGCCAACCACGCGCTGTCCCAGCAAATCTACCGCGACCTCAAGGCCGCCGGCTTCATCGAGACGCGCACCATCGAACAGTTCTTCGACCCCGAGAAGAACATGTTCCTGCCCGACCGCTTCATCAAGGGCGAGTGCCCGCGCTGCCACGCCAAGGACCAGTACGGCGACAACTGCGAAGTCTGCAGCTCGGTCTACGCCCCGACCGACCTGATCAACCCGTTCTCGGCCCTGTCGGGTGCCACGCCCGTGCTCAAGACCTCGGAGCACTTCTTCTTCAAGCTGTCCGACCCGCGCGCCGTGGCGTTCCTGACCGAGTGGACGCAGAACGGCCAGCATGTGCAGCCCGAAGTGGCGGCCAAGATCAAGGAATGGTTCGGCGTGCGCACCAACCCCGATGGCTCGACCAGCGAAGGCCTGGACGACTGGGACATCAGCCGCGACGCGCCCTACTTCGGCATCGAGATCCCCGACGCACCGGGCAAGTACTTCTATGTCTGGCTGGACGCGCCCGTGGGCTACCTGGCTTCGCTCAAGGAACTGCTGGACCGCCGCGGCGAGGACTTCGACGCCTACATGGCCGACCCCGACCTGGAGCAGTACCACTTCATCGGCAAGGACATCATCACCTTCCACACGCTGTTCTGGCCGGCGATGCTGAAGTTCAGCGGCCGCAAGACGCCGACCAGGATCTGCGTGCACGGCTTCATGACCGTGAACAACGGCGAGAAGATGAGCAAGAGCCGTGGCACCGGCCTGGACCCGCTGAAGTACCTGGCCCTGAAGATGAACCCCGAGTGGCTGCGCTACTACCTGGGTGCCAAGCTCAACGGCAAGAACGAAGACATCGACTTCAACCCGGAAGACTTCATGTTGCGCGTCAACTCCGACCTGATCGGCAAGTACGTCAACATCGCTTCGCGCGCTGCCGGCTTCATCAGCAAGCGCTTTGACGGCAAGCTGGGTGCGGTCAGCGACGACGGCCAGGCCCTGCTGGCCGCGCTGCGCGACGCCAAGGACAGCATCGTGGCCTCCTACGAAGCCCGCGACACGGCCCGCGCCGCGCGCGACATCATGGCCCTGTGCGACAAGGTCAACAGCTACGTCGACGCCAACAAGCCCTGGGAGCTGGCCAAGCAAGAAGGCATGGACGCCCGCCTGCAGGACGTGTGCTCCACCTGCATCGAGGCCTTCCGCCTGCTGACGGTTTACCTCAAGCCCATGCTGCCCGCCGTGGCCGAACAGGTGGAAGCCTTCCTGCACGTGCAGCCCCTGCAGTTTGCCGACGCCGACCGCCTGCTGGGCGCCGGCCACGGCATCGGCAAGTACGAACACCTGATGCAGCGCGTGGTGGTGGAGCAGCTCGACGCCCTGTTCGAGCCGCCCGCCGCCCCCGTGGTCGAGGCCGTGAAGCCCGGTGGCGAAGAGATTGCCCCCACCATCACCATCGACGACTTTGCCAAGATCGACCTGCGCATCGCCAAGATCGTCGAATGCAAGCCCGTGGAAGGCTCGACCAAGCTGCTGCAGCTGACGCTGGACGCCGGCGAAGGCAAGACGCGCAATGTGTTCAGCGGCATCGCCAGCATGTACCAGCCCGAGCAGCTGCAGGGCAAGCTGACCGTGCTGGTGGCCAACCTGGCACCGCGCAAGATGAAGTTCGGCATCAGCGAAGGCATGGTGCTGGCCGCCAGCCACGCCGACGAAAAGGCCCACCCCGGCATCTATGTGCTGGAGCCCTTCCCCGGCGCCACGCCCGGCATGCGCATCGGCTGATGGTCCGCACCCTGCAGGGCGCTGACACTGCGCCCAGGGCCCAGCGATGAGGCCGCCGACATGGTGATGGACTCACCTCGCCAGCCCCCACGGCGCCGTGCCCTGGGGGCTTTTCTTGGTCTGTGCAGCCTGTTGCTGCTGCCCGGCTGCACCGTGGTGACGGTCACTGCAACCGCGGTCAGCGTGACCGCGACGGCGGTGGGATTGGCCGCCGATGTGGCCGTGGGCACGGCCAAGGTGGTGGGCCACGGCGTGGGCGCCGCGGTGGATGCGCTGTCCGAGGACGGTGCCAACGCACAGCCCCCTGCGGCTCCCGCCCCCGCTGGCATGGTGCCGCCCGTCGCGCAACCATCTCCAATTTGGAATTAAGCCATCGCGCAACGCGACATCCATTTCATTTACCCGACAACACCGATTCGCATAAAAAATCCGCAAAACGCTTGCTGAATAAGCGTCAGCAGCTCACCTTTTTAAGAACAAGCCTGCACGCACGCTCAACGCCCCGTCTTGCCCCCGGGGGGCGATGGGCGGCATATAGGCACAGCGCAGAAACTTCTAACCCGTTGTTGCAAGGTGTTACCTAGAATCCGCCGCTCTTGACCGTTGTTCCTGCGTGCAGGGCCACGGCGGTTGTTGTTGACACACATAGCACGTCCCCCACCTGCCCCACGAATGCAGCGCGGAGACTGGCTCAAGCCCCACAGGAGACTGCATGCCTCTGTCACTTCCCCTGCGACCAGCCTTGCTGGCCCTGGCGCTGACAACGCCTTTCGCGGCCATGGCCGCCTCACCCACGCCCCCCGCCGCGGGTCCCAGCGTGCAGGACATCTCGGTCATCGCCGGCACCTGCGCCAACTGCCATGGCCCCAACGGCCAGTCCACGGGCGGCATCCCCACCCTGCGCGGTGTGGGTGAACGCCACCTGCTGCTGCGCCTGCAGGCCTTCAAGGCCGGCACCGCCGCCGACGCCACGGTCATGACCCGCCTGATGAAGGGCTATGACGACGCACAAATCCAGGCGCTGGCCGAGTGGTTCAGCAAGGAGGCCCAGTAATGACTGTGAATCGCCGTACTGTTTTGGGCAGCGCCATGGCCGGCGCCGCCACGCTGGCCCTGCCGTCCATCGTGCAGGCCAAGGCCGGCTCCGCCCATGTGGTGGTGGTCGGTGGCGGCTTTGGGGGCGCCACCGCGGCGCGCTACCTGAAGCAGCGTGCCCCCCAGGTGCGCGTGACCCTGGTCGAGCCCGCCGAGCGCTTCTACACCTGCCCGTTCTCCAACCTGTACCTGGCTGGCCTGCGCTCGTTCGAGAGCATTGGCCACGGCTATGACGGCCTGCGCAAGGCCGGCGTGGAGGTGGTCCACGCCCGTGCCGACGATGTGGACACCGCAGCACGCAGCGTCAAGCTGTCGAATGGCAAGACCCTGCGCTACGACAAGCTGGTGCTGTCCCCCGGCGTGGACATGCGCTGGGGCGCGCTGGAAGGCTATGACGAAGCCGCCGCGCAGCTGGCGCCGCACGCCTGGAAGGCCGGCACCCAGACGCAGCTGCTGCGCCAGCAGATGGAAGCCATGGAAGACGGCGGCACCTTTGTGATGGTGATTCCGGCCAACCCCTTCCGCTGCCCGCCCGGCCCCTACGAGCGCGCGGCCATGGTGGCCCACTACTTCAAGCAGCACAAGCCCAAGAGCAAGATCCTGCTGCTGGACAACAAGGACGCCTTCTCCAAGCAGGGCCTGTTCCTGCAGGGCTACAAGGCGCTGTACGGCGACATGATCGAATGGGTCAAGCAGTCGGACGACGGCCAGGTCGTGCGGGTGGATGCCAAGCAGCGCGTGGTGGAGACCGCCTTCGGCACCAAGCACCAGGCCAGCGTGCTGAACGTCATCCCGCCGCAGAAGGCCGGCTTCATCGCCGACCGCGCTGGGGTCACGGATGCCAGCGGCTGGGTGCCGATCCAGCCCGACAGCTTCGCGTCCACCCTGGTGAAGGACGTCCATGTGCTGGGCGATGCCACCCAGGCCGCGCCCATGCCCAAGTCGGGCTTTGCCGCCAACACCCAGGGCAAGGTGGCTGCCGCCGCGATTGCGGCCGAGCTGACCGGACAGCCCCAGCCCCAGGCGGCCTTCGCCAACACCTGCTACAGCCTGATCGGCACGGACTACGGCATCTCGGTGGCAGGCGTGTACCGCAGCGAGGCCGGCAAGCTGATCGAGGTGCCCGGCTCCGGTGGCGTCAGCCCGGCGAACGCCGATGCGGGCTTCCGCAAGGCCGAGGCAGTCTACGGCGCGGCCTGGTACAAGGCCATCAGCACGGACATCTGGGACCGCTGATGGCGACGCTCCTGGGGCGCTGATGCGCCCGCCCCCTTGGCGCACCACCCTGGGTGTGGCGGGAAGGGGATGTCGGGTGCCGCTGCGGGGCAGCCCTGGCTTGCTGGCCCTGGTGTCCCGGGGTGCGATCCAGGGCAACCGCAGGGGGCATCGCCCTGCCGTGCGGGCCTGAGAATCAGAGCATTCAGGCCCCACCACGCCCAAGGAGCGTAGTGCGCGCTCCTTTTTTATGGGCTGGACCGCCCGATGGCGCTCGGGTCGGACGGGCTGGCACAGGACTGCGCCAACCACGGGCCTCCCCGCAAGGCGCCGGGGGATTGCTTGTCCGCCCCTGGCATGCGCGCCCTCTGCCCTGTGCCCCGCTTGGTTTAGCATGCGCGCTGCTTGAGGAATTGCTATGTTGTTGTGGTTGACCTTTTTCCTGGGCGTGGCCTTTGGTGTCGCCGCGCGCCTGGGGCGTTTCTGCCTGTTGCGCGGCCTGCGCCAGAGCCTGGGGCTGGATGGCGCCGAGCCCCGCGGCAGCGCGCCGGCGCTGCAGGCGTTCGCGCTGGCCGTGGCCGTGGCCCTGCTGGCCTCGCAGGGCCTGCAGTGGGCTGGGCTGGTGGACCTGGGCAAGGCCCAGATCGTGCGGCCCAACTTCTCCATCGCCGGGGTGTTCTTCGGCGGTGCCCTGTTTGCACTGGGCATGGTGCTGGCCAATGCCTGCGGTGCGCGCTCGCTGGTGCTGCTGGCCGGCGGCAACCTGCGCGCCCTCGTGACCGTGGTGTTTCTGGCCCTGGGCGCGCAGGCCAGCTCCACCGGCATCCTGGTGCCGCTGCGCCAGTGGTTCCAGGGCCTGGCGCCCACAGCCGCCGAACATGCCACCGTGTCCCAGGCCTTGCAGGCCCAGGGCTGGTCTGCCGGCGCCATCTATGCGCTGCTTGCTATCGTTCCTGCACTGCTGCTGATGGCCTATGCCCTGTACCGCCCGGCCTTGCGCCACAGCCCGGTGCAAGCGCTGTCGGCCCTGGTGATCGGCGCCCTGGTAGCCGTGGGCTGGTGGATCAGCGCCACGGTCGGCGTCGACCCCTTCGATCCGGCCCGGCTGACCTCGTTGAGCTTCATCTCCCCCATCGCCGAGACGCTGCTGTATGTGCAGGTGGCCGTGGGCCGCGAGTTCGATGCGGCCTCGGCCATGGTGCTGGGCGTGCTGGTGGGTGCAGGGGCCGCGGCCCTGGCCAGCCGCACCGCACGCTGGGAAGGGTTCAACAGCCCCGCCCAGCTGGCCCGGAGCGCCATCGGCGGCTGGCTGATGGGCTTTGGCGGCCTGCTGGCCGCGGGCTGCTCCATTGGCCAGGGGCTGACCGGCATCACCACCCTGGCCTGGGCCACCGGGCCGGCCGTGGCCGGCATCGTGCTGGGCAGCGTCCTGTGCCTGCAACTGTGGGGCCGGCGCACTTGACCGAGCGCACCAGTTGCAATTGGTAGCTTTTTGCCCCCCCTGGTCTAGAATCGCGCCCCAGACAGCTCTGCTTGTGCCGCGTGACGGCTGAGAGGGATTTACCCATCCTTGCCCGCAAGTACCTGGTTGCCCCAGTGCTTGCGCCCAACGCTCAAGCCTGCGCCCTGAGTTTCGTTGACGCAATGGATGTGGCTCCTGCCACGCCAGGAGCCTGAACACTGCCCACCGCCCCGTGTTGTTGCACCAGCATGGTCATCCGGCATGGTCCTGCCCTGTTCCCTTTGCAATCTGGTCGCCGCAAGCCCTGCGGCGACACCTGCATGCACCGGCCTGTCGATTGGATTGACCCGATTTCCCACCCCAAGGAGGAACCATGACCCTGCAACGACGCCACTTTCTGATGACCCCGCCCGCGATGGCCCTGGGGGCCGCTGCGGCGGCCGTGCCCATCGCCACGCTGGCCGCCCCGACCATCATGACGCCCCAGTCGCGCATCCTGCCGCGCGAAGGCAAGGGCCCGCGCATCGTGATCTGCGGCGGCGGCTGGGGGGGCATGACGGCCGCGCGCTACCTGCGCGAGCTGATCCCCAACTCCGACGTGGTGCTGCTGGAGCGCAACCCCACGTTCTGGTCCGGCCCCATGAGCAACAAGTGGCTGATCGACATCGTGAACACCGATTTCGTGAACCGCGACATGCTGCACCCCGCCAACAAGTACGGCTACAAGCTGCTGCAGACCGAGGTCACCGGCTTCGAGCGCGACAAGAAGCTGGTGCGCACCGCCCACGGCCTGATCGAGTACGACTTCCTGATCCTGTCCGGCGGCATCCGCAACGACTACGAAGCCTGGTTCGGCAACGACCAGAAGGCCATCGACTACACGCGCAAGCACTTTCCCAACGCCTACATCCCCAACCAGGAGATGCTGGCACTCAAGAGCAAGGTCAAGAACTTCAAGGGTGGCACCCTGGTCATGACCCTGCCCCCGCCACCGCACCGCTGCCCGCCCTCGCCCTACGAGCGCGCCTGCCTGATCGCCTGGCACATCAAGAAGCACAAGATCCCCGGCAAGATCCTGATCCTGGACCCCAAGCCCAAGATCGCGCCCATCGGCGTGGGCTACAAGCAGGCCTTCGACGAGCTGTACGCAGACATCATCACCCACGTGCCCAACGCCCGCGTGCAGGAGGTCGACCCCTTCAACAAGCGCATCAAGACGGCGGCCGGCGAGTTCCAGTTCGACGACGCCATCCTCATGCCGCCCCACCAGGCCGCCGAGATGGTGTGGTGGGCCGACCTGATCGGCAAGACCCCCGACGGCAAGCCCACGGGCTGGGCCGACATGAACGTGCGCTACTTCACCGCCAACAGCGACGACCGCGTGTACTTCGTGGGCGACCTGATGGGGGCCATCTCGCCCCAGTTCGGCCACTACCCCAAGAGCGCCCACGTGGCCAACTACATCGGTAAGATCGTGGCCAAGAACATCGCCCAGCGCGTGGCCGGCCAGGAGGTCACCCCGCTGCTGCCCGACAACCTGTGCTACATGATGGTCAATGGCGACCCACAGGAAGAAATCTCGGTGAAGTTCGAATACGAAGTGGACGCCAACGGCCAGGTCAACCAGACCCAGATCGACATGGACGTGCGCACGCCCGATCTGGTCAAGGAAGACTTTGCCTGGATCAACGGCAAGTTCAGCGACTTCCTCGGCATCTGAGCGCAGCGCGCCCTCCACCCTGCGGCCCCGGCCGGACGGTGGAGGCCCGCGACAGCCCCCACGCACCCTCCAGATCGTCTCCCCGCACTGATATGAAACCTGCACCTTCCCTGACCCGCCGCCACCTGGTGGCCGGCGCTGCCGCCGCAGGGGCCAGCCTGGCCCTGCCCGGTGCGGCGCTGGCCCAAGCCACGGCGAAAACGCCGCTGGTTGGTCCCCTGGCCCCCAACCCCGTGGAATTCAAGAAAACCATGGAGCAGTTCATCGGCAGCGCCACACCGCAGGCCGAAGGGCTGCAGCTGGACGCGCCGGTGCTGGCCGACAACCCCAGCGCCGTGCCCGTCAAGGCCAAGGTGACCCTGCCGATCACCGAGCAGGACTGGTGCGAGGAACTGATGGTGGTGGCCGAGCTCAACCCCATCCCGCTGGCCTGCCGCATGCGCTTCACCGCCGACACCGGCACGGCCGAGGCGGCCGTGCGCATCCGTCTGAGCCAGTCGCAGACCGTGCACGTGCTGGCGCGCATGAAGAGCGGCAAGGTCCTGGCGGCCAAGCAGGCCGTCACCGTGGCCGCCAGCGGCTGCGGCATGTGAAAGGAAGCACGCCATGAGCATGAACAAACCGGCCCGCGTCTGGGTCAGCAATGAAAAGCCCAAGGCCGGCGACATCCTGCGCGTGCGCGCGCAGATGGAGCACGTCATGGAAACCGGCCTGCGCGTCGACCCCGCCACCGGCAAGGCCCGCCCGCGCCACATCCTCAGCCACTTCGAGGCCAAGCTCGGCGGCAAGCTGATCTTCACCTGGGACCCCGGCACCTCCATCGCCCAGAACCCCTACATCGAGTTCACCTTCAAGGCACGCCACAGCGGCGAGCTGACCATGTTCTGGAAGGACGACCAGGGCGCCACGCTGACGGCCAGCAAGACCATTACGGTGGGCTGAGCGCAACGCAGCCCATCCGGCCCAAGAAAAAGCCCCGCAGGTGTTGCGCCTGCGGGGCTTTTTATGTATCAAATAGCCTTCCAGCCCTTATCTGGATTGCGCCATTAGCTCTCTTTATTGACCGGCATAGCGCCCGGGGCGGTGGCTGACGGCCAGGAAAATCCCCATCACCACGGCCGCCAGCACCGACCAGGCCACGCGCTCGAAGGGCACCACCCACAGCGCCAGGGCTACCACCACGCAGTCGATGACCATCTGCACCTTGCCCGCCGGGATGCCCCATCGGTCCTGCGCGTACAGCGAGACGATGGTGGCGCCCCCCAGACTGGAGCGGTGCCGCGCCAGGAACAGCACGCCGGTGCCCATCAGCAGCCCGCCCGCGATGGCCGCAAAGGCAGGGTGCAGGTAATCGATGTGGATGAACTGCGGACCGAACTCGGTGATCACCGACAGCAGGGCCACCGACAGAAAGGTCTTGACCGTGAATTCCCGGCCCACGTACTTCCACGCGAACCAGTAGAACGGGATATTGATCAGGAAGTAGATGCCGCCGAAGGACAGGCCCGTGGCGTAGTGCAGCACGAAGGCCAGACCGGCAGTGCTGCCCGTCAGCAGCCCGGCCTGGGCGTACATCATCATGGTGATGCCGACGAACAGCGAGCCCGAGAACAGGGCCTGGGCATCTTCATAGCGGCCGTGCCGGGCGACCTGGACAGGGGCAGAGGCTGGCGCACTTAGCGCAGGCTCGGAAACGGGCGAAGTGGTGGTGGTGCTCATGGCGGGTACCGTTTTTCTGCGGTGCCGGCTTGTGGCCACCCCGCACACATCAATGCTGCAATCAAGCAAGAAATGCGCCACCGGGATTTGCCCCAGGGGTGCAGGACTCACAACGCAGCACCGGGTCCCGGCGCTGACAGGCATTTTGTTGCAGCGCAGCAATTAGAGCATTTTCCGCGTCTGCGCGCCATCACAGACCCTGGCCGCTCAACGGTCGCCTTGCTGCTGCTTGATGCGGCTGCCGCTCTTTTTCACGGTGCCATTCGCACCAAAAGTGACCGTGAACTCCATCTCCTGGTTGGGCGGATCGATCCAGTTCCAGTCCCAGTCGGTCTCCTGCTTGCGCTCGTAGGTCATGCGCTGGGCCGGCTTACCCAGCAGACGCCGCACCTGCTCCTGGGTCATGCCGGCTTGCACCTGCTCGAACACATGCGGGGTCAGCACCTGGCGCAGCGCCGTCATCACGCCATCCGGGCCTATGGTGATCATGTAATTGCGGTGCCCCATGGGCTGGCGGGGGTACTCGAAGGTGCGCGAACCATCGGTTTCGGGCCAGATGGTTTCGGGTTCGCCAAAGGCCTTGCGCACGTCGACCTCCGTCGACAGCCCCTCTTCCAGCGTGTCGATTTTCTGCTGGTCACAGCCCACCAGGGTCAGCACACAGGTGGCCAGCGCCGCCACGGTGGTTGTCAGACGGTTGAAAAAGTTCATGGACAGTGGTCCCGGTAGAATCCTTGATCCAGAGAGGTTAACAGTCCATGTCCATTTTTGCCCGTCCCCACTACACATCCGAAGCCACCGATTTCATCAACCAGATGAAAAAGGACAAGCCCCAGCTGGAAGCCCAGCAACTGGCAGGCCGCGCCCTGCTGTGGGACAAGCAGGTGAACTACGAAGTGCAGGCCGACTCTGAGCAAGCCCGTGTGGCCCAACAGCCCTACGTCTACCAGAACCACAACTGAAAGCACTTTGCCCGTGTTTTCATGGCCCGGCCCTTGCCCAGCAAGCGCCGGGCGCTCTTGTTGTTGAATCCGCATGAGCGATAGCGCCCCCGACACCGCGCCTGCCGAGCTGCCTGCCACGGCGGCATCGGCCAACGCCGACCTGATGCCCGACGTGGTCGATCAGGTGGCTTTGGCGCGCCTGTACGGAGAGCCGCTGTTCAAGCTGCCGAACGACCTCTACATCCCGCCGGATGCGCTGGAGGTGTTCCTGGAAGCGTTCGAAGGCCCGCTGGACTTGCTGCTGTACCTGATCCGCAAGCAGAACTTCAACATCCTCGACATCCCCATGCTGGCGGTGACCCAGCAGTACCTGCGCTATGTGGACGAGATCCGCAGCCGCAACCTGGAGTTGGCGGCCGAGTACCTGCTGATGGCGGCCATGCTCATCGAGATCAAGTCGCGCATGCTGCTGCCGCCCAAGAAGAAAGAGGGCGAGGAAGAGGCCGAAGACCCGCGCGCCGAGCTGGTGCGCCGCCTGCTCGAGTACGAGAAGATGAAGCTGGCCGCGCAACAGATCAGCACGCTGCCGCAGTACGGGCGCGATTTTCTGAAGGCCCAGGTGCACATCGAGCAAAGCCTGCAGCCGCGCTTTCCCGATGTGGCGGTGGGCGAGCTGCAAGCCGCCTGGCGCGACATCCTCAAGCGCGCCAAGCTGGTCCAGCACCACCGCATCACGCGCGAAGAGCTGTCGGTGCGCGAGTACATGAGCCAGATCCTCAAGCAGCTGCAAGGCCAGCGCTTTGTGGAGTTCGAGCGCATCTTCGACCCCAGCAAGGGCAGCACCGTGTTGGTCGTCACCTTCATTGCCCTGCTGGAGCTGGGCAAGGAAACCCTGATCGAAATCACCCAGGCCGAGGCCTACGCCCCCATCTACGTGCGCCTGGCCTACCGCCCGGCCACGACGACCGCCAGCGCCCCGTTGGAACTCGAAGAAGAGCTGTACGAGCGCGACTGAGGCGACCGGGCGCGCATGGCGAGGCACTGGCCCGCGCAGCGCTCCGTCGGGCATCGCCGCCACCACCTCCTCCGTAAGACGCCCCCCTTCCACCCGGACACCGTTGCACGCTGCGCGCGGCCACCTGGGACCCCGACCAGCCCCACGGTTCACCGTGCACTCCGATTCCCGCACGGGGCATCGCCACACCACCCGGTTGCCGGCCAGGCTGGCGCCGGCCTGCCCGCCTCCCCCACAGTCTCCCCTGCTGCTGCGGCGCTGACGGCGCCATTGCCGCCGCTACCCCAGCAAGACCGCCAGGCCTTGTCGGCCGGGTGACGCACACCCAGCCCCCATATGCACCGTGCAGTCAACATCAAAACCAGCTCTATGCCTTACAAAATCTAAGCTTCAAGCTATTTTTTTAAACACTTAGGCAGCACACCACAATTCCCCATTAATTCACTCAACTTTCATCCACTGTTTTTCAGGGGCAGCAGTTTTTTTCATTTCACCATACAAAATATTTTGGATATTTTTGCCAAAAAACCGTAACTACCGCCAATTCATGCCGATAAGTACCGTCTTTCTGCAGCAATTGGCGCAACTGCGGTCCGCCCACTTCCTGCAATTGCACGCCAATCGCTGCACGTTGCACACAAAAGCCAAATCCCGCTGAGAACGCACCGCAAAAACCAGCCAACTTCGCTCATTCACCCATCAAAAATAACCCAATCTCCACCATCTCCTGGCAAACCACAGCCTCAACAAATCTCCACAGACTTTCGATTTTTTTGTGCTGACAATGAATGGCATCCCTGCTTGCAGGCTTTTCGAGGAACCATTCCCATGTCCCACCCCAGCGAGACTTGCGCCCCCCCTGTGGCCCAGCCCATGCACTGGCACCAGCCTGCCGCCCCCGTCGCCGACAGCGGCCACCAGCGCTGGTCGGTCGAGGCCGTCCAGCAACTGCTGGACCTGCCCTTCATGGAGCTGCTGTACCGCGCCCAGACCGTGCACCGCCAGCACTGGCCCGATGGCGAGATCGAGCTGGCCACGCTGCTGTCGGTCAAGACCGGCGGTTGCCCCGAGAACTGCGGCTACTGCCCGCAGGCGGCCGAGTTCGACACCGGCGTGAAGGCCGAAAAGCTGATGAGCGTGGAGGAAGTCACCCGCGCCGCCAAGGCCGCGCAGGATGCCGGTGCCACCCGTTTTTGCATGGGCGCCGCCTGGCGTGCGCCCAAGGACCGCGACATCGAGAAGATGAATGCGCTGATCGGCGCGGTGAAGGGCCTGGGCCTGCAGACCTGTGCCACGCTGGGCATGCTGCAGCCCCACCAGGCCCAGTCGCTGCGCGAGGCAGGGCTGGACTACTACAACCACAATCTGGACACGGCGCCCGAGTACTACCAGGACGTGGTCAGCACCCGCCAGTACCAGGACCGCCTGGACACCCTGGCCGCCGTGCGCGGCGCCGGCATCAGCGTCTGCTGCGGCGGCATCATCGGCATGGGCGAAGCGCCCGTGCACCGCGCTGGTCTGATCGCGCAGCTGGCCAATCTGAATCCCTACCCCGAGTCCGTGCCCATCAACAGCCTGGTGCGCGTGCCCGGCACGCCGCTGGCCGACAGCGAACCGGTGGACCCTTTGGACTTCGTGCGCGTGATTGCCGTGGCCCGCATCACCATGCCCACCGCGCGCGTGCGCCTGTCGGCCGGCCGCCAGCAACTGGGCGAAGCCGTGCAGACGCTGTGCTTCATGGCCGGCGCCAACTCCATCTTCTACGGCGACAAGCTGCTGGTAACGGGCAACCCCGATGTGGAGGCGGACACCACGCTGCTGCGCAAGCTGGGGCTGCAGGGGTTGAAGACCACGACCACGGCGGAATGAGGATGGCTTGAAAAAGAGGAGCTGGTTGCGCTGATGGTTATTGGGTTTGACGCTGATTTGGTTTACATCCTTCCATGCTCCATTCAGGGGCTGAGACCGGGAGTTCGCCCCGGCGGGCGACCTCCTTTCATTTGTCTCGCCCAACGCAAGGAGGCAAAGCAAAAGCGACTCTGCCAAGTGCTTCGCCGTGGAACTCGCTGCGCGCTGGCAGCGCTTCGCTCAGACAGCCACGGCGAGTCAGGTGGCGGATGGCATGCCTGTCTCGCAGCAAAGCTGCGGCAGGCCTGCGGGAAGAACCAGCACCGTGATGAAGCATGCACAGCGCAAGTGGCGCAGCGCCGCCTGCGCGCGTAAGCGTCGTGCACTGGGTGGTAGTCCTTCTGACTTCCGGCGGCTGTGTGAGCGAAGCGCTGCCAGCGCGCAGCGAGTTCCGCCGGACAGCCGTCGGCAGACGCGCTTCTTTGGTGACTTTCTTGTCGCGGACAAGAAAGTCACTCGGCCGCCGGGACGAACTCCCGGCCTCTGTCTTCAAAGCAAAAACAGCCTCTAAAAAAATTAAAGACTTTTATCCATGAACCCAAATACCAGCAAGCGCCAAAAGCTCTAGTTTTTTAGAGCCCCCCTTTGAACAAGCCATACCGCTGCCAGCCAAGGAGTCATTCACATGAACTCATCCGACCTCGCCACCCGCAGCCTCGCGGCCGTCTGGCACCCCTGCACCCCCATGAAGCGGCACGAGACCGAGCCCCTGCTGGCCGTCGCACGTGCGCAAGGGCCGTGGCTGTATGACACCGCAGGCCACCGCTACCTGGATGCCATCAGCTCCTGGTGGGTCAACCTGTTCGGCCACAGCCACCCACACATCCGTGCCGCGCTGACCGATCAGCTGCAGCAGCTGGACCACGTCATGCTGGCCGGCTGCACCCACGCAGCCGTGGTCGAGCTGTCAGAAAAGCTGGCCGCGCTGACCGGCCTGGGCCATGCCAGCTATGGCAGCGATGGCGCGTCGGCCACCGAAATGGCGCTGAAGATGAGCACCCACTACTGGCGCAACGTCGGCCGGCCCGAAAAGAACGGTTTTGTCGGCATGGCCGGCGGCTACCACGGCGAGACCGTGGGGGCGCTGTCCGTCACCGACGTACCCATCTTCCGCAGCGCCTACGCGCCCCTGGTGCGCCTGTCCGCCACCGTACCCAGCCCCGATGCGCGCGCCGCCCTGCCGGGTGAAACCGCCGCCGACGTGGCCCGGCGCGCCGCTGCGGCGCTGGAGGTGTGGCTGCAGCAGCACCACGCCCAGACCGCCGCGCTGATCGTGGAGCCACTGATCCAGTGCGCCGCCGGCATGGCCATGTACGACCCTGCCTACCTGCGCCAGGCCCGTGCGCTGTGCGACCGCTACCAGGTGCACCTGGTGGTCGACGAGATCGCCACCGGCTTTGGCCGCACGGGCAGCCTGTTCGCCCACCAGCAAGCCGGCATCACGCCGGATTTCATCTGCCTGTCCAAGGGGCTGACCGGCGGCACCCTGCCGCTGTCGGCGGTGCTGACCACAGACGCCGTGTACCAGGCCTTCTACGGCACCGAAGCGGCACGGGCCTTTCTGCACTCGCACTCCTACACCGGCAACCCGCTGGCCTGCCGCGCCGCGCTGGCCACGCTGGAGCTGTTCGAGCAGCTGGACACCCTGCAGGCCAACCGCGCGCTGGCGGCGCAGCTGACCTGCGCCTTCGCCCCGCTCAGCAACCACCCGCGCGTGCACCACGCCCGCCAGATGGGCATGGTCTGGGCCTGGGACATTGCCACCACCCTGCCCGACTTTGCCCAGCGCTACCACGCCGCCGCGCGCGCCCGTGGGCTGCTGCTGCGGCCCATCGGCCACACGCTGTACTGCATGCCACCGTATGTGCTGGATGCCGACGAGGTGCAGCACCTGGCGACCCAGGCACTGGCAGCGCTGGAGGACTGCTTGCTACAAGAAGCAGAGCTGCAGGCATAGTCCCTGCAAGCGCTAGAGGCCTAAAAGCTTTGTTTTCACTTTCCGAGGACGTGCCATGTTGAAGGACAGAAGCCGGGAATTCGTCCCGGCGGCCGAGTCGCTTTCTTGTCTGCGACAAGAAAGTGACCAAAGAAGCGCGTCTGCCGACGGCTGTCCGGCGGAACTCGCTGCGCGCCGCAGGCGCTGCGCTCACACAGCCGCCGGAAATCAGAGGGACTTCCAGGCAGTGCGCGACGCTTGCGCGCGCACGGGTGGCGCTGAGCCTCTTTACATCTGCATGCTTCGCCACAGCGCTGGCTCTTCCCGCAGGCCTGCCGCAGCAGCGCTGCGAGACAGGTCTGCCACCCGCCACCTGACTTGCCGCGGCTGTCCGAGCGCAGCGCCAACAGCGCGTAGCGAGTTCCACGGCCAAGCGCTCGGCAGAGTCGCCTTTGCTTTGCCTCCTTTCATTGGGCGAGACAAATGAAAGGAGGTCGGCCGCCGGGGCGAACTCCCGGCCTCTGCCGCCAACACCACACCCCACCTAAAAAATCACTGATCAGGAGCCCCCAACCATGATTGCCTGCTTTGTCACCGGCACCGACACCGGCGTCGGCAAGACCCTGTCCAGCTGCGCCCTGCTGCACGCCCTGGCGCAGCACCACCGCCGGGTGGTGGGCATGAAGCCGGTGGCGTCCGGCGCCGAGCCGGATGGCCAGGGCGGCTGGGCCAACGAGGACAGCCTGGCGCTGCGCGCGGCCTCCACCCTGGTGGTGCCACCACAGCTCGACAACCCGGTGCTGCTGCCCGACCCGGTCTCACCCCACATCGCCGGCGAACGCGCGGGCGTCACCGTGCAGCTGGCTCCAATCCTGCAGGCCTACCAACAGTTGGCGGCCCAGGCCGATGCCGTGGTGGTGGAAGGCGCAGGCGGCTGGCAGGTACCGCTGTCCCCCCACCTGCGCATCGCCGATCTGGCCGTGGCCCTGCAGTTGCCGGTGGTGCTGGTGGTCGGCCTGCGGCTGGGTTGCATCAACCACGCCCTGCTGACGGCCGATGCCATCCGCGCCAGCGGGCTGCCGCTGGCGGGCTGGATCGCCAGCCGCGTCGATCCGCAGATGCGCGAACCCGAGGCCAACCTGGCCTACCTGCGCCAGCACCTGGGTGCGCCGCTGCTGGCCGACATTCCCTGGCAAGCACAGCCCGATGCGCGCGCTGTCCCCGTCCAACTGCCCCTCGCGTGGCAATGACAACTCCCTCCCACACCCACCACGGCGTGCGGTCGCCGTGCCCTCCAGGGGCAGCGGCTGCTCGAAAGGACTCCCAGCCATGAACACCCTCTCCCCCACCTCCTGGCTGCAGGCCCTGCCCCGACAGCTGGCGGCGCTGGATGCCCAGCAACTGCGCCGCACCCGCCGCACCGTGGCGCCGCAGCAGGGTGCACACATCACCGTCAACGGCCAGCCCATGCTGCAGTTCTGCAGCAACGACTACCTGGGCCTGGCCCTGCACCCGGCACTGATCGAGGCCGCGCGCGATGCGGCGCTGCACTTTGGCGTGGGCTCGGGCGGCTCGCCGATGGTCAGCGGCCACAGCACGGCGAATGCAGCGCTGGAGCAGGAGTTGGCGCAGTTCCTGCAGCTGCCGCGCGCGCTGTACTTCTATGCCGGCTTTGCCACCAATGCCAGCGTCATCCCGGCCCTGGTCGGGGCGGACGATGGCATTTTTTCGGACGCGCTGAACCATGCCAGCCTGATCGACGGCTGCCGCCTGTCGCACGCCAGCATCCAGCGTTACCCGCATGGCGACCTGGCCGCCCTGGAAGCCCTGCTGGCGGCCAGCCCCTGCGCCCGCAAGCTGGTGGTCAGCGATGCCGTGTTCAGCATGGATGGCGATGTGGCCGACATACCCGGCCTGCTGGCCCTGTGCGAACGCTACGACGCCCTGCTGATGCTGGACGATGCGCACGGCCTGGGCATCCGCGGCCCGCAGGGCCGGGGCAGCCTGGCCGCCGCGGGACTGACGGGCGCCCACGCCAGCCCGCGCGTGCTGTACATGGCCACGCTGAGCAAGGCCGCTGGCGCGGCCGGCGGGCTGGTGGCCGGCAGCGAAGACCTGATCGAATGGCTGCTGCAGACCACGCGCAGCTACACCTTCGCCACGGCCGCGCCGGCCCTGCTGGCGCGCGCGCTGCAGGCCAGCCTGCGGGTCATCGCAGACGGTGATGCCCTGCGTGCGCAGCTGCAGGCCCGCATCCAGCAGCTGCGCACGGAGCTGCAGCCGCTGCTGGCGCGCACCGGCTGGCGCCTGCTACCCTCGGACACGCCCATCCAGGCCCTGGTCATCGGCGACAACGGCGCCGCCCTGGCGCTGATGGAGGGCCTGCGCCAGCGCGGCCTGTGGGTACCCGCCATCCGTCCGCCCACCGTACCGGCAGGCACGGCGCGCCTGCGCATCGCCCTGTCGGCCGCGCACACGGCCGCGGATGTGGCCGCCCTCGTGGATGCCTTGCAGGCCTTGGCCGATCAGGGGCCTGCCGCCGAGGCACAATGAGCGCCAACTTTTGCCCCTCAATTCCAGGAGACACACCATGCCCCATATGTATGTGGAATACACCAACAACCTGCAAGGCCTGAACGAAGCCGCCCTGATGGAAGCACTGAACGCCACCGTCTGCGGCCACCCCACCGTCAGCGACGAGGCCGATGTCAAGACCCGCATCGCCCAGGTGAGCCACTACCGCATCGGCCTGAACAGCGCTGGTCGCGCCTTCGCCCACGTGGAACTGCGCCTGATGGCCGGTCGCACGGCCGAAGTCAAGAAAGAGCTGTCCGATCGCATCGCCGCGGTGCTGAAGTCCGTGATTCCTGCGCAAGCCGGCCTGGAAGTGCAGCTGAGCGTGGACATCGTGGACATGGACAAGCCCAGCTACTTCAAGGGCAAGCTCTAAGTCCTGCCCTGCCCTGCCCTGCCCTGCCCTGCCCGGGCCGGGCCGCCGCAGCAGGGCGGCATGCGATTTGCATGGCAGCAGGCACCGACGCCCTGCCGTGACCACCATGTCCACTGCCCTGCACTACCTGATTGCCGCCCGGCAATGCGAAATTGACGAACTGCACCGGCTGCAGCGCACCAGCACCCTGGTGCGCCAGCTGGGCGAGTTGATCCATGCGCTGCAGAAAGAGCGGGGCCTGTCCAACATCCTGCTGGCCAGCCACGGCCAGCGCGCCCGCCAGGCCCTGCACACCCAGATCCAGGCCAGCACACACAGCGCACGCGCGCTGCGCGGCGTGCTGGATTCGCTGGACCTGCAGGCGCTGCGCGGTAGCCATGGCGCACGCCTGTGCAACCACATTGCCTACGTGCTGCAGGGGCTGGATGCGCTGCCGGCGCTGCGCGCCCGCATCGCCGCGCTGGACCTCAGCCCCGATGCCGCCACCCAGGCCTACATCCGCCTGATCGCCGGTCTGCTGGCCGTGGTCTTTGAAGCCGCCGACAGCGCCACCCACCCCGACATCTCGCGCCTGCTGATTGCCATGCTGCACTTCATGCAGGGCAAGGAGCTGGCCGGCCAGGAACGCGCCACCGGCGCCACGGTCTTCAGCAGCGGCACCAGCACCGCCACCCGCCAACAGCACTGGCTGCACCTGATCGACTCGCAGGAGCGCTGCCTGCAGGTCTTTGCCGAATGCGCCCCCGCCACCCCGCTGGCCCTGTGGCAGGCCGCCTGCATGCACAGCCCCCACCTGACCACCATCGAGCGGCTGCGCCGCATCGGCTGCACCTCGCCCGCCGACGCCGCGCTGGACATGGAGCTGGGCGAGATCTGGTTTGATGCCTGCACCTTGCGCATGGACACCATGTACGAGATCGAGACCACGCTGGCCGACGAGCTGCTGCAGCGCTGCCACACCCAGCTGCAGGCCGCCCAGGCGGCCCTGGCCCAGCCGCAAAGCATGCTGCACAGCGCCAGCGATGCGGCCGGGGCCCTGCCGGACTTCTTCAGCACCTCCAACACCAGCCTGGTGCTGCGCCCCGGCACCGACTACGCGCCCCAGCTGGGCCAGTCCGTGATGGCCCTGGTGCAGGAGCAGTCGCTGCGCCTGCAGGCCATGCACCATGAGCTGGAGACCGTGCGCACGGCGCTGACCGAGCGCAAGACCGTGGAGCGCGCCAAGGGCTTGCTGATGACCCACCGCGGCATGAGTGAGGCCGAGGCCCACAAGCTGC
Organism: Comamonas aquatica NBRC 14918; assembly: GCF_000739875.1. Classification (GTDB taxonomy): domain Bacteria; phylum Pseudomonadota; class Gammaproteobacteria; order Burkholderiales; family Burkholderiaceae_C; genus Comamonas; species Comamonas aquatica. The sequence continues at coordinate 42,960 of NZ_BBJR01000047.1, forward strand.
TGCGCCAGACGGCGATGAACCAGAACCGCCGCCTCATCGACGTGGCCGAAGCCATGCTGGCCATGGCCGACCTGCTGCCCCTGCCCGGCCACGCCGGCTGAGCCCGACAGCGCCTGCCCCCCGCGCACGCGGGGCATGCGGACGGCCACGCACCAAAAACAGGCTGCTTCGGCACCACTTTGCTGCATTGCAGCAACCGCATGGGCTGCACCGGACCGCCCTGCCTGGGACTTTCAGGGCCAACGGCGGTTGGCACAGTTTCTGCTTCTTACTTGGCGAATCTCGGCCAAAGGCGGTCAGGGATCCACCCATTCCCCCCTATGGACAACGGCGTCCCCATCCCCTGCCTGCAGGAAGGATCGGGACGCCGTTGTGCTTGGTGGGACCGTCTTTCGGTTTTGCCCACGCATTCAAGGAGCCCTCCATGGCACAGCTCGCCCCACACCGCCCCGCCGATCCCCAGGCCTCGCGCCGCCAGTTCCTGCGCCAGGCCGCAGGGGCCGCGGCAGGTACCGCCCTGTTCACCCAACTGGGCCATGGCGGCGTCTGGGCCGCCGGCTCCGACGCTCCGGAAAAGAAAGAGGTCCGGATCGGCTTCATCCCGCTGACCGACTGCGCCAGCGTGGTCATGGCCTCGGTGCTGGGGCTGGACAAGAAGTACGGCGTCACCATCGTCCCCAGCAAGGAAGCCAGCTGGGCCGGCGTGCGCGACAAGCTGGTCAATGGCGAGCTGGACTTTGCCCATGTGCTCTACGGCCTGGTCTATGGCCTGCACCTGGGCGTGGGCGGCCCCAAGAAGGACATGGCCGTGCTGATGGGCCTGAACCAGAATGGCCAGGCCATCACCCTGTCCAAGGCCCTGGCCGACAAGGGCGCCGTGGATGGCCCCAGCCTGGCCAAGGCCATGTCCCAGAACCCGCGCGACTACACCTTTGCCGGCACCTTCCCCACGGGCACCCATGCCATGTGGATGCACTACTGGCTGGCGGCCGCCGGCATCAACCCGCTGTCGGGTGCCAAGCTGATCACCGTGCCGCCGCCACAGATGGTGGCCAACATGCGCGTGGGCAACATGGACGGCTTCTGTGTGGGCGAGCCCTGGAACCACCGCGCCATCATGGACGGCATCGGCATCACCGCCAACACCACGCAGGACATCTGGAAGGACCACCCCGAGAAGGTGCTGGGCGCCACAGGGGACTTTGCCAACCAGTACCCCAACACCTGCCGCGCCGTGATCATGGCCATCCTGGAGGCCGGCCGCTGGATCGACGCCAGCCTGCAGAACAAGCTGAAGATGGCCGAAACCGTGGCCCAGAAGTCCTACATCAACACCAGCGTGGACGCCATCAACCAGCGCATCCTGGGGCGTTACCAGAACGGCCTGGGCAAAACCTGGGACGACCCCCACCACATGAAGTTCTTCAACGACGGGGCAGTGAACTTCCCTTACCTGAGCGATGGCATGTGGTTCCTGACGCAGCACAAGCGCTGGGGCCTGCTCAAGAGCCACCCCGACTACCTGGCCGTGGCCAAGCAGATCAACCGCATCGACCTGTACACCCAGGCGGCCAGCCAACTCAAGGTGGCCGTGCCCAAGGACGCGATGCGCAGCAGCAAGCTCATGGACGGGGTGGTGTGGGATGGCAAGAACCCCGCGCAATACGCCGACAGTTTCAAGATCAAGGCCTGAGGCCACCACGCTAACGGAGAACCCCCATGGTCAGCGCCGTCTTCCACTCCCCGCGTGAGCGTTCCGCCCCCGGCGACGCCCTGAACGCCACCCCAAAATCCATAGCTACCAGCGCAGGCAGTACCTTATCCAAAGCCGGAAAACCCTTGACACCCACCGCACACGCCCGGCCCGGCGCACGCAGGCGGCTGGAGGCCCTGCTGGCCTGGGCCTTGCCACCGGCGCTGGGCCTGGCGCTGCTGATCGGCCTGTGGTCCGTGGTGGCCAGCAGCACCGGCCAGTCCATCCCCGGCCCGCAGGCCACCTGGGCCCAGGCCGTCGAGGTCTTCAGCGATCCCTTCTACCGCAACGGCCCCAACGACCAGGGCGTGGGCTGGAACGTGCTGGCCTCGCTGCAGCGCGTGGCCCTGGGCTTTGGCCTGGCGGCGCTGGTCGGCATCCCGCTGGGCTTTGTGATCGGGCGCTTCAGCTTCCTGTCGCGCATGGTCAACCCGCTGATCAGCCTGCTGCGCCCGGTCTCGCCCCTGGCCTGGCTGCCCATCGGCCTGCTGGTGTTCAAGGGGGCCAACCCGGCCGCGATCTGGACTATTTTCATCTGCTCCATCTGGCCCATGGTGATCAACACCGCCGTCGGGGTGCAGCGCGTACCCCAGGACTACATGAACGTGGCACGGGTGCTGAACCTGTCGGAGTGGAAGATCGCCACCACCATCCTGTTCCCGGCCGTGCTGCCCTACCTGCTGACCGGCGTGCGCCTGGCCGTGGGCACGGCCTGGCTGGTGATCGTGGCGGCCGAGATGCTGACCGGCGGCGTGGGCATCGGCTTCTGGGTCTGGGACGAGTGGAACAACCTCAACGTCAAGAACATCATCATTGCCATCTTCGTGATCGGCATCGTCGGCCTGCTGCTGGAGTGGGCCCTGGTCAAGCTGGCTTCGGCCTTCACGTTCGAAGAGGTGAAATCATGAATGCATCGCTGTCCACCAAGTACCTCGAAATCCAGGGCGTGGAGCAGACCTTCAAGACCGCCAAGGGCCTGTTTCCCGCGCTGCGGGGCATCGACCTGTCGATTGCCAAGGGCGAGTTCGTCAGCCTGATCGGCCACTCGGGCTGCGGCAAGTCCACGCTGCTGAACCTGATCGCCGGCCTGACCACGCCCACGGCCGGTGCCCTGCTGTGCGCCAACAAGGAGATCAAGGGCCCGGGGCCCGAGCGCGCCGTGGTCTTCCAGAACCACTCGCTGCTGCCCTGGCTGACCTGCTGGGGCAATGTGCACCTGGCGGTGGAGCGCGTGTTTGGTGCCAAGGAGAGCAAGGCCCAGCTCAAGGCCCGCACCGACGCGGCCCTGGAGCTGGTCGGCCTGGGCCATGCGGCGCAGAAGCGCCCCGGCGAGATCTCGGGTGGCATGAAGCAGCGCGTGGGCATTGCCCGCGCCCTGTCCATGGAACCCCAGGTGCTGCTGATGGACGAGCCCTTCGGCGCCCTCGACGCCCTGACGCGCGCCAAGCTGCAGGACGAACTGCTGGAGATCGTGGCACGCACGCACAGCACGGTGGTCATGGTGACCCACGACGTGGACGAGGCCGTGCTGCTGTCCGACAAGATCGTGATGATGACCAACGGGCCGGCCGCCACCATCGGCGAAGTGCTGCACGTGCCCCTGGCCCGCCCGCGCCAGCGCGTCGCCCTGGCCGAGGACCGCGAGTACCAGCGCTGCCGCAAGGCCGTGATCGATTTCCTCTACACGCGCCAGGGGCACGTCGAAAAGGCTGCCTGACCCGGCCGCCGCCCCCCAAGCCCTGACGGCATGCCGTCGGGGCTTTTTGTCTCTCCGCCTTTCGCCGCACGGCGCACAAAACCGGCACGCCCCAGGGCAGGGACGCGGCGCAAGGGCAGCACCACCGCGCTGGCGGTGTTGCCTTTGCCGAATTGCGCAGCCATCCGAGAGAAGGGAGAGCGCCCCCCGCGCAGGGGGCATTCCCGGCCTAGCGGCCGCCGCCGTTGATGTAGTGCTCGAGCTGCTCGATGATGAATTTCTGCTCGGAAATGATGTCCTTGACCAGGTCCCCGATGGAGACCAGGCCCACCAGCTGGCCGTTGTCCACCACAGGCAGGTGGCGCAGGCGCTTGCTGGTCATGAGTTGCATGCACTCCTCGCTGGTCTGGCTGGGCTGCACGAACAGCACCGACGTGGTCATCACGTCACTCACCCGCGTCTGCGCCGAGGTGCGCCCCATCAGGGCAATCTTGCGCGCATAGTCGCGCTCCGTGAAGATGCCGACGATGGTCTCGCCGTCCTTCACCAGCAGCGAGCCGATGCCCTGCTCGGCCATCAGGCGCAGGGCCTCATAGACCGTCGCCGTCGGGGCAATGGCAAACACCATGGAAGAGGTCTTGGACTTGAGGATCTCTGCAACAGTGGTCATGGAACAGCTCCGGGCAAAAAACACAGATGTGAAAAACCATTTCAGCCCATCCGGGTGCGCCATGCAACCGGGCTTTATCCCCATGTCCCTGTCGTCCACCGGCGCTTGCCCCCTGCGCCGTGCCGGGCACACTGGCGCTCGGAGCCCCCCAGCATGGTGCAGTCCTGCCCCAGCGCGGCGCAGCCCGAGGTGCGGGCCGCCAGCCCAGGCGCCCCCTGACGAGAGCAGCTGCGCCACGCCCCCGGAGTGGCAGCGCGTTGCCCGCCATCCTGGCACGCAGCTTGCATAGCTAGCCTGCGGCCGATGCAGGCCGCGTGCGGGGCGCGTGCAACGGTGCACCAGTCTCGCAGGACGACGGCGTCCCCACGCAGCAGGCCTTTGGCCCGCCCCGCGTGTGGACGCCTTTTTGTTTTGGCGAACTGCCTTGGGGGCACGATGAAAAAATCCCAACTGGTGCTGGTGGGCAACGGCATGGCCGGTGTGCGCGCCCTGGAAGAGCTGCTGAAGATCGCACCCGATCTGTACGAGATCACCGTCTTCGGCGCCGAACCCCATCCCAACTACAACCGCATCCTGCTGTCGCCCGTGCTGGCGGGCGAGCAGACGCTCGACGAGATCGTGCTCAACGACTGGGTCTGGTACCAGGAGCACGGCATCACCCTGCATGCTGGGGTCACTGTGACCGAGGTCGACCGCGTGCGCCGCCTGGTGCACGGCGTGGATGCCGAAGGCCGCCAGGTCAGCGCACCCTATGACCGCCTGGTGCTGGCCACCGGCTCCAACCCCTTCATCCTGCCGATTCCGGGCCACGACCTGCAGGGCGTGCTGGCCTACCGCGACATTGCCGACACCCAGGCCATGATCGACGCGGCCAGCCGCTACCGCCACGCCGTGGTCATCGGCGGCGGCCTGCTGGGGCTGGAAGCAGCCAACGGCCTGATGAAGCGCGGCATGCAGGTGACGGTGGTGCACGCCAACGAATGGCTGATGGAGCGCCAGCTGGACGATGTGGCCGGCCGGATGCTACAGCAGTCGCTGGCCGAGCGCGGCATGCAGTTCCTGATGCAGGCCCAGACCCAGGAGCTGCTGGCGGGCGAGGGCGGCCGCGTGCGCGCCGTGCGCTTCAAGGATGGCAGCGAGGTGCCGGCCGACCTGGTGGTCATGGCCGTGGGCATCCGCCCCAACACCGCGCTGGCGCAGCGCATGCACCTGCATGTGGACCGCGGCATCGTGGTCAGCGACACGCTGCAGACCGTGACCGACCCGCGCATCTACGCCGTGGGCGAATGCGCCGCCCACCGCGGCGTGGCCTATGGCCTGGTGGCCCCGCTGTTCGAGCAGGGCAAGGTGCTGGCCAACCACCTGGCCGAATGGGGCATCGGGCGCTACCAGGGCTCGCTGACCTCCACCAAGCTCAAGGTCACGGGGATCGACCTGTTTTCGGCCGGCAACTTCCAGGGCGGCGCGGACACCGAGGAAATCGTGCTGCGCGACCCCTCTGCCCCCGGTGGTGGCGTCTACAAGAAGCTGGTGATCCAGAACGACAAACTGGTCGGCGCCTGCCTGTACGGCGACACCGTCGACGGCAGCTGGTACTTCAAGCTGCTGCGCGAGGGCCGCTCCATCGCCGACCTGCGCGACCGGCTGATGTTTGGTGAATCCAACATCGGCGACACCGGCCACGAAGGGCACAGCAAGGCCTCGGCCATGGCCGACAGCGACGAGGTCTGCGGCTGCAACGGCGTGACCAAGGGCGCCATCTGCAAGGCCATCCAGGAAAAAGGCCTGTTCACGCTGGACGAGGTGCGCAAGCACACCAAGGCAAGTGCCAGCTGCGGCTCGTGCACCGGTCTGGTGGAGCAGATCATCATGTTCACCGCCGGCGGCGACTACTCCGCCACGCCCAAGACCAAGGCCGTGTGCGGCTGTACCAGCCACGGCCACCAGGCGGTGCGCGAGGCCATCGCCCAGCACCACCTGCTGACCACGGACGCCGTCTTCCGCCACCTGGAATGGCGCACGCCCAATGGCTGCGCCACCTGCCGTCCAGCCGTGAACTACTACCTGGTCAGCACCTGGCCCAAGGAGGCCCAGGACGACCCGCAAAGCCGTGCCATCAACGAGCGCAGCCACGCCAACATCCAGAAAGATGGCACCTACAGCGTGATCCCGCGCATGTGGGGCGGCGAGACCACGGCCAGCGAGCTGCGCCGCATCGCCGATGCGGTGGACAAATACCAGATCCCCACCGTCAAGGTCACGGGCGGCCAGCGCATCGACCTGCTGGGCGTGAAGAAGGAAGACCTGCAGGCGGTGTGGAACGACATCGGCATGCCCAGCGGCCACGCCTACGCCAAGGCGCTGCGCACGGTGAAGACCTGTGTGGGCAGCGAATGGTGCCGCATGGGCACCCAGGACAGCACCCAGCTGGGCAAGGACCTGGAGCGCGCCATGTGGCGCATGTACGCCCCGCACAAGGTGAAGTTCGCCGTCAGCGGCTGCCCGCGCAACTGCGCGGAATCGGGCATCAAGGACGTGGGCATCATCGGCGTGGACAGCGGCTGGGAGATGCACATCGCCGGCAACGGCGGCATCAAGACCGAGGTGGCGCATTTCTTCACCAAGCTCAAGACCGCCGAAGAGGTACTGGAGTACACGGGTGCCTTCATGCAGTTGTACCGCCTGGAAGGCTGGTACCTGGAGCGCACCGTGCACTACGTGCACCGCGTGGGCCTGGACTACGTCAAGCGCCGCATCTTGGACGATGCGGCCGGTCGCCAGGCCCTGTGGGTCCAGCTGCAGTTCGCGCTGGATGGCGAGCCCGACCCCTGGTTCGAGCTGGACAAGGCGCACGTGGATGCGCGCCAGTTCCAGCGCGTGATTCCCATGATTCCCGCCCTGCCCGCGGGCCAGGCAGTCACCGCGTGATGCAGCACCCAATCGCCACCCAGCCCAATACCCACGAGCGCCAACAGCTCCCAAAGGAATAGCTATGACCACCTGGCAAGCCATCTGCGCCGTCGACGACATCCCGGTCCTCGGCGCCCGCCGCGTCGCCCGCCCCCAGGGGCTGGACGTGGCCCTGTTCCGCAATGCGGACAACGAAGTCTTCGCCCTACTGGACCGCTGCCCGCACAAGGGAGGCCCGCTGTCGCAGGGCATCGTGTTTGGCCACAGCGTGGCCTGTCCCCTGCACAACTGGACCATCGGCCTGTGCGACGGTCAGGCCGCCGCGCCCGACGAAGGCTGCACCCCCGGCTTTGCCGTGCAGGTGCAGGACGGCATGGTCTACCTGGATGCGGCCGAGCTGGCCACCAAGGCCACCGACCTGGCGCGCCCCATCGCCGGGCCGGCGCGCCGCTGCGCACCCGCTGCCTGAAACCATAGCTGCCTGCGCCCGCCCCGCCTGCGCCAAAGCCCTCAAACACTGGAAATTCTCGCCATGACCGAAACCCGTTCCACCTGCCCGTACTGCGGCGTCGGCTGCGGCGTGATCATCCAGTCCGAGGGGGCGCAGATCACCGGCGTGCGCGGCGACCCGGACCACCCCGCCAACTTCGGCCGCCTGTGCAGCAAGGGCAACAGCCTGCACCTGACCGCCGCTGCTGCGCTGGCCCCGCAGACCCGCTTGCTGCAGCCGCTGCAGCGCGCCCAGCGCGGTGCCACGCCCCAGCCCCTGGCCTGGGATGCGGCGCTTCATCTCGCTGCCACGCGCATCGCCGACACCGTGCAGCAGCACGGCCCGGATGCCGTGGCCGTCTACGCCAGCGGCCAGTTGCTGACCGAGGACTACTACGTCTTCAACAAGCTGACCAAGGGCCTGCTGGGCACCAACAACCTGGACACCAACTCGCGCCTGTGCATGAGCAGCGCCGTCGCCGGCTACAAGGCCACGCTGGGGGCCGACGCGCCCCCGGCCTGCTACGACGACCTGCAGCACGCGGGCTGCCTGTTCATCACCGGCAGCAACACGGCCTGGGCCCACCCCGTGCTGTTTCGGCGCATCGAGGACGCCAAGGCCGCCAACCCGGCACTCAAGATCATCGTCGCCGACCCGCGCCGCACCGAGACCGCCGAGATCGCCGACCTGTTCCTGCCCCTGCAGCCCGGCAGCGATGTGCGCCTGTTCCACGGCATGCTGCACACCATGCTGTGGGAAGGCTGGATCGACAGCGCCTACATCGAACGCCACACCCATGGCTTCGACGCCCTCAAGACCCTGGTGCGCGAAGCCACGCCCGAACGTGTGGCGCGCGACTGCGGCCTGGACATGCAGGATGTGCTGCAGGCCGCCCGCTGGTTTGCGCTGGGCGGTGCGGTGGAAACGACGGCCCAGCGCGCGCCCACGCTCAGCCTGTACTGCCAGGGCCTGAACCAGAGCAGCAGCGGCACGGCCAAGAACGCCGCGCTGATCAACCTGCACCTGGCCACGGGCCAGATCGGCAAGCCGGGCGCCGGCCCGCTGTCGCTGACCGGCCAGCCCAATGCCATGGGCGGGCGCGAAGTGGGTGGCATGGCCAACTTGCTCAGCGCCCACCGCGACCTGGCCAACCCCGATCACCGCGCCGAGGTGGCCGCGCTGTGGGGCGTGGACGATGTGCCCGCCCAGCCCGGCAAGACCGCCATCGAGCTGTTCGAGGCCGCGGCCGACGGCCAGATCAAGACCCTCTGGATCGCCTGCACCAACCCGGCCCACAGCCTGCCGGACCAGGCCACCGTGCGCCGCGCACTGCAGCGGGCGGAGTTCGTGATCCTGCAGGACGCCTTCGCCACCACGGCCACCGCCGCCTACGCCGACCTGCTGCTGCCCGCCACCACCTGGGGCGAAAAGCTGGGCACCGTCACCAACAGCGAACGCCGCATCTCGCGTGTGCGTGCCGCCGTGCCCCCGCTGGGCCAGGCCCGGCACGACTGGCAGATTGCCACGCAGATCGCCCAGCGCCTGGAGGCCCGCCTGCGCCCCGGCCAGCCCAGCCTGTTTGCCTATGACACCCAGCACGCCGAGCTGGGCGCCGAGCAGATCTGGAACGAGCACCGCGCCAGCACCCGCGGGCGCGACCTGGACATCACCGGCCTGTCCTGGGCGCTGCTGGACCGCGCCGGCCCGCAGCAGTGGCCGCTGCCCGAAGGCGCGCAGCAAGGCCAGGCCCGCCTGTATGCCGAGGGCGTCTTCCCCACGGCCGACGGCCGCGCCCGCTTTGCCGCCCAGCCCTGGCAGCCCGTGGCCGAACCGCGCAGCGCGCGCTTTCCCTTCAGCCTGAACACCGGCCGCCTGCGCGACCAGTGGCATGGCATGAGCCGCACCGGCCAGCTGGCCCGCCTGATGGCCCACGCGCCCGAGCCCGCGCTGCAGATGCACCCGCAGGACATGGAGCGCCAGCGCCTGCAGCCCGGCCAGCTGGTCGCCGTGCGCAGCCGCCACGGCCAGCTGGTCGTGCCGGTGCAGGCCGATGCCGGCCTGGGCCTGTCCCAGGTCTACCTGCCCATGCACTGGGGCAGCGAATACCTGGGCGGGCGCAGCCACGATGGCCAGGCCGTGGGCGGCGTGAACGCCGTGACCACGCCGGCGTTCTGCCCCCAGTCCAAGCAACCGGAACTCAAGCACGCTGCCGTCAGCGTGCAGGCGGTGGAGCTGCCCTGGCAATTGCTGGCCGCGGCCTGGCTGCCCGAAGAGCGCCTGCTGGCCGTGCGCCAGGCCCTGGCCGCGCTGCTGCCGCAGTGGGACTTTGCCAGCTGCGTGCCGTTTGCCGCGCCGGGGGCGCCCAGCAGCCCCGCACGCCAGGGGGTGCTGCTGCGCGCAGCCAGCGCCACGCCACCCGATGCGGCCCTGGTGCAGCAGGTCCATGCCCTGCTGGGCCTGGAAGGGGCCGAAGTGCTGCGCTATGCCGATGCCCAGCGCCAGCACCGCCGCAGCCTGGTGCTGCAGCATGCGCAGCAGCAGACCTGGCTGCAGGCCCTGGTGCTGTGCGGCCCCTCCGATGCCGGGCACTGGCTGCTGCCGCTGCTGCACAGCGCGCAGCCACTGTCCCTGCCGGGCCACGCCCTGCTGCGCCCCCAGGCGCCCCCCGCCCAGGGCCTGCCCGCCGCGCCCGCCGCCCTGGTCTGCACCTGCCTGGGCGTGAACGAACAGGCCATCACCCAGGCCCTGGACAGCGGCCTGCACTCCGTGCCCCAATTGCAGGACACGCTGCGCTGCGGCACCGAATGCGGCTCCTGCCTGCCCCGGCTGCGCCAGATGGTGCAGCAGCACGCGGCCCACAGCGCCTGAACGGAGGTCTTGCCATGCCCATCAGCCACTACCTCAAGGAAATCGGCCGCGGCGCGCGTGGCGCCAAGGCCCTGGACCGCCACCAGGCCCAGGACCTGTTCGGCCAGGTGCTGGACGGCCAGGTCAGCGACCTGGAGGTCGGCGCCTTCTGCATCGCCATGCGCATCAAGGGCGAGACCGCCGAGGAGATGTGCGGTTTCCTGGATGCCGTGCACGCCCGTCTGCACACCGTGCCGGCCGGCCCCCAGCCCGTGGTGGTGCTGCCCAGCTACAACGGCGCGCGGCGGCTGCCGGTGCTGACCCCCCTGCTGGCCCTGCTGCTGGCGCGCGAAGGCCTGCCCGTGCTGCTGCACGGCATGCGCACCGAGGCCCGGCGCGTGCTGGCCTCGGACGTGCTCGAGGCCCTGGGCATGGCGGCCCAGACCACGCCCGGCGCCGTGGCGCCCGGCCAGGTGGGTCACATCGCCACCGACCTGCTGCACCCCGGGCTGGCCCGCCTGCTGGCCACGCGCGCCGTCATCGGCCTGCGCAACCCGGGCCACAGCGTGGTCAAGCTGATGAACCCCTGCGCCGGTCCGGCTCTGATCGTCAGCAGCTACACCCACCCCGAGTACCTGGACACGCTGCGGGCCACCTGCCAGGGCCTGGGCCTGTACGCCCTGCTGTCACGCGGGCTGGAGGGCGAGGTCGTGGCCGACCCGCGCCGCCTGCCGCGCTACGACGGCTTTGTCGCCGGCGTGCACCAGGTGCTGGATGAGCAACAGCCCGGTACGGCCAGCGCGATTGACGGCCTGCCCACCGCCATCGACGTGGCCAGCACCGCCGACTACACCCGCCAGGTGTTGGCAGGAAGCCTTCCTGTCCCCGAGGCCATTGCCCGGCAGGTCGCGCACATCTGCCAGCTGGCGCGCCAAATTCCCCCAGGAGAACAGCCATGAGCACCAATGCCACCTTCACCCTGCCCGCAACCGGCCGCTGCACCCTGGTGGGGGCCGGCCCCGGCGATCCGGAGCTGCTGACCCTCAAGGCCCTCAAAGCCATCCAGGCCGCCACCGTGCTGCTGGTGGACGACCTGGTGTCGCCCGCCATCGTCGCCCATGCCGCGCCCACGGCCCGGATCATCGACGTGGGCAAGCGCGGCGGCTGCAAGAGCACGCCCCAAGCCTTCATCGAAAAACTCATGCTGCTGGCCGTGCGCGAGGGCGAGAACGTGGTGCGCCTCAAGGGGGGCGACCCCTTCATCTTTGGCCGGGGCGGCGAAGAGGTGGAACACCTGCGCGCCGCCGGGGTCGAGGTGCAGGTGATCAACGGCATCACCGCCGGCCTGGCCGGCCTGACCGCCCTGGGCGCCCCGCTGACCCACCGCGACCACGCCCATGGCGTGGTGTTCATCACCGGCCACGCCAAACCCGGCGACGCCGGCACCGACTGGCGCCAACTGGCCGCCACGGCCCAGGCCGCCAAGCTGACCCTGGTGGTCTACATGGGCGTCAGCGGCGCGGCCGACATGGCGCAGGAACTGCAGGCCGGTGGTCTGCCCGGCGACACCCCGGCGGCCATCATCCAGCACGCCAGCCTGCCCCAACAACGCCATGCCATCACCACGCTGGCGCAATTGCCCACCACCCTGGCGGACGAGGCCCTGGGCAGCCCCAGCGTGCTGGTGATCGGTGATGTGGTGCGTGGCGTGGCCGCCTGGGCGCTGCCCGCGGCCGAGACAGAGTCTTCAGACATCAGGAACTTCGCTTGAAACAAACCACAATCGCTGTTAAATCAAATAGCGGAGACGATAACGGCCACTCGCACGCATCATCTTTATGCACCAAATTTCAGATACAGCAGCTTTCCGCTTCGAAATGACAACTCACCATGGTGGCTGGCTGCAGGTACTCACAAAAAAGTAAGCAGTCCAAAATGTAAAGAGGCATCAAAAGCTTTTGATGCCTCATCAATGATCAGTAAAGATCAGTTATTTTTTGCCACCGTTACCTGCCGGAGCATTGCTACGTCCGCCTCCAGAAGGATTCCCTGTACCACTAGGCCATCCGCCTCCATTCCCCTGACCACGCCCCCCTCCAGAGGAAGAACCGCCTTTGCTACCACCACTGCCTTGCGCCCCCCCTCCACGACCAGCACTAGCTCCACCATGGCCACCTTTGCTCATAACAATCTCCTTGCCGGCATAGTGATCAGTACGCTGCGAGCCGACTTCTCAGCGTCCCGGTTTGATTTGATCTAGCAATATTTAGTGGAATCCTTTAAATACGTTCTTTCAGTAAAGGATACGGAGCCATCCTCCGCCAAAGAGCAAGAACGCACAAGTAAAAACAGCTTAATCTCCAACAGCCTTTTCACCTTGCACTCGCCAACCGCATAGAAACTAAGAAAGGTGGCCCACCATCTGGCAGGCCACCCAGCCGCGCAGGCTGTTGATGAAGGCCCACTGCTGCACCCGGTGCAGGTCGTCGCGGTGGATCACGCCTTCCACCACCCGGCCCTCGGCCAGTGCCACCTGGCGACCCACGCCGTTGAGCAGGCCGCAGGCCAGGGCCGGCGTGACCCACTGCCCGTCGATCAAGGCGGCCACATTGCCGCGCGTGCCTTCGGTGATTTCACCGGCCTCGTTCCACAGGATGGTGTCGAAGATGTGGGTGTCCTTGGGGGCCCAGCGCTCGTAGTGCGCGCGGCGCGTGGTCTTGAAGCGCACGAATTCACCGTGCGCCTCGGCCAGCGGCTCGGGCGCCAGCTGCAGATAGGCCTGCGGCGGTGACGGCGGGCAGACCACGGCCTGGCTGGCATAGAGGCCATCGCGGCCCAGTTGCAGGCGCACGCGCCACAGGCCGCTGGGGTGGGTGTCCTGCACCTGCTGCAGGGTCAGCTGCAGGGCAGCCTCGCTCCAGGGATAGCCAAAGTGCGCCGCCGCGGCCTGCATGCGCTGCAGGTGCAGGCCCAGGTGGCGAAAGCGTCCGTCCTCCAGCGCCAGGGTTTCGATCAGATCGAACGCCCTGCTCACACGCTCCACAAAGGCGCGCTTGGCGCGCCACTCGGCCCATTCGCCGGGTTCGGTGGCATCGGCGGTGATGCCGCTGCCGATGCCACAGCGCAGCGCACGGCCCTGCACCACCACCGTGCGGATCGGCACATTGAAGGTGGCACGGAGGCCACCGGCCCCGTCGGGCCGCACCACGCCCAGGGCGCCGCAATACCAGCCGCGCGGCGCGGGCTCCAGTTGGGCGATGGCGGCCATGGCCGAGCGCTTGGGCGCCCCGGTGACCGAGCCGCAGGGGAACAGCGCGGTGAACACCTCGCGCAGGCCGGTGCCCTGGGGCAGACGGGCGCGCACATCGGAGGTCATCTGCCAGACGCTGGGCAGGGCCTGCACGGCAAACAGCTGCGGCACCTCGACCGAGCCGACCTCGGCGATCTGCCCCAGGTCGTTGCGCAGCAGGTCCACGATCATCACGTTCTCGGCCCGCTCCTTGGCCGCGGTCTGCAGGTGCTGCGCCTGGGCCGCATCCTGCTGCGGCGTGGCGCCGCGCGCGGCCGTACCCTTCATCGGGCGGGTCAGGATGGGGCCGCTGCCCGTGGCGGGCTGGTGCCAGTCGAAAAACAGCTCGGGCGAGACCGAGGCCACCTGCTCGCCGCCCATGTCCAGGTACAGCGCATAGCCGCCGGGCTGCGCCTGCTGCAGTGCGGCAAACAGCGCCGCGCCCTCCACAGGGCGTGCGGCCTCGGCGCGCAGCTGCTGGGTGTAGTTGATCTGGTAGTACTGGCCGGCGGCAATCCCGGCATGGATGGCCTGCAGGCCGGCGGCAAAGGCGGCGCGGTCCAGGTCGGGCTGCCAGTCCAGCGTCGGCAGGCTGGATGCCTCGACAGACGCTGGCGTCGCCGGGGCATCGGCCTGCGGTGCGGGGTAGACAGCAAACCAGGCCAGCGGGCCCTCCTCGGCCGATGCCGTGTCCAGCTCGGGGCGCAGGCCGCTGGCGGCTTCATAGCGCAGGCCGCCCACGCACCAGTGGCCCTCGCGCGCGGCCTGTTCCACCCGTTCCAACAGCGGCCCCACCTCGGCCAGGAGGTGGGCCTGCAGCACGCGCAACGGGGCCTGCAAGCGGGCCTGCAGGCGGGCGGTGTCACCCTGCAAGGGCTGGCCCAGGTCGATCTGGGCCGGGAACGAAAAATGCGCACTCATGCGGCGAAGCATAGCGGCCCGGCTGCTGGCCCGGCCGTCGGCATGGAAATACACCACCAAACAGCCTGCAGCCCTTGCTATGCCTATGCAGACAGCTATCAACTTTAATGCACCGAGCCGGACCGTGACGCCGCGATGCCGGGCGGCAGGGGCAGCAGCCGCCTGGGCGGCACCCCTGCCCGGCCCACGCCGGGGCATGCCACACACCTGCCCGCCAACTTGACGGGCACCACACGGCCGGCCGCCGTGGATGGCACCGGCGATGCGGGCAGGCCCCGCACCCACCAACGGGGCGAGGTGGCCAAGGCCTACTTGCGCACGTGCCGCGCCAGGCGGCTGGGCACATAGCGGTCGGCCTGGATGTCGGGCGTGAGGCCGTGCGTGAAGGTCTGCGGGGTGATCTCCAGAAAGTCCTGGTTGCGCAGCTCCCACGCGGCCTTCAGGCGGGCAAACACCTCGGGCTGGCGCTCGCGCAGGTTGGCGCGCTCGCGCGGGTCGTCCACCACGTGGAACAGGAATTCGTGCTCGTTGATCTTCAGGTACTTCCAGTCCCCATCGCGCAGCGCCCGCTGCGACTGCGACTTGTAGCGCCAGAACAGCTGGCGGTGGTGCACGGGCTGCTGCCCCTGCAGCACCGGCAGCAGGTTCACGCCGTCGCTGGGGTACTGCCCATCCACCGGGGCCTGGGCCGCGGCCAACAGCGTGGGCAGCCAGTCCATGGTGGCCGTCACCTGGGTCTGCACCTGGGGCTGCAGGCGCGCCGGCCAGCGCAGCAAGGTGGGCACGCGCAGGCCGCCTTCCAGCAGCTCGGTCTTCTGGCCGACGAAGGGCCAGGTGTCCGAAAAGCGCTCGCCGCCGTTGTCGCTGGTGAAGACGACGATGGTGTTCTCGGCCTGGCCCGTAGCCTCCAGCGCGTGCAGCACCTGGCCCACGGCCGCGTCCAGGGCCTGGACGATCTCGCCATAGGTGCGCTGCGTGCCGCCGTCGTAGTGGAACAGGTCCTTGAGCTGGCGCGACACCGCCTCGTCGTGCGGCCCTTCCCAGGGCCAGTGCGGCGCCGTGAAGTGCAGGGACAGGAAGAAGGGGTTCGCTTGCGTCGCACGTTCGCGCACGTACTTCTCGGCCTCGTCGGCCAGCACATAGGTGTAGTAGCCGGTGCGCTCGACCGGCACCGTGCCCTCGTACAGGTCCGGCGCCAGGTCGTCGCCCACGCCGTTCTTGTGGGTGAAGTAGTCCACCACCCCACCCAGGTTGCCGAAGAAGCGGTCATAGCCGCTGTGCAGCGGGCCAAAGGCCGGCGGGCGGCCCAGGTGCCACTTGCCGATCAGCGCCGTGTCGTAGCCCGCCGCCTTCAGCAGCGAGGGCAGCGTGGGGTGCTCCGGCGGCAGGCCGATGTTCGCGGCATTGCTGGGAATGGGTTCCTCCAGTCCCGCCGCCAGGCGGTATTGGTAGCGGCCGGTGATCAGCGCCAGCCGCGTGGCCGAGCAGACGGCCGAATTCGCATAGGCCTGGGTGAAGCGCACGCCTTCGCCGGCCAGCCGGTCCAGGTGCGGGGTGGTGTAGTTGCGCTGGCCGTAGACGCTCAGGTCGGCATAGCCCAGGTCGTCGGCCAGGATGAAGACGATGTTGGGCGCGGTGGTGGCAGTGCTCATGGTCGGCAGATAGTGATCACAAAAAAGACGGGTGGCACTCAGTCGGCCACAAAGCCGGAGGCGGCCAGGATGGGGCGCCACTTGGCGATGTCGGCCTGGCGCAGCTGCTCCAGCTCGTGGGGCTGGCTGTGCTGCGGCTCCAGCACCCAGTCGTGCATCAGCTGCTGCACCGGCTTTTCCTGCAGCACCTCGCCCAGGGCCTGGTTCAGGCGCTGGATGGTGGCGTCCGGCGTGCGGGCCGTCGTCCACAGGCTGTACCAGCCGCTGCCCTGCACCTCGGGGAAGCCCGATTCGGCAAAGGTGGGCACGTGGGGTAGCTGCTCCACGCGGTGCGTGGAGAACACGCCCAGCACCCGCAGCTTGCCGGCCTCATGCTGCTTGAGCAGCTCCTGCACCGTGTTGATGCCGGCGCTGAGCTGGCCGCCTATCAGGTCGTTGATCATGGCGGTGCCGCCCTTGTAGGGCACGTGCAGGAAGTCCACGCCCGCGGCCTTGCCCAGCAGCAGGCCAAAGAAATGTGGCAGGCTGCCCTGGCTGGGGCTGCCGTAGTTCGCCAGCTTGGGGTGGGCCTTGAGCCAGGCCACGAAGCCGGGGATGTCCTTGGCCGGGTGGCTGGCAGGCACCGCCAGGGCGAACTGGAAGTGCGCCACCAGGCCCACGGGCTTCATGTCCTTGCCCGGGTCATAGCCGGGGTTGCGGAACACCAGCTGCGACAGCACCGGCGTCACCAGCGGCGCCAGCAGCAAGGTGCTGCCGTCGGGCGGCGCCTGGCGCAGCGCATCCACTGCCAGCTTGCCGGCGGCGCCGGGCTTGTTTTCGACGATGTAGTTGCTGGCCTTGTGGCTGCGCTCGGTCAGGCGGTCGGCCAGCAGGCGGGCCACCAGATCGCCGCCGCCACCGGCGCCGAAGCCCACCAGGATGCGGCCGGTGGTGGCCGCCTGGGCGGGCACGGCCAGGGACGGCAGCAGGGCCGCGCCGGCGCAGGCCGCCAGCCCCTGGAGCCATTGGCGCCGGGGGAGCGACCCGCGGTCGGAAACCAGGGGGACGGGGGGTGCGTATCGGGAAGTCATGGCTGCTTTCTCATGCCGTTTTACATATAAGAAAGTCAATCCTAAAAACCAAATCAACGGTATCCAAACAAGTTTTCCAACTTAGTACATGCGAAATTCCTGCTTGACAGCACCCGGCCTCCCGCAGCCAGCCACGCCAGGCCGCGGCCATGCCCCGCCACCGCAGGTGGCGGCCGACTTTCAAGCAAAATCGTGGCTCTGCCCTTGTCCCAGCAGCGCAGACCGCTATCAAGCTTGAGACCTGCCATGCCCCCACGCCCCCTGTGCCCCGCCTGCCTGCGCCCTGCCGCCGCCTGCCTGTGCGGCTGCGTGCAGCCCGTGGTCAGCGCCGTGCAGGTGCTGGTGCTGCAGCACCCCCAGGAAGCCGGGCACGCCAAGAACACGGCGCGCCTGCTGCACCTGTGCCTGCCGGGCAGCCGCCTGGAAGTGGGGGAAGTCTGGGATGCCGCCGCGCTGCAGGCCCTGCTGCACGCGCCCTGGCCCGGCCAGGCGCCGGGCGCCGCGGTGCGGCCGTTGCTGCTGTACCCGCCGACCCCGCCCGATCCGCAGCTGCCCGTGCAACCGCCCCCCGCCCTGCCGCCGGACTGGCTGGCGCAGCCGCAGGCGCTGCGGCTGGTGGTGCTGGACGGTACCTGGCGCAAGAGCCGCAAGATGCTGTACCGCAACCCCGGCCTGCAGCAGCTGCCGCGCCTGGCGCTGCAGGACCTGCCGCCCGGGCGCTATGCCATCCGCAAAGCGCAGGCCCCGGACCAGCTGTCCAGCTTCGAGGCCGCGGCCCTGGCGCTGGCCCGGCTGCACGCCTGGGAGGCCGGGCACCCGGCCTGGGTGCAGTTGCTGCAGTCCTTCGAGGCGGCCATGGCCCTGCACCAGCGCCTGCAGGCCGCAGGCCGGGTGCCACCGGGCGATTGAGGCCGGGCGCTCAGCGCCGCGTGGGAGGGTTTCAACGGAAATACACAGGCCAAGCGCAGACAGCCCGGCAGCAACGGCAGGACGTCAGGGCCGGCCGGACGCTCGCCCCCCGTGCGCAACCGCCCGCATGATCGGGCGCTGGGGTTGCGGCATCAGCACTGGTAGGCAGCGACTGCCGCGCCCTGCAGCGGGTGCAGCGACAGGCCCTGGCAGCGTGCGTGCAGCACGGTGCCCTGGTCGAACTCCAGCTCCATGGTGACCACCCCCTGCAACTCGCAGGGCACGGGCAGGCGCTGGATGCGCTGGCTGTGGTGCAGCACCAACCCCTGGCGCAAGCGCCCCAGGCTGGCGCCGGGCTCCTGGGCTTCCCAGGGCTCGACCCCTTCCAGGGTCAGCAGCAACGGGGCCCAGACGACTTCCTCGCCCTCGGCCCCCAGGCCCTGGGCGTCGATCATGCGGGCCGCCGAAAACCGCAGCTGCAGGCGCCCGTCGGCCCAGGTGCATTGGGCCACTTCCGAATCGGCAAATTCAAAAAGCATGCTGCGCCTCCTGTGTCAGTGCCTGCACCAGCCAGTCCACCTCGGGTGCGGTGGGTCGGTGCAATGGCAGCAGCATATGCACCTGGAAGGCAATCGCAAACTCCAAAGGTCTGACCACCATGTCAGCGCCCGCGCAAGCGCGGGCCGTCAGCGGGTTGACGATGGCCACGCCCAGGCCGCGCTGCACCAGGGCGCAGACGGCCACGGCGCTGTGGGTTTCCAGCAGCAGCTGGCGCTCCACGCCCGCGGCGGCGAACACCGCGTCGATCTGCAGCCGGTACGGATCGTCGCGCGCCAGGCTGATGAAGGGCTGGCCGGCAAAGTCCTGCACGCCCAGCACCGGCCGGGCCGCCAGCGGGTGGCGGGCCGGCAGCACGGCGACCTCGTCCATGGCCGGCAGGGACAGCACCCGCGTGCCGGGCGGGGCCTCGCCCAACTCCGTCAACCCCAGGTCAAAGCGCTGGGCGGCCATCCACTCCTGCAGCAGCGGCCCCTCCTGCGTGGCCACGCTGACGGCGACCGGGCCGTGGGCCGCATGCAGGCGCGCCAGGGCGCCGGGCAGCAGCGCGTGGCTCAGGGCCGGCAGGCACAGCACGCTGAGGCTGGACTGGTGCGGCTGACCCAGGGCCATGGCGTGCTCCACCACCCGGTCCAGCCCCTGCCAGCTGCGCTGCACCTCCTCCCACAGCCGCAGGGCACGCGCCTGCGGGCGCAGCCGGCCCTGGGCGCGCTCGAACAGGGCGTAGCCCAGCAGCTGCTCCAGCCGCGCCAGCTCGCGGCTGATGGTGGGCTGCGAGGTGCACAGCAACTGCGCCGCACCGGTGGCACTGCCGGTGAGCATGAGGGCGCGGAAGACCTCGATGTGGCGGTGGCCGATGCGCTCGGGCAAGGCCGGGGGGGCGGGAGGGGTCATGGCCTAAGCATATCCAGAATGAATTACCCACCCACAAACAAGCATTAGACTAAATAGCCAGCCACCCGCATCATGCAGACCTGCAGGAAGACGGCGTCCCCGGCCTTTCTGCCTGTTTTTGCCCTGCAGCGCTGATGCAGCCTGCGCAGACTGCTCTGAAAGTTGAGAACCCCATGTCCTGCTCCTTCTCGCCCGAACAACTGTGGAACCTGGCCGACACCTATGGCACCCCGCTGTGGGTCTATGACGCCCAGGTGATCCGTGCACGCATCGCCCAACTGCAGGCGTTTGACACCGTGCGCTTTGCGCAGAAGGCCTGCTCCAACATCCACATCCTGCAGCTGATGCGCGAACAGGGCGTGAAGGTGGATGCGGTCTCGCGCGGCGAAATCCTGCGCGCCCTGGCGGCCGGCTATGTGGCCGGCGGCGAGCCCTCGGACATCGTCTTCACCGCCGACGTGATGGACGCCGCCACCCTGGCCACCGTGGTCGAGCACCAGGTGCCGGTGAACGCCGGCTCCATCGACATGCTGCACCAGTTGGGCGCGGCCTCGCCCGGCCACCACGTGTGGCTGCGCATCAACCCCGGCTTTGGCCACGGCCACAGCAACAAGACCAACACCGGCGGCGAGCACAGCAAGCACGGCATCTGGCACACCGACCTGCACGCTGCGCTGGACGCCATCGCCCAGCACGGCCTGCACCTGGCCGGCCTGCACATGCACATCGGCTCGGGCGTGGACTACGCGCACCTGCAGGAGGTCTGCGGCGCCATGGTGGCCCTGGTCAAGTCGGCCAAGGACCACGGCCACGACCTGCAGGCCATCTCGGCCGGCGGCGGCCTGTCCATCCCCTACCGCGATGGCGACCCGACCATCGACACCGAGCACTACTTCGGTCTGTGGAACGCAGCGCGCAAGCAGGCCGAGGCCATCGTCGGCCACCAGCTGGCGCTGGAGCTGGAGCCCGGCCGCTTCCTGGTGGCCGAATCCGGCGTGCTGCTGGGCACGGTGCGCGCCACCAAGGGTGCGGGCAGCAACCACTTCGTGCTGGTCGACACCGGTTTCAACGAACTGATGCGCCCCAGCATGTACGGCAGCTACCACGGCATGCACCTCCAGCGCCGCGGCGTGGGCGTGCTGCCCGCCGTGCGCGACAGCGTGGTGGCCGGCCCGCTGTGTGAGTCGGGCGACGTCTTCACCCAGGGCGACGGCGGCGTGGTGCTGCCGCGCGCGCTGGGCGATGCGCAGGTCGGCGACCTGCTGGTGATCCACGACACCGGCGCCTACGGCGCCAGCATGTCCAGCAACTACAACACCCGCCCGCTGGCGGCCGAGGTGCTGGTCGACGGCGCGCAGGTGCGCCTGATCCGCCGCCGCCAGACGGTGGACGAGCTGCTGGCCCTGGAGCTGGGCCTGTAAAGCGGTTGGCAGCGCAACGCGCACGCAAAAAAAGGGAGCCGATCGGCTCCCTTTGTTTTTGCGAATTGCATAGCTGCCGGCGCTGGCTGCACCTGCGCCAGCAGCCGATGGGGCTTAAAGGCCTTCGTGCTTGGGGTCGCGCGCCATCAGGCGCTGCACCGCGGCCTGCGGGGTGATGTGGCCGTCCAGCAGCTCCACCACCGTGGCGGCAATCGGCATCTCCACGCCCACGGCCTGGGCGCGCTGCACCACGGTGCGCGCGCTGTACACACCCTCGGCCACGTGGCCCAGCGAATCCACGGCCTGCGCCAGCGTCAGGCCTTGCGCCAGCAGCAGGCCGACCTTGCGGTTGCGCGACAGATCGCCCGTCGCGGTCAGCATCAGATCGCCCAGCCCGCTCAGACCCATGAAGGTCTCGGGCTTGGCGCCCAGGGCCACGCCCAGGCGCGTCATCTCGGCCAGCCCGCGCGTCAGCAGGGCGGCGCGGGCGTTCAGGCCCAGGTGCAGGCCGTCGCACAGGCCGGCGGCAATCGCCATCACGTTCTTCACGGCCCCGCCGACCTCCACGCCTACGATGTCCTCGTTGGCGTACAGGCGCAGCGGCCCGGTGTGGAAGGCCTCCAGCAGGGCCTGGCGCACGGTGGCGTGGCGGCTGGCGGCCACCAGCAAAGTGGGCTGGCCGCGGGCCACTTCCTGCGCAAAGCTGGGGCCGCTGAGCGCACCACTGGCCAGCTGCGGCGCCACCTGGGCGCACACCTCGTGCGGCATCAGGCCGACGCCGTGGTGGCCGGCGGGCACGGCCTCGAAGCCCTTGCACAGCCAGGCCACGGGCACGCGCACCTGGGCTGCGGCCAGGGCCTGCAGGGTGCTGCGCAGCGCCGACATCGGGGTGGCGATGATGACCAGGTCCATGCCCTGCACGGCCTGCGCCAGCGGCGCGGCGCTGACCTGCAGCCCGTCGGGGAAGGCCATGTCCGGCAGGTAGCGGGGGTTGCTGCGCGCAGCCTGCATCTCCTGCACCTGCTGCGCATTGCGCGCCCACAGCGTGACCTGGTGGCCGGCGGTGTGGCGGGCCGCGCCAATCGCCAGGGCCGTGCCCCAGGCGCCGGCACCAATCACAATCAAATTCATAGCTTTAAGCGCTTGTATCCATTGGCCTGAAGGCCAAAAAATGCATAAAAAAGACCCCGCATGCGGGGCCTCTTTTGTAGCACGCCCGCAGGCGGTGCCGCAGGAGCCGGGCTTACTGCACGGTGCCGTCGGCCTGGGCCGCGGCGTTCTGCTGCTCGTACATGGCCTGGAAGTTGATTTCCGCCAGGTGCACGGGCGGGAAGCCGGCGCGGGTCACCACGTCGGCCACGTTGCCGCGCAGGTAGGGGTAGATGATCTGGGGGCAGGCCACGCCGATCACGCCACCCATCTGGTCTTCGGGGATGTTGCGGATTTCAAAGATGCCGGCCTGCTTGGCTTCCACCAGGAACAGGGTCTTGTCGTCGATCTTGGTGTGCACGGTGGCGGTCACGGCCACTTCGAACAGGCCTTCGGCCACGGGCGTGGCTTCCACACCCAGCTGGATGTCGACATTGGGCTGTTCCTGCTGCAGCAGGATGGCGGGCGAATTGGGCTGCTCCAGGGACAAGTCCTTCAGATAGACACGTTGGATCTGGAAGACGGGCGTTGCTTGTTCGGACATGGTCTCGGTCTTTCTTACTTACGCTTGCTACGCAAAACAGTCGGTCATAAAAAGGCCCGCTGGCAGTGACTGCGACAGCGGGCACTTGGGGTGGCATTATGCAGCGCGGCGCTGCGGCCCACGACCTCAGGCGTTGAGCAGGGGCAGCAGTCCGCCCTTGGCGTCCAGCGCGATCAGGTCGTCGCAGCCGCCGACATGGGTGTCGCCGATGAAAATCTGGGGCACAGTGCGGCGGCCGGTGATCTGCATCATGTGGTCACGCGCAGCGGGGTCGCTGTCGATGCGGACTTCTTCGATCTGTTCCACCCCCTTGGACTTGAGCACCTGCTTGGCGCGCACGCAGTAGGGGCAGACGGCGGTGGTGTACATCTTCACGGCTTGCATGGGAAAAATCCTTGTCAGTCTGGAAACAGGGGCCACGAAAAAGGGGCCTCGCGGACCCCTTGATGGTAGGACAGCTGGAAAAAACCAGCCGGCTTAGGCCTTATCCACCGGCAGGCCGGCATCGCGCCAGGCCTTCATGCCACCGGCCAGGGCCTGGGCCTTCTCAAAGCCCAGCTTCTTGGCCTGGGCCTCGGCGCGCACGGCGCGCGC
Organism: Comamonas aquatica NBRC 14918; assembly: GCF_000739875.1. Lineage (GTDB taxonomy): Bacteria > Pseudomonadota > Gammaproteobacteria > Burkholderiales > Burkholderiaceae_C > Comamonas > Comamonas aquatica. The sequence continues at coordinate 66,327 of NZ_BBJR01000047.1, forward strand.
GCCCTTGTCGCACACCAGGATCACGGGCACGGCCTTGTTCTTGGCCACCTGGGGCAGGCGCTCGTCCAGCTGCGACAGGGGGATGTTCTTGGCGTTGGTGATGTGGCCCTTCACATATTCCTCGGGCTCGCGCACGTCCACCACCACGGCTTTTTCGCGGTTGATCTTGGCCACGGCGTCGTTGGGCTGCAGCGAACCACCACCCATGCCCTTGAGGCCGGGCACCAGCAGCAAGCCACCAGAGACCACCGCCAGCAAAATCAGATACCAGTTTTCAACAATGAACGTCACGTCAGTCCTCAGGTTGGCAAAGTGCGCAATTCTAGAGCGACAGCCAACGCCCTGGACAATCCAAGCCATACAGGCCGGTGGTGCGGCCTAAAATAGCGGGTTGATACTTTTCCCTCCGTATTTCTTCGAAAGCCGCCATGTACAAGCTCGTGCTGATCCGCCACGGTGAGTCCACCTGGAACCTTGAAAACCGCTTCACCGGCTGGACCGATGTGGACCTGACGCCCACCGGCGTCTCGCAGGCCATGTCGGCCGGCAAGCTGCTCAAGGCGGAAGGCTACGAGTTCGACCTGGCCTACACCTCGGTGCTCAAGCGCGCCATCCACACCCTGTGGTACGCCTTGGACGAGATGGACTGCACCTGGCTGCCCGTGGTCAAGGACTGGCGCCTGAACGAGCGCCACTATGGCGGTCTGCAAGGCCTGAACAAGGCCGACATGGCCAAGCAGTACGGTGACGAGCAGGTGCTGGTCTGGCGCCGCAGCTACGACACGCCCCCGCCCGCGCTGGAGGCCACCGACCCCCGCAGCGAGCGCAGCGACCGCCGCTACGCCGCCCTGCAGCCCGAACAGATTCCCCTGACCGAATGCCTGAAGGACACCGTGGCGCGCGTCGTGCCGTTCTGGACCGAGACCCTGGCGCCCCAGATCCAGTCGGGCAAGCGCATCGTGCTGGCCGCCCACGGCAACTCCATTCGTGCGCTGGTGAAGTACCTGGACAACATCGCCGATGATGCCATCGTGGGCGTGAACATCCCCAACGGCATCCCGCTGGTGTACGAGCTGGACGCGCAGCTCAAGCCCATCCGCAGCTACTACCTGGGTGACGCCGAAGCCGCCGCCAAGGCCGCCGCGGCCGTGGCCGCCCAGGGCAAGGCCTGAAAGTTGTAACACCCTACCTGTCTGCGGGTGGTTGGGCCTGCGCCCGTTCACCCGCCAGGCAGCGACGTGTATATTGTGCAAGCGGATAAGTAACTGAAGAGTCTATGGGCCAAAAACTCAAAATTGCTGGATGGGTGTCGCTCGGCGTGCTGGCCGGTGCCTTAACCACGGTATCGCTGCAAACCGTTGCACGCGGTGGCATCTCGCCCCTACCGCTGGAAGAAATCCAGCAGCTGTCGGCGGTGTTCGGCATCATCAAGACCGACTACGTCGAGCCCGTGGACGACAAGAAGCTGATCACCGATGCCATCTCCGGCATGGTGTCCAGCCTGGATCCGCACTCGCAGTATTTCGACAAGAAGTCCTTCAAGGAATTCCGTGAAGGCACGTCCGGCCGCTTCGTCGGCGTGGGCATCGAGATCACGCAGGAAGACGGTCTGATCAAGATCGTCTCCCCCATCGAAGGTTCGCCCGCCGACCGCGCCGGCCTCAAGACCAACGACCTGATCACCAAGATCGACGACACCGCCGTCAAGGGCCTGAGCCTGAACGATGCCGTCAAGCGCATGCGCGGTGAGCCCAAGACCAAGGTGCAGCTGACCATCTTCCGCAAGGACGAGAGCCGCACCTTCCCCGTGACCATCACGCGCGAAGAGATCAAGACCCAGTCCGTCAAGGGCAAGCTGGTCGAGCCCGGCTACGCCTGGGTGCGCCTGAGCCAGTTCCAGGAGCGCACGGTCGACGACTTCGTGCGCAAGATCGAAGAGATCTACAAGGAAGACCCCAACGTCAAGGGTCTGGTGCTGGACCTGCGCAACGACCCCGGTGGTCTGCTGGATGCGGCCGTGGCCATCTCCGCCGCCTTCCTACCCGAGGGCGTGACCGTGGTCAGCACCGACGGCCAGCTGGCAGAAAGCAAGTCCGTGTTCAAGGCCGCGCCCGAATACTACGCGCGCCGTGGCCAGGGCGATCCGCTCAAGCGCCTGCCCGCCGCCCTGAAGAAGGTGCCCCTGGTGGTGCTGGTGAATGAAGGCTCGGCCTCGGCCAGCGAGATCGTGGCCGGCGCCCTGCAGGACCATAAGCGCGCCACCATCATGGGCAGCCAGTCGTTCGGCAAGGGCTCGGTGCAGACCGTGCGCCCCCTGGGTCCCGACACCGGCCTGAAGCTGACCACCGCCCTGTACTACACCCCCAGCGGCAAGTCCATCCAGGCCAAGGGCATCGTGCCCGACGTGATGGTCGATGAAACCGCCGAGGGCGACGTCTACGCCGCCCTGCGCATGCGCGAAGCCGACCTGGAAAAGCACCTGGGCAATGGTGACGCCTCGGCCGAAGCCGAAGCCTCCGCCGCCCGCGAGAAGCTGCGCGAAGAAGCCCGCAAGCGCCTGGAAGAGGACACCAAAAAGCCTGTCTCCGCGCGCCGCCTGCCCGAGTTCGGCTCGGACAAGGACTTCCAGCTGCAGCAGGCGCTGAGCCAGCTCAAGGGCCAGCCCGTCAAGGTCAGCAAGACCCTGACCGAGCGTCCGCCCGAGAAGAAGGACAAGGACGAATAAAGCTTTTCATAGCTGCCAGCGCGCGATCTGCCTGGCTTTCAAAGTCGAAACACATTGAAAGTCTTGTAAATCCAGCGCTGCCAGCTCATGTTTTCAAGAACGCCGGGTGCCTTGTGTCCCGGCTTTTTTCATCGCCGTGCCACGCCGGATGGCCGGCAGCCGCCCCCAGCACCGCGGCGCGGCGGTGATGCACCCCGGTGCCGGACCTTCCCGCCATGAACGACGACCAACTCCTGCGCTACTCACGCCACATCCTGCTCGACGAAGTCGGCATCGAAGGCCAGCAGGCCCTGCTGGACGCCCACGTGCTGATCATCGGTGCTGGCGGGCTGGGCTCGCCCGCGGCCCTGTACCTGGCGGCCTCGGGCGTGGGCCGCATCACCCTGGTCGACCACGACACCGTGGACCTGACCAACCTGCAGCGCCAGATCGCCCACACCACCGCCCGGGTGGGCCAGCCCAAAGCCAGCTCGGCGGCCCAGGCCATCCACGACCTCAACCCCGAGGTCCAGGTGCACTGCATCCAGCAACGCGCCGATGCGGCCCTGCTGGACGCGCTGGTGGCCCAGGCGACGGTGGTGCTGGACTGCTGCGACAACTACCGCACGCGCCAGGACGTCAACGCCGCCTGCGTGCGCCACCGCGTGCCCCTGGTGGCTGGCGCCATCATCCGCCTGGACGGCCAGATCACCGTGTTCGACCCGCGCCGCGAGGACTCGCCCTGCTACGCCTGCCTGTTTGCGCCCGAGGCCGATTTCGAGGAAGTCCAGTGCTCCACCATGGGCGTGCTGGCCCCGCTGGTCGGCATCATCGGCTGCATGCAGGCGGCCGAGGCCTTGAAGCTGATCGCCAACTTTGGCGAAAGTCTGACAGGCAAATTGCTGATTCTGGACGGCCGCAGCATGGAGTGGTCGCGTATGCGCACCAGCCGCAACCCCGATTGTTCAATATGCTGTAACAAGAAGTAGGACTATGACTACAGCGGTGTTCACCCAGACGGCGCAGAATTGGCCCTCGCCCTTTTGCCCCCTGACCGTGCTGCCCTTGTAGAGATTTCCCTGCCGTGAAACTACGTACTTTTTTCGTTGAAGACAACGCCACCATCCGAGAGAACCTGGTTGAGACGTTGCTTGAACTGACGGACGTCCAGCCCGTCGGGTACGCGGAAACCGAGGCCGAAGGCAAGGCCTGGCTCACCGATCCCCACAACGCGTGGGACCTGGCCATCGTCGACCTGTTCCTACGCCAGGGCAGCGGCTTGGGGGTGGTGGCCGCCTGCCAGCAGCGCCAGCCCCACCAGCGCGTGGTGGTGCTCAGCAACTACGCCACCCTGGACGTGCGCCAGCGCTGCAAGGAACTGGGTGTGGATGCGATCTTCGACAAGTCCAACGAGATCGATGCGCTGCTGGACTACTTCATGGAAATGCAGTGACCCTCCGGGTCCCAAGACATGAAAAAAGCTGACCCAGGTCAGCTTTTTTTGATGGGGTGGGCCACGCCGCAGATCAATCGATCAGCTTGTTCTTCAGGGCGTAGTACGTCAGATCGCTGTTGGACGACAGCGCCATCTTCTCCATCAGGCGCGTGCGGTAGGTGCTGACGGTCTTGACGCTCAGCGACAGCGACTTGGCGATGTCGCCAGCGGTTTCGCCCTTGGCCAGCTTCAG
>NZ_BBJR01000046.1 GCF_000739875.1 Comamonas aquatica NBRC 14918
TACAAATGCTCCTCAAAACATATTTCTTATGTAAAACCGCCTGCAGCATAGTTTCGGCAATAAGCAAGTCGCGTACAGTCTGCGCTTGAACATCGCACCAGCCGAGCCCCCTCAGCCCCATCCATCTGGCCATGCCCTCTGAAAAGACCACCAACCGCACCTTCTTGCTTCTCTTGATTGCAGTCAGCGCGGGATTCGGCGTGATTCTGTGGCCCTTCATCGGCGCCATCTTCTGGGCCCTGGCGCTGGCCATCCTGTTCCACCCACTGAACAAGCGCCTTTTGCAGCGCATGCCCAGCAAGCCCAACCTGGCCACCCTGGTCACTTTGGCGCTCTGTCTGCTGGGAGTCATCCTGCCGTTGGTGCTGATCGCCACCTCAGTGGTCAGCGAAACCGTGATCATCTACAACCGCATGTCGACGGGGCAGCTGGACTTCGGCACCTACTTCCAGCAGATCAGTGCCGCCATGCCCGCGTGGATGAAAGATTTGCTGCAACGCATCAACTTGGCGTCAACCCAGGAAATCCAGAGCAAGCTCTCCAGCGTGGCCGCCGAAGCCGGCAAACTGATCGCGGGCAAGGCCGTGGAACTGGGCCAGAACACGCTGGGCTTTGTGGTGAGCTTCGGCATCATGCTGTACCTACTGTTCTTTCTGCTGCGCGACGGCACCCGCCTCGCACAGCGCGTGCGCAACGCCATTCCAATGGAACGCGAGCACAAGCAAGCCCTGGCCGACAAGTTCGCCACCGTCATCCGCGCCACCGTCAAGGGCAACCTGGTGGTTGCCTGCGCCCAGGGGGCACTGGGTGGCCTGATCTTCTGGATTCTGGACATCCAGGGCGCTGTGCTCTGGGGGGTACTGATGGCCTTCCTGTCGCTGCTGCCCGCCGTGGGCGCCAGCCTGATCTGGGGGCCGGTCTCCATCTACTTCATGGCCACCGGCAGCGTCACCCAGGGCCTGGTGCTGGCCACCTATGGCGTGGTGGTGATCGGGCTGGTGGACAACATCCTGCGCCCCATACTCGTTGGCAAGGACACCAAGCTGCCTGACTACATTGTGCTCATCACCACCTTGGGGGGCATGTCGATTTTCGGGCTCACCGGCTTCGTGATCGGCCCAGCCATCGCCGCCCTGTTCATCGCCTGCTGGGAAATCTTCAGCCCGCAACAACCGGACGAGTAAGTCCCTCATCAAAAAGCCGCCCTCATTGGCGGCTTTTTTGCGGAAATCTCACGCTCACCACTCCCCGATGCTGCGCACCAGATGGTCCAGGTCACATGGCGTGGGGGCAGCCTGGGCTTGCACTGCCCGCGGTGCATCGCCACCGATCTGCGCCACATTGGAGGCTTGCCCCTGCTGCAAGGGCGCAGACAGTGGCGGGTGCTGCGTATGGTGGCGGCCAAAGGTGTGACCGGACAACAGGCTGTGGGTGGCAGGTGGTGTGGACATGGCGGCACGCTCCTTGAGCTCGACTGTAAGAAGCCTGAACAACCGCCGCCGTAGGACAAGGTTCACAAGGACTGTCACTGGGGCCTAGGCATAACCCTCACCCAGTCACCAGCGCGGCCCTCGGATTCATTTAAGCTTGCCGCCCTATGCCGCAAACGATTGCCCGCCCAGCCCACAGCGAACTGCTCATCAAAAAAAGCCGCTTCATCGGTTGCGTGCAACCCATTCACGATCGCGCCAGCGCCCAGGCGGTGGTCGATGCCCTGCGCCAGACCCACCCTGGCGCCGCCCACGTTTGCTGGGCCTTGCTGGCGGGCGGCCAGTCGGCTGCGGTCGATGATGGCGAGCCCAGTGGCACGGCGGGCCGCCCAATGCTGGAAGTCCTGCGCCACCACGACCTGGAAGGCGTGCTGGCCACCGTGGTGCGCTATTTTGGCGGCGTCAAGCTGGGCGCCGGAGGCTTGGTGCGCGCCTACACCGACAGCGTGGCCCAGGCCTTGCTGCAGGCCGAAAAGATCACATTGCAGCGCATGGTGACGCTGCAGTGCAGCCTGCCCTATGCCCTAGAAGGCTGGCTGCGCCGCGAACTGGAGCAGGCCGGCGCCCAGTTGCAGAACATCCGCCACCACAGCCGCGTGGACATGCAGTGGAGCATGCCCCAGCCGCACAGCGCAGCCCTGGTCCAGCACCTCAACGACGGCGGCCAGGGACGGATTGCTTGGCTGCCCTACTGGCCCGATTGATTCCAAGGCCCAGCCCCGCCAGCCTGCGCGTATCGGCCAAACAAAGCGGGCAATCGGTTTTTTATTGATCGACCGCAAGATGAGCTCCACTTTTAGAGTTCAGGTATTCCTACCGGACCCTGCCTGACCATGGATTTACGCTACGCCACCGCCCTTCGCAACGCCACCAACGCTTGGGCGCAGAACCGCGTCACCGACAGCCTGACGCTGCAGGAGCTGCGCCGTTCCCCCAACCAGCAGCAGCAACCGCAACGCGACCATCCCGCCACGCCGGGCAGCGCTGCAGCCACACCGATGGCGCACGCCCAACCCGAGCTGGCGCGCTACGGCAACCTGGGCACACGCCTCAACGTATTTGCCTGAGGCCGCCGACCGCGGCCTCCAAACCGGATTACAGTCGTGGCATGAGCACCACCCCAGCCACCGGCGAAGACCACCACAAACCCGCTTACCCCCTGGTCACCGCCTTGACCGCTATCCGCAAGGCCCGTCATATGACCCAGGCCGAACTGGCCCAGCATGCCGGGCTGTCGCGCATGACGGTGCAACGGCTGGAAAGCAACGGACTGGATCCACGGCTGTCCACCCTGCAGGAAATGGCTCGCGTGCTGGAGCAGGAGCTGGTGACCATCCCCCGGCACCTGCATGGCAGCTTCCACGAATGGTTGGCCGCGCAAACCGCGCACGGCAAGACCCACCCTTAAACACCCCCCTCATCCAGCCGCAGCAGTTGCGGCAATGCCTGGGCCGCCGTGGCGCGCACACAGGCATCGGCCAGCCTGTCCAGCTCGGTCGCATCGGGGTTGACCACCACCACACGTGCACCCTGCTGGTGGGCTTGAAAGACCAGCCCCGCTGCCGGGTAGACCACGCCCGAGGTGCCCACCACCAGCATCAGGTCGCAGGTTTGCACCGCGGCTTCCGCCTGCGCCAGGGCCGCCGCTGGCAGGTGCTCGCCAAACCAGACCACGCCGGGGCGCACCGGGTTGCCGCAGGTGGGACAGGATGGTGGCTCGCCCCCACGCTGCACGGCAGCCTCCAGATCGCACTGCGGGCACACCGCGTCCAGCCATTGATTGGCCAGCAAATCCCCGTGCAGGGCAATCACCTCCGGACTGCCTGCCCGCTGGTGCAGACCGTCCACGTTCTGCGTCACCAGTTTCAGCTTGCCCGGGTGGTGGCAAGCAAACTGCGCCAGCGCCCGGTGCGCGGCATTCGGCTGCACCGCAGACACCAAGTTCCGCCGGTGGGCATACCACTGCCAAACCCGCTGCGGGTGGGCCCGAAAACCTGGCTCCGACGCCATCTCCTGCGGATCGAACTGCGCCCAGATGCCGGTTTGCACGTCGCGGAACGTGGGCACCCCCGACTCGGCACTGACGCCCGCGCCGGTCAGCACCGTCACTTGCCGGGCCTGCTGCAGCCAGGCGCGCACCTGCCGCAGAATTTCAGTGTTTTCTGGCTCTGGCGCAGGCATGACAAGCGCTGACAGCTATCTTTTTGTGCTTATGCCTGGCGCTGGCGCACGGCCTCGTACAGGCACACGCCGCTGGCCACGGACACGTTCAGGCTTTCCACGGCACCTTGCATGGGAATGCTGATCAGCTCGTCGCAGGTCTTGCGGGTCAGCTGGCGCATGCCGTCGCCCTCGGCGCCCAGCACCAGGGCCACGGGACCCTTGAGGTCCACCTGGTACAGGTGCTTGTCAGCATCACCGCTGGTGCCGATGATCCAGATGTTGCGCTCCTTGAGTTCCTTGAGCGTGCGCGCCAGGTTGGTCACCATGAAGTACGGCACGGTCTCAGCCGCGCCGCTGGCCACCTTGGCCACCGTGGCGTTGATGCCCGAGGCATGGTCCTTGGGCGCGATCACGGCGTGCACGCCCGCGCCGTCGGCCACGCGCAGGCAGGCGCCCAGGTTGTGCGGATCGGTCACGCCATCCAGCACCAGCAGCAAGGGGTTGTGCACCCCGCTTTCCTCCAAGTCGTCCAGCAGCTCTTCGAGCGTGCGGGTGTCCTTGACCTCGTCCACGCGCGCGGCCACGCCCTGGTGGCCGTGGCTGCCGGCCAGCTTGGCGATGCGCATGGCATCGGCTTCGATCAGGCGCGCACCGGCTTCCTTGGCTTTTTCCAAGAACTGGCGCATGCGCGCATCGCGGCGCGTGCCTTCGTAATAAATCTCAATGATGGATTGGGGCGCGGTCTTCAGACGCACGCCGACGGCATGAAAGCCGAAAAGCACTTTGGGAGACGACATAGGGCAGCGATTATCCTGCTTCGCAGCCCCGCGCCAAGGGCCATGCGCAGATACCTGTAGGCCGGGCTTCGATTCGCCTCCGCGCCAGTGCATGGCACTTGATAGCGCCAAGTTATGAACTCATGCACCAGACAAGGAATCACGAACTCCCTACACTTGCGCACTTTCCCGACTTCGGTGCACGCTTTTCATCATGTTCCACCCCCTGCTGCGCTGGTCCAAGCAGACCAGCATCGTCACGCAAATCGTCATCGGCCTGGTGCTGGGGATTGCGTTGGCCCTGATCTGGCCGGACGCCGCCCTGCGCGTCGAGCTCTTGGGCACCCTGTTCATTTCGGCCCTCAAGGCCGTGGCGCCCATCCTGGTGTTCGTGCTGGTGATTGCCGCCATCAGCAACCAAAGCCCCGGCCAGACCGGGCACCTGCGCCCCATCCTGGGCCTGTACCTGGTCGGCACCCTGACCGCCGCCATCGTCGGCGTGACGGCCAGCATGCTGTTTCCATCCACGCTGGTGCTGCAGGATGCGGCCTCGGGCATGGCCGCCCCGGGCGGCATTGGTGAAGTGTTGGTCCAGTTGCTCAAGAGTGCCGTGGCCAACCCGGTCAACGCCCTGCTGAATGCCAACTACATCGGCATCCTGGTGTGGGCCATCGCCATCGGCATCGCCCTGCGCAAGGGCGCGGACAGCACCCGCCAGGCCATGGCCGACCTGTCCAGCGGCATCACCCTGATCATCCAGGCCGTGATCCGCCTGGCGCCGCTGGGCATTTTCGGGCTGGTGGCTTCCACCGTGGCCGCCACCGGCACCCAGGTGCTGGCTGGGTATGTGCACCTGCTGGCGGTGCTGCTGGGCTCCATGCTGTTTGTGGCGCTGATCGTCAATCCCCTGATCGTGTGGTGGCAGATCCGCCGCAACCCCTACCCGCTGGTGTGGATGTGCCTGCGCGAAAGCGGTGTCACGGCCTTCTTCACCCGCAGCTCTGCCGCCAACATCCCCGTGAACCTGGCCATCGCCAAGCGCCTGAACCTGGATGAGAACACCTACAGCGTGGCCATTCCCCTGGGTGCCACCATCAACATGGCCGGTGCGGCCATCACCATCAGCGTGCTGTCGCTGGCGGCGGCCCACACCGTCGGCATCGCTGTGGACATGCCCACAGCCATCCTGCTGTGCGTGGTGGCATCGGTCTGCGCCTGCGGCGCCTCGGGCGTGGCCGGTGGCTCTTTGCTGCTGATCCCCCTGGCCTGCTCGCTGTTCGGTATCTCCAACGATGTGGCCATGCAAGTCGTGGCCATCGGCTTCATCATTGGCGTGCTGCAGGATTCCGCCGAAACGGCGTTGAACTCGTCGACCGACGTGCTGTTCACCGCTGCGGCCTGCATGGCCCAGGAGCAGCGCCAGGGCTGACGCCTGCCGCACTCCCGTCGACCAAGGCCCCTGCACAGGGGCCTTTTTCATGGGCATCCCATGCCTGCGCGCACAAAAAAGCAGCCCGAAGGCTGCTGCTGGGGGCTGGACCAGTCCGGGCTCAGCGGTAGTAGGCTTCCACCGTGCCCTTGAGCTTGATCAGCAGCGGACGGCCCTTGCGGTCCAGGGTCTTGCCGGCCGGCACCTTCACCCAGCCTTCGCTCACACAGTATTCCTCCACATCGTTGCGGTCCTTGCCGTTGAAGCGGATGCCGATGTCGTGTTCGAACACGGCCGCCACGAAGAACTTGCTGCTGGGGTCAATCGACAGGTGATCGGGCAATTCTGGGCGGGCGATAGCGTCAGTCATAAAAATTTCCAGGTCTGCGGGCACAGGGCCCCAATTCACGAATGCGGCGATTGTCGTGCATTTGGCAATGCCCTGGCACTCACACCAGGCGCCCGGCCTCGATGGTCAGGGTGCGCTCGCACTGCGCGGCAATCTCGCGGTCGTGGGTGACCAGCACCAGGGTCGTGCCCAGCTCGCGGTTCAGCGACAGCATCAGCGCCATCACCGCTGCCCCGGTGGCGAAGTCCAGGCTGCCCGTGGGCTCGTCCGCCAGCAGCACGGCCGGCTGCACCACAAAGGCACGCGCCAGGGCCACGCGCTGCTGCTCTCCACCGGACAGCAGCTTGGGGTAGTGCCCCAGGCGCTGGCCCAGCCCCACGCGCTGCAACATCTCGCTGGCCTGCTGGCGCGCGCTGCGCACGCCGGCCAGCTCCAGCGGCAGCATCACGTTTTCCAGTGCCGTCAGGTTCGGCAGCAGCTGGAAGCTCTGGAACACAAAACCCATCTTCTGTCCACGCAAGGCCGCGCGCGCATCCTCGTCCAGTGCAAAAATGTCCTGCCCCTGCAGGCGCACCGTGCCCTGCGTGGGGGTGTCCAGCCCGGCCAGCATCGACAGCAAGGTGCTCTTGCCCGAGCCCGATGCCCCCACGATGGCTGCGGTCTGTCGGGGCTGCAGGCTGAAATGGATATCCCGCAAAATCTCCAGCGCACCGGTGGAGTCGCTCACGGTTTTATGCAGGTGCTCGACTTCGATCACCGGGGCAGACATCAATTCAGCAGACATGAAAGGCCTTATCGCTAGCATGCAAGACGCACAAACAAAGAAACACCGCCGCCACTTTATCGCGTCCTCGCTGGCCCTGGGCCTGTCCACCCTGGCCAGTGGCGTGCAGGCGCAGGCGCGCCCTGCCAAGCATGTGCTGGTGGTCGGGGATTCGCTGAGCGCCGAATACGGCCTGGCGCGCGGCACGGGCTGGGTGGCCCTGCTGGCGCAGCGCCTGGCGCAGCACCAGCAGCCGGTGCAGGTCACCAATGCCAGCGTCAGCGGCGACACCACCTCGGGCGGGCGCGCGCGGCTGCCAGGCCTGCTGAGCCAGCACCAGCCCAGCGTGGTCATCATCGAGCTGGGGGGCAACGATGCGCTGCGCGGCCTGCCGCTGTCCGGCACGCGCGACAACCTGCGCTGGATGACCCAGGCGGCGCAGGAGGCCGGCGCCAAGGTGCTGCTGCTGGGCATGCAGATGCCGCCCAACTACGGCCGGCAATACGCCCAGGATTTTGAACAGCTGTTTGCCAGCGTGGCGCAGGAGCGCAAGGCCGCGCTGCTGCCCTTCTTCCTGCAGGGCGTGGCCGATGGCAAGGACCCGCTGGCCCTGTTCCAGGCCGACCGCATCCACCCTAACGCCCAGGCCCAGCCGCTCATGCTGGAGAACGTGTGGCCGGTGCTGCGCCCTCTGCTGTGACCGGCTGCGATCCCACGCAGGCCCGGTAGGCGTGCCAGCTGGCGCAGCCCAGCCATGGCCCCACCACCACCAACGGCCACTGCCAGGGCACCAGCAAGGCAGCCGCCACCAGCAGCACGATCAGCCCCCCCCACAGCACCAGCGCCCCGGTCTGCGTGGTCACCACGCGCAAGCTGGTGATGGCGGCGGTCATGGCATCGGTGCCGCGGTCCAGCATCATCGGCAGCGAGACGACGGTGCTGCCGAACACCAGGGCCGCAAACACGCCGCCAACGGCGGCGTAGACCGCGATGAATTCCCAGTTGTCGACACTGAACAAGGCCTGGACCACGCCGGTGGTCGACGGCATGCCGGTGTTGAAGAACACGGCAAACACCACCAACGAAGCCCGGCCCCACAGCAGCTCCAGCACGATGAGCACCAGCACCAGCATGCCCATGCTGGCCAGTTGCTTGTCCCAGCAGGTGATGGACTGACCCAGGTCCGGGGCCAGCCCCTGCTCTAGGCGGCGGCTGGTGTCGTACAGCCCCATGGCCAGAAACGGCCCCAGCAGCAGGCAGCCGCTGGCCAGCGACATGGTGTATTCCGGGCTGGCCCGAAACACCCAGGCCAGCGCCAGCGCCATCAGCCAGAAACAGCTGCCGTAGAACAGGGCCACGCCCCAGGCGCGGCGGATATCACCCCAGCCGGCGGCCAGCCAGCGCAAGGGTTCTTGCCACCCGACGCTGCGGATGACGATGGGCGCGCCTTCGCTGGCGGCGACCACATGCACGGGGGAATCCGGTGTTGCCATGGCTGTCCTCCTGTGGGAGACAGGAAAACATAGCCACCCGCAGGCGTCAATCTGCGGAAAACACCCGATAAAAAAAAGAGCAGCTGGCTCGCCTCCAACAAAGGTTTCAGAGATATTTCACTCTGAAATCCAATATGGATGCACGCCAGCAGCTCCTGTTTTTCAGACGACCTCAGTCCTGCCAGGGCGTGCCAAAGGCCAGCTGCCACGCCTGGGCCAGGTCTTGCATCAGGTCCTGCGGGTCTTCCAGCCCGACGCAAAAGCGCACCACGGAGCCGGCCTGCAGGCTGCCGCGCCCGCCGCTGCGCATGCTGTCGATGTCATAGGGCACGACCAGGCTCATCGGCCCGCCCCAGCTGTAGCCCAGGCGGAACAGTTGCAGGCTGTCGCAGAATTTGTCGATAGCGGCACGGTCGTAGCGCGAATCGATCACCACGCTGAACAGGCCCGCAGCCGCGCCCTGGCCCTGGTTGGCGGCGCCGCACAGCTGCTGCCAGTGGGCATGGCCGGGCGCTCCGGCAAAAGCCGGGTGCAGCAGTTGCACCACAGCGCTCTGGCGCTGCAGCGCCGCCGCCAGGGTGCGGGCCGACAGGTCGTGCGCGCGATAGCGCAGGGCCACGCTGGACAGCGAGCGCAGCACCAGCTCCGCATCGTTGGCGCCGATGCCAATACCCAGGCGCATGTGCGTCAGCTTGATGCGCATGTGCAGGGCCGCGTCCGCCGTGATGATGCTGCCCATCAGCACGTCGCCACCACCACTCGGGTACTTGGTCAGCGCGTGCGCGGACACATCCACCCCCAGGCTGCCGCCATCGGCCAGCAGGTCGAACGGCTGGAAGGCCAGGCCCGCGCCCCAGGTGTTGTCCAGCACCGTGGTCACGCCGCGCGCGCGGCAGGCCTGGACCTGGGCGATCAGATCGGGGAACTCCATGCTCACGCTGCCCGGGGCTTCCAGCCACACCAGCGTGGTCGCCGGCGTGATCTTGGCCTGCAGGTCGGCCACATCCATGGGGTTGTAGAGCACCGGGCGGATGCCCCAGCGGGTCAGCTCGTGGTCGGCAAAATCCTTGTTCGGGCCGTAGGCGTTGTCGGGAATCAGCACCTCATCGCCCGCAGACAGCAGGCCCAGGGCCACGGTGCTGATGGCGCTCAGCCCGCTGGGCACCAGCAGGCACTGCTGGCCCCCCTCCAGGCTGCACAGGCGCTCTTCCAGCTGGTAGGTCGTGGGCGTGCCATGCAGGCCATAGGTGTAGCCGCTCTTGTCCAGCCAGCGGCGTGTACGCATGTCCTGCACGTTGTCGAACAGGACGGTGGAAGCCTTGTGCACCGCCGGCTGCGGCGCGGAGAAAGCGGCGGGGGCCTGGTACGCGTGGTGTACCAGCTCGGTCGTGATGTGGCGTGCTTGCTTCATGCCCACATGTTAAGCCGCCCACCGCGCGCACCGGCCAAGAAAAAGCCGCCCGAAGGCGGCCTTCTTGGAAACCGTGCGCCGGATTACTTCACGGTCAGCAAGTTGTTGACGGAGGACACGCCCTCCACGGCCTTGGCCAGTTGCTCGGCACGGTCCTTGCCCGCCTGATTGGGGGCTTCGCCGTGCAGGGTGACCACGCTGCCCTTGGTGTCCACATTGATCTTCAGCGCGCTCAGGTCGGCATCCCCCACCAGTGCGGCCTTGACCTTGGCGGTGATGCTGGCCTCGCTGGCCACGGCCAGGGCGTCGCTGGCCACATCCTTAGTGGCATCGGCAGCCTGCTGTGCGGCCTCCTTGGTGGCCTCTACGGCGTTTTCCATTTTCTGACCGGCTGCCTCGGCGGCGCGGTCTGCCTCCATCTTGGCCTTTTCAGCAGCTTGCTCGGTACGCTCAATGGTGTTGTCCAGCTTCTGGCCGGCAGTTTCTTCCTTGGGTCCGCATGCGGCCAGGCCCAGGGCCAGGGCCGAGACAGCCAGCACTTGAACAACGCGCTTGTGAGATATCGACATGTGTGAAAGCTCCTCATCAATCTTCATATAGGCAAAGCCACGGCCTCAACACCGTGACGACGTGGGGTGAATCCTAGTGGCAACCCGAATCCAGCCCGGTCGGAGAGGGCCGAAGCGTCCGTAGGACAAGCACGAACATCCAAGACGCCCTGCAATCCCTCCACAATAGCGGCTTATGCAATTGAAACAGTGGTTCCCCTTCCTGGCCTGGCCCCGCCCCACCTGGGCGCTGGCCCGCGGCGAAATGCTGGCAGGGGTCACGGTCGGCCTGATGCTGCTGCCCCAGGGCGTGGCCTATGCTGCACTCGCGGGCATGCCGCTGGTCACCGGCATCTACGCCGCCCTGCTGCCTTCGCTGGTGGCCGTGCTGTGGAGCAATTCCCCCCGCCTGGGCGTCGGCCCCACAGCCCTGACCAGCCTGCTGATCGGTGCGTCGCTGGCCGGCATGGCCGAACCCGGCAGCGCCCACTGGGTCACCCTGGCCTGCTGGATGGCCATCATGGCCGGCGCCGTGCAGTGGCTGCTGGGCGCGCTGCGCAGCGGCTGGCTGGTCAACCTGGTCACCTCGCCGGTGCTGAACGGCTTCACCCAGGCAGCAGGCATCCTGATCCTGCTGTCGCAGCTGCCCGACCTGCTGGGGCTGCGCAGCACCTGGAGCGCCTGGTTCCACAACCCCGATTTGCACCACTTCGACGGCTGGGCCGCCGGCTTTGGCCTGGGCGGGCTGGGCCTGCTGCTGCTGCTCAAGAAACTAGCCCCGCGCTGGCCCGCGGCCGTGCTGGTGGTGGCCTTGTGCGGCATGCTGAGCGCCGCCCTGGGCTATGCCGAACGCGACGGCAACATCGTCGGCCACCTGCCGGCAGGCCTGCCCGGGCTGAGCTGGCCAGCCGCCATCGGCTGGGACGAAGTCTCGCGCCTGCTGCTGCCCGTGATCATGGTCAGCCTGGTGAGTTTTCTGGAAGTGGCATCCAGCGCCCAGTTGGAGCACCGCCAGGCCGGCACGCGCTGGAATGAAAACCAGGACCTGATCGCCCAGGGCATGTCCAAAGTAGTGTCCGGCCTGAGCGGCAGCTTTGCCATCAGCGCGTCGTTTTCCCGCTCGGCCGTCACCCTGAACGTGGGCGCCAAGACCGGCTGGACCAGCGTGTTCGCGATCGGCATGGTGCTGGTGACGGTGCTGTGGCTCACGCCCTGGCTGTACCACATCCCCCAGGCAGCCCTGGCGGCGGTGGTGGTCTCGGCCGTCATCAACCTGATCCAGCCACGCAGCCTGCAGGCGTTGTTTCGCATCTCGGCAGTGGAAGGCAGCATCGCCCTGACGACCTTCGTGCTGACCCTGGCCACCGCGCCGCGCCTGTACTGGGGGGTGCTCACGGGCGTGCTGCTGAGCCTGTGCCACTTCCTGTACCACCGCCTGCACCCGCGGATCGTTGAGATCGGCGAACACGCGGATGGCAGCCTGCGCTCGCGGGCCATCTGGAACCTGCCGCCCATCACCCCGCACGTGCTGGCCGTGCGCCTGGATGCCGAGTGGGACTTCGCCTCCTCCGCCGCGCTGGAACGCCATCTGGCCCAGGCACTGCAGGAGCATCCGGACCTGCAGGCCCTGTACCTGGACGCCCAGCCCATCAACCGGATCGATGTCACCGGCGTGGAGAGCTTTCTGCGCTTGCGCCAAAGCCTGCAAAAGCGCGGGATTGACCTGCATATCGGCGGATTGAAATTGCCGGTGCAAGCGATACTGGACAAAGCAGGATGCCTGACCCCCGGCACCGGCCTGCACCTGCACCGTACCAATACACAAGCACTGGCTTTTTTGCGCAACGCTTATTGAGGTAAATGGCAGGAAGCCCGCACCCAGTCTGCATGGACTGCTACACTTGAACGAATTAACCACGCTGGATCGTTTTTTGTGACTGGTACTGCCACAACTCTCCCCATCACGCTGCATCAGCTCCGTCTGGACGGAGCGCTTGCACTGCTGGGTAAAGAAGAAAGTGCAGGCCTGCCTCCAGCGGACCACGATCCCTCCGGCCACTTGCAAGCCATCATCGATGAGCTGTGCGACCTCTCCCTGCGCGACCCGCTGACCGGTTGCGCCAACCGCCGCCAGTTCGACACCATCCTGGACCGTGAACTGGACCGTGTGGCACGCTCCGGTGACGTGGCCCTGCTGCTGATGATCGACGTGGACCATTTCAAGCGCGTCAACGACCTGCACGGCCACAACGTCGGCGACCTGGTGCTGCAAGCGGTGGCCCAGGCCCTGAATAGCTGTGTGCGCCCCATGGACACGCTGGCCCGCTATGGCGGCGAGGAATTCGCCGTCGTCCTGCCGGCCTGCCAGCCCGCCTATGGCCAGAATGTGGCCGAACGCGTGCGCAAGGCGGTCGAAGCGTTGCGCGTGCCGATCGCGCCGGGCCAGGAGTTGACCGTCACCGTCAGCATCGGCGGTGCCTACGCCCTGCAATGGATACGCAGCACGCGCAAGCTGTGGATCGAACGCGCGGACCAGCAGTTGTACCAAGCCAAGAGCCATGGCCGCAACCGGATTGAAATCGAACAACAACCTGACAGCACCGTGACTGCAGAAGAAAAAAAACTGCTTTTTGTCCCCGATTTGACTGGCGATACCAGCTGGCCCGGGGATTGGTCCGATGTATTCGCCGCCCCCCTGGGCTCGACAGATGGCGTCAACTGAAAGCATTGAGATGAGCGACGTGCTGTCCCCCCTCCACCCCACCAAGGCCACCATCCCTGGCGGCGAACTGCGCACCATCCGCACCTCGAACGCGCACATCATTGCCGTCACCAGTGGCAAAGGCGGGGTGGGCAAGACCTTTGTCTCCGCCAACCTGGCCGCCGCGCTGACCCGCCTGGGACTGCGCGTGCTGGTACTGGACGCCGACCTGGGCCTGGCCAACTTGGACGTGGTGCTAAACCTCTACCCCAAGGTGACGCTGCACGATGTGTTCACCGGCAAGGCCTCGCTGCAAGACGCGGTGATCACAGCCCCCGGCGGCTTCCATGCGCTCTTGGCCGGCTCGGGCATGGTCGAATACTCGCGCCTGACACCCGAGGTGCGCAATCAGTTGATCCATGTGATCGACACCCTGGCCCCCAACTACGACGTGGTGCTGCTGGACACAGGCGCCGGCATCTCCGACGTGGTGCTGTTCTCGGTCTCGCTGGCCAAGGAAGTGCTGATCGTGGCCACGCCGGAACCCACCTCGCTGACCGATGC
Organism: Comamonas aquatica NBRC 14918; assembly: GCF_000739875.1. Taxonomy (GTDB): domain Bacteria; phylum Pseudomonadota; class Gammaproteobacteria; order Burkholderiales; family Burkholderiaceae_C; genus Comamonas; species Comamonas aquatica. The sequence continues at coordinate 13,688 of NZ_BBJR01000046.1, forward strand.
CTATGCGGCGATCAAGGTGCTGGCCACCCAGCAAAAGCGCCAGAACATGCGCCTGGTGATCAACCAGGCCATCCGCCCGGGCGATGGCCGCGCCATCACCGGCCAGCTGCAGCAGGTGCTGAACCGCTTCGTCAACACCGAGTCGGGCCTGCCCATGCGCCTGATCCACATGGGTGACATCCCGGCCGACAAGGCCGTGCGCGATGCCGTCATGCGCCGCCAGTTGTTGCTACCCCGGGCTGCGCCGCCGCGCTGGCCGTGGCCCAGCTGGCCAGCCGCATCAAATCCATGCTACCCGCACCGCAACCCGAGTGATTGCGGCGCGATGCCCATAAAAAAGAGCTGCACAACGCAGCTCTTTTTTATGGGATGAAGGTGGCGAGCCCAACTGCCCCACCACCACCGATCACGCTCAAACGCGCTGGCGCTTGGCGTCCAGGCTCCAGCGGCCTGCCCCGAAGGCGGCGAAGGCCAGCAAGCCACCCGAAATGGCCAGGTTCTTGTTGAACATCAGCTGCTGCATCATGGCCTGGTCGGCTGGCAGCGACCAGTAGGCGTGGAAGAAGAAGCTGGCCACCAGGGTGAAGAACGCCAGCAGCACGGCAGCAGGGCGCACCATGAAGCCGACCAGCAGCAGCAGCCCGCCCACCAGCTCGATCAGCAGACCGACCGCCACGCCCACCTCGGGCAGGGGGAGACCCACGGATGTCGCATAGCCGACAGCGCCGGAAAAGCCGGCAATCTTGCCAAAACCGGCAGGCACAAACAGCCACGCCAGCAGCATGCGGCCCACCAAGGCCAGGGTGTCTTGAAGAGAGTTGTTCATATTCGTGTGCTTTCTATGGGCAGTGCCCTTGGGTGAATCCATCTACAAACCAGGCACTCAGGGTGCCAAATCAAACACCAGCAACTCAGCAGCCTGCTGGCTCTCCATGCGCAGGCTGCGCTCATTTTCTGCAAGCAGCGCATCGCCACTTGTCAGCTTTTGCCCCGCAATCTCGATGTGGCCCTGGACCACCAGGACATAGGCCTTGCGCCCCTGGGGCAGCACATGCTCCAGCTGCACTGTCTGCCCGGGCTGCGGACGCACCAGGCTGGCGTAGATGCGGGCATCGGCGTTCAGGTGGACGGAGCCTTGGTGGCCGTCGGGCGACGCCACCAGGCGCAGGACATTGGTCTTTTCGGCATCACTGAAGCGCTTTTGCTCATAGCCAGGCTCGAGCTCCTTGCGGCTGGGCAGCAGCCAGATCTGCAGAAAGTGGGTGGTGCGGCCGGCCGCGTGGTTGTGTTCGCTGTGGACCACACCGGTGCCGGCCGTCATGCGCTGGACTTCGCCCGGTGCAATCGTCTGGACGTTGCCCATGCTGTCCTTGTGCGACAGCTCGCCTTCCATGACATAGCTGACGATTTCCATGTCGTGGTGGGGGTGGGCGCCAAAGCCGGTGCCGGCTGCGATGCGGTCTTCGTTGATGACGCGCAGGTTGCCCCAGCCCATGTGGGCGGGGTCGTAGTAGCCAGCGAACGAAAAGCTGTGGAACGACTTGAGCCAGCCGTGGTCGGCGTAGCCACGTTCGTGGGATTTGCGGATTTGAATCATGGGGTGCTCCTTGCATCTGCGGGTCGTGACCTGCCATGTCCAGAACTGTAAGGGCGCCAGTTCCAGCGTTGATCGCCACCGTTTGATGGCATCATTCAAACTCTTTGAATGAGCGTTCCACCGCATGCCCAGCCCTCGTGATGTTTTAACGCCAGACAGCCTGGCCATGTTGCAGGCCATTGCCGACACTGGCAGTTTTGCCGCTGCGGCGAGACAGTTGCACCTGGTGCCCAGTGCGCTGACCTACCGCGTGCGCCAGATGGAAGAAGCGCTGGATGTGCTGCTGTTCGACCGCAGCACCCGCCAGGCCCAGGCCACCGAAGCGGGCCAGGCCCTGCTGACCGAGGGCATCCGCTTGCTGCAGGACATCGACGCCGTGGCGCACCGCGTGCGCCGCGTTGCCACCGGATGGGAGCCGGAACTCACCCTGGTTGCCGACGGCGTGATCTCCCAGGCCACCTTGTTCGACCTGGTTGAGGCCTTCTACGCCCTGAAGTCCCCCACCCGGATCAAGCTGGGCATGGGCACGCTGACCGGCCCGGTCGAGCTGCTGAGCACCGGCCGGGCCGACCTGGCCCTGGGCGTCGGCAGCAACAACACCAGCGTGCCCGGGCTGCAGCTGGAGGACCTGGGCGACATCACCTTTGTTTTTGCCGTGGCGCCGTTCCACCCCCTGGCGCAGGTGGAGCAGCCCATCACCGACGAACTGCTGCTGGAGCACCGCCTGATCGTCGTCGCCGACTCGGCCCAGCGCGAGCGCACCTCCATTGGCCTGCTGGGCGGCCAGGACACGTTCACGGTCGACACCGTCCAGGCCAAGATCGACGCCCAGGTGCGCGGCCTGGGCTGCGGCTTCCTGCCCGAAAGCATGGCCCGCCCCTATGTGGAGGCCGGACTGCTGGTCACCAAGCCCGTCACCCGCCCCACACGCCAGCTGCGCATGCGCTATGCCTGGAAAAAACCCAGCAGCGGCGGACTGGGCAAGGCGTTGCACTGGTGGCTGACCCAGCTGCAAAGCCCGGTGACGCAGAAAGCCCTGCTCAACGACCACCGCCTGTCGCCCACGGCCGTGGCCGGCCCGGTACAGGTCTGACCCCATGCCCCGCACCGCGTACCGCGGGCGCTTTGCGCCCTCGCCCACCGGGCCGCTGCATGCCGGTTCGCTGGTGGCTGCCCTGGCCAGCTGGCTGGATGCGCGCGCCCAGCACGGCACCTGGCTGGTGCGCATCGAGGACATCGACCCCCCACGCTGCCCCCCCGGGGCGGACCAGACCATCTTGCAGCAACTGGCCCAGTGCCACCTGCTGCCGGATGAAGCCCCCACCTGGCAATCGCAGCGCCACAGCCATTACGCCCAGGCCCTGGCCCAGTTGCAGCAGGCAGGCCTGGCCTATGCCTGCGGCTGCACCCGCAAGGACATCGAGGCCGCCTGGCAGCGCCTGGGACTGTCCCACCAGCGGCATGTGGAACGCCCCTACCCCGGCACCTGCCGCCAGGGGCTGCACGGCAAGCCGGTGCGCAGCTGGCGCTTTGCCCTCGAAGCTTATGTATCCAATTGGCCTGCAGCGCAGACAGGGCAAGCGCTGAGTGCTCCTTTTTCCATAATTGACGGTTGCCTGCACTGGCACGACCGCCGCCTGGGCCCGCAACAGCAATGCCCCGGCCAGGTGGCCGGCGACTTTGTGCTGCAGCGCGCCGATGGCCTGTATGCCTACCAGCTGGCCGTGGTGGTGGACGATGCCCTGCAGGGCATCACCCACGTCGTGCGCGGCGAGGATCTGGCCGACAACACACCCCGCCAGCTGTTGCTGCAGCACGCCTTGGGTCTGCAGCATCCGCAGTACCTGCACACCCCCCTGGTGCGCATGCCCGATGGCGAAAAACTCTCCAAACAGCATGGCGCCCCGGCGGTGGAGCTGCACCAGCCGCTGCAGGCCTTGAATGCCGCAGCCCAGGTGCTGCAACTGCCCGCGGCAAACCCCGAAACCACGGTGGCCGATGCGCTGGCGCAGTGGGTTGAAATCTGGCGCTCCACTTACAATGCGCAGCGTGACTGAGCAACAAAACACCCCCCAGGCTGCCCCGGACGCAGCCGCCCCCCAAGCACACGCCGCAGGCCAGGCCCCGGCGGATGTGGCATTTCCCAAAACCATTCGCAGCTATGTGCGCCGCACCGGCCGTGTGACCACCGGCCAGGCCAAGGCGTTCGAGGACCTGGGCCCCCAGTTCCTGCTGAGCTACGCGAACGCACCGTTCGACGCCCAGGCCGCATTCGGCCGCCCCGGTAAGCTGATCCTGGAGATCGGTTTCGGCATGGGCGAGGCCACCGCGCACATTGCCCGCGTACGCCCCGACGACAACTTCCTGTGCTGCGAAGTGCACGAGCCCGGCGTCGGCGCCCTGCTCAAGCGCATTGGCGAGCACGACATCACCAACATCCGCATCCTGCAGCACGATGCCGTGGAGGTGATCGACCAAATGCTGCCCGAAGGCAGTATTGACGGCGTGCACATCTTCTTCCCCGACCCCTGGCACAAGAAAAAGCATAACAAGCGCCGCCTGATCCAGTCGCCGCTGGTCGCCAAGCTGGCCACCCGCCTCAAACCCGGTGGCTACATCCACTGCGCCACCGACTGGGAACCCTATGCCGTGCAGATGCTGGAAGTGCTCAGCGCCGAACCGCAGCTGGCCAACACCGCGCAGGGCTATGCCGCCAAGCCAGATTACCGCCCGTTAACAAAGTTTGAAAATCGGGGGCTACGTTTAGGCCACGGAGTCTGGGACTTAGTCTTCACCAAGTGTTAAGCTGCGCGCTTCCTGGTTGTCACCACCGCGCCGAACTTCATGCACCTTCTGCAAAACTTGGTTCAAATGACCGGCCAACGCGATCATTTGCGCTTGGAGTTGTCCGTACTCTCCACGTTCTTGCAGTTACCGCACATCACGAATGTTCGGGCGCTGGAGCTGCTCAAGCTCGGTGACCAATACTGGGTGCGCCCCCGCACCTGGTACGAAGCCGGCCAACTGGTGGCGGCCGAGCAGGACTTTGCCAACGATGCCCAGCGCTTTCCGCTGCAGGCCCTACCCCACCTGCAGGCCTGCATTGCCCACAAGGCGCAACAGGCCCAGCACTCCGACGCGCACCAGCACACCATCTGGTTGCCCGTCTGGATGCACGAGCAAGTGCATGTGTGCATTGAGATCACCCAGTCCGAGCCCTTCAACACCCACAACCTGGACGTGATCACCGGGGTGTTCAACGTCTACCAGAACTACCAAAGTCTGCTGGACTACAGCGAACGCGATGCGCTGACGGATCTGCTGAACCGCAAGACCTTCGACGAGCACCTGCTGCGCTTTGCCAGCGCCGTCAGCATGCAGACCGAGATCCAGCCGTGGCTGGCCGTGATCGACATCGATCACTTCAAGCTGGTCAACGATCGCTTCGGCCATTTGTTCGGTGATGAGGTGCTGATCCTGGTGGCCAACCTGCTGCGCTCGGCCTTCGGCCCGCGCCACCGCATCTTCCGCTTTGGTGGCGAAGAATTCGTGGTGCTGATGCCCCCGATGGCCAAGGAATCCGCGCAGGCCTCGCTCGAAGCTTTCCGGGCCATGGTGGCGCGGCATGATTTTCCGCAGGTCGGGCAGGTCACCGTCAGTGTCGGCTTTGCCGGCGCCAAACTGTGCTCGCCCGTGGAAATCCTGGGGCAGGCAGACCAGGCCTTGTACTACGCCAAGGAACATGGCCGCAACCGCGTCTGCCACTTCGAGAGCCTGCAGGATCAAGGCCTGCTGGGTGGCTCCCAGGTGTCACACGCGGACGTCGAGCTGTTCTGAGCCCCTTAAACCGCACCTGCGCCAAGGGATGGGCTGGGCCGAAGCACCGCACTGCCGTGACTCACACCGTGGTATCCGCACACACGCGGTCCCGCCCCAGGTCCTTGGCCCGATAAAGCATGTGGTCGGCACGCTCCAGCAGGCTCTTCATCGAATCCCCCGACTGGTATTCGGCCACGCCGAAGCTGCAGGTCAGCCACAGGCTCAAGCCGTTGCACCCCCAAGGCGTGGCGCGCATGTCCGCGGCCAGCCGCTGGGCCACGGCCTGGGCGTGTGACAGATCGGTTTCGGGCATGAAGATCACGAACTCTTCGCCACCGAAACGCACCATCCAGTCCAGGTTGGCCCGCAGGCATGCCTGCAAGCGCGCTGCCACTGCCGTGAGCACGGCGTCCCCCACGGCATGGCCGTACTGGTCGTTGATGCGCTTGAAATGGTCAATGTCCGCAAAAATGACCGCAAACGGGCGCCCATAGCGCACGCAACGCTCCATCTCCAGCGGCAGGCGCTGCTCCATGGCGCGGCGGTTGAAGGTCCCAGTCAACGCATCCAGCTGGGACAGGCGCTTGACTTCATCCACCAGGGCGATCAGCTCCGCCGTGCGCTCCTTGACCATGCCATCCAGGTCCTTGATGTGGCGATCCAGGGCTTGTTGCAGGTGCTCGAAACCTTGCATCACCATATCGATCTCGTCGGCGCGGGCCCGTTCCGGGCGCCGGACTTCCAGCGGTTGGTTCAACGTCTCGGGCCTGAGGTTGCGTGCAAAGTCCGCGATCTGGCGCAGCGGCAGACCCAGGTCGCGGCGCATGACCCAAGCCACCATCAGGCACATCAGCACCGTGAAGATCAAATAGCCGGGAATCACGCGCTTTTGAGACTCCCACAACAGATTGCGGTAATAGGTGCGATCAGCCCAGACCTCGATCGTGCCCAGAGGCTGCTGCAGCGCGTGGGGGGCGTAAATCACCGTCTGGTAGGACGGCACATCCTGGGCACCCCCGTCACGCCCGGATGTCAGGATTTCGCCGGTTGACCGGATGTGCACCTGCACCAGCCCCACCGCCTCCAGCTCCGTCAGACGGCGGATCTGAAAACTCAGCACATCGCGATCAATGTCCCAGATGGCATGCGCCATCGCCTGGCTGCTGGTCTCCACCATCAAGGCCATGGTCTGGAAGAGCAGCTTTTCCTGCTGCTGGCGCTCCAGCCACAGCTGCAGCCCCCCCATCCCGATCAGGCAGACCAGCGCCAACGCGATAATGCGTTGCAACATCAAGGTGGCAATCGAGCGGAACTCCCCGGCTTCACGGTGCATACATTCACACGCTGCTAACGCAGCAACTGGTCCAGGTCAAAGTCGTAACGTCGCAAAGCAGGATGGTGGTATTTGCTGAACGGCTTGAAGTCCAGGGTACGCTGCCCTGTGCCAAAGCTTTTCTCAAACCGCAGGCTGCTGGGTGTACTGAAGAGTTTAAACATCGGATACACCAATTCCAGGCCTTCGGAACTGAAGTCCACCCCGTGGTGGTAATCAAACAGCAGCACCAAGGCCCAGGCCCCCGCCAGAAAGTGCCCACCCGCCAGGGCGCTCAACTCCTGCTGGCGCAAGGCCTCAAAGGCTTGTGCCGACGTATTGATTCCGCTGAACAGTGCGTCCTTGCCGGGTTTGCCGCCCTGGATCTGCCAAGCCTGCATGGCGCCCAAGGCCATTTCATCGTTGCCGCTCCAGACCAAGCGCGCTTCCGGATAACGGCGGAACAACTCTTGTGCCTGCAAGCGCGCCTTGTCGCGCCGCCACTCGCCATAGACCTCCTGCAGCAGCACGGTATCCGGCGCTTCCTGCACAGCCCGGTGCAGGCCCTGGTTGCGCGCGATGGAGGAAGCGGTGGAGCGATCCCCGGCAATCGCCAGCAGGTGGAATTTTCCATCCGCGGCCTTGAGCCCGGGGCGCTTGCGCGCGGCCTCGATCAGGGCCTTGGCCGTCAGATAACCGGCGTCCTGGGCCCGGGGCTCCAGGCTGCCAAGCCAGAATGGGTAACGCCCCCTGGGCACCCCCACCTGGTCGCGCAACTCCGGCTGGATGGCACTGTAGGCCAGGAAAGCCTGGATGCCCGAGCCTTCCAGGGCACGCAACACCCCCGGCGCCACGCTGTAGTCGTTGGAGAAAACCACATACTGCGGGCGTTGCGGCGGCGGCAGTTGCGCCAGCCGCTGGGCAATCGCAATCGGCTCCAAGCGGTCCCGCTCGGCGTAGATGACGCGCAGCTGCATGCCCAGACTTTGGGCCGCCCTGTGCATGGCGTCGGAAGCAGAGGCCCAGAAGGTTTCAGTGGCTTTACCGGGATTGATGAACACCACCGACTGCGCAGTGGCCGACATGCAGATGGCGGCCCATGCAGCAGCCACGCACAAGCCCAAAGACTTGGCGTGACGCAACAAAGAGCAGACCACCGTAAGCGCTGAAGTCAGCCGCTTGCATACAGACATGGATACAGATTAAGTGTAAAAGCTTTAAAAAAACAATAGACCAAGCAATCCAATAGGAATAAGCAAAGCACTACCCTTCCCTTTCCTGGATGGCCGGCAAAAAAAAGCCAGGGAGCGGAAGCCCTGGCTTTCGAACGGCTGGGCCGTTTGCGTCTTAGATGCGCTCGGTCACCCAGGCTTGCACGGAGGCCAGCGCAGCGGGCACCGCCGCAGCATCGGTGCCGCCGGCCATGGCCATATCGGGCTTGCCGCCCCCCTTGCCACCCACTTGCTGGGCCACAAAGTTCACCAGCTCACCGGCCTTGACCTTGGCAGTCTCGGCCTTGGTCACGCCTGCGGCCAGTTGCACCTTGTCGCCGTCCACGGCCGCCAGCACGATCACGGCCGCGCCTAGCTTGTCCTTGAGCTTGTCCATGGTGTCGCGCAGGGTCTTGGCATCGGCACCTTCCAGCTTGGCGGCCAACACCTTCACGCCCTTGACGTCTGCCGCCTGCGTCAGCAGCTCATCGCCCTGGCTGGAGGCCAGCTTGCCCTTCAGAGCAGCGATTTCCTTTTCCAGGGCCTTGATCTGATCCAGGGCACCGCCGATGCGGTGGGTCAGCTCGGTCGCTGGTGCCTTGAAGGCCGCAGCGGCCTGGTCCACGGTGGATTCCAGCGATTGCAGGTAGGCCAGCGCGTTCTCGCCGGTAATGCCTTCGATACGGCGCACGCCAGCGGCCACGCCGGACTCGCCCACGACCTTGAACAGGCCGATGTCACCGGTGCGGTGCACGTGGGTGCCGCCGCACAGTTCACGGCTGCTGCCGATGTCCAGCACACGCACGGATTCGCCGTACTTCTCGCCGAACAGCATCATGGCGCCGGTGGCCTTGGCCGATTCGATGTCCATCACGCGGGCGTCGGTGGCGGTGTTGGCCAGGATTTCCGCGTTCACACGGCGCTCGATCTCGCGGATTTCTTCCGCGGTCACGGGGGCATTGTGGGTGAAGTCAAAGCGGGTGCGGTCGGCGTTGACCAGCGAGCCCTTTTGCTGCACATGCTCGCCCAGCACCTCGCGCAGGGCCTTGTGCATGATGTGCGTGACCGAGTGGTTGCGCATGGTGGCCGCGCGCAGCTGGGTGTCGACTTCGGCCTGCACGCTATCGCCCACGTTCAGCGTGCCGGTGGTCAGCGTGCCGTGGTGACCGAACACGTCGGCCTTGATCTTGAGGGTGTCGGCCACGGCAAAGCGGGCCGAGCCGGCGCTGATCACGCCCTGGTCGCCGACCTGGCCGCCGGATTCGGCGTAGAAGGGTGTGGTGTCCAGAACCACAACGCCGCTTTGGCCATTGTTCAGTGCCGAAACGGGCGTGCCGTCGACGTACAACGCTACGATCTTTGCAGATTCCACCAGACGGTCGTAGCCGGTGAACGTGTTGGAGGCACCGGTGTACTCCAGCGCACGGTCCATCTTGAACTTGCCGGCCGCGCGGGCCTGGTTCTTCTGCTGCTCCATGGCCGCGTGGAAACCGGCCTCGTCCACCGTCACGCCACGCTCGCGCGCCACGTCGTTGGACAGGTCCAGCGGGAAGCCATAGGTGTCATGCAGCTTGAAGGCGACATCGCCGGGCAGCACCTGGGCACCACCGGCCAGCGCGCTGTCCAGGATGTCCATGCCGTTGGCAAGGGTCTCGAAGAAGCGCTCTTCTTCCACGCGCAGCACGTCGGTGATGCGGGCTTCCTGTTCGCGGATCTTGGGGTAGGCATCGCCCATCACGGCGACCAGGTCCTTGACCAGCTTGTGGAAGAACGGGGTCTTCTGGCCCAGCTTGTAACCGTGGCGGATGGCACGGCGCACGATGCGGCGCTGCACGTAGCCACGGCCTTCGTTGGAAGGGATCACGCCGTCGGCCACCAGGAAGGCGGTGGCGCGGATGTGGTCGGCAATCACCTTCAGCGAGGGGGTGGCCAGATCGGCGGTGTGGGTCTCGCGGCCGGCCGCGGCGATCAGCTTCTGGAACAGGTCAATCTCGTAGTTGCTGTGCACGTGCTGCAGAATGGCCGCCAGGCGCTCCAGGCCCATGCCGGTGTCCACGCAAGGTGCGGGCAGCGGCTTGACCGAGCCGTCTTCGGCCATGTCGAACTGCATGAACACGTTGTTCCAGATCTCGATGTAGCGATCGCCGTCTTCATCGGGCGAGCCTGGAGGGCCGCCGGGAATTTCCGGGCCGTGGTCGTAGAAGATTTCCGAGCAAGGGCCGCAGGGGCCGGTGTCGGCCATCATCCAGAAGTTGTCGGACTTGTAGCGGCCGCCCTTGTTGTCGCCGATGCGGATCACGCGCTCGGGAGGCAGACCGATTTCCTTGGTCCAGATGTCATAGGCCTCGTCGTCTTCCGCATAGACGGTGGCCAGCAGGCGCTCGGCCGGCAGCTTGTAGACCTCGGTCAGCAGCTCCCAGGCCCACTTCAGCGATTCGCGCTTGAAGTAGTCGCCGAACGACCAGTTGCCCAGCATTTCGAAGAAGGTGTGGTGGCGGGCCGTGTAGCCCACGTTCTCCAGGTCGTTGTGCTTGCCGCCGGCACGCAGGCAGGTCTGCACGCTGGTCGCACGCGTGTAGGGGCGCTTGTCGGTACCCAGGAACACGTCCTTGAACTGGACCATGCCCGAGTTGGTGAACATCAAGGTGGGGTCATTGCCGGGCACCAGCGGGCTGGATTCCACAATGGTGTGGCCCTTGGAGGCAAAGAAGTCCAGGAACGTCTTGCGGATGTCTGCAACGGAGAAAGTGGGAGTGCTCATGGATATGTGGTTTCGTTGTGCGCAAAGCTCGCGACACGGGACAACCGGGGATTATAGGTTTGCAGGCCTGTACCACGGGCGCAGGGCTGCAATTGCGCCTCGCGCACCACGCGGGCAGGTTCAGGCGGCCGGCGCCGGGTCTGGCAAGGGCCCCAAGCTGCGGCGGGTGCAAAACTGCCGCGCCGCACCGGTGACCGGGTCCTGGAACGCCAGGGTCTGGGCCAGCAGCAGCAGCGGGCGCGAGAAGTCGCCTTCCGGCGCATCGTCCACCACTGGGTACAGGCCATCGCCCTTCAGCCCCAGGCCCAGGGCGGCCATGTGCACGCGCAGCTGGTGGCGCTTGCCGCTGACGGGGCTGAGCCGGTAGCGCGCCCATTGCCGGTTGTGCTCCAGCAGCTCCATGCGCGTCAGGCTGTTGGGCGTGCCCGCCACCTCGTGCATGCGGATGAAGTTCTGGCTTTCGACCATGCGGCTGGCGTGCTCGCGGGGAAACTGCAGTTGCGGGTTCCAGGGCGCAATCGCCTCGTAGGTCTTGTGCACCGTGCGCTCACGAAACAGGGCCTGGTAGGCCCCCCGGTCTTCGCGCCGGATGGCGAACAGCACCAGCCCCGCCGTGTCGCGGTCAATGCGGTGCACGGGCGACAGGTCGTGCAGGCCGAGCTGCTTTTTCAGCCGCACCAGCAAGGTGTTCTGCAGGTAGCGCCCGCCGGGCACCACGGGCAGAAAGTGCGGCTTGTCGGCCACGACGATGTGCGCGTCCTGGTACAGCACCTCGGCCTCGAAGGGGATGTGGGGCTCGGTGTCCACTTCCCGGTAGTAGTACACGCGCAGGCCATGCAGCAGCGGGGTGTCCGGCTGCACCGGGCGGCCCAGCTCATCCACCACCTCGCCGCGCGCCATGCGGGCCCGCCAGTCGTCCCCGGCGACGGCGGGCAGGCGCTGCACCAGATAGTCCAGGGTGCGGCCCTGCCCGGTGCTGGGCAAGACCACGCAACTGGGCTTGACGCCGTCGCGGATAGGAAGGACTTGGGGATCGTGGGTGTTGTACATCGTGCAGCGCCGAACCGATGCGGTCGCAAAAATATCAATAAAAATGGCTTCCAGCGCACAACTGGCAAGCGCTGATAGCTCACTTTTTCAAAGTATCGCCCGTGTGCACGATCGCTGCAATCGCCTGGGCCGTGGCCCGCGCGGCACCGCGGTGGGCCTGGGCAAACTCCAGCGCCGCCTGGCGCGCACGGCGCAGCCCATCGGCATCGCGCGCCAGGGCGGTGGCCAGTTGCACGCCCTGCTCCATGTCCAGCACGCGGAACGCGGCGCCGGCCTCGCAGGCCTGCTGCGAAGCCTGGGCAAAGTTGAAGGTGTGCGGCCCCATCACCATGGGGCAGGCGCAGGCGGCCGCCTCGATCAGGTTCTGGCCGCCCAGGGGTTCGAAACTGCCACCCAGCAGCCCGACATCGGCGGCGGCGTAGTACAGCGGCATCTCGCCCACGCTGTCGCCCAGCCAGACATCCACGTCCGCGGGCGGCAGGCCTTCGCCCCAGGCGCTGCGGCGGGCCACGCGCAGGCCGGCCCCCTGCAACAGGGCATACACCGCCTCAAAGCGCTGTGGATGGCGCGGCACGATCAGCCATTGGCATTGCCCCGCCACGCCGTGGAATTTGCGCCCATCCCACTGGGCCACCCACTGGGCTTCCTCGCCCTCGCGGGCGCTGGCCAGCATCACCACCGGGCGTGGGCTGGCGGTGCGCCAGGCCTGGCCCCGGGCCAGCAGCTGCGCGTCGGGCTGGACATCGAACTTCAGATTGCCCAGCACGGCCTGCACCGGCGCGCCCAGGCTGCGCAGGCGCTCGGCATCCTCCTGGGACTGCGCCCAGACGGCCCGCAAGGCGGCGTAGGTGGGGCCGAACAAGGCCGGCCAGCGCTGCGCACCGGCCAGGGACTTGGGATTGAGCCGCGCATTCGCCAGCACCAGGGGGACGCCGGCCTGGTGGCAGCCGGCTACCAGATTGGGCCAGATCTCGGTTTCCATCAGCACGCCCACGGCGGGGCGGAACTGGCGCAAAAACCGCCGCACGGCCTGTGGGCTGTCCCAAGGCTGCCAGACCTGCACGTCCCCGGGCTGCAGTAGCTTGCGCCCCTCGGCACGGCCTGTGGCCGTGCCATTGGTCAGCAACAGCCGCATGCCGGGCAGGGCCGCGCGCAGCTCTGCGATCAACAGGGCGGCCGCCCGGGTCTCGCCCAGCGAGACGGCATGCACCCAGACCCAGTGTCCGGCGCCGTCGCGGCCCAGGTCGGCCGGGGCGTAGCGGCCGAAGCGCTCCCCCACGGACTCGCCGTAGCCGGGTTCGGCCTGCGCACGGCGGCGCAGCTTGCGCCGCAGCAGCGGTTGTGCGGCCCAGGCCAGGGCGGAATAGGCAGCCAAGCTCCAGTTCATGCGCGGTGTCCTACGCAGCCAGGGTCCGCGGGTCAGTGCGCCGCATGGCCCACCTGGGCACCGGGCTTGACACGTTCCAGCAGCGCCAGCATCTGCGCCTCGATGCGCTGCAGCGCAGCCTCGGTCTGGCCTTCGAAGCGCAGCACCAGCACGGGTGTGGTGTTGCTGGCACGGATCAGGCCGAAACCATCGGGCCAGTCCACGCGCAGGCCGTCGATGGTGCTGATCTGCGCCGGCGCAGTAAACACCGCGGGGGCCAGGGCCTGCAACTCGGCGGTCAGCGCATGGGGCTCGCCCTCGGCGCAGGCCACGTTCAGCTCGGGCGTGGAAAAACTGGTGGGCAGCGCATTCAGCACGGCGCTGGGGTCGGCCTCGCGGCTCAGAATTTCCAGCAGGCGGCAGCCGGCATAGGTGCCGTCGTCGAAGCCGAACCAGCGCTCCTTGAAGAAGATGTGCCCGCTCATCTCGCCACCCAGGGGCGAGTCGACTTCCTTCATGCGCGCCTTGACCAGCGAGTGGCCGGTCTTGTACATCTCCGGCACGCCACCGGCGGCGCGGATCGCGGGGGCCAGGCGCTGCGTGCACTTCACATCGAACAGAATCGTCGCGCCGGGCACGCGCGACAGCACGTCCTGGGCGAACAGCATCATCTGGCGATCGGGGTAGATGGTCTGACCATCCTTGGTGACGATGCCCAGGCGGTCGCCGTCGCCGTCAAAGGCCAGGCCCAGCTCGGCATCCGTCTCCTGCAGCGCACGCACCACATCGCGCAGGTTCTCGGGCTTGCTGGGGTCGGGGTGGTGGTTGGGGAAGGTGCCATCCACCTCCGAGAACAGCTCCAGCACCTCGCAGCCCAGGGCGCGAAAGATGCCGGGTGCCGTGGCGCCGGCCACGCCATTGCCGCAATCGACCACCAACTTGATCGGGCGGCTGAGCCGCACATCGCCCACGATGCGCGCCGTGTACGCTTCCAGCACATCGGCCTGGCGCACCTGGCCGCCACCGGGCAACGACCAGCGCTCGGTCTCGATGGTCTGGCGCAGGGCCTGGATCTCGGGGCCATAGATGGCCCGGCCGGCCAGCACCATCTTGAAACCGTTGTAGTCCTTGGGGTTGTGGCTGCCGGTCACCATGATGCCGCTGGTGCACAAGGTGCTGGCCGCAAAGTACAGCATGGGCGTGGTGCACATGCCCACGTCCAGCACGTCGACGCCCGCCTCGACCAGCCCGGCCATCAATGCCTGGCTGAGCGCCGGGCCGGACAGGCGACCATCGCGCCCCACGGCCACCACCCGCTCACCCTCGGTCAGGGCAGCTTGGCCAAAGGCCCGCCCGACACTGCGCGCCACGTCCTCGTTCAGCGTAGAAGGCACGATGCCGCGAATGTCGTAGGCCTTGAAGATGGAAGCAGCAATTTGCACAGTGGTGTCCTCAGCGTTGGATCTGCAAAAAAACAAGGCACGTCCGTCGTGCCTGCAGCCACATTTTAGTGGCGGCGTCCACCCCGTCTGCACAAGCCCGGGCGAAAGCTTGATGCAGCACGGAAAACATGTTGTTACAAGGAAATCCCCGATTCCAACGGGCGGGGACCGCCCCCAGCATTGCGGCTGCTCTCGGCTGCCCCACACTCCCCGGTCCATGAATGCCCTCCGTCCACTCTTTCTTTCCCTGCTGCGCACCCGCACCGCGGCATTGGGCCTGGCTGTGGTCCTGGCCGTCACCCTGGTGGCGATCTGGGAAACACAGCAGTGGCCGCAGCACCCCGGCGCCTGGTGGGGCCAGGGTTGGGACTGGCTGAACCTGCCCTGGCTGGCCGTGGCACTGGCCTGGGCCGCACTGGCCCACCTCTGGCACAACCACATCAGCGCGCAGCGCCAGGTGGTGCAGACCATCTACAGCGCGGCCTACCGCACCTTGCCCGATGCCGCCGGCATTACCTCGCTGCGCGATGGGCGCTTTGTGGATGTCAACCCAGCGTTCTGCCGCATGGTGGGGCTGGAGCTGCACCAGATCATCGGCCGCACCAATGCCGAACTGCAGGTCTACGCCACCCCGGACGAACGCAGCAAGCTGCTGGACGAGCTGTCCCTCAAGGGCCAGGTTGACAAGATGCGCATCCTGTGCCAGACCAGGGGCGAGTTGGTGCCAGGTACGATTTCGGCCGTGCCGATCACCGTCGGTGGCGAAGAGTGCATGCTGTTCGTCTTTCACGACATGCGTGAGCACGAGCGCACCGTGCAGGAGCTGTACGCCCTCAACCGCCAGCTGCAGCAGGCCGGCCACCTGGCCCGCCTGGGCGCCTGGGAGGACCGGCGCGGCCAGGGCCTGGTCTATTGGTCCGATGTCTGCTACGACATGCACGGGGTGCCACGCGGCAGTACCTTGCCACGCGACTACCTGAACACCTTTGTGGTCCCCGAGCACCGCGACCGCATGCGCACGCAGTTGCAGCACTGCCTGCGCGCACGCAGCGACTGGGAGCTGGAAATCCAGATCCTGCGCACCGACGGGCGCAAGCTGTGGGTGCGTTCGCGCGGCGAAGCCGTGCTGGACGACGATGGCCGCATCACGGCCATGCGCGGCGTGATGCAGGACATCGATGCGCAAAAGCGCCAGGAAGAATCCATCCGCGAACGAGAAGCCCTGCTGTCCATCACGCTGGAGGCGGCCTCGCTGGGCCGCTGGGACTGGGACCTGCACACCGGGCTGATCACCGGCGATGCGTTCTGGAGCACGCTCAACCACCTGCCCGTGCAGGATGGCCCGGCCAGCCTGGGCCAGACCCGCCAGGACTGGCACTGGACCGAGCTGGTCGGCAGCCACGACATTGCGCGCTTTAACCAGGAGTTGCTGCGCCACATCGACCACCCCGAGGACGGCCCTTTCGATATCACCTGGCGCCTGCAGCCGGCGCATGGCCGCTCGCGCTGGCTGCGCTCCATGGGCAAGGTGGTGCGCTACGACTTGCATGGGCGCGCCATGCGTATGCTGGGCGTGTGCCTGGATGTCACCACCCAGCAGGAACAAAAGCACAGCCTGCAGCAGCTGGCGCACTTTGACGCCCTGACCGGACTGGCGAATCGGATTGAGCTGGCAGCACGCCTGCACGAAGCCCTGGTCCAGGCGCGCCAGAGCCAGCAGTTGCTGGGCGTGGTCTACCTGGACCTGGATGGCTTCAAGCCCATCAACGACCGCCTGGGCCACGACGCCGGCGACCGGCTGCTGGTCCTGGTGGCCAAGCGCCTGCAGCACGCCCTGCGCGCCGATGACTGCGTGGCGCGCTTTGGCGGCGACGAATTCGTGCTGCTGCTCAGCCAGATCCACACCCGTGTGCAGTGCGAAAACCTGCTGCAGCGGCTCATGGCAAGCATCTCGCGCCCCTACACCCTGGATGGCGAAGCCGTGCAGATCACCGCCAGCATCGGCTACACCCTCTATCCCGAGGACGACTGCGACGCCGACACCCTGATCCGCCACGCCGACCAGGCCATGTACCAGGCCAAGCAAAACGGGCGCAATCGCATCCAGGCTTTTGACAGCACCCTGGAACGCAGCCAGCGCGCGCAGCAGATCCAGGGCCTGCGCATCCGCGAGGGACTGGAGGGTGGGGAGTTCACGCTCTACGTGCAGCCCAAGGTCGACACCCGCCACCAGCGCGTCGTGGGTGTGGAGGTCTTGTCACGCTGGCTGCACCCGGAGCGCGGCGTGCTCAGCCCCCAGGAGTTTCTACCCCTGATCGAAGGCACGGAGCTGGAAGAGCCGTTCGGCCAATGGGCGCTGCGCCATGCCATGGGCTGCATCGAGCAGCTGATCGCACAGGGGCTGCAGTTGCAGGTGGCCGTCAACATCTCCGCGCGGCACCTGCAGCAGCCGGGATTTGCCCAATGGGTGACGGAGTTGCTGCAGGCCCACCCGGACGTGCCCCCGCACTGGCTGGACCTGGAAATCACGGAAAGCGCCGCCCTGTACGACCTGCAGCACGTGGCCCAGGTACTGGCGCAACTGCGCGCGCTGCGGATCAGCGTGACCCTGGACGATTTCGGCACCGGCTACTCCTCGCTGACCTATCTGCGCGGCCTGCCGCTGGACTCGCTCAAGATCGACCGCAGCTTTGTGCGCGACATGCTGAGCGACCCCGGGGATTGCGCCATCGTCCATGGCGTCGTCAGCCTGGCGCAGGCCTTCGGCTACTCGGTGATCGCCGAAGGCGTGGAAAGCGCCGACCAGTGCACCGCCCTGGAACTCATGGGCTGCCACATCGCCCAGGGCTTCCACTTCGCGGCCCCAATGCCGCTGGCCCAGTTGCCCACCTGGCTGTCGACCTGGTCGGCCGCCCAGGCCACACCGCCCGTCGCCCCCGCCGCCGTGCGCTGAAGGGCAGGCGGCCGTCAACGCCACCGGCACCCACGGGGTACACGCCCCCCCACGGGCCACGACGCGTTGCGTCGCCCAGAAAATGCAAGAAATAGGCTTCCAGCGCTTATCCTGCTTGCGCTAGCAGCTCCTTTTTTCGAAAACCTCGACACAAAAAAGGGACCTCGCGGTCCCTCGTGCTGGGCGGAGGCCGGTCAGGCATCCAACAACTGCTTGACCTGGGCCAGGGCCGTCGGGTCTTCCATGGTGGTCAGGTCCCCGGGGTCACGGCGCTCGGCCACCGCCTGCAGCGCACGGCGCAGCAGCTTGCCACTGCGCGTCTTGGGCAGGGCCGACACAAACACCACCCGCGAAGGACGCGCCACGGCCCCCAGCTGGCTGTCGACCAGCTTCATGACCTCGGCCTCCATGCGCGCCTGGGCCGCAGCATCGGCCACCTTGCCGGCATCGCGTACCACCGCGAACGCCATGGCCACCTGCCCCTTGAGGTTGTCGGCCACGCCGACCACTGCAACCTCGGCGATGTCCGGATGGGCGGCAATGCTTTCCTCGATCTCCCGGGTGCCCAGCCGGTGGCCCGCCACGTTGATTACATCGTCGGTGCGCCCCAGGATGAAGTAATAGCCATCGGCATCGCGGATGCCCCAGTCGAAGGTGCTGTAGACCAGCTTGCCCGGGATGCTCTGCCAGTAGGTTTTGACAAAGCGGGCATCGTCACCCCACACGGTCTGCATGCAGCCCGGCGGCAGGGGCCCTTCGATCGCCAGCACCCCCTTGTGGTCCGGCTCGGTCAGTTCCTCGCCGGTCTTGTCATCCAGCAGCTGCACGTTGTAGCCATATACGGCCTTGCCGGGGCTGCCAAAGCGGCTGACCTGCGGCTGCACGCCATTGCACAGCGTCAGAATCGGCCAGCCGGTTTCCGTCTGCCAGTAGTTGTCGATGATGGGCACCTGTAAGGCCTCGCTGACCCATTGCGCAGTGGGCTCATCCAGGGGCTCGCCCGCCAGCCACAGGGCCTGCAGGCTGGACAGGTCATATTGCCGCAGAAAAGCCGCATCGTGCTTTTTGAGCACGCGCACCGCCGTGGGTGCTGAGAACATGTGGGTCACGCGGTATTTCTCGACCAGGCTCCACCACACGCCGGCATCGGGCCGAATGGGCAGGCCTTCATACAAAATGGTGGCCATGCCGGCAATCAAGGGGCCATATACGATGTAACTGTGGCCCACCACCCAGCCAATATCGCTGGTGCAGAAAAAGGTTTGCCCTGGTTTGGTGCCGAAAATATGCGGCATGCTGGCGGCCAGGGCCACGGTATAACCGCCCGTATCGCGCTGCACACCCTTGGGCTTGCCGGTCGTGCCACTGGTATAGAGGATATAGCTGGGGTCGGTGGATTGCACCCAGGTACAAGGCACCTGGGCATCCAGATAGCGGGCGCGCAAATCACCCCACAGGTGGTCGCGCCCCGCGCGCAAATCCATTTTGGCCAGTCCGCGATTCACCAGCAGCACGGCCTGCGGCTTGTGGGCGCTGAGGCCCAGGGCCTCATCCAGCAAAGGCTTGTAAGGCACCACGCGCCCGCCACGCGAGCCAGCATCGGCACTGACAATCACCTTGGGCTGGGCGTCCTCGATGCGCGATGCCAGCGACACCGCCGCAAAACCGCCGAAAACCACGCTGTGAATGGCCCCCAAACGGGCGCAGGCCAGCATGGCAAACACGGCCTCGGCAATCATGGGCATATAGATTTGCACCCGGTCGCCTTTTTCCACCCCAAACGATTGCAGCACCGCCGCCATGCGCTGCACTTCGGTATGCAGTTCGCGGTAGCTGTAGGTCTTTTCCGTTTCGGTTTCGGTCGATACCGCGATCAAGGCGGCCTGCTCCGCACGATCGGCCAAATGCCGGTCCACGGCGTTGTGGCACAGATTCAATCGGCCATCGGCAAACCAGCGCGCAAATGGCGGGTTGCTGTAATCGCAGATTTGCTGCGGCGCTTGCGCCCAATCCACCCAACGCGCCTGCTCGGCCCAAAATGCGTCGCGGGTGGCGGGATCAATCGAGCGCTGATGGAATTCAGCAAATGACACCATGGTTTCGTCTCCTTGACTTTTTATCTGCCGGCCATTATTCACGGCGCTCTTTCGACAAGCTGACGCCCATGGAATGCAATTTTCATTCGTGGAATTACGTAGCGCGCAGCACATTTTCTTCAATGACCCACGATTTCCGCAAGAAAGCTGCACTCCCTGTCCGTATTAATTTTTGTTTCCTGCAAACTCAGATAAAATGGAAACCCAATTGAGATTGCGTTTCGGCGTAACTCCCCTTTTCACCGATACCTCTGAACTTGATGACTACTTATAAAGAGCTACTGGCCCAGCGCGCAGAACTGGAAAAGCAAATTGAAGCGGCACGCAAAGAAGCCCTGGCTTCTGCCATCGCCCAAGTGCGCGCCATCGTGGCCGAGTACGAATTGACCGAAGAAGACGTCTTCTCCAAGAAAACCACCCGTGTGGCCGCCAGCACCGGCGCCAAAACCGTGGCCCCCAAGTACCGCGACCCCGCCACGGGCGCCACCTGGACCGGCCGCGGCAAGCCCCCGCTGTGGATCGCCGGCCAGGACCGCCTGAACTTCCTGATCCAGGACCAGCAAGCCGCCTAAGCCGCGCACACTCCATCAAAAAAGCCCCGGCAGCCATGCGCTCCGGGGCTTTTTGATTGTCTACCCCATCCACCGATGGGGACCGCACTCCGCTACAGCCTGAAGAACTCCAGGGTG
This sequence comes from Comamonas aquatica NBRC 14918, assembly GCF_000739875.1. Classification (GTDB taxonomy): domain Bacteria; phylum Pseudomonadota; class Gammaproteobacteria; order Burkholderiales; family Burkholderiaceae_C; genus Comamonas; species Comamonas aquatica. The sequence continues at coordinate 33,984 of NZ_BBJR01000046.1, forward strand.
CGGCCCAGGATGGCGGCATTGCTGCTCATACCCAGGGCGGCCTGTGCCGACTCTTCGGCCTGGCGGGCGTTGCCCTGGGTCACCGTGTCCAGATCGCGCAAGGCGGCATCCACCTGACCGATGCCGCTGGCCTGGTCGCGCGAGGCATCGCCAATCGCCCCCATCAGATCACTCACATGGGCCACGGCCTGCACCACCTCGGCGATGGTACGCCCAGCATCTTCTCCACCCCCTGCCCCATCTGCGTGTGCGAGTCCGAGATCAGCCGCCGGATTTCCCCCGCCGCCTGGGCACTGCTTTGCGCCAGGGCCCGCACTTCTCCGGCCACGACCGCGAAACCACGCCCCTGCTCGCCGGCGCATGCGGCCTCCACCGCGGCGTTCAGCGCCAGGATGTTGGTCTGGAACGCGATCGACTCGATGGTGGCGATGATGCTGCCCATCTGCTGCGACGAACGGCGGATGCTCTCCACCAGGCTTTCCACGTGCTCCATGGCCTTGCCACCCTCGGATGCCAACTGCGCACTCTTCTGGCTTTCCGCCATCACCTCCAGCGTGGTCTGTTGCGACTGCCCCAGCGCCTGGGCCAGCACCTGCATGGTGCTGGCCGTTTCCTGCAGCTTGCCGGCCTGCACGTCTGTGCGCTGCGTCAGGTGGGTGGCGCCCGCCGCAATGCCGTGCGACAGATCGGTGAAGCTGCCGATCTCATGCCGCGCATCGCCCACCACCGCACGCAGGTTGATGTGAATCTGCTGCAGGCGCTCCATCAGCAAGGCCATGGGATGGCGCCCCGACAGCAAGGGCGGCAAGGGTTTGTTCAGCTGGCAACCGGCCAGGTCCGTGGCCAGCGCCTGCACCTGCGCCAACGGCTGGCTGACACGTGCATGCAAGCGCCACAGCGCCAGCCCCATCAACGCCAGCAGCGCCAACGCCTGCGCAGCCAACTGCCACGCCTGGGTCCAGCCCATCCAGGGGAAAATCAGAGCCAGCGCCAGCACCGGTGCCAGCAACCAGGCCATGCGCTTCGTGAAGGACAGGCGCTGCAGCTTGCCCAGGTGGTTGCGCCAGCCCTGGCGGCGCACGTGGCCGGCGTGCAGCGCCACCGAAGGCTGTGGCTGCCCCCGCTGCGCATGCAACTGCGCGTACAAGGCCTCAGCCGACTGCACCTGCGCCCGCGTGGACTTGGCGCGCACCGACATATAGCCCACCGGCCTGCCCTCGTGCACGATGGGCGTGACATGGGCCGCCACCCAGTAGAAGCTGCCGTCCTTGCGCCGGTTCTTGACCAGCCCCTTCCAGCTGCGGCCATGGCCAATCGTGGACCACATGTCCTTGAAGGCTTCCGGTGGCATGTCCGGGTGACGCACCAGGTTGTGCGGCTGTCCCATCAACTCCTGCATGGTGTAGCCGCTGACGCGCTCGAAAGCGGCATTGCAGTGGGTGATGCGCCCCTGGCTGTCGGTGGTGGACATCAACAGCTCGTCCGCCGGGTAATCAAATTCTTGGTCAATCACGGGAAGGTTTTCGCGCATACACGTCGTTCTCAGAGAGCCCGCACACGCACAAAATCGGTGCAAGGCATGCCTGGCGCCAGACAAAGGCGCGATCCTAAGAAGTGCCTGGCACGGCCCCACGATGACGGTTTGACGTTAATTAACGCGACGGCATCCAAGCCTTGTCCTGCGTTAAACAAAGCGCAGAAAAGGGTTGACCCGCTACCAAAAACATATCTACTTGCGCAAGCTGCTTATGGCGTTCGGTGCCAAAGATATCGCAAAGTCCAGCCAGGCCTGCGCTGGCCGCTATGCTTGGTGATTTATATGCGCCAATGAAAAAGGCCTTGATCCGAAGATCAAGGCCTTTTCAAACTGGTCGGCGTGGCGGGATTCGAACTCGCGACCCCTTGCACCCCATGCAAGTGCGCTACCAGGCTGCGCTACACGCCGAAGCCTCAGATTATACCGTGGTTTTTACACCAACTTTTCCAAACACTGAGGATGCTTGGGAAGTGAAATGTGCCAGATACCCATCTGGCACATTTTCGATAAATTGGTCGGCGTGGCGGGATTCGAACTCGCGACCCCTTGCACCCCATGCAAGTGCGCTACCAGGCTGCGCTACACGCCGAAGCAATGATTGTAATCCAGTTTTTGTAGCATCTGAGGCAAATCAGACGCCGCAAACCACAGATTTCAACCAGGTCCTTTGAAATCAAGGACCTAGCCCTTCACTCAGCCTTGGATCTGCTCCTTGAGCTTGGTGCTGGCGTGGAAGGTCACCACGCGGCGTGCCTCGATGGGGATCAGCTCGCCGGTGCGCGGGTTGCGTCCGGGGCGCGGCGCCTTGGTGCGGATCTGGAAGTTGCCGAAGCCCGAGAGCTTGACCTCCTCGCCCTGCACCAGGCTTTGCGCGATCAGGTCAAAGTAGGCATCCACCATGTCCTTGGCCTCGCGCTTGCTCACGCCCAGTTGGTCAAACAGCAGATCGGCCAGTTGGGCCTTGGTCAAGGCGCCCGCCGTGTCCACGTCGCTGTCCATCAGCACTTTGCTTGCTTCCATGGTCTGCCTCATCCGCGCAGGCGGGCCTGCACTTGGGTTTGCAAGGCGGCAATCGCCGCCTGCATGGCGGTGTCGATGTCCACGTCGGTCAGCGATGCATCATCGCGACCCAGGGTCAGGCGCACGGCCAGGCTCTTCTCGTCCTGCGCCAGGCTACCGGGTGCCGCTTCCTCGCCGGCCTTGAGTTTCTTGGGACGGAACACGTCAAACAGCACGGCATGGCGCAGCATACCCCCGGGCACACCCGCGGCAATCGCCTGCATCACCTGGGCGTGGGTCACGGCCTCCTTGACCACCACAGCAATGTCGCGCTCCACCGCCTGGTGCTTGGCCACGGGGGCAAACACGGGCACCTGGCGGGCCAGCACGGCGTCCAGCTCCAGCTCGAACATCACCGGCGCCTGGGCCAGATCCCATTCCTGGCGCCATTGGGGGTGCAGCTCGCCGACAAAGCCGATGGCCTGGCCGTCCAGCAGCACACGGGCACAGCGGCCGGGGTGCATGGCGGGGTGCTCGGCAGGCTCGAACACGGGCTTGAGCGGTGCCAGCAGCGCTTCCACATCGCCCTTGACGTCGTAGAAGTCGACCTTGGCATCCACACGGCCCCACTGCAGCTGCTCGGCCGCGCCATAGGCCAGGCCGGCCACGCGCATGGGCTGGTAGAAGCCCTTGACGGTGGTGTCGGAGTCGACCACGGACGCATCCTTGAAGAACACGCGGCCCAGCTCGAACACGCGCACGCGTGGCGCCTTGCGGTCGACGTTGAACTTCAGCACCTGCATCAGCGAGCCAATCAGGCTGGAGCGCATCACGCTCAGCTGGCTGGCAATCGGGTTCAGCAGCTTGACGGGGTCCTGGTTGCCAGCCAGTTCGGCTTCCCACTTGGCTTCCACGAACGAGAAGTTGATGGTTTCCTGGTAGCCCAGGCCGGCAAGCGCATGGCGCACGGTGTAGGGGCTGCGGCGGTTTTCCGCAAGCAGCTTGGGCGCGATGGGCGCCAGCGGCTTGGTGGTCGGCAGGTTGTCGTAGCCGATCATGCGGGCCACTTCTTCGATCAGGTCCTCTTCCAGGTTGATGTCGAAGCGGAAGGTGGGTGCGGTGACCGCAATCACGCCTTCACTGGCCACAGTGGCCGGCAGGCCCAGGCCATTCAAGGCATCCAGGCATTGCTGCTGCGTCACGGCCATGCCGATGACCTTGGCCGCACGCGCCACGCGCAGTTGCACGGTCTTGGGCGCGGGCATGTTGGGCTGCTGGTCGTCCAAGGCGCCGACCTGTGTGTCAGGCGTGCCGCAGATCTCCAGCACCAGCGCGGTGATGCGCTCGATGTGCTCGGTTGTGAACGCAGGGTCCACACCGCGCTCGAAGCGGTGGCCGGCGTCGGTCGAGAAGTTGAAGTGGCGCGAGCGCCCAGCCACGGCCTTGGGGAACCAGAACGCGGCTTCGATGTAGATGTTCTTGGTATCGTCGGACACGGCCGTGGCGTCGCCACCCATGATGCCAGCCAGCGATTCCAGGCCCTGGTCGTCGGCAATCACGCCGACCTGGAGGAAATCATCGACCTGGATGGTGTTGCCATTGAGGAGCTTGAGCGTTTCGCCCTCCTTGCCCCAGCGCACATTCAGGCCGCCGTGAATCTTGTCCAGATCGAAGATATGGCTGGGACGGCCCAGCTCGAACATCACGTAGTTGGAGATGTCCACCAGGGGTGAAACCGCGCGCTGGCCGCAGCGCGCCAGGCGGTCCACCATCCACTGGGGCGTCTTCACCTGCGTGTTGACGTTGCGCACGATGCGGCCCGAGAAGCGGCCACACAGGTCGGTCGCCTCGATCTTCACGGGCAGCTTGTCCTGCAGTGCCACGGCGGCGGCAGGGAAGGACAGGGCTTTGAGCGGCGTGCCGGTCAGGGCCGACAGCTCGCGCGCCACGCCGTAGACGCTCAGGCAGTGCGCCAGATTGGGCGTGAGCTTGAGCGTGAACAGCGTGTCATCCAGATTCAGGTACTCGCGCACGTTCTGCCCCAGGGGCGCATCGGCGGGGAACTCCAGCAGGCCGCTGGCGTCGTCGTCGATGCCCAGCTCCTTGGCCGAGCACAGCATGCCAAAGCTCTGCACACCGCGCAGCTTGCCGATCTTGATCTTGAAGGGCTTGCCGTCTTCGCCGGGTGGCAGCTCGGCGCCCACGGTGGCGCAAGGCACACGGATGCCCACGCGCGCGTTCGGTGCGCCGCAGACGATGTTCAGCAGCTCGGGGCCGCCCACGTCGACCTGGCAGATGCGCAGGCGGTCGGCGTCGGGGTGCTGCACGGCTTCCTTGATTTCACCGACCACGATGCCGGTGAAGGGAGGCGCCACGGGGTCGAGTTCTTCGACTTCCAGACCAGCCATGGTCAGGGTATCGGCCAGCTCTTGGGTCGTCAGTGTCGGGTTGCAGTATTCGCGCAACCAGGATTCAGGAAATTGCATAGTCAGACTCTTTGGCGTTCATGCCCGTTGCACCTTGCAGGTCTGCAGCGGACTGGGCAGGCGTACTTTCAAAAGCAGGAGCTGTTGGCGCGCGGTGATCAAGGATTTCCGTATCAAAACCATCCGAAACACTTGATGGACGCGCGCAAACCGCTCACTTTATGAATTACTGGAACTGCGACAGGAAACGGATGTCGCCGTCGAAGAACAGGCGCAGGTCGTTCACGCCATAACGCAGCATGGTCAGGCGATCGGGGCCCATGCCAAAGGCAAAGCCGATGTACTTTTCGGGGTCCAGCCCCATGTTGCGCACCACGTTGGGGTGCACCTGGCCGGAGCCGGCCACTTCCAGCCAGCGACCGGCCAGCGGGCCGCTCTGGAACTGGATGTCGATTTCGGCCGAAGGCTCGGTGAACGGGAAGAAGCTGGGGCGGAAGCGCAGCACCAGGTCGTCCGATTCAAAGAAGGTCTTGCAGAAGTCGGTGAACACGACCTTCAGGTCCTTGAAGCTCACGTTCTCGCCGATCCACAGGCCTTCGCACTGGTGGAACATGGGCGAGTGCGTGGCGTCCGAGTCCACACGGTAGGTGCGGCCGGGGGCAATGACGCGGATCTCGGGCATGGACTGCCCGGCATCGAGCGCATTGCGGTATTGCTTGACGTGCTGCACGGCATGGCGCACCTGCATCGGGCTGGTGTGCGTGCGCAGCAGGTTGGGCGCGTGCTGCGTGCCGCCTTCCACGTAGAAGGTGTCATGCATGGAGCGCGCGGGGTGGTCTTCCGGCGTGTTCAGCGCCGTAAAGTTGAACCAGTCGGATTCGATCTCGGGGCCTTCGGCCACGTCAAAGCCCATGGAGCCAAAGATGCCCTCGATGCGCTCCATCGTCACGGACACGGGGTGCAAACCGCCCGTGCCGCGGCGGCGGCCCGGCAGGGTCACGTCCAGCACTTCGGCCTTCAGGTGGGCCTGCAGCTCGGCATCGGCCAGCGCCTTGCGGCGCGCGGTCAGGGCCGCTTCGATCGCCTGCTTGGCCACATTGATGGCAGCGCCACGCGACTTTTTCTCTTCGACGGAAAGCTGCGCCATGCCCTTCATGAGCTCGGTCATCTTGCCCGACTTGCCCAGAAACTGCGCCTTGGCATTTTCCAGATCAGCGGGGGTGTGGGCCTGCGCAAACAACTGCTGCGCGCTTTCGACCAGAGAATCCAACTCGTTCATATCGACTCTTTATCGACTTGTAAAAATAAACAAGGGCTAGTGCCTTTTCAAGCCCTAGCCCTTGCCGTTTGTGCGCTAGCAGCTACCCGAAGAGTAGCAACCAACCGTTAACTTAAGCAGCAGCCAGCTTGGCCTTCACTTGGTCAACGATGCTGCTGAAAGCAGCCTTGTCGTGCACAGCGATATCGGCCAGCATCTTGCGGTCGATTTCGATGGAAGCCTTCTTCAGGCCGTTGGCGAACTGGCTGTAAGTCAGGCCCAGTTCACGTGCAGCGGCGTTGATACGGGCGATCCACAGCTGGCGGAACACGCGCTTCTTGGTACGACGGTCACGGTAGGCGTATTGGCCTGCCTTCATCACCGCCTGCTTGGCGACGCGGAAGACGTTACCGCGACGACCGCGGAAACCCTTGGACAGGGTCAGAACTTTTTTGTGACGGGCACGAGCCGTTACACCACGTTTGACGCGAGGCATGTGTTTTCTCCTAGTTCGTCAGTGAATTACAGACCAGCGCCAGGCAACATCTTTGCGATGGAGCCCATATCGCCTTCATGCACGGAAGTGATGCCACGCAGGTGGCGCTTGTTCTTCGTGCTCTTCTTGGTCAAGATGTGACGCTTGAAGGCTTGACCGCGCTTGACGGTACCACCGGGACGAACGCGAAAACGCTTCTTCGCGCTGCTCTTGGTCTTCATTTTGGGCATGTGAATGCTCCTGTTTGTTGTGCTCGTGAGGCGTTGTGGCAACCCTGCCCCAACTTGTAGGCCCCGAGACACTTCTGGGTGCTGGCTTGCGCCGGCTTTTACAGCTTTGGAAGCTGCAAAACGAAAACCTGCCCTTGCGGGCAGGCTCCCGAAAAACAATTCATTTTACGCGGTTTGTGCGCCCGTGTCTGCGGCAGGCTTGCCACCGGCAGGCTTTTTGCGCGCAGGAGCGATCATCATCACCATCTGGCGGCCTTCCAGCTTGGGGAATTGCTCCACCTGGATGGAGTCCGCCAGCTCGTCGCGCAGACGATTCAGCAGATCCAGACCCAGTTGCTGGTGCGTGATTTCACGGCCGCGGAAACGCAGGGTCACCTTGACCTTGTCGCCGTCCGCCAGGAAACGGCGAATGTTGCGCAGCTTGATGTTGTAGTCGCCATCATCGGTACCTGGGCGGAATTTCACCTCCTTGATATCGATCACGGTCTGCTTGGCCTTGGCTTCCGCCGCCTTCTTCTGCTCTTGGTACTTGAACTTGCCGTAGTCCATCAAGCGGCATACGGGCGGCGTTGCCGTTGCGGCAATTTCCACCAGATCAACGTCCAAATCACCGGCCATGCGCAATGCTTCCTGCAAGGAAACAATGCCCAGGGGCTCATTCTCAGGACCCGACAGACGCACTTCAGGCGCCATGATTTCACGGTTCAGACGGTGTTTGCGTTCCTCGCGGTGGCGACGGTCACGGAATTCTGTAGCTATGGCTTTCACCCTAAATTGAAAACGCTACGAAAAGCGTAGCTGCTTGCATTGATGAGATCGGCGCGGACTGGCCGCGCCTTACTGCATCAGACTTTGTTGTGGATATCGCTGGTCAGCAGTTCAATGAACGCCTCCACCGACATGACGCCCAAGTCCTTGTTACCTCGGGCACGCACAGCGACGGTGCCTGCCGCTTTTTCCTTGTCGCCGGCGACCAGGATGTAAGGCAGCTTCTGCAATGCATGCTCGCGTATTTTATACGTGATCTTTTCGTTGCGCAGATCAGACACGACCTTAAGGCTTTGATGGGGCAATGCTTTTTGCACCTTTGCCACAACTTCCTTCACGTAATCGGCCTGTGCGTCCGTGATGTTGAGCACCGCCACCTGCTCTGGCGCCAGCCACACGGGCAAGGCGCCCGCGTACTGTTCGACCAAAATACCGATGAAACGCTCCAGCGAACCGACGATGGCACGGTGCAGCATCACGGGGCGGTGGCGTGCGCCATCTTCGCCCACGTACTCGGCATCCAGACGCTCCGGCATAGAGAAGTCCACCTGGATGGTGCCGCACTGCCACTGGCGACCCAACGCATCCTTGAGGGTGTACTCGATCTTGGGGCCGTAGAAGGCACCATCGCCCACCGCGATCTGGTAGTCGCAACCCGATGCCTTCAGTGCATCGAACAAGGCCTTTTCGGCCTTGTCCCAGATCTCGTCCGAGCCGATGCGTGCTGCGGGGCGGGTGGCCACCTTGTAGATAATGTCGATGAAGCCGAAGTCGGCATACACCTTCTGCACCAGCTGGTTGAAGTTCAGCACTTCCTGCTGGATCTGGTCTTCGGTACAGAAGATGTGACCATCGTCCTGCGTGAAGCCGCGCACGCGCATGATGCCGTGCAAGCCGCCAGTGGGCTCATTGCGGTGGCACTGGCCGAATTCACCATAGCGCAGCGGCAATTCGCGGTAGCTCTTGATGCCCTGCTTGAAGATCAGGATGTGCCCGGGGCAGTTCATGGGCTTCAAGGCGTAGTCGCGCTTCTCGGACTCCGTCACGAACATGTTGTCGCGGTACTTGTCCCAGTGACCGGTCTTCTCCCATAGCGTCTTGTCCAGGATCTGGGGACCCTTGACTTCTTCGTAGCAGTTGTCGCGGTAGATGCGGCGCATGTACTGCTCCACCTCCTGCCACACGCGCCAGCCCTTGGGGTGCCAGAACACAGTGCCGGGCGAGCATTCATCGATGTGGTAGAGGCCCAGCTCGCGCCCCAGGCGGCGATGGTCGCGCTTTTCAGCTTCCTCGATGCGGGTGATGTAAGCCTGCAGGTCCTTCTTGTCGGCCCAGGCTGTGCCGTACACACGCTGCAGCTGCTCGTTCTTGGCATCGCCACGCCAGTAGGCACCTGCCAGCTTGGTCAGTTTGAAGACCTTCAGGAAACGGGTATTGGGCACGTGGGGGCCACGGCACATATCGACGTATTCCTGGTGGTAGTACAAGCCCATGGCCTGCTCGTCCGGCATGTCCTCAACCAGACGCAGCTTGTAGTCTTCGCCACGCTCCTGGAACACCTTGATGACGTCGGCGCGCGGGGTCATCTTCTTGATCACGTCATAGTCCTGCGCGATCAACTCCTTCATACGCGCTTCAATCGCCGCCATATCTTCGGGCGTGAAGGGACGCTCGTACGAGATGTCGTAATAAAAGCCTTCGTCGATCACAGGGCCGATCACCATCTTGGCGGTCGGATACAGCTGCTTGACGGCATGCCCCACCAAGTGGGCACAGGAGTGGCGAATGATGTCCAGTCCGTCCTGGTCCTTCGGCGTGATGATTTGCAGCTGCGCGTCTTGCTCGATCAGATCGCAGGCATCCACCAAACGGCCATTGACCTTGCCAGCCACCGTGTTTTTGGCCAGGCCAGGACCAATCGATGCAGCCACCTGCATGGGCGTGACAGGGCCGTCAAATTCGCGTTGCGAGCCGTCTGGAAGTGTGATCTTTAGCATGAAAATCCTTGGAAACTTGTCTGTGACAGAAGCGCGCAGTGACTGAAAAAACAAAGCGCGGACATGTCCGCGCTGAAGGGGCCAACAACTGTAGGCAGGCGCGAACACACAGCCTCAATGGCTGCGAGAGAACTCCGTGCTCGTCGTTCGCGGTGTCATAACCAGATTGCCTTTCTCGCTCTTGTTGATTAAGTATTTGCGCATTTTAACGCTGCAACAACAAAAAAGCCCGCAGTCAACGACTGCAGGCCAAGCCATATCACCCCCAACCGGCGCAGAACCCCACCTTGCTCTGCGCCGGCAGGTGCTCAATCAGTGGAACTGCTCTTCTTCGGTCGAGCCGGTCAGCGCCTTGACCGAGGACGAACCACCCTGGATCACGGTGGTCACGTCGTCGAAGTAACCTGCGCCCACTTCCTGCTGGTGCGACACGAAGGTGTAGCCCAGTTCGCGGGCGGCGAATTCAGGCTCCTGCACCATTTCCACGTAGTGTTTCATGCCTTCGCCGCGGGCATAGGCGTGGGCGAACTTGAAGGTGTTGTACCAGTTGCTGTGGATGCCAGCCAGCGTGATGAACTGATACTTGTAACCCAGTGCCGACAGGTCTTCCTGGAAAGAAGCGATCTGGCTGTCGTTGAGGTTCTTCTTCCAGTTGAACGAAGGCGAGCAGTTGTACGACAGCAGCTTGCCTGGGCAGGCAGCGTGCACGGCCTGTGCGAATTCACGGGCAAAGCCAATGTCGGGCACACCGGTTTCGCACCAGACCAGATCCGCATAAGGTGCGTAGGCCACGCCACGGCTGATCGCCTGCTCCAGACCGTTCTTGACGCGGTAGAAACCTTCCTGGGTGCGCTCGCCAGTCAGGAACGGCTGGTCGTTGGCATCGTGGTTGCTGGTGATCAGGTTGGCGGCCTCGGCATCGGTACGGGCCAGGACGATGGTGGGCACACCCATCACGTCGGCAGCGAAGCGCGCGGCGATCAGCTTCTCGCAGGCTTCCTGCGTGGGCACCAGCACCTTGCCACCCATGTGGCCGCATTTCTTCACGGCTGCCAGCTGGTCTTCGAAGTGCACACCGGCAGCGCCAGCGGCAATCATGTTCTTCATCAATTCGAAGGCGTTCAGCACGCCGCCGAAGCCGGCTTCGGCATCAGCCACGATGGGCAGGAAGTAGTCGATGAACTCCTTGTCGCCAGGATTGATGCCACGGCCCCATTGGATTTCGTCAGCACGCTTGAAGGTGTTGTTGATGCGGCGCACCATGGTAGGCACCGAGTCGTAAGCGTACAGCGACTGGTCGGGGTACATGGTTTCGGAAGTGTTGCCGTCTGCAGCCACTTGCCAGCCCGACAGATACACCGCTTCCAGCCCTGCCTTCGCCTGTTGCATGGCCTGGCCTGCAGAAATCGCGCCGAAGGCGTTCACATAGCCCTTCTTGGCACCACCGTTGATCTTTTCCCACAGCTTGGCTGCGCCGCGCTGGGCCAGGGTGTACTCAGGCTGCAGGCTGCCACGCAGGCGCACCACGTCGGCAGCGGTATAGCCACGCTTCACACCTTTCCAGCGGGGGTTTTGCGCCCAATCCTTTTCCAGGGCGGCGATCTGCTGTTCACGGCTGAGTTGTTGGTTCAGGGATTCAGGCATGGTGGGTCTCCAGTTAAAAGTCAGTCAATGGTCCGAACTTGGGCGCCGATTTCTTGTCGGCCTGGAGATAAATTTAAGTCTTATAGAAGAGTTAATCAAGCTCTTATGTCTTATACAAGACAAATATTTTTACCATTAAAAATCAATTACTTGCACATAAATTTCTCAATGCAAAATCAAATTCTTATCCGTGAAATTTTTTATTGCATTGCAACATTGAGGAATTTTGCAATATGAAAACACATCCTTGCCAAGTGAAAATTGCGGCTGAAAGGCTGATTCAGCTTGCGGCCATGTGCACCGGCCCATGTGTCACAACCACCCCGTCTTCATCCGCATACAGCCAGTCCCCCGGACGCACGGGCACGCCCGCCACCATCACCGCTACATCCTTTTGGCCTTCGCCGCGCTTTTCGGTGGGCATGGGCATCAGACCCAGAGCCATGATGCCCACCTCCGCAATGCGCAACTCCGCGACGTCACGCACACACCCATCAACCACCACCCCCGCCCAGCCGTTGCGCGCCGCTGCCGCTGCGAGGTTGCCTCCCACCAGCGCCTTGCGCAGGGACCCGCCGCCGTCCACCACCAAGACCCGCCCGTTCCCGGCAGAGTCCACCGCCTGCTTGACCAGGCTGTTGTCCTCAAAGCACTTCACGGTGACCACGGGACCCGCAAACTGCCGCCGCCCCCCATAGTGGTGAAACACCGGCGGCAACACCCTGAAGGCCCCAACGTCCTCGCTCTTGTGGGCGTCGCACAGGTCACAGGTCTGAAAATTGACTGACATCACATCTCCTCTTGCGGGCAGGTCAACGCCCTTGGTTTGATTCTGGATTCACACAGAGGCATGCTCCCATTTCTTGGGCGGACTGGAAAGAAACGGTACGCTTTTGCTTCAAGACGTGCTCTGTTGCAACAACTCTGGTGAAAAAAACTGGTTCGCCCGCTTGGAAAGCCTAATTTTTCCCATTAGCATCAGGCTCAACCAGTCTTGGCGCAGGCCTACGCCCCACCAAGCTGGCACAACACCCATCCCAACAAGGAAAGCAAACATGGCAACTGCAAAGAAGGCAACTGCTGCAACCGCAGCTCCCGCAAAAAAGCGCACTCCTAACGCCGCCTTCATGAAACCCCTGACCCCCAGCCCCGCTCTGGCGGCCGTGGTGGGCAAGGATCCTCTGCCCCGCACCGAAATCATCAGCAAGCTGTGGGTCTACATCAAGGCCAACAAGCTGCAAGACGCTGCCAACAAGCGCATGATCAACGCAGATGCCAAGCTCAAGGAAGTGTTCGGCAAGCCCCAAGTTTCGATGTTCGAAATGGCTGGCCTGATCGGCAAGCACGTCAGCTGATTTACCTGGCGCACACACAACCGGCTTCGGCCGGTTTTTTTACGCCCGTCTGCGGCCTCGCTTTAACCCGACGCATAGAAAGTGTTTGCAAATGCGATGAATTCGCATTTATAATTCCTGCATCACATCAATAGCCAGCCACAACTGCTTGCAGCCATGATCGTTTGTGTATGCCACCGAGTTTCTGATCGCGAGATCGCGCGCCATGCACATGCGGGCATGAGTTTTGACGAAATTCAATTCGAACTGGGTGTGGCCACCCAATGCGGTCGATGCGAAACCTGCGCCCGTGACGTGGTGGCCAAGTGCTGCAGCAGCGGTGCCGCGGCGGCCATCCACAACGAAGCCAGCGTACAGACAGTTCAGCTTGCCACCCCTATCTTGGAGAGCAAAGCATGGCATTCGTCTCAACAGTTGCAGGCAGCCTGATTCTGGTTCTGGGCTGCTCATGGTGGATCTTCCGCAAATAGCGGACGCAGCACCGACGCTTTGGGCGTACGATTTCTTCCACCTTGCGCACTAGGCCGCGATGGCAGGCCTGCTGGCTGCGACAGCCGGCTTTTTGATATCTATGTCTCCTTCTGAAAAATTCGCTCCTGCCGGACATTTTGGTCACAAGACCATGATCACCGGCGTGGTGCTGACCTTGCATGCCGCAGGCATCTGGGCCTTGCAAAGCGGTATGGACCGCCCCCCAGAGCCACAGATTATTCCGGCCGAGGTGATTGCCCAATTCATTGCGCCGCCAGCACCCGAGCCCCCCGCTCCCGCACCTGCGGCACCGCCCACCCCGCAGCCGCCCAAGCCCACCCCCAAGCCGCCGCCGCCCAAGCCGCAGCCGGTGCAAAAGGCGCCCCCCCTGCCCAAGGCGATTGCGGACCCGACGCCTGCCCCGAATGCCCCCACCGGTACGCTGGACAGCGCGCCCGCCGTCAACACGGCGCCGCCCGCCCCGCCCGCGCCACCGGCCCCGTCGACACCGCCAGCCGCACCTTCGGGCGGGGCCGTGCAGCTGCCATCCAGCGACGCCGCCTACCTGAACAATCCACGCCCCGGCTATCCATCGATCAGCCGCCGCATGGGCGAGCAGGGCAAGGTGCTGCTGCGGGTGATGGTGAGCGAACAAGGCCTGCCGCAGCAAATTGAAATCAAGACGTCCAGTGGCTATGAGCGCCTGGACAAGGCCGCCATCACCTCCGTGCAGCGCTGGCGCTTTGTGCCCGGCAAGCGCAATGGCGTCCCCGAAGCCATGTGGTACATCGTGCCCATCAATTTCGTTCTCGAATAAACAGTCATCTCAGGAGTTTTCATGGAATCCCAATTCGGCATTGCCCACGTCTGGGCGCAAGGCGACTTTGTCACGCGTGGCGTCGCCATCCTGCTGCTGCTCATGTCGGTCGCCTCGTGGGTCGTGATCATCGTCAAGGCCCTGTGCCTGATGAAGTTCAAGAAGTACGCCAAGGAAGCCAAGGATTTCTGGCACAGCGAAGACTTCGGTGCCGGCCTGAACAAGCTGGACGCCAATCCGTCCAACCCCTTCCGCTACCTGGCCCTGGAAGGCCGCGAAGCCATCGCCCACCACCGCAAGACCAGTGCCCACCTGCACGATGCGTTGGACGTCAGCGACTGGATCACACGCTGCCTGCGCAACGGTATTGACGAATTCACGGCACGCCTGCAGTCCGGCCTGGCCATCTTGGCATCGGTCGGCTCCACCGCCCCCTTCGTGGGCCTGTTTGGCACCGTCTGGGGCATCTACCACGCGCTGATCGTGATCGGCACCAGCGGCCAGGCGTCCATCGACAAGGTGGCCGGCCCCATCGGCGAGGCCCTGATCATGACGGCCTTTGGTCTGGCCGTGGCCATCCCCGCCGTGCTGGGCTACAACGCCATCGTGCGCGGCAACAAGGGCGTGCTGGGCGGCCTGAACAGCTTTGCCCACGACCTGCACGCCTTCTTCGTGACTGGCGCCCGCATGACCGTGGACACATCCAGCAACGGCACCGACGGCAAGGTGCTGCCGATCAAGAAAGGCGCGTAAGCCATGGCCTTCGGCACCCAAGACGACAGCGATGAAGTCATGAACGAAATCAACATGACGCCCCTGGTGGACGTCATGCTGGTGCTGCTCATCGTCTTCATCATCACCGTGCCTGTCATGAAGCATGCGGTGAATGTGGACCTGCCCCGCGCCTCCAACGAGCCCGAGGTGGTCAAGCCCCAGAACATCAGCCTGAGCATCGACGCCCAGGGCCAGTACCACTGGAACAAGGAAGCCATCAGCGACGAGCAGCTGGTGGAGCGCCTGAAGGCCGAGGCCGCCAAGGATCCGCAGCCGGATCTGCACATCCACGGCGACAAGCAAGTGCGTTACGAGCGCGTGGCCAAGGCCATGGCGGCGGCCCAGACCTCGGGCATCCGTAAGATCGGCTTCGTGACCGAACCTGAGCGTTGACCGCCGGCTGCATTGCCGAGAACACCTCCGCCCTGCACGCGCAAGCCTGCAGGGCTTTTTTTTAGGGCTTTGCAAAAAACAGAGCTGTTAGCGCTCGCCATTCCTGGGTTTCAATCACTTTTTGGGCTGAATGCGAATGCAGACGAGCGCCAGTCGCTATCTATTCCTGCATGCAATCCCCTTTTACATCCAGGGACACCGAATAGCGGTTGACACACGAATAAGAATCGTTATCATTAACAAACATTCACACCAACCCAACACTTCGCACCATGCAAGCCACACTCACCCTCCCCACCGCGCGCCGCGTTGCAGCCCCATCGTCTGTGCTGTCCGAGCGTGCCAGCCAGCCGGCCAGCGCCGCCGAGGACCTGAGCGTGGACAGCGAGCTGCTGCTGCGTGGCCAGAAATCGGTGTCCATCGTGCACAACGGCGCCACCTACCGCCTGCAGGCCACCAAGCTGGGCAAGCTGATCCTGACCAAATAAACCGTTTCATCGTGGGGCGATTCCGGGTTCACTGGCCCGGCATCGTTTTAGGCCAGCCAACAAGGCGTTCATCGGGCATTGCGTAGCCAGTCCTTTTTTCCACGAAGCTCCCAACAAAAAAAGCGACCTGACCGGTCGCTTTTTCTATGGCCGCAGAAGCAGCGGCTTACAGGCCCAGCGCCGCAATGCCGGCTTGCGCCACCTGCGCATCTTCGCTGGCCTTCACGCCGGAAACACCGACGGCGCCCAGGCACTGGCCGTCCTTGAGGATGGCCACGCCACCTTCCAGCAGGCCATCCACAAAGGGCGCGCTCAGGAAGGCCGTGCGGCCGTTGTTGATCATGTCCTCGAAGGCCTTGGTATCCTTGCGGCCCAGAGCGGCCGAGCGGGCCTTGGCCGGCGCAATGTGCGAGGAGATGGCGGCGGCGCCATCCAGGCGCTGCAACCACAGCAGGTGGCCGCCATCGTCCACGATGGAGATGGTCACTGGCCAGTGGTTTTTCAGCGCTTCGGCTTCTGCCGCGGCGGCAATTTTCTTGACATCGGCCAATTCCAGTTCAAACTTGCTCTTCATCGCTACGACTCCCACAATTTGTATACAAAACAGGGCAAGCATAGCGACAATCCAGCCCCCCGCCCCAACCTTCTGCGCAAAACATTCCAACCCAAAAACGCGCGGAAAACCGCTCCGTCCTGCACGGGCGGCGGGAACTTACACCCCGCAACCCTTCTCATAGAATGGACGCCACGGGCATTTCGCCCGTTCAACAGGAGAAAACACTCAATGAACCACCAAGTAAACACTTTGGACTCTGCAAGCTACGGTATCGCGCAGCAGCAGCGCCACAGAGTGCTGCGCAACACCTACTGGCTGCTGGCACTGAGCCTGCTGCCCACCGTGCTGGGCGCCTGGGTTGGTGTGGCCACCGGCATCACGGCCGGCCTGACAGGCTTTGTGGGCCTGCTCGTCTTCATGGGCGGCGCCTTCGGCTTCATGTTCGCCATCGAAAAAACCAAGCACTCGGCCGCAGGCGTGCCCGTGCTGCTGGGCTTTACCTTCTTCATGGGCCTGATGCTGTCGCGCATGATTGCCATGGTGCTGGGCTTCAGCAACGGCTCACAGCTGATCATGACCGCCTTTGCGGGCACGGCCGGCGTGTTCTTTGTCATGGCCTCGCTGGCCACCGTCATCAAGCGTGACATCTCCGGCATGGGCAAGTGGCTGTTCGTCGGCGCGCTGGTGCTGATGGTGGGTGCCGTCATCAACGTGTTCGTGGGTTCCACCGCGGGCATGATGGCGATTTCCATGCTGGCCATCGGCATCTTCTCGGCCTACATGCTGTACGACATCAAGCAGATCATCGACGGCGGCGAGACCAACTACATCAGCGCCACCCTGGCCCTGTACCTGGACATCTTCAATGTGTTCCAGAGCCTGCTGGCCCTGCTGGGCATCATGGGCGGCGAACGCGACTGATGCACGGCCACAAGGCCCCAAAAGCCCCTTCGGGGGCTTTTTTTACGTCCGCGCGAAGAAACCCTTAATATTGTCTGCAGCTTGTCGATACCACTGACACATGCCAAAACATCTCCACTCCTTCCGCCCTGCCTTCTTGCTGCTGCCGCTGGCCGCAGGCTTGCTGGCAGGTTGTCTTGAACAGGTGCCGGGTCTGGGTCCGGACCCCCGCATGGTGATCCGCGAGAACGAGGCCAAGGCCATCGGCAGCGCCTGCCGCCATGCCATGCGCGGCATCGAAGACTGCTACACCCTCAACCCCAAGGCCCCCAAGGCCATGGTGTTCGCCGGCTGGAAGGAGATGGACGAGTACATGCGCGAGCACAAGCTGGAGGGCACACCCTCGGTGCTGACGCAAAAGCCCGAGCCTGCACGCGCCCGCGAAGACGACGTCGAAACCGAATACACCCGCCCCCGCAGCTGAGCGGGTGCCCCCACAAAAAAGCCCGGAGAGCCTTGCGCTCATCCGGGCTTTTTTTGTGGTGTGTCACACCCAGGGCAGCAACGCCGCCCCGGTCAGGCACACCCTCAGTGGGCGCGCTCAAACACGGCCATCGATTCCACGTGGGCCGTGTGCGGGAACATGTTGACCACCCCGGCGGCCACGCAGCGGTAGCCCGCCTGGTGCACCAGCAGGCCGGCATCGCGCGCCAGCGTGGCGGGGTTGCAGCTGACGTAGACGATGCGCTCGGGGAACTGCCAGGCCTCGTGGCCTTCGGGCAGCGGCGGCAGCAGGTCGGGCTGCTCTTCGGTGGCCACGCCAGTCTGCTTGGCGCCGATGCGGATCTGGTGGATGTCGGCCAGTGCCTTGGACAGGGCGAACGCGCCCTCGCGCGGGGGATCCACCAGCCACTTGTCGGCATTGCCGTCGGCCATCAGCAGCGCCGGCGTCATGTTGAACAGGTTGCGGCCCACAAAGCGGGTCGGGGCCAGCTGGTCGTCCTGCGCGCGCGTGGCGTTGTTGGCGGCGTAGTTCTCGTGCGAGCGCTGCACCAGCGCGTCCGAGCCCTCGATGCCCAGCACCTCGCGCGCCATGGTCGCCAGCGGCAGCGTGAAGTTGCCCAGGCCGCAGAACCAGTCGATCACGCGGTCGCTCTTTTGCGCATCCAGCAGGCGCAGCGAACGCGTCACCAGCACACGGTTGATGTGCGGATTGACCTGGGTGAAGTCCGTGGGCTTGAACGGCATGGTGATGCCGAAGTCCGGCAGCGCATACGACAGCTGCGGGCCACACGGGTCCATCAGGTGCACGGTGTCCGGGCCCTTGGGCTGCAGCCACCACTGCACGTTCTGTGCGGCGGCAAAGTCGCGCAGGCGCTGCAGGTCGGCGTCGGACAGCGGCTCCAGGTGGCGCAGCACCAGGGCGGTGACATGGTCACCACAGGCCACCTCGATTTGCGGGCAGGTCTCGCGCGCATCCAGGCTGGCGATCAGCGCGCGCATGGGCATCAGCATGGCGTCCACATGGGGCGGCAGCACCTTGCAGGTTTCCATGTCGGCGATGTAGCGGCTCTTGCGCTCGTGGAAGCCCACCAGCACCTTGCCTTTCTTGATCACATAGCGCACCGACAGGCGGGCGCGGTAGCGATAGCCCCAGGCCGGGCCTTCGATGGGACGCAGCAGGGTCTCGGGCTTGACCTTGCCCAGGTGCCACAGGTTGTCCTCCAGCACGCGCTGTTTGACGGCCACCTGGGCTGCCACGTGCATGTGCTGCATCTTGCAGCCGCCGCAGGCACCGTCGTGCAGGCCGAAGTTGGGGCAGCCGGGCTGCACGCGCTGTGCGGATTCGCGGTGGATCTCGCGCAGGCTGGCGGCTTCCCAGTTGTTCTTCTTGCGGTGCACGTTGGCCGTGACCAGCTCGGTGGGCAAAGCCCCGTCGATGAACACCACCTTGCCATCGGGCTTGCGGGCCACGCCCTTGGCTTCCATGTCCATGGACACCACTTCCAGCCAGCCTTCGGGCAGGCTGGGGTTGGCGGCGGGCATGTCGGCGTATTCGGTATCGGGGGAAATCTTGTCGTTCTGGTCACTCATGATGGGCGACATTGTCTCAGGCTCTGAGTACCTTGCGCGGCGACAGGAAAGCGGGGACCCCACGTGGATGGCGCATGGCAGCAGGCCGGGCCGGCACAGCCGCGCCCCCGGCCATCACGGTGCGGTTGCACCAGAGTTTCTAGGGATGGTGTTCAAAACACCCGTGGCGGTGGCCACTGAGTCGAGATATTCCACATGATGACGAATTCGGCGTTTTTTGGGCTGCAAATAAGGGCATTTCATCCTTGCCGCTGGCCCTTTGGCCGGTTGTGGACGCACTCATCCATGCAGACCCTGCAAAAGCTTGCGCCGCGCCATCCACAGATTGCTCAGCGCAAACAGCGTTACCAGGTTGGCCGTGTTTTTGGCCAGGCCACGGTACTTGACCTTGGTGTAGCCGAACTGCCGTTTGATGACGCGCAATGGGTGTTCCACTTTGGCCCGGATACGTGCCTTGACCTGCTCCAGCTTGTCCAGGATGGCGCCCATGGGCGTGCTCTTGTCCAGCGCACGGCGCTTGCCAGGGCGCATAGCCACATGCCACTGGGCAGTGATGTCTTGCGTCTCTTCGCGCTTGGCCACGCCCTGGTAACCCGCATCGGCAAACACATCGGCTTCGTCACCATGGACCAGCTTGCTGGCCTGAGTCACGTCGTTGACGTTGGCCGCCGTGCCCACCACGGTATGAACCAGGCCGGAATCGGCATCCACGCCGATGTGGGCTTTCATCCCAAAATGCCACTGATTCCCCTTCTTGGTCTGGTGCATCTCGGGGTCGCGTTCACCCCCCTTGTTCTTGGTCGAACTGGGCGCGGCAATCAGGGTGGCATCGACCACCGTGCCTTCGCGCAGCATCAGACCTTTATCGGTGAGCGTGGCGTTGACGGTAGCCAGGATTCGTTGGGCCAACTGGTGCTCTTCGAGCAGATGGCGAAAGCGCAGGATGCTGACCCGGTCGGGAATACGTTCGACGCTGGACAGACCCACAAACTCCCGGTATCGCGCGGTCTCGAAGAGGGCTTCTTCCATCGCCAGGTCGGACAGGCCGAACCACTGCTGGACGAAGTGAATGCGCAGCATGGTCTCCAACTCGAACGGAGGTCTGCCGGTCTTGGCTCGCGGTGCGCGCGGAGCAATCAATGCCAGCAACTCAGACCACGGCACCACCAGGTTCATCTAGTCCAAGAATACCGCTTTGCGCGTGCGTCGCTTGCTCAGATTCAGGCCGAGGTCTTGTTGCTTCATGAGCGTATTGTCAGGCGCGGCGCCGTACTTCAGACAGCGCCAGCGGCAGATTTTTGAACACCATCCCTAGCCAAAAATGGCACCAGCGCTTGTGCAGCCTGCGCTGTGCGCTATGTTTTTCTCAAACCTCAAGCGCCTCGGCGGCCGCGCGCGCCAGGGCATCGGCCTCGCTGTTGCAGCGCCGCGGCACCCAGCGCAACTGCACTGTGCCCAGGACCTGCAAGGCCTGGCGCGCCTGGGCGAACAGCGGCTCCAGCCGCACAATCGGCCGCGGTGGGCGACCGGGGACTGGCGCCAGTTGCTCCAGCAGCACATGGCTGTCGGTGTAGACGAGCAAGGCCTGGGCGCCGGCCTGCTGCGCGGCCTGCAGGCCGTCGAGCAAGGCGGTCAGCTCGGCCTCGTTGTTGCAGCCGGTGTGCGGCAGGCGCCGCGCCGCGCGGTGGTGGGAGCCGTCGGGGCCGGTGAGCACCAGGCCCACGGCCATGCGACCCGGGTTGGGCATGGCCGAGCCATCGATGTGCAGGATCCAGAAATGAGGGGGTGGGTAAGCGCGCAACACGGGCCCGACTCTACACCGCCGGCGCCTTGCCTTGCAGGGTCTGCGCGATCACCTCCCGCGTCAGCGTGGGCACGAAGCGCTGCATGAAGTCGTAGGCATAGCCGCGCAGCCAGGCACCGCGGCGCAGCCCCAGGCGGGTGACGTTTACCTCGAACAAATGCCCCGCATCCAGTGCGTGCAGGTGCAGGTCGCGCTCGGGATCGAGCGCCACCGAGGCGACGATACCCACACCCATGCCCAGCTCCACATAGGTCTTGATCACATCGGCATCCATGGCGGTCAGCACCACGTCGGGGGCCAGGCCCTCGCGCTCGAAGGCCTCGTCGATGTGGGCGCGCCCGGTGTAGCCCTGCTCGTAGGTGATGATGGGAAAGGCCGCCAGGTCCTGCAGGGTCAGCGGCAGCTCGTGCTGCAGCAGCGGGTGGCCGGGCGGCAGCACCACGCTGTGCGTCCAGCGGTAGCAAGGCAGCGTGACCAGGCCCTCGTAGCCGGCCAGGGCCTCGGTGGCCACGCCCAGGTCGGCCTCGCCGCTGAGCAGCATCTGCGCCACCTGCTTGGGCGAGCCCTGGTGCAGGTGCAAGCGCACCTGGGGGTAATGCTGGCGGAACTCCTGCACCACCTGCGGCAGCGCATAACGCGCCTGGCTGTGCGTGGCGGCGATCGCCAGCTGCCCGTGCGCGCTGGCGCTGAAGTCGGCCCCCACGCGGCGCAGGTTGTCGGCATCGAGCAGCAGGCGCTCCACGATGGGCAGCAGCTCGGCGCCGGGCTGGGTCAACCCGGTCAGGCGCTTGCCGGCCCGCAGGAAGATGTCGACCCCCAGCTCCTCCTCCAGCTCGCGGATCTGGCGGCTGACCCCCGGTTGCGAGGTGTGCAGGATCTGCGCGACATCGGTCAGGTTGAAGCCGCTGCGCACGGCCTCGCGCACGGAGCGCAATTGCTGGAAATTCATAGACTATCAAAACAGAAGCTGTCCGCGCTTGACCAGCAAGCGCGGACAGCCAATTTCATGCAGCGACCGTCCAGGCGCTGTCCACGGGGGCCTGCTGCTGGCCTGCCGGCTGCGCCACCGGGGCCGCACGCGGCCGTGGGGCGGCCAGCGGCGCGGGTTGCAGCAACTCCAGCGTGTTGCCGGCGGGGTCCTTGGCGTAAAAGCGCCAGCCCTCGGCCACGCGCACCACGGCCAGGGCCGTGGCGCCCTGGGCCTGCAGGCGCTGCTGCAGCGCCTGCACCCCGGCGACCTGCAAGGCCAGGTGCCCCAGGCATTCGCAGCCGTGGCCCGGGGTGGTGCGCGGCACCAGGTCGATGCGCTGGGCACCGGCCAGGTAGGCCAGCACCTGGGCATGCATGATCCGTGGCAGCCCCAGGCCCTCGCTGTAGAAACGTTCCACCTGCGCCTGCAGGTGGGCCGGGTAGGACAGCTGCACATGGTGCACGCCCAGCACCACGCCATCGGCTGGCAGGCGGGCACTCATGCTGCCAGCCCCCAGGCCCGCAACGCCGCGCACGGCGAGGTGGCATGGCCACTGCGCGGCACCTGCGGTGTGCGCTGCGGGCGCGGCATGGCCCCCATGCCCCATTGCTGCGCCGTGGTGCGCAGCACGCGCAGGGCGTGCACGCACAACACGTCGCGCGAGGTGGCGACAGGGGCTGCGATGGAAACGATGGGGGTGGACATGGTGCGCTCCTTCAAACAATCGGGGCGGCGTGCAACGCCGCCCCCGGGCCGCGGGTGCGGCACATCACTTCTTGGTGTAGATCTGGTCGAAACTGCCGCCGTCGGCAAAGTGGGCTTTGTCGGCCTTGGCCCAGCCGCCAAAGGCCTGGTCGATGGTGAACAGCTCCAGCTTGGGGAACTGCTTGGCGAAGTCGGCCTTGATCTTCTCGTTGGTGGGGCGGTAGAAGTTGCGGGCGGCAATCTGCTGACCTTCGTCGGAATACAGGTATTCCAGGTAAGCCTGGGCCACCTTGCGCGTGCCCTTCTTGTCCACCACCTTGTCGACCACGGCCACCGTGGGCTCGGCCAGGATGGAGATGGACGGCGCGACGATTTCGAACTTCTCGGGGCCGAATTCACGCAGCGCCAGGAAGGCCTCGTTCTCCCAGGCCAGCAGCACATCGCCCACGCCACGCTGCACGAAGGTGATGGTGGAGCCACGGGCGCCGGTGTCCAGCACGGGCACGTTGGCGAACAGCTGCTTCACGAAGTCCTTGGCCTTGGCCTCGTCGCCACCGTTCTTGCGTTTGGCGTATTCCCAGGCGGCCAGGTAGTTCCAGCGCGCACCGCCGCTGGTCTTGGGGTTGGGGGTGATGACCTGCACGCCGGGCTTGACCAGGTCGTTCCAGTCCTTCAGGCCCTTGGGGTTGCCCTTCTTGACCAGGAACACGATGGTGGAGGTGTAGGGCGCGCTGTTGAGCGGCAGCTTCTTTTGCCAGTCGGCCGACAGGTAGTTGCCGTTCTTCACCAGGGCATCCACATCCCCCGCCAGGGCCAGGGTGGCCACATCGGATTCGATGCCATCGATGATGGAACGCGCCTGCTTGCCCGAACCACCGTGCGACTGCTTGATGGTCACGTCCTGGCCGGTCTGGGCCTTCCAGTGCTTGGCAAACGCCTTGTTGTACTCGACGTACAGCTCCCGCGTGGGGTCATAGGACACGTTCAGCAGGGTGACCGGGTCGGCCGCGAATGTCGGCAAAGCCGTGAAGGAGAAGCCCGCCAGAAGGCTGAGGGCAACGGGAATCTTGATAAAGTTGCGGCGATCGTTCATTGTTGGCTTTCTGGGTTGTGCTGGGAAATACGGTCCGTTTCACCGTTGAATGGCATTCTGAAAGCAAGCCAACAAAACTTAAACCAATAAGATTTCAGTTCTTTATTACCTAAACATCTGAAATCAACCGAGGACACCCCATGGCACGTACCGTTCAATGCATCAAACTGGGTCAGGAAGCCGAAGGCTTGGACTTTCCCCCCTACCCCGGTGAACTGGGCAAGCGCATTTTTGAAAATGTGAGCAAGCAAGCCTGGGCCGACTGGCTCAAGCACCAGACCATGCTGGTGAACGAAAACCGCCTGAACCTGGCCGATGCCCGCGCCCGCCAATACCTGGCCCGCCAGATGGAAAACCACTTCTTCGGCGCTGGCGCGGACGCTGCCGCCGGTTACGTGCCTCCCAGCGCGCAGTAATGCCCAGTGAAGTGGTTGCGCCCCAACCACTTCTGCGGCAGCGACGCAGCGGCGGGCTACATGCCACATCGGCAGCAAGCACGGCAGGCGCAGGCGTCACAAGTACTACCTCAGCAGCAGTGACGCAGGAGTTGGGCGCCATGCCCTGCGCCGGCTGGCCTGACACCCTATGGCAGGACAACGGTTCCGCCAAAGCCCCCGCCCACCGGCCCCACAGGCCGGTTTTTTTATGGGCCGGCAAGTCCCCCTGGGCGTTTGGGTCTTGCACGCAGGCCATAATCGCAGCTTTTGTTTTCCGTGGGAGAGCGAGGCAGCCACACCGGGCCGGCCTCCGCCGAAGGCGCAAACTCCCATAATCGCTCAGGCACCCAGCACCACGGAACACACATGCCGACTGGAGAGCAGCCGGGACCTTGGCACAAGGTCAGCCGGCTCACCGAAGGGGCAAGCGCGCGCATGACGAACATGCGCCGTGCAAAAACTCTCAGGTAAAAGGACAGCGGGAGAGGCTCATCCATGCCCCCATGGCAGCTGCTGCATTGCAGGCCTGGGCGTGTGGGTCTCACCCTTGTGCGCCCATGGGCGCTGCCTGCCGTGTCCGTCCTGTCCGATTTCCTGCACTCCGCCGCCAGCGTCCAGCTGGACGTCATCCTCGTCATCTACCTGATCGCCATCACGGCCGAAGCCATGTCCGGCGCGCTGGCCGCCGGGCGGCGCAACATGGACATCTTTGGCGTGGTCGTGATCGCCTTCGTCACCGCCCTGGGTGGCGGCACCATCCGCGACATGGTGCTGGGCAACTACCCCATCGGCTGGACCCAGCATCCGGCCTATGTCTACCTGGTGGTGTCTGCGGGCCTCTTGACCACCGTCATTGCACGCTACATGCAACGCATGAAACATGTGTTCCTGCTGCTGGATGCCATGGGGCTGATTGCCTTCTCGCTGATCGGCAGCAACGTGGCCATCAAGCTGGGGTATGACCCGCTGGTGGTCGTCATGGCTGGCATGATCACCGGCATCAGCGGCGGCATTCTGCGCGATGTGCTGTGCAACCAGGTGCCCGTGGTCTTCCGCCGCGAGCTGTATGCCAGCGTCTCCATGCTGGTCTGCCTGCTCTACCTGGGCCTGCAGGCGCTGGAGGTGTCGATCGGCATCAGCACCGCCCTGTGCTTTGCCGGGGGACTGGGCCTGCGCCTGGCCGCCATCCGCTTTGGCTGGCGCCTGCCCGTGTTCTCCTACCAGCAGCGCTGGGAGTGAGCCCCGCAGGCGATCGCGCCTGATTTTTATTCATAGATATGCATTTTCCACCTGCACTGCGGTCCCCTTCCTCCCCGTTGCTGGCCTGGCAGGGCCGCCCCAGCTGGCGCTTGCTGAGCACCGATTTCGGCCACGGGGACAGCTTTCTGCAGGTCTGGTCCGCCTGGCAGGCCGACCCCGCGCGCAGCGCCCAATTGCACGTCACCGCCGTGCTGGCACAGCCCGTGACCACCCAGCAGGTGCTGGCACAGGCCCCGGCGGCGCTGCAGCCCCAGGCCCAGGCATTGGCCGACCAGCTGTACGGCCTGCTGCCCGGCGTGCACCGCCTGGGCTTTGACCACGGCCGCGTGCTGCTGACGCTGTGGGTGGGCGAGGCGCAGAGCCTGCTGCGCCAGCAGCACAGCGTGGCCGATGCCGTGCTGCTGCACACCCCCTGGGCCAGCGATGCCCACAGCCTCAAGGCCCTGGCGCGCCACTGCCGGCGGGGCACGGTGCTGGCCGTCAACCCCGCGGATGCTGCCCTGCAGCAGGCCCTGGCGGGCGTGGGCTTTGTGGCGGACACCACATCAGCCACCCCGGTGCTGCGGTTTGACCCACGCTGGGAGCCGCGCCAGCGCAGCACCAGCCCGCCCACCGTCACCCAGCCGGGCACGGCCCTGGTGGTGGGCGCGGGCCTGGCGGGCGCCGCCGTGGCCCACAGCCTGGCGCTGCGCGGCTGGCAGGTCACGGTGCTGGGCCAGGGGCTGGACCCGGCCGATGGGGCCTCCGGCCTGCCGGCCGGGCTGTTCTGCCCCCATGTCTCGCCCGACGACAGCGTGCTCTCGCGCCTGTCACGCAGCGGCGTGCGCCTGACGCTGCAGCGCCTGCGCGATGTCTGCCACGAAGGCCAGGACTGGGGCCACAGCGGCGTGCTGGAGCATTGCACCGACGGCGGCACCGGCCTGCCCGCCGACTGGGCCCACGGCCCCGGCGCCGACTGGAGCCACGCCACCACGCCCGAGCAGTTGCAGGCCGCCGGCCTGCCCGCGGACACCACCGCCTGCTGGCACGCCCAGGCCGGCTGGGTGCGCCCGGCCCAGCTGGTGCAGGCGCAACTGCAGCACCCCTTGATCCAGTTCTGCGGCCAGACCCCGGTGGCGCAGCTGCGTGCCACGGACGCCGGCCTCTGGCAGGCCCTGGATGCCGAAGGCCAGGTGCTGGCCCAGGCCGATCTGGCCATCCTGGCCTGCGGCCCCGGCACTGCGGCGCTGTTGCCGGCAGGCACCGCCTGGGCCCTGCAGGCGCTGCGCGGCCAGATCACCTGGGGCTGGCACACCCCCGCCAACGCCACCGCGCTGCCGCCCTTCCCCGTCAACGGCAATGGCAACCTGGTCACCCACGTCCCCCTGGCCCCCGGCGCGGCCTGGGTCATGGGCTCCACCTTCGAGCGCGATGTGGACACCCTGCCCATCTCCGCCGAAGACCAGATGGCCGCACATGCGGTGAATTACGACAAGCTCGCCACGCTGCTGCCCGCCAGCGCCATGCCGCTGGCCCCATGGTTCACGCCGGGCGACGAACGCTGCCAGCCCACCTGGGGCCGCGTGCGCGTGGCCAGCCACGACCGCCTGCCGATTGCCGGCCCGGTGGACGATGCCGCGCCCGGCCTGTGGACGCTGACCGCCCTGGGGGCCCGTGGCCTGACCCTGTCCGTGCTGTGCGGCGAGCTGATCGCCGCCCAGTTGCACGGCGAACCCCTGCCGCTGGACGCCAAGCTGGCCCTGCATTTGGGCACCGAACGCCTGGCACGCCAGGGACAGAAAGCTGAAGTGGCGCCGTTGCCAGCGAATTGACAAAGATTCGTCCAATCAAAAACAAGAGCTGCTGGCGCTTTTCTAGCAAGCGTTAGCAGCCAATTTGATATATACATCGTCACAGTCTGCAGCGTCTGTATGCATATCGGATGGTGTGTTGTGGGGCAAAGGCCGAGGAGGCCCCTCGGCAGCCCAGTGACTTTCACGCTGGCGTGGGACGCCACGCACACTGCGAAGCACCGTGAATGAAGGCCAAAGCAACGCGTCTGCCGACGGCTGCCTGGGGGAACGCGCTGCGCTCAGACCGTCGCAGGAAGTCCGAAGGACTTTCTCACAGAGCACGACGCTTGCGGGCGCACACGGGTGGCGCTGTGCCTCCTCATGCCCGCATGCTCCGCCACAACGCTGGCTCTTCTCGCAGACCTGCCGCAGCCGCGCTGCGAGACAGGTCTGCCTCGTCCACCTGACTTGCCGTGGCTGGTTGAGCGAAGCGCTGCCAGCGCGCAGCGAGTTCCACGTCAGGGATTCCAAAGCGCATCTTTGGTCTCCACTCACATTGCTACGCCATATGAGTTACGTCCCACGCAAGCGTGAAGGTTACTTTCTGGGCGCCCCCTGAAAGTGACTCTGCCGCCGGGGCGAACTCCCGGCCTCTGATCACCAAGTCTTCACTGGCGCTACAACCCGCCGCCCCTCAGGTGCAAGCTGTCGCAGCGCAGCGACGACACAGGGCTGCCACCCACCAAGCCAACGCAAGGCAAAAAAAGCCCCGCCTCACCCCCGCACCAAGGTGCTCTTGCCAAACAAACTCTCCACCAAATCCACCACCAGCTCGGCCGTCTGGTTGCGGATGTCCAGCGCCGGGTTCAGCTCCACGATGTCCAGCGAGGCCAGGCGCCCCGTGTCGGCAATCATCTCCATGCACAGCTGGGCCTCGCGGTAGTTGGGGCCGCCGCGCACGGTGGTGCCGGTGCCGGGGGCGATCTCGGGGTCCAGAAAATCCACGTCAAAGCTCAGGTGCAGGTGCACGCCCTCGCCGTCCGGGCCATCCAGCCCCGCCAGGGCCTGCTGCATCACGGCACGCATGCCTTGTTCGTCGATGGCGCGCATGTCGAACACCTCCAGCCCCAGGCGCTGGATGATGCGTTTTTCCACCGCATCCACGCTGCGCAGGCCGATCTGGCAGATCTGCGGGCCTTGCACGGCGGGGATGGCGCCCGACAGGGCCGCCAGCGGCTCGGGGCCCTGGCCGCACAGGCTGGCCACGGGCATGCCATGCAGGTTGCCGGTGGGGCTGATCTCGGGCAGGTTGCAGTCGGCGTGCGCGTCCAGCCACAGCACACGCAGGCGCTGGCCGGTGGCGCGGCAGTGGCGCGCGACGGCGCTGATGGAGCCGGTGGCCAGGGTGTGGTCGCCGCCCAGCATGATGGGCATGCGCCCGGCCTGCAGCTGGGCATACACCGCATCGTGCGCCGCCTGGTTCCAGGCCAGGCATTCGGCGTAGTTGCGCAGGCACTGGGCATCGCGCGGCCCGCGCGGGTTGGGCGGTCCGGCCAGGTTGCCGATGTCCTGCACGTCCACGCCGAATCGGCCCAGCGCACGGCCCAGCTGGGCCACGCGCAGCGCATCCGGGCCCATGGCGGCGCCCAGGCGGCCGGCGCCCACGTCGGTGGGCACGCCGATCAGAGTCACAGCCTTTTTGGCCTCCAGCGCTTGCTGGTCTTGCGCCAATAGCTCTTGTTTTTGCAGCTTTTGCATTCACGCCACCTTGTGCAAAACGGGATGCCCCACCCCGGCGGCCGGGTGCAGCAGGGCAAACAAGTCCTTGGGATCGGCCAAGGTAGGGACCAGCTCGATGGCCGACAGCAGCCCCGCCTGGCGCCCCAGCGCCTGCATGGTACGCAGGGCGGAGTAATCCTCCAGCGCAAAACCCACGGAGTCGAACAGGGTGATCTGCGCCGGCGACACGCGCCCGGGGGCCTGGCCGGTCAGCACGCGCCAGAACTCGGTGACGGCGAAGTCGGCCGGCATCTGCTGCAGCTCGCCTTCGCGCCGGGTCTGGGGCTCGTACTCGACAAACACGCTGCTGCGGCGCAGCACCTCGGCCGCCAGCTCGGTCTTGCCGGGGCAGTCACCGCCGACGGCGTTGAGGTGCATGCCCGGCGCCAGCGCCCGGGCGTCCAGCACCACGGCGTTGCGCTTGTCGGCGGTGACGGTGGTGACGATGTCCGCCCCCTGCACGGCGGCCTGCACGCTGTCCACGGTCACCGCCTTGGCACCGTACTGGTCCAGCCAAGGAGCCAGGTTGCGCTGCAGCTTGGCCGAGGCGGCCGGGTCCACATCGAACAGGCGCAGCGTGCGCACGCCCAGCAGGTCCAGGAAGGCCAGGGCCTGGAATTCGCTTTGCGCGCCGTTGCCGATCAGCGCCATGCAGCGACTGTCCGGCCGCGCCAGCCGGCGCGCCACCATGGCCGAGGTGGCGGCGGTGCGCAAGGCGGTGGTCAGCGTCAGCTCGCTGACAAAGCGCGGCGCGCCGGTGGCCACGTCAGCCAGGGCGCCAAAGGCCATCACCGTGGGCAGGCCGTGCTGGGTGTTGACGGGGTGGCCGTTGACGTATTTGAAGGCGTAGTCGTGCGCGTCGGCCACGGGCATCAGCTCG
This sequence comes from Comamonas aquatica NBRC 14918, assembly GCF_000739875.1. Lineage (GTDB taxonomy): Bacteria > Pseudomonadota > Gammaproteobacteria > Burkholderiales > Burkholderiaceae_C > Comamonas > Comamonas aquatica. The sequence continues at coordinate 63,887 of NZ_BBJR01000046.1, forward strand.
ATCACGCCGTGGGCGGAGTGTGCCGCCGTGCGCGCGGTCTTGTCGAAATCGTTCCAGCGGGCAAAGTCCGCCTCCAGCGCCTGCACCATCTGGCGCAGGCAGGCCACGACGCCGACGCGCGCCACCAGGTGGGCGGCGTCGCTGGCGCTCAAGAACTCGGTGTGCACCGGGGTGGGTGCGGCGTTGCGGGGCAAGCGGTGGGTGGTGGGGGTCACGGGGGTCATAGGTCCTCCTGCCATGGGGGCTCCAGGGCGATGCACCAAGCGTGACACAGGTCAAGCACAATTCAAATTGCCAAATTTGACTCAAAATCGTTAAATACCTGTCATTTCGACAACCTGGATTGCCACTATGTCCAATCTGGACCAGATCGACCAACGCCTGATCGCCCTGCTGCGCCACAACGCGCGCGAAAGCGTGGCCACGCTGGCGGCGCGGCTGGGCGTCTCACGCGGCACGGTCACCAACCGCCTGCGCCGGCTGGAGGACGAGGGCGTGATCGCCGGCTACACGCTGCGCCTCAAACCCGCAGCCGACACCGGCGGCCTGCAGGCCTGGATGAGCATTGCCATCGAGGGCAACGATGCCCGGCGCGTGACCGCCAGCCTGCTGGGCGAACCCGCCGTGCAGGCCCTGCACGCCACCAACGGCCAGTGGGACCTGCTGGCCGAGCTGCAGGTGGCCACCCTGCCCGAGCTGGCGCGGGCGCTGGAGCGCATCCGGCTGATCAAGGGCATCAGCCACACGGAAACCAGCATCCACCTGGAGACACTGCGCGCGCCCCACGGCGCCGGTGCTGCGCAAAAAGATAGCTGACAGCGTGGCTGCCAAAAGCATTTCCAAGCACAATCCCCGGCAAAACCACACAACACCAGCGCGACAAGCTCCTGCTTTCTACAACCCTGGAACACGATTGCCCATGTATACCGCCCTGAAACACTCCCACATGCTGCTGGCCGTGCTGACACTGCTGCTGGCGGTCGGCTTTGCCGCCCTGGCCTGGCAGGCCACGCCCGCCCGCAAGAGCGCGCTGGTCTATGTCTGCACCCGCATCTTTGGCGGCCTGGCCGCGCTGACCGGCCTGGCCATCACCTTCGTCGGCCCCTGGCAGCAGATGATGTACCCCTACATCGGCCTGATCCTGTACGTGGTGCATGGTCTGGCGATCGGCTTTGCCAAGCGCGCCGACAGCCCCGCCAAGCTGGGGCAGCGCCGCGGCCTGCTGGCCGTGCAATTGCTGGCCCTGCTGGCACTGACCGGCCTGATGGGCGCCAAGCCTTTCTGAGCCCGACGCCGCAGCCGCGCATCAAAAAAAGCCCCGCAGGGTGACCCTGCGGGGCTTTTTGCTGTGTGCGCGGTGCCGCTCAGGGCTTGAGCTTGTGGCCGCAGTGCTCACAGAAGCTGTCCGTGCGGCCTACCTGGCCGTGGCAGCTGGGGCAGCTGGGCACCACCGCAGGGGCCGCCGGGGCGGCCTCCTGGGCCTGCGGGGCTGCCGCTGGCTGTGCGTCGGCCAAGCGTTGGGCTTCCTGCGCAGCCTGTTGCGCGGCTACGGCTTGTTCTGCGGCTGCTTGTTCGGCCTGCAGACGTGCCGCTTCGGCTGCCTGGCGGGCGGCCTCCCGCTCGGCGGCCAACGCGGCCTGCTGCTGCGCCTGCTCGGCCGCAGCGGCCTTGCGTGCTTCGTTGGCGGCGGCAACTTCCTGCGCCTTCTGTGCCGCGACCTGCTTGGCCCGCTCGGCGGCGGCCTTGGCACGTTCCTTGGCTTCTTCGGCGCGCTTGCGCACATCACTCCACACACCGTCCAGGGCCTGCTCCTCGCCTGTGCTGTCGATGCTGGCGCTGGCTTGCAGATAGACCAGGTTCTGGCCCATCACCGCCACCTGGCCCAGCAGGGCGAAGATGACGCAGAACAGCACGCCCACACCCAGCCACAGCCCAATCACCGAGCCCGACATGCCCATGTGCGACAGGGCCCGGGGGCCCATGTACATCAGGCCTTCCAGCCCCATGCCCCCCGCGCCACCAGCGGCAATGCCAGTGCCCATGGCCGTCAGGCTGATCGACGCCGGCAGCAGACCCATGAACAGCAGGCCGGTGATGACCATCAGGATGACGTAGAGCACGATCTGCATCAGCACCACCTCGACCAGGCGGTTGCGGGCGATGCCGATCACGCTGGCCAGAGCGGCCTTGAACGGCAGGCCGCTCCAGACGGCGGGCGCGAACATGGGCGCCACCACGCAGACCCAGGCCACGATCAAGGTGGACGCCGCGATGATCAGCACCGGGTGCGCCACAAAGGCCAGCACCGCCCCCAGGACTGGGATCTTGCAGACGAAGTAGATGATGGCCGCCACCAGGTAGAACACCAGCGTGGCCACCAGGGCCAGCAGCGCCAACCCCAGGAACTTGGGCACGCACAGCAGACCCGCGTAGGCCGCATCGGCAAAACCGCGCACGGCGATGCCCTGGGCCTTGTCCATCAGCATCACGCCCACGGCGGAAACGCCGGAGAAGAAGACCACCGCGGTCGCCAGCATCAGCAGGCCGAACAGCAGCACGCCGGCAAAGCCGCCCATGCCACGGGCCAGGGCCTGGCTGACAAAGACCAGCAGGCCACACGCCACCAGCGTGATGAAGCCCATGGCCAGGGGCCGCCATTGCGTCAGGCCTTCGCCCGCGCGCGCCAGCGCCGAAAATTGAATGTTTTGCAGTCTAGAACTCATCCCGTCCCTCTTTCTTTTTGACAAGCGATGGGTGGCGGTGTGCCCGCCATCCCTGGGGCCCGCAGTGGTCCGCGGACCCCCATGACCTCACAGGCTGCCGCGGATCGCGCCGGCCTTGACCGTGTAGCGCTCCACCCCGGCAGGCACATTGGCGGTGGTTTGTTTTTCCACCGCAATCGGTTGCCCGGCCGGGCTCTTGGTGCTGCCCGAGGCGGTGTTGACGCGCTTGGCCTTCACATCGGCCGGGTTCTGCTGCACCAGGATGCTGGCGCTGCCGCGGTTGTCGGCCAGGGTGTTGGCCAGGTCCTTGATCTCGTCCATGGCCTGGGTGTAGCCGTCCTTGCCCTTGCCGCCCAGGGGCATGTCCAGGGTCATGGCATCCAGGGTGCGCATGTTGCGCTTTTGCTGGCTGCGGCTGTCGGTGATGTCGACGTGGATCACCGCCACCTCGCCAGCCACGGCGCGCTGCTTGGGCCCCAGCGGCTGTGTCGCGGCCACGGCGCGCGCCTGGGCCTCGCGGGCGGTCTGGATTTCCTGCTCGAACACGGTCTGCAACTGCTCGAAGCGCCCGCCCTGGCCCGTGCTGGCCATGGCAGCTTCCTGGCCCCCGCAGGCCTTGCCGGTGGCGCGGGCCAGCATGCAGCTGAGCGAATTGCTGGCCTCGTCCATGGTGGCACAGCCTGTCACGGTCAGCAGTGCAGCCACCACCACGGTTGTCTTGATCATTCGCATGGGTTCACCTCTCTCTCTCTCGGTCTCTCGGAATCTGTCGGGAAGATGTCAGCCACGCGGCCCTAGCGATGTGGCGTCCTTCCTCGGTTGTGGTGGTGGATGGCAGGCCCGTGGCGCGTCAATCCAGCAAGCTGTCCAGCGTGTTGGCAGGCTTGGGGGCCGGCTTGGGCACCACAGGCTTGGGGGCCGCAGGTTTGGGCGTGGCCGCCACCGGGGCCGGCGTGGGGGCCTCGGCGGGCTCCAGCGGCTGCGGAGCAGCCACCACGGCGGGTTCTGCCGGGGTTGGCAGGGCCTCAGCGGCGGGCGCGGGGTCCAGCGCCTCGGCCTGGGGCCCCACGATATTCGCCGCCCGGGCCTTGTCTTCGTCCTCCGGCAGGCTGGGGGTCGGATCGTTCAGGCGCTCGGCGTTGATGACCGTCTGCGCCCCCGGCTTGAACAGCATCCAGGTGCCGCCGGCCGCCACGGCCAACACCCCGACCACCACAAGCGCCAGCAGCTTGGGCTGCAAGGCGGCGGGCTTGGACGGGTTGACCGCAGGCCCCGTCACCAGCGGGGTTGGTGCGACAGGGTCCGCAGCGGGCGTCACCGGAACGGGCGGGCTGACCAGCGGCGCAGACGGGGTCGAGGCCGGAGTCGGGGTCACCACTGCGGCTGCGGTGCGTGCCACGCCGCACTGCAGGCAGAACTTGGCACCGGGCGAGCACAGCGCCCCGCAGGCACTGCACGCCTGCTTGGTCACGGCCACCTCCTCCGTCCCGGCAGCCGCCTGCGTGGGCGTGCCGCATTGTTTGCAAAATTTGGCGTTATCGGACAGCGGATGTGTGCAGTGGTGACAGTGCATAGGGTGCGTTGGTGAAGAAATTCCCGGCATTCTGTCGGTAAAAACCGCATCCATCAAACATTCCGAGGCTGCGCGTGGGCTGGACCACACGGGCTTTTTGCGATGTCTCCGCATGGCGTCCGCTGCGGACGAGCAAGTCTTAACTTCAGGCCATATTTCACGGAGATATAAGACAACAACAAAACAATCGTTTGTTTTTATAAAGAGATTTCATACAGTGCGCAGCCAGAGGGTTTCCAACGACAAGACCCAGCTTTCCACGATCGCGACTGCGCCATGTACCAATACACCGAATTCGACCAAGCGTTTGTCCAGCAACGCGCTGACCAATTCCGAGACCAGCTGGAGCGCTGGCAGACCGGCAAGCTGGCGGAAGACGACTTCCGCCCCCTGCGCCTGCAAAACGGCTGGTATGTGCAGCGCTACGCCCCCATGCTGCGCGTGGCCGTGCCGTATGGCGAAATCAATGCCGCCCAGGTGCGGGTGCTGGCCCGCGTGGCACGCGAGTACGACGAGCCCGAAGCCGCCGTCTTCCAGGCCGCCATGGACGGCCAGGGCAAGCTGGGCACCACCTTCCTGCCCACGCACTGCGCCCACTTCACCACGCGCACCAACGTGCAGTTCAACTGGATCCCGCTGTCCAAGGCCGCCGACGTGATGGACCTGCTGGCCACGGTGAACCTGCACGGCATCCAGACCAGCGGCAACTGCATCCGCAACACCACCACCGACGCCCTGGCCGGGATTGCCGTGGACGAGGCCGTGGACCCCCGCCCCTACGCCGAAATCCTGCGCCAGTGGACCACGCTGCACCCCGAGTTCGCCTTCCTGCCGCGCAAGTTCAAGATCGCCATCACCGGCGCGGCCGAAGACCGTGCGGCCACCGGCTGGCACGATGTGGGCCTGCACCTGGTGAAGAACGCCGCAGGCGAGGTCGGCTTCAAGGTCTTCGTGGGCGGCGGCATGGGCCGCACCCCCGTGATCGCCACGCAGATTCGTGAGTTCCTGCCCTGGAACCAGATCATGAATTACATCGAGGCCATCGTGCGCGTCTACAACGAGCTGGGCCGCCGCGACAACAAGTACAAGGCCCGCATCAAGATCCTGGTCAAAGCCGAAGGCCAGGCCTACATCGACGCCGTGGAAGAGGAATACCGCCAGATCGTCGAAGTCGATGGCGGCCCCCACACCGTGCCCCAGGCCGAATTCGACCGCGTGGCGGCCATGTTCGTCGAGCCCGACCTGTCGTCCCACCCCGCGATTGGCGCCGAGCAGGCCAATGCCGAATTGCAGGCGCAGATTGCCGCCTCGCCCGCGTTTGCACGCTGGGTGCAGCGCAATGTGCACCCCCACCGCAACCCGGCCCTGCGCGCCGTGACCCTGTCCTTCAAGCGCCCCGGCCAGGCCCCGGGCGATGCCAACGGCGACCAGCTGGACGCCCTGGCCGACCTGATGGATGTGTTCTCCGCCGGGGAAGCCCGCGTCACCCACGACCAGAACGTGCTGCTGCCCTGGGTGCATGCCAGCGAGCTGCACGCCCTGTGGCAGCAGGCCAAGGCCCTGGGCCTGGCCAGCACCAACGTGGCCCTGCTGACCGACATGATCGCCTGCCCCGGCGGCGACTTCTGCGCCCTGGCCAATGCCCGCAGCCTGCCGATTGCCGAAGCCATCACCCAGCGCTACCAGGACCTGGACGAGCTGGACGACATCGGCGAGATCGACCTGCACATCAGCGGCTGCATCAACAGCTGCGGTCACCACCACAGCGGCCACATCGGCATCCTGGGCGTCGACAAGGACGGCAAGGAGTGGTACCAGGTCACGCTGGGCGGCTCGGACGGCTCCACGCTGTCCGGCGAAGCCGGCGCCGGCAAGGTGATCGGCCCCTCGTTCTCGGCCGCCGAAGTGCCCGACGTGCTGGAAGCCGTGCTGACCACCTACCGCGACCTGCGCCAGCCCGGCGAGCGTTTCATCGACGCCGTGCGCCGCATCGGCCTGGACCCGTTCAAGGAAGCCGGCAAGGCCGCGCGCCACCCCGCGCCTGCCGAGGTGGAAGCCGAAGCCGTCTGAGCCCCCAGAACCCCAAGGAAACCACCATGCAAATTCTGGCCCACAACGACTACCAGGCCCCGACCGCCAGCACGGCCACCGTGCTGGTGCTGGCCAACGACACCAACGTGCTGGACGTGAACCTGGACGGCATCACGCAGATCGACCTGCACTTTCCCGCCTTCACCGACGGCCGCGCCTTCAGCCAGGCCTACCTGCTGCGCCGCCGCCTGAAGTTTGCCGGCGACATCCGCGCCACGGGCGATGTGCTGATCGACCAACTGGTGCAGATGCAGCGCACCGGCTTCAGCAGCGCCGTGCTGCGCGCAGGCGTGGACGCAGCCGATGCCCAGCGCCAGTTCGAGCGTTTCGGCGGCTACTACCAGGCCGACGCCGTGAACCCCCTGCCCCACTTCCACGCACGCCAGGCCACCGCATGAGCGCACTTGCCCCCACCCTCGATCTGGCCCAGGTGAATGCCGAACTGGGCCGCGACGCCCAGGCCCTGGTGAACTGGGCCGTCGGCCTGGACCTGCCCACCATCGTCACCACCAATTTCCGCCCCTTCGAGGCGGTGATCCTGCACATGGTGACGCGCGCCCGCCCCGACGTGTCCGTGGTCTGGATGGACAACGGCTACAACACCGAAGCCACCTATCGGTTTGCCGATGCGGTGACCAAGCAGCTTGGGCTCAACCTCAAGATCTACCTGCCGCTGCGCTCGCGCGCCCACCGCGAGGCCGTTGAAGGCCCCACGCCCGCGCTGGATGACCCGCGCCACGCGGCCTTCACCGCCGAGGTGAAGCTGGAGCCCTTTGCCCGTGCCCTGCGCGAGACCGCGCCCCAGGTCTGGTTCACCGCCCTGCGCGCGACCGACACCGCCGTGCGTGCGGCCATGGACCCGGTCAGCATCAACCCCGATGGCCTGATCAAGGTGGCGCCCCTGCTGCACTGGTCGTCCAAGGACCTGTACGAATACTGCGAGCAGCACGGCCTGCCCAACAACTTCGACTACGTGGACCCCACCAAGGGTGAAGACAACCGCGAATGCGGCCTGCACATATCCCACTAAGAACCATAGCTACCAGCCCTTACTGGATAAGCGCTAGAGCCCGATTTCGTTTGAAAGTATCTGTATGAACGCCCGTGTGGACACCCCCGTGCTGAGCCAGCTCAGCAACCGCCACCTGGATGCGCTGGAAGAGGAAACCATCTTCATCCTGCGCGAAGTGGCCGCCGCCTTTGAACGTCCCGCCCTGCTGTTCTCGGGCGGCAAGGACTCGCTGGTCATGCTGCGCTGCGCCGAGAAGGCCTTTGGCGCGGGCCGCATCCCCTACCCGCTGCTGATGATCGACACCGGCCACAACTTCCCCGAAGTGACCGATTTCCGCGACTTCCGGGCGCAGGAGCTGGGGGCCGAGCTCATCGTGCGCAGCGTGGAAGACTCCATGGCGCGCGGCACGGTGCGCCTGGCCCACCCGGAAGAGCCCCGCAATGCGCACCAGTCGGTCACGCTGCTGGAAGCGATTGAAGAGTTCCGCTTTGATGCGCTGATTGGCGGCGCCCGCCGCGACGAGGAAAAGGCCCGCGCCAAGGAACGCATCTTCAGCCACCGCGACAGCTTTGGCCAATGGCAACCCAAGGCCCAGCGCCCCGAGCTGTGGACCCTGTTCAACACCCGCATTGCCCCCGGCGAGCACTTCCGCGTGTTCCCCATCAGCAACTGGACCGAGCTGGACGTGTGGCAGTACATCGAGCGTGAGCAGATCGCCCTGCCCAGCCTGTACTACAGCCACCCGCGCCACATCGTCGAGCGCAAGGGCCTGCTGGTGCCCGTGACGGAGCTGACCCCGCCCAAAGACGGCGAAACGGTCGTGGTGCGCGATGTGCGTTTTCGCACCTTGGGCGACATCACCTGCACCTGCCCCGTGGAAAGCACGGCGGCCACGGCGGCCGAGATCGTGATCGAGACCCTGGCCGCCGAGGTCAGCGAACGCGGCGCCACGCGCATGGACGACAAGACCAGCGAAGCATCCATGGAAAAGCGCAAGAAAGACGGTTACTTTTAATGCATCCCCCTGAGGCGCTCACGCGCCTTCCCCCTTCTCTTGCAGGCTTCGCCTTTGGGAAGGGGAACACCACCAACGCGGCGGGGCGGCCCTTGCGCGGTGGTTCTGGGTTGGGCCGTGCCTGAGTTGAGGTCATGCCCTGACTCACTCACTGAAAGCTTTCGATGACTGAAATCATTAATTCCATAGCTACTAGCGCAGGCACAGCAGGCGCTAACGGCCAATTTGACTCTGATTCCGACCACGTCTCTGCCCTGCGCTTCATCACCTGCGGCTCGGTGGACGATGGCAAGTCGACCCTGATCGGCCGCCTGCTGGTGGACACCCGCGCCGTGCTGCAGGACCAGCTGGCCGGCGTGACCAAGAGCGGCGAGACCGACCTGGCCCTGCTGACCGACGGCCTGTCGGCCGAACGCGAGCAAGGCATCACCATCGACGTGGCCTACCGCTACTTCAACACCGACGCGCGCAAGTTCATCATCGGCGACGCGCCCGGCCATGAGCAGTACACGCGCAACATGGTCACGGCCGTCAGCAGCGCCGACGCCGCCGTGGTGCTGGTGGACGCCACCAAGCTGGACTGGCAGAACCCCGGCTTGCAACTGCTGCCGCAGACGCGCCGCCACAGCCTGCTGGCCCATCTGCTGCGCGTGCACTCGCTGGTGTTTGCCGTCAACAAGCTGGACGCCGTGGCCGACCCGGCCCTGGCCTTCACCCACATCCGCGGCGCCCTGGAGCGCTTCGCCCAGGACGCCGGCATTGCCGTGGCGGCCACCGTGCCCGTGTCGGCCCTCAAGGGCTACAACGTGGTCAACGCCCACCATGGCTGGGCCGGTTATGACGGCCCCAGCCTGCTGCAACTGCTGGAGCAGCTGCCCAACACCCCGGCCGACAGCGATCTGCCCTTGGCCTTCCCCGTGCAGTGGGTGGAGAAGTTCCACGACAGCGCCGTCACCACCCAGGGCCGCCGCGTGTTCTGGGGCCGTGTGGCCGCCGGCAGCGCCCAGGTGGGCGCGCAGGTGCAGATTCTGCCCAGCGGCCAGCTGGCCACCATCGCCCAGGTGATCGACCATGCCCGCGCCCCCCAGGGCGTGACGGCGGGCCTGTCCGCCGGTATCACGCTGGACCGCGAGGTGGATGTCTCGCGCGGCGACTGGATCGTGGCTGCCCCCGTGCAGGCCGCCGTGGCCGAGGATGATTTCGACACCCCCACCGCCCAGCCCGCCTGGCCCAGCAGCCGCAGCCTGAGCGCCACCGTGGCCTGGATGGACAACGAGCCCCTGGTGCCCGGCCGCGTCTACTGGGCGCTGCACGGCCACCGCTGGGTCAAGGCCAAGGCCCAGCGCGTGGTGCACCGCCTGAACGTCAACACCCTGGCCGAAGAAGACGCCGCCCAGCTGGAGCCCAACGCCATCGGCGTGGTGGAGTTTGCGCTGCAGGAAGCCATTCCCACCGCCGCCTTCCACCGCAGCCGTGCCCTGGGCTCGCTGATCCTGGTGGACACCGCCAGCAACGCCACCACGGCAGCCGTCCTGGTGCGCTGAACGCGCCCCCGGATTTGATCCGCCACACGGAAACCGCAGCTTGATACCCCTGAATCCATGCCCACTGCTGGCAGGGTTCAGGAAAAAACCTAGAATCGTGGGTTAATACCGATCCCCTTGCATACTGCATAAGAAGAATCTCTCATGACACACGTCGTCACCGAAAACTGCATCAAGTGCAAATACACCGACTGCGTGGATGTTTGCCCCGTGGACTGCTTCCGCGAAGGACCAAACTTCCTCGTGATTGACCCCGATGAGTGCATCGACTGCGCGGTCTGCATTCCCGAGTGCCCGGCCAACGCCATCTTTGCGGAAGAAGATACGCCGGCCGACCAGCTGCACTTCATCAAGCTCAACGCGGAGCTGGCCGTGGCCAAGGGCTGGAAGAGCATCACCAAGCGCAAGGCTTCTCTGCCCGATGCCGATGAATGGAATGGCAAGGAAGGTAAGCTCAGCTTGCTGGAGCGTTGATCGCCTCCGTCCACGCTGGCTCCGATCGCCCCCCCATCAGCCCCAGCCCACTGGGGCTGTTTGCTTTGTAGCTGCCTGATCGCTTTGCACCCACCCGTATGACCTCTGCCCCCACCTGCTCCGCCCCGCTGTCCACCGATGTCGCCGTGATCGGCGCAGGCCCGGTGGGCATGTTCCAGGTGTTCCAGCTGGGCTTGCAGGGGCTGCGCAGCCACCTGATCGACGCACTGCCCCACCTGGGCGGCCAGTGCGCCGAGCTGTACCCAGACAAGCCCATCTACGACATCCCGGGCATTCCCGTGTGCACAGGGGCCGAGCTGGTGCAGCGCCTGCGCCAACAGATGGCGCCGTTTGCCCCCACGCTGCACCTGGGCCAGCAGGTCCAGACCCTGGCGCAGGAGGACGACGGCCAGTGGCTGCTGGGCACCTCCACCGGCACCACGCTGCGCGCCAAGGCCGTGGTGATTGCTGCGGGCGTGGGCTCGTTCGTGCCCAAGGCCGTGAAGGTCGACGGCATCGACGCCCTGGTCGGCAACAGCGTGCACTACCACCCGGCCGATCTGGCCCGGCTGCCCCTGCGCGGGCAGCAGGTGCTGGTGCATGGCGGCGATGAGCTGGCCGTGCAGGCCGCCATCGACGCCCTGGCCCAAGCACCGGCCAGCGTCACCCTGATGCACCGCCGCGAGGTCTTCACCGCCCCTGAAGCCTTGCTGGCCCAGCTGCAGGCCCACCAGGCCGCCGGCCGCATCCGCGTGCTGGCCGCCCAACCCCTGGCGCTGCAGGCCGATGGCACGGCGCTGCAGGCCCTCGACGTCAGCCTGCCCGATGGCAGCCCGCACAGCCTGCCGGTGCAGCAGTGGCTGGTGTTCCAGGGCATCTCGCCCAAGCTCGGCCCCGTGGCCGACTGGGGGCTGGAGCTGGTCAAAAAGCAGTTGCCCGTGGACACGGGCACCTTCGTCACCGAAGCCCCGGGCGTCTACGCCGTGGGTGACATCAACCACTACCCGGGCAAGCGCAAGCTGATTGTCTGCGGCTTTCACGAAGCCACGCTGGCGGCTTTCTCGATCGCGGAATACCTGACCGACAAGCCCGTGCTGCTGCAATACACCACCTCCAGCAGCCATCTGCAAAGCCTGCTCGGGGTGGCCCCCAGCGCCGCCTGAGCGTCCTCTCCTACCCGCTAAACCCTGGTCGTGCCACGTCCGGCGGGCCGACCACGCACGGCAGTTCCCTTTGCCCTGTGGATTCAACCGGTCGATGCAACGCACTCGTTAAACATCTCAGCCGGGGTTCTGTACCCTAAGGTTTTCCTGGGCCGCTCATTTAGCTTTCGGGCAATCGCATCCAACTCATCCTGTGAGTAGCCCGAGATGTCGAGGCCCTTAGGCAGATACTGCCTGAGTAACCCATTGGTGTTCTCGTTCGTTCCGCGTTGCCATGGATTTTGCGGATCGCAGAAGTAGACCTGGATGTCGGTGGCCACCGTGAAGCGCTTGTGCCCCGCCATCTCCGATCCTCGATCCCAGGTCAAGGAGCGATAGAGCTCTTGCGGCAAGGTCTGTGCATGCCTGGCCAGCGCCGCAGCGACTGTGTAGGAGTCTTTGTCCACCAGCTTGACCAGCATCACGTAGCGCGTGTGTCGCTCGACCAGCGTCGCAATCTGGCTGTAGGCATCGCCGAACAACAGATCGCCTTCCCAGTGGCCTGGAACTGCCCGATCCTGAATGCAGGCTGGACGCTCGTTGATGGGCACTGCATCGACGATACGCCCATGAATGGGTGTTTTCTGCGTGTAGTGGCGCGAGCGACGCATCCCCCGGGTACGCCGCAGGTGCTCCAGAAGCTCTTTCTTTAAAGCCCCGCGTGTTTGAACAAAGAGCGTGCGGTAGATGGCTTCGG
>NZ_BBJR01000045.1 GCF_000739875.1 Comamonas aquatica NBRC 14918
CACAGAGCTGGATGCTGTGATTCGGGCGAAGCTGGGAGGGCTGGGGTATGAGTTCTGAGCTGCGTCTCACACGACTTGAAGAAGTCTTGAGTTTTGCAAACGGACGTACCAGCCCAGATCGGGAAGACGCTGCTCCTGTTCCGGTATTCGGGTCAAACGGGTTGATTGGCAAAGCCCGGGAGTTCAACTCCCAGCCGAACACAATCGTGATTGGCCGTGTCGGCTCCTACTGTGGCTCGGTTCATTTTTCTAGTGAAGCTTGCTGGGTGACGGATAACGCGATCCGAGCAACCGCGAAGGGAGAGAACGACCCCAGCTTTCTGTATTACCTTCTCAAGCAGCTAAATCTGAATAATTGGCGCAGCGGCTCTGGCCAACCCTTGATTAATCAGACCACGCTGAATGCGATAGAAACTCAGATTCCTTCTCCGATAGAGCAGCGAGCCATCGCAGGACTTGTAGGCGCCCTCGACGACCGCATCACTCTCCTGCGCGAAACCAACGCCACCCTCGAAGCCATCGCCCAGGCCCTGTTCAAGTCCTGGTTCGTAGATTTCGACCCCGTGCGCGCCAAGATGGAGGGCCGCGCGCCCGGAGGCATGGACGAGGCCACCGCAGCGCTGTTTCCCGATGGGTTTGAAACGTCGGAGTTGGGGGAGGTGCCGAGGGGGTGGCGAGTTGGAACACTTGGCTCGGTTTGTAGCTACCTCAATCGCGGTTTGTCACCCAAGTACCTCGAAGTAGGGGGCGTCCTTGTCCTCAATCAAAAGTGCATTCGAGACTTTTCGGTTGACTTCGCCAAGGGGCGTAGGCATGACCCCTCACAGCGGAAAATTGACGGTCGAGAAGTAGCTGTTGGCGATGTGCTGGTGAACTCAACAGGCGTTGGCACATTGGGTCGGGTGGCACAAGTTTTGTACCTGCCAGAGCCAATCATCGTTGACTCTCACGTCACGGTTGTCCGCGCAGGGCCTGATCTAAGTTGGCCCTATCTCGGGCAGTTCATGGCGCGCAAACAGCCTGAAATTGAAGCGATGGGAGAAGGCTCAACTGGACAGACAGAACTTGGGCGATCGAAACTCGCCAGCTTGTCCGTCGTCGTGCCATCAATGAAGGTGTTGACTAGTTTTGACGAGCTTGTGCGCCCGCTCAAACAACGTGTTGCCGTCAATGAGCGCAAAGCCCAAACCCTTTCCACCCTCCGCGACACCCTGCTCCCCCGCCTAATTTCCGGCCAGCTGCGCCTGCCCGAAGCGCTGGCCGCCACCGAGGCCGCCTTGGGCGGTACGCTGTCAGCATGAGTGATTTATTTTTAATAGCTGCTTGCGCTTACTCCATAAGTGCTACAGGCATTTTTATTCACTGAACTTCGTCAACCCCACACCATGACCCCCGCAGGTACCCAATACGCGCTGTTTGAATCCGTCGAGGCGATACCCGTTGAGCAGGCTCCGCAGGAACCCGCGGGCCGCCGGTTCAGCGACTATGTGGTGTATGTGGATGAAAGCGGAGACCACTCCCTGGCCAGCATTGACAGGGACTACCCGGTGTTCGTGCTGGCGCTGTGCGTCTTTCACAAACGGCATTACGCAGAAAAGATCGTGCCGGCCGTCGAGAAGCTGAAGTTCAACTACTTTGGTCATGACAGCGTGGTTCTGCACGAGAACGAAATCCGCAAACAGAAGGGCGACTTCGCCTTTCTCGCGCATCGGCCCACGCGCGATGCGTTCATGGCGGGGCTGACCTCAATCATGGAAGCCAGCAACTTCATCCTGATTGCGTGCGTGGTGGACAAAGCACGGATGCACCGATCCGCTGGGACACTGACCAATCCGTACCACATTGCACTGGGTATGGGGTTGGAGGCACTGCGTGGTTTCCTGGCCGAGAAGGGGCAGGATGGCGTGAAGACCCACGTGGTGGTGGAGTGCCGTGGCAAGAAAGAAGATGCCGAGCTGGAGTTGGAATTTCGCCGTGTCTGCGATGGCGACAACCCCGGCAACCGGGTGTTGCCGTTTGACGTGGTGTTCGCCGACAAAAAGACCAATTTGGCGGGTTTGCAGCTGGCCGACCTGGTGGCTCGGCCCGTCGGCTTGAATTACCTGCGCCCTGCACAGCCGAACCTTGCGTTCGATGTGCTGAAGAAAAAGTTCTACTGTGATGGTGGCCGTGCCTGTGTGGGCACCGGCTATCAGGATGTGGGCTTGGTGATTTATCCACCCCAGAAAGCGAAAAGCCCCGATGAACCCACCGAGGCTGTAGCGCCGACCAGGAACCCCCAATCCACTTAGTTACGAAGTTTAGCCTAATGCCCGGATTACTGCCAAGAGCATCGATATGGCACCCATCACGACCGCAGCAAGGACAGCCGTTGGCTACGTTGGCAGCCACTGTGGATGTGGCCGTCTGGCTGAGATGCGGAGTGCTTGCTGGGGTGAGAGTACCGGGCGTAGACCCGCCGAAATACACAAGCGGAGCCATGGGGTGGTGCCGCACTGGAGGGATTGAGCGTGACTGAAGAGCAACTCGAACAAGAAACCCTGGCCTGGCTGGAGGATGTGGGCTACACCCATCGGTATGGGCCCGACATCGCCTTCGACGGGTCTTCGCCCGAGCGCGCCGACTACCGCCAGGTTGTTCTGCCCTTTCGGCTGCGCGAGGCCATCAACCGCCTGAACCCAGGCATTCCCGTGGCTGCCCGTGAAGATGCCATCAAGCAGGTTTTGGATCTGGGCATCCCCTCTCTGCTGTCTGCCAACCGTGCCTTCCACAAGCTGCTGGTGGGCGGCGTGCCGGTCCAGTATCAAAAGGACGGAGAGACACGCGGCGACTTCGTGCGCCTGATTGACTGGACGCACCCCGAGAAGAACGAATGGTGGGCCGTCAACCAGTTCACCATCAAAGGCCCGCACAAAACCCGTCGCCCCGACGTCATTCTGTTCGTCAACGGCCTGCCGCTGGCGCTGCTGGAGCTGAAGAATCCTGCCGATGAAAACGCCAACATCTGGAAGGCGTTTGACCAGATCGAGACATACAAGGAGCAGATCCCGGACGTGTTCCAGTACAACGAGGTGCTGGTGATTTCGGACGGCACCGATGCCTTGATGGGGTCCCTGTCTGCCAACGCCGAGCGCTTCATGGCCTGGCGCACGATTGATGGGGTGAACATCGATCCCCTGGGGCCGTTTCAGGAACTGCAAACGCTGGTGCGCGGTGTGCTGGCGCCCCAGTACCTGCTGGACTACATCCGTTACTTCGTTCTGTTCGAGGACGACGGACAGCTGGTTAAGAAGATCGCGGGCTACCACCAGTTTCACGCGGTGCGTGCTGCCATCGAAGAAGTGGTGGCCGCGTCGCGGCCTGGTGCATCCCGCAAGGGCGGGGTGGTATGGCACACCCAGGGCAGCGGCAAGAGCATCACCATGACCTGCTTTGCCGCCCGTGTGATGCAGGAAGCCGCGATGGAGAATCCCACCATCGTGGTGATCACCGACCGCAACGATTTGGATGGTCAACTCTTTGGCGTGTTCAGCCTGGCCCAAGACCTGTTGCGGGAACAGCCCACGCAGGCACTGACACGTCCAGACCTGCGTGCCAAGCTGGGCAATCGTCCCTCGGGCGGCATCATTTTTGCCACCATCCAGAAGTTCATGCCGGGGGAGGATGAGGACATCTTCCCCGTGCTGTCCGAGCGCTGCAACATCGTGGTGATCGCCGACGAAGCGCACCGCACCCAATATGGCTTCAAGGCGACCCTCAAAGGCAAGCCTGGCGAAGAAAAGTACCAGGCAGGCTATGCCCAGCACCTGCGCGATGCGTTGCCCAATGCGACGTTTGTGGGCTTTACCGGCACCCCGGTCAGCAGCTCTGACCACGACACCCGCGCCGTGTTTGGTGAGTACATCCATGTGTACGACATGCAGCAGGCTAAGGAAGATGGCGCTACCGTGGCCATCTACTACGAGTCTCGCTTGGCCAAGCTGCGGTTGAAAGACGAAGACCTGCCAGCCATCGACGACGAAGTCGATGAACTGGCCGAGGACGAGGAAGAAAGCCAGCAAGCCAAACTGAAAAGCCGCTGGGCCGCCCTGGAAAAAATCGTTGGGGCCGAGCCCCGTGTGGCCAGCGTGGCCGCTGACCTGGTGGCGCACTTTGAAGAGCGCAGCACCGCCCAATCGGGCAAAGCCATGGTGGTGGGCATGAGCCGCGACATCTGCGTGCACCTGTACAACGAGATCATCAAGTTGCGCCCTGGCTGGCACGACAGCGACCCAGAAAAAGGCGCTATCAAGATCGTGATGACCGGCTCTGCCAGCGACAAAGCCCTGCTGCGTCCCCATATCTACGACGGCAAGGTCAAAAAACGCCTGGAAAAACGCTTCAAGGATCCCGCTGATCCGCTGCGCCTGGTGATCGTGCGCGACATGTGGCTCACGGGCTTCGATGCCCCGTGCGTACACACCCTGTACGTGGACAAGCCCATGAAGGGCCACAACCTCATGCAAGCCATTGCACGGGTGAACCGCGTCTTCAAGGGCAAACAAGGCGGCCTGGTGGTGGACTACATCGGGATCGGCAACGAACTCAAAGCCGCCATGAAGGAGTACACGGCCAGCAAAGGCCGTGGCACCCCCACAGTGGATGCCCGCGAGGCGTACAGCGTCCTCATGGAGAAGCTCGATGTCCTGCAATCCATGCTGCATGGCTGCGATTACAGCGATTTCCTGACCGGGGGGCATCAAACCCTCGCCCGAGCAGCCAACCATATCTTGGGCCTGCGGGAAGAAGGCGGCAAGGACGGCAAACGCCGCTTTGCCGATACCACCCTGGCACTGACCCAAGCCTTCTCGCTGTGCTGCACCCTTGACGAAGCCAAGGCGGTGCGCGAGGAAGTGGCCTTCATGCAGGCTGTGAAGGTCATCTTGACCAAACGGGACATCACCGCCAAAAAGCGCACCGACGAACAGCGCGACGAAGCCATCCGCCAGATCATCAGCAACGCCGTGGTGTCCGATCAGGTGGTGGACATCTTTGATGCCGTGGGTTTGGACAAACCCAATATTGGGCTGCTGGACGATGAGTTCCTTGCCCAGGTGCAGAACCTGCCAGAGAAGAACCTGGCGGTGGAGTTGTTGGAGCGCTTGCTGGAAGGTGAAATCAAGAGCCGCTTTGGCAGCAACGTGGTGCAGGAAAAGAAGTTCTCCGATCTGTTGGGCAACGTGATTAAGCGCTACCAGAACCGCTCGATTGAAACCGCCCAGGTGATGGAAGAACTGGTCGAGATGGCCAAGAAGTTCCGCGAGGCCGCCAGCCGGGGTGAGCTGCTGGGTCTGACCGAGGACGAGGTGCGCTTTTATGACGCCCTGGCCACCAATGAATCAGCGGTGCGGGAGCTGACCGATGAAACCCTCAAGAAGATCGCCCACGAGCTGACCGAGAACCTGCGCCAGAACCTGAGCGTGGACTGGAATGAACGCGAGAGCGTGCGGGCCAAGTTGAGGCTGATGGTCAAGCGGGTTTTGCGCAAGTACAAGTACCCACCAGATGCGGCTGATGCGGCGGTAGAACTGGTGCTGCGTCAGGCGCATGCCCTGGGTGAAGAGTGGGCGATGTAGGCCTTGCACTGCTTGTCATGATCGACGCTGTTCGTTTGCAGCAGAGAGCTGTTAGGCCGATGCGGCAGCGTGGATGTGAATTGTCCGAATGCACACCAAACTGACAACGAAAGGAAAACGATGAAGTGGGATCTCAGCAGTGACGAGGGGTTGGATGCTGCGCTGTGCAATTTCGAGGCAGGGCATGATCCAGAGCTGGCGCTGCAATTGGCAGAGTATTTCAACCAGCGGCTGAAAGATGCCGATGTGGTGTCGATACAGGACCCGTTGTTCATTCGGTACTTTCGCATCGTCATGGGACGTTTGTGCGATGACACGGACGAGTGGCACAAGCAGAGAAAGCGGTCCACGCCGGAACAAGCCTTTGGGTTCACGCTGCCCCGTGGAAAACACCAGCGCGAGGATACGGAGCTCCGTGATATTCGCTGTGCTGCCTATGTCGTGTGGGCACGCCGTCAAGGACAAACCAAGCTGGAGGCAATCGGTGAGGCAGCGAATCGTTTTCACAGTGCGGATGCTGGGGACAAGGCGGTAGAGAAGGCCTATATCAAGTACCAGGATGTTTTCAATGGCTTCCCTGCGTCTGTTTTGGAAAATCTGTTTGCATAAGCAACCCCTGATAAAGCGCTTTATCAGGGGTTAGGCGATCGGGAAAATTTTTCGAGACTGCGGCCGTGCCGGTGCAGAACGCATCGGCTTTCTGAATCTCTAGGAGGTAAGAAATGGCCGCACCAACTACCAAAGCGCTGACCATCATTCGTCGCAAACAACTGGAGGCGCGCACAGGGCTGTCGCGTTCCAGCATCTACGCCAAGATGCGTTGGAACCCCAAGCGCCCGGGGGATTTCGACTCCACCTTTCCCAAACCCATCTCCGTGGGTGCCAAGGCCGTCGGCTGGGTTGAATCGGAAGTAGATGAGTGGTTGACAGCGCGCGTTGCTGCCAGCCGCCAGAAGTAAGGGGGCGATCATGAATTTTGATCGTGACCTCCTGCCGAAGGCTTCGACTTTTGATGAAGTGCAAGGGCTGAAACCGACGGGCCGTGGAAACCGGAAGACCTCGGAGTGCCGCTTCCACGGTGGTAGCGATTCCACGCGTATCAACACAGACACTGGTGCTGTGGTCTGCATGGCAGGCTGCCTGGACGAAGAAACCCGCTCCCACATCACCACCGCCGAGGCGGCTTTCCACCTCAACCGCTCCGAGCAGACCCTGCGCCTGTGGGCCTGCAAGGAAACAGGGCCGCTGCGCCCTGCCCGCATCAACAACCGCTTGGCCTGGTCGGTCGCCGAGCTGCGCCGCGTTTTGGGTATCCACTAAACTGCGGCCCCGCCATGCGTTCGCTGGCCCTCTTCCACCCAGCCGTGCTCGTCACGGCTGGAGTCATTTGAGGGGCACGCGTGCACATGGACCGCCGTACACGCTCTGCCAACCTGCTGGTGCGCTTTGCCAAGCTCAAGGGCCCCACGGCAGCGCTGCGGGCGGCTCGGCACAATCTGCGCGAGCTGGCTTTGACGCCCAACATCACCCCAGGCCAGCAGCATCTCAACCTCGTCTTGCTCGGGCACCAGACGGCTGATGCGGTCAACGCTGCCTACAAAGCACAGCTGGAAGCAGCAGGGATCGACAAGCTCCGGGTGGATGCCGTGCGCCTGATCGAGGCCTTGGTCAGCCTGCCTGTGGGCATCCGCGATGACGAATCCGCGTACTTCCAAGCTGCTTTGGACTGGATGGCCACAGAGTTTGGCAGCGCCAACATCCTGAGCGCGGTCGTGCACAAGGATGAAAGCGCACAGCACATGCATGTGCTGATCGTTCCCCTGGTCCACGGGCGGATGCAAGGCTCGGATTTACTGGGTGGTAAAGCACAGCTGCGTGCGCGCTTGGCGCGCTTTGAACAAACCATGCAGCCCCACGCAGCCGCTTTAGGCCTGCTGGACCATTCCGAGATGGCGCTGACGGCAGAACAAATGGCCGGGGAAGTCATTCGCGCACTCCAGCACCGCAAGGACCCGATGTGGGAAAGTTGCGTGGCCCAACTGCTTCGCAACTGTATCGAAGAAGCCCCCCAGCAGTTTTATGCAGCCCTGGCCCCGACGTTGGGGCCCGCCGACACCCTGAGTCCGCCTCGCCCTCGTTGCCGCCCCAAGCGCACGAAAACGATGGCGGAGATTTTAACCAAGCCCATCACCAAGCTCCGTGGCGCGGCTGCGGAACGCTATCGCCAAAGCCCGGAATACCAACGCGCCCACATTACGGCACCTGCACGGTCCAAGCCTGCGGCCAGTGCGGCTGGCGCCCGTGCCATCTCAGAAGCCACTTGCAGTTCCTCGCCTCCCATGCATGTCGTGATTGGGCTGAAGTTGCCAGCCCTGCAAAAGCGAACCCTATGCTCTGTAGGGTTTGCTGGCGCTGCTCCCACTTGGCCCATCCATACCAGCCTTGGCATCCTGGCCCAGCCTCGATCGGTACTCCAGGCAAGCGTCACCAGGGTACGGGCAGCACCAATCCCATCGTGGCCGGCCGCAAAGTACCCGCAACCGACTCTTCAACGCACCAGTTGGCTGGTGGCGACAGTGCCGCTGAACTGCGTGCTTTTGAAATGGTGGCTGCTCAATGCCCGGATTCCCTGAGATTGGACGACACACAAGTACGTTCAATTGCAAGACAGAGGCACCCATGCACCACCCCACTCAACCACATGCCTTACCGGCACCAGCACCTGGCAATCAGAGCGCTGATCACGAACCTGCGTCCTTCCATCTCCACAGCGACTGCTGTGGCGCGAGGACGCGCAAGGGCACTCCCTGCAAAAGCAAGGTCCTGTATCGCGGCGGACGCTGCAAGTTGCATGGTGGCTTGTCCACGGGGCCCAAAACCAAAAAGGGCAAGGCTGCCAGCCGCCGTAATGGAAAGAAAGGCGGTCGCCCCAGGAAGAACCGACAAACTGAACGGAAAGGCACGGCTTAAAACCCAACCCCATGAGAACCAGACAAAACTTGACATTTCCAAGGTACAAAAACTTGGAAATGCTGCGCTAGATTGTTGGTGGCTGGTGGGTCACTGTGCGATGGAAATCAAGCTGAACGACACCGACCGCATGCTGGCGAGTGGGGTGCTTGGACACGATGGATTGTTTGACCAGCAGCTGGCGCCCGTCCTGAACCAGATCGCCACGATGCTCCGGGCTCTGGTGGATACCAAGATTCAGGAATACGGCCTGCGTGGTGGTATCGACCTGTGCCGCCGCGTGGCGGCCGAAGAAGTCCTGGCCGAAATGGCGCAGACCACGCCCAAGCTGAATTTCGTGCAACCGCGCCATCGTCGCGATTCGCTCCTGGCTGCGCCAGCATGTGCCCGGCTTCCGTTCGCTGGCGCTGTCCGACGCCGAAATCATTCGTGACTACATCCTGCCGGCCCGCGCCATGCACCGCGCGGGCCTGGGCTGGGTAGACTTCGTGTGGGGGGATGACAAGCGCGGGATCGCCCACATCCTGGCGCAACGCCAGGCCAAGGACGGCATGACACGCCAAGAGGCTATCCAGCTGCTGGAAGAAGGCCTGGTACAGACCATTGCGAAGGGGGAGGAAGCGCGCCGGATCGAGGTGGGTAACTCTACCCCTGCACTTGGACTACCAGGGGCAGCGCGCTATTTTGGTCCGGTCGGGTGGCAACAATGCGTGGATGCTGACCGGCTTTCAGATTCGGGTGCCCGGTGGCCAAAAGGAAGGATTTGATTCCAAGAAGCCTGCGCAAACCGCCACTACACCTACGCGTGACGGCCTGGGAGCGAGCACTGAAAGTATTGTCGCGGACAGCTCAGATGATGGCAATGCAGTGTTCAGCTGCTTGCAAAGCACGGTGCTGGTTGAGATTTGCGCGCGCAACAGCCTGTTCTCGGCCCAGGCTCTGTTTGTTTCGCTGCTGCTGGACCGGCAGAACGCAGCGCTTGACCTATATCGGGCGTTGGGCAGCGGTAGGCAGGCTCCAACCGGGTAGGCGTGCCGACGGCGCTTCTTTGATTCGCTTCACCCTGTATTCCAGATTGCAGAAAAGCAGCAATCTAGTTTGCGTGAAAGCAGCAACCTAGTTTGCTGGAAACCAGCAAACTGGATTGCGAGAAACCAGCAAACTGAGGCAGCACTTTTAACCAACCAAACATCAATCCGGTGCCAGTGGCCAGACAACTGCGCCAGCGCCCGCTTTTGGGGTTAGCTGGACGCAAGCGTGGAAAGCCACGCAACATCATGAGCGCCCGCGGGAAGGTGTTCAGAACGTTGAGCGGTGCCTAATCCAGAAATTTCGCCTCTATGTGTGCTCGTGAAGAAAAGCCTTCCAAAAGGGGCAGGTCAGATGCGTGTGCCCATATGTGTGCCCATTTAAAATTATTAAAAAATAAAGTTGTTTTATATCAATCGCTTAATCTTGTTTTCTAGCTTCTGCATCGAGCGCGGCGGCGCCCTGCGTACGGGCGGGCGAGGGTGCCCCGCCCAGCGTGGCCTGCGGCGTCGGTGCGCAGGGTGGCTGTCCACCCTGGGTGGACGGTCCAGGGACGGTCTGCGTCGCACGCAAAAAAACAGAGCGCTTGGCGCACCCAAAAAAAGGACTTCCAACCGAAATAGGCTGGAAGTCCTTGTTAAATCATAGGTATTTGCTACTTTTTCAAGAGCTAAACGCCGTGGCAGGGGCTGCCGCGCTGCGGCGGCGCAGCAGGTAGATGTCCATGATCCAGCCGTGCTGCGCGCGCGCGGCGGCGCGCGTGGCCAGGATGCGCGCGCCGGCCTCGGTCAGCGGGCCGTGGTCCAGCACCTGCTGGGCCATGCCCACGTAGGCGCCCCACCAGATGTCCACGTCCTGCGCCAGCGCCGGCGGCATGTGGGTGAAGCTGCACTGCCCATCCAGCATGACGACCACGGTGTCCACCCCGGCGGGCCAGCCGTGGTCGCGCAGCTGGCGACCGGTGGTCACGGTGAAGGGCTGGCCGATCTCGTTCACCGCCAGCGCGTGGGCGGCGGTCAGGGCCTGGATGGCGGTGATGCCGGCCACCACATGCACCTGCACGGGCGGCGGCTGCATGCGCGCGGCGATGCGCAGCGTGCTGTCGTACAGCGAGGGGTCGCCCCAGACCAGGAGGGCCACGTGCAGTGGTCCTTCGGCCTGGCGCGGCTGCAGCCCGTCGGCCAGCGCCTGGGCCATCGTCGCCTGCCAGCGGCGGGTGATGGCGGCATGCCATTCGTCCACCTGGGCCAGGTAGTCCTCGCCCTGGCTGCGGCGCACAGGCATGTCAAAGCCGGCCACGCGCGGCGGCGTGGGCACGTCGGCCAGCACGGCATCGCACAGCGACTGGCGCAGCGCGGCCAGCTCGGCCTTGTCCTCGCCCTTGTGCGGCAGCAGGATCAGGTCGGCCGCGCGCATGGCCTGCAGTGCCTGGCGCGTGAGGTGGTCGGGGTTGCCCGTGCCAATGCCGATCAGCGTCAGGGCCACGGGGGGCAGGGGGCGGCTCATGCCGCGTCGTGGCCCAGCGGGCGGTCGGTGGCGGTGTCCACGGCGGTGTCGGCAGCGGGGAAGCGCGGCTCGGTGCCCAGGGGGCGGTAGCGGCGGTCGTAGTCGGCGGCGTAGAGGCGGCTTTCGCCAAAGTCTTCGGCGCTGATGCTGCGGCCCACCAGCATGATGGCCGTGCGCTCCATGCGGCTGGACACGGCCTGGGCCAGCTGGCCCACGGTGGTGCGCACCACGGTCTCATCGGGCCAGCTGGCGCGCCAGACGATGGCGGCGGGGCAGTCGGCGCCGTAGTGGGGCAGCAGCTCGGCCTGCACCTTCTCGGCCACGTGGATGGACAGGTGGATGGCCAGCACCGCGCCGGTGGCGGCAAAGGCGGCCAGGTTCTCGCCCTCGGGCATGGCGGTGGCGCGGCCCGAGGTGCGCGTCAGCACCAGGGACTGGCACAGGCCGGGCAGGGTCAGCTCGGCGCCCAGCGTGGCGGCCGCGGCGGCGAACGAGGGCACGCCGGGCGTGACGCTGTAGGCAATGCCCAGCTCGCGCAGGCGGCGCAGCTGCTCGCCCATGGCCGACCAGACGGACAGATCGCCCGAATGCAGGCGGGCCACGTCCTGGCCCTGGGCCTCGGCGGCCTGGATTTCCGCCACGATCTGGTCCAGGTCCATGGACGCGGTGTTGACGATGCGCGCGCCCGGCGGGCAGTGCGCCAGCAGTTCGCGCGGGATCAGCGACCCGGCATACAGGCACACCGGGCAGCGGGCCATCAGGTCGCGCCCGCGCACGGTGATCAGGTCGGCGGCGCCGGGGCCGGCGCCGATGAAATGCACGGTCATGCCGTTACTCCTCAAGGGGAGAGGCCAGGGCCTCTCCGGATACACAATCAAAAGACGGGGCGGCGCAGGCCAGCGCCAGCGTGGCGCAGCCGTCGGCAGCCACCCAGCGCGGCCGCCACAGCCGTGCGCCCGGGCCGGCGGCGATCAGCGCGGCGGCTTCTGCCACGCTGCCCGTGCCATAGCGCGCCAGCAGGCGCGCCGACTGGGTGGGCACCGGCTGGCCGGCCAGCTGCGCCGGCGGCAGGGCCAGTAGGTGCGTGGCCCACGGCAGTTGCGCGCGCCAGGCCTGCAGGGCCGGGTGGCCGGCCTTGTGCGCCAGCACGGCCAGGGTGGTTACGGTCGGTACCTGGCCCGCCGGCCAGTCGGGTTGCTGCACCAGCCAGTCGCAGGCCTGCTGCCACAGCGCCTGCAGGTGGTCCGCACGGGCCGTGGCGCGCAGGCCCAGGCCCGCCACCAGGGGCTGCGTGGCGCTCACCGCTGCCACACCCATTGCACCAGCGGGCGCGCGGCCTTCCAGCTGCGCATGCGGCCCAGGGCCTCCACGCTGGACAGCTCCAGCCGCTGCAACTGTCCGCCGTGGCTGGCGTGCAGCTGGACCAGCAGGGCCTGGGTTTCCAGCGTCACGCCGTTGACCACCAGGCGGCAGCCCGTGGGCATGGCCGCCTGCAGGTGTGCAAACAGGGCGGCATCGAAGCCGCCGCCCACAAACACGGCCTGTGGCCGCGGCAGATCCTGCAAGGCCTGGGGTGCCGTGCCGTGGATGCAGCGCAGCGCTTGCTGCAGGCCAAAACGTTGGGCGTTGCGCGTGATGTTGGCCACGCGCGTGGCGTGCTGCTCGATGGTGATTGCCTGGCCCCCGGCCAGGCACCACTCCACCGAGACCGAACCGGAGCCCCCGCCGATGTCCCACAGGCATTGGCCGTGGCGCGGCGCCAGGGCGGCCAGCGTCATGGCGCGGATGGGGGCCTTGGTGATCTGGCCATCGTGGGCGTACCAGGCGTCGGGCCGGCCCGGGGTGGTGGGCAGGCCTTCCTGCTGCGCACTGTGCGCCAGCACGGCGACGCAGACCGGCGATTGCGCCGGGTCTTCGGCCAGGGTGGTGGCGACGGCGTCGGCCGCCAGCATGCGGCAGCGTTCGCGCGGGCCACCCACGGCCTCCAGCACCCACAGTGTGCTGCGGCCCCAGCCTTCGGCCTGCAGCCAGTCGGCAAAGTCCGCCACGGCGGCGCCGTCGCGCAGCAGCACGATCAGCTGGCGCCCAGCCCGCAGCTGCGGCAGCACCTGCGCCACGGGGCTGGCGTGCAGGCCCAGGCACACGCTGTGTTCCAGCCGCCATCCCAGGCGGGCGGCCACCAGCGAAAATGTGGCGCTTTGGGCGTGGCAGTTCCATTCGTGGGGCGGCAGATGCTGGGCCAG
The DNA here is from genome assembly GCF_000739875.1 of Comamonas aquatica NBRC 14918. GTDB lineage: Bacteria > Pseudomonadota > Gammaproteobacteria > Burkholderiales > Burkholderiaceae_C > Comamonas > Comamonas aquatica. The sequence continues at coordinate 13,364 of NZ_BBJR01000045.1, forward strand.
CGTGCCCCCGGCCCCAAACCAGAACGGGTCGCCCGAGGCCAGCACCACCACCGGCTGGCCGCGCAAGGCCAGGACGGGGGTGGGATCAAAGGGGATGGGCCAGGCGCGGCCCCGCGCGCCGGCCTGGGCCAACTCCAAGTGGCGTGGAGCACCGAAAATGGTGTGTGCCGCTTCCACGGCACGGCGTGCCGGAGCGCTCAGGCCTTCCAGCCCGTCTTCGTTCATTCCGACCAAGGTCAGCCACGGATCAGCCATGACACATGTTCTCCTGCTGGGTGGCACCAGCGATGCCAGCTTGCTGGCCCGCCGCCTGCACCAGGCCGCGGTGCCCGCGGTGTTTTCGTATGCGGGCGCCACCCGCCAGCCCGCCGCCCAGCCCCTGCCCACGCGCTGCGGCGGTTTTGGCGGGGTGGAGGGGCTGGTGCAGTTCATCCGCAGCCAGGGCATCAGCCACGTGGTGGATGCCACCCACCCGTTTGCCGCGGAGATGAGCCGCAATGCCTGCGCGGCCTGCGCCCAGACCGGCACGCCCTTGCTGGCGCTGGAACGCCCCGCCTGGCAGCCCGAGGCCGGCGACCGCTGGCAGATGGTGGCCGACATGGACGCCGCCGCCCGCGCCTTGCCGGTGGCGCCGGCCCGCGTCTTCCTGGCCGTGGGCCGCAAGCAGCTGGCGGCATTCAGCCATGTGCCGCAGCACCAGTATCTGCTGCGGGTGGTGGATATGCCGGAAGTGGGCTCCCTGCCTGTGCAGGGTGCTATGGTGCTGGTAGCGCGCGGCCCTTTCGATGCCGAGGCGGAGCGCGCCTTGCTGGCCACCCACGGCATCGAATGGCTGGTGACCAAGAACGCCGGGGGCGAGGCCACGCGCGGCAAGCTGGAGGCGGCGCGGGCCCTGGGCCTGCGCGTCATCATGGTGCAGCGCCCGCAGGTGCCGGCGCGCGCGTCCACAGACCAGGTGGACGCGGTGATGCACTGGCTGGCTCATGCCACCGTGCCCGGCGCCACCGCGTCCCTGCCGTAGGAACGCGGGGTGTAGATCCACGGCCCCACGCGGCGCGTGGTGCTGTTGCCGACCAGCACCACGGTGCGCATGTCGGCCATCTCGGGCTGCACGTCCTGCAGGGCGCACACCGTCAGCCGCTCTTCGGGCGTGGAGACAGCGCGGGCAAAGACCAGCAGGCGTTCGGGTTCGCAGTGCGTGCGCAGCAGCGCCAGCAGGCGGTTGAAGCCTTCGGGCCGGCTGAGGGAGCGCGGGTTGTAGAAGGCCATGGCAAAGTCGGCCTCGGCCGCCAGTTGCACGCGTTTGGCAATCACGGACCAGGGCTTGAGGTTGTCCGACAGGTTGATGCAGCAAAAGTCATGGCCCAGGGGGGCCCCGGCGCGCGCGGCGGCCGCCAGCATGGCGGTGATGCCGGGCAGCACCTGGATGTCCAGCGTGTGCCACAGCGCGGCTTCGGCGGGCGTGGCGTGGTCCACGGCTTCCAGCACGGCGCTGGCCATGGCAAACACCCCGGGGTCCCCCGAGGAGACGACGACCACGCGGTGGCCTTGCGCGGCCAGCGCCAGCGCATGGCGCGAGCGGTCGATCTCGACCCGGTTGTCCGAGGCGTGGAAACGGATGGCGTCCACGTCCGCCGCGGCCTGGGCCTGCAGCAGGGCGCGGGCGCGCTCCACGTAGGGGACATAGCCAATCACGTCGGTGGCCTGCTGCAGGGCGGCGCACACCTCGGGGGTGATTTGCGGCAGGGCCCCGGGGCCCAGGCCGACGATGCTCAGGCGTCCGGCGGGGCTCACCATGCGGCCTCCGGGCGGCGGCCCTGGCCATGGACCAGGACGATGGCGAAGTAGGGGCAGGCCGCATCGCCCACGTCCTGCAGGCGCTGGACCTGTTGCTGGGCGGTGGTGCCGTTTTCCACCAGCCAGGCGGCCTCGGTGCGGCCGCAGCGCTGCAGTGCGCGGCGGATGCGCGGCAGGTTGCGCCCCACCTTCATGATGACCAGGGCGTCGGCGGTCTGCATGCGGCGCACCAGCTCGTCCTCGGACAGCGTGCCGGTCATGACGCTCAGCACGTCGTCGCCCCAGGTGATGGGGGTGCCGGTGGCATGCCAGCAGCCCACCATGCCGGGGATGCCGGGCACCACGTCCACGGGCACGTCGCCGCGCGCCTGCAGGCGGGTGTAGAGGTGCATGAAGGAGCCGTAGAGGAAGGGGTCGCCCTCGCACAGCACCACCACCTGCGTCTGGCGGGCCAGCTCGGCCAGCCGTTCGCACCACTGGTCGTAGAAGCGCGACAGCTGCTGCACATAGGCCTCGCTGTCCACCGGCAGTTCGGTGGTGACGGGGTATTCCATGGCGTACTCGACCACATCGTCAGCCAGCAGGCCTTGCACGGCCTGGCGCGCCTTGCCGGGGCGGCCGGGCTTGCGGAAGAAGGCCACATGGCGCGCCTGGCGCACCAGGCGGTCGGCCTTGACGCTCATGAGTTCCGGGTCACCGGGGCCCAGGCCCACGCAGACCACGCCCGTGGGGGCCACCATCGCGGGCTTATTCAACATGGCTGGCCAGGGCGTTGACGGCGGCCACGGTCATGGCCGAGCCGCCCAGGCGGCCGCGCACGATCATGGCGGGCACGGGCAGGTCCTGCATCAGTGCCTCCTTGGATTCGGCGGCACCGATGAAGCCCACGGGGCAGCCGATGATGGCCGCGGGGCGCGGGCAGTCGGGCTGCTGCAGCATGTTCAGCAGGTGGAACAGCGCGGTGGGGGCGTTGCCGATGGCGACCACGGCACCGGCCAGGTGGGGGCGCCACAGCTCGACCGCGGCAGCGCTGCGGGTGTTGTGCATGCGGGCGGCCAGTTCGGCCACGCCGGGGTCCTGCAGGGTGCAGATGACGGGGTTGTTGGCCGGCAGGCGCGAGCGCGTGATGCCCTCGCTGACCATGCGCACATCGCACAGGATGGGGGCGCCGTCCAGCAGGGCCTGCTGCCCGGCGGCGAACAGGTCGGGGGAAAACTGGATGTGGGGGGCGAGTTCGACCATGCCGGCGGCATGGATCATGCGCACCGCGACGCGCTCCTCCCCCGGGGTGAAGCGCGTCAGATCGGCTTCGCGGCGGATGGTGGCAAAGGACTGGCGGTAGATTTCGGCGCCATGGGTTTCGTAGACGTGAGCCATGCAATCTTTTCGGAGAACAAGCGTGGATTGTCGCGCAGGCCGGACGCCGGCAGCTCCAGGCAGGCGGCATCGCCGGCCGTGCCCTCGCGCACCACGGCGAAGCTGGTGTGGGCGCGGCCCTCGGCATCGGTGCTGCGCTGTGCGCGCAGCGTGACGGTGGCCGGGCGCTGGCGCGCGCAGCCCTTGGCGCAGCCCGAGACATGCAGGTGGCTGCCAGCAGGCACCTGCGGTGCCAGGTCCAGCGCCAGGGCTTGTGTGGGCGTCAGGGCTTGGTCGCAGCCCGGGGCACCCGTGCAGGCCGAGATGCGCAGGCGCGGATCGGTGGGGGCGGTGATCCAGTGCGCCGCCTGGTCCAGCCCGGCCTGCCGTGTCCACTCGTCTGCCGTGGGGGACGCTACGCCTTCGATGCACAGCATGCGCCAGGGTGTGATGCGCAGCCCCGGGGGCGTGCCGTGTGCGCCGGTGGTGTGCGGCAGGGCCTGGGCCAGCCGGGCCAGCGCGGGGGCGGAAACGCGCCCCAGGGGCGCTGCGACCAGATAGCCGGTCGCGGCCGTCCAGCCCGGTGCGGGCTCCGCATCGCCACCCAGGTGGGGCACAGGCGGGGTGTGCCAGCGCACCCCTGGGGGCAGGGGCCAGTCGGGCAGGCGCTGGTGCTGGCTGTGGTAGGCCGCCAGCTGGCTGGCCATGCGCCCGGGGTGCAGCCCTTGGGCGCGGCGCTGGCGCGCCTGTGCGGCACTCCAGCCGGCCAGCAGCAGCACGCAGGCGATGGCGTGCTCCAGCGTGGGGGCGGCCAGGGCCAGGTCCACACCCTCGGGCTGGACCCGCCAGCGATGGGGCGCTGGTGCGCCGTGCTCTGCGGGCAGGCACAGCAGGCGCACATCGGCAGGGACCGTGGCCAGCAGGGCGTGCTGCGGACCAGCGACGAGCCAGCCGAATTTGGCCGGCAGGCCCTGCAGCACTTCTTCCGGTGCCTGTTGCAGCGCGGATTGCAGGGCCTGGGCGCTGGCCAGCACCCCGTCGCCGGGCTGGTGCAGCGGGTCGATCACGATGGCGCGCAGCTGCTCCTGGCGGGCGTCGGCATCCAGCAGCTGCGCCGCGGCCAGGGCCTGCAGCACGGCGCCGTGCTGCTGCGGGTCCACACCGCGCAACTGGACATTCGCACGGTTCGACAGTTCCAGCGTTCCGCTGCCATAGCGGGTGGCCAGGTCCGCCAGCAACACGGCCTGCGCCGCGCTCAATCGGCCCAGCGGGGGGCGCACGCGCACGACCAGCCCATCGCCCGAGGCCATGGGTTGCCAGGCGCCCGGGCACCAGCCCTTGATGCGCGGAGAGGGGGGGGGCATGTGGGGTTCCATGTCGAAAATTGTGGCGGGATTGCGCGGGTGGACCCTTGACCCATCTGGACTTATGGCTTGCTTGGGGCGTTGCTTGGCAGCAGTTGGTTGTGCAGGATGCGGCGGATTTCCACGATGGCGCGCGGGTGCTCCTGCACGCTGTGGCTGAAGGGCACGATCAGCTCCGAGGCGGCCCCCTCGAGGTGGGCGCTGCGGTAGGGCACGATGCCATCGCTGCTGTCGGCCAGCGGCAGGTTGGGTGTGTCGTTGCCAATGATGGAGTGGTAGCGCACGCGGGGGCTGATCGGTAGGTTGGCCATCAGGCGCACGTACTCGTCCGCGTCGCTGAGGTTGTCGATGCTGTTGGGAATGCGCAGCAGCGAGTCCTTGCCGATGCGTGGCGAGGCATGGGCCAGCTGGCGCGTGAGGTCGGCGAACTGCTCGACCATGGAGAACGGCAGCGTGATCAAGTTGGACACCCAGCGCGCGATGCGGTTGTTGGCAAAGTCCGTGCCGCGGTGCGGGGCCGCGATGAAGATGGCGCTGCTGACCTGGGGCACGGGTTCGAATTCGACAAAGGGCCGCAGCTGTTCGTCCAACTGGTCTGGGTCCAGACCGTAGGTGTCGGTGATGGACGCCAGCACCTGGCCTTGGGTGCTGCTGACCATTAGGCGGGCCAGTACCCCACCCATGCTGTGCCCCACCAGGGTGATGTCCTGCGAGGCACGCGCCGTGCCCTGCGGGTCAAAGTGCTGCAGCGTGCGCTGCAAGGCCTGGCGAATTGCCTGGTTGTTGAGCGCCAGCGGGGCGTTGGTGGGGTAGTAGACCTGCCAGATCTGGTAGTTGCGGCGCAGGTTCTCGTCGCCCAGCACCTCGTTGGCCACGTTGATCCAGGCCTCGGGGCTGCTGGCCAGTCCGTGCAGCATGACGATGGTGCGCCGGTTCGGGTCGTAGGGCTGCATCAGGTAGATGCTGGGGCGCACGATGCCGTTGCTCAGCCCCACCAGGGTGCGCAGCGCCTGGGTGGCAAAGCCGGAGCGCGCCAGCCACAGCCCGTAGCCCGAGGAAAAATTGCCCGCCAGCGGCACCCGGGTGCGGGCTAGCTCGACCTGCCGGACACGGTAGGGGTCGAAGGCCTGCAACTGCACCTCGCGCGTGGACAGGACCTCTTCCAGGCTCTGTCCGGCAAAGTTCAGCACCACGGTGACGGCGGGAAACAGCGACTCCTGGTAGGGCGGGCGTGGCGGGCCTTCCAGCATGCCCTGGGCGGTGCGTGCCAGATCGCGGTCCGCATCGCTCTGGAACACGGCCACCAGCTCGGCACCGAAGCCATCGCGGCGGTACTGGTTGCGCAGCCCGGAAAAGCGCAGCGAGGTGGCAGGCACCAGTTCGTTGGGGATGTTCTTGTTGGCGGGCAGCCAGACACCCGAGAAGTCCGAGGTCAGATGCCAGCTGCCCAGAGTGATGGGCGCGGACGGGGCGGCCTCGCCGCGCAGCGCGAACAGGCCGGTGACCGCCTGCTGCACGGCGTGGTTGTAGTAGTCGCGCACCTGGACCTGGCGGTCTTCGAAGGCCCGGTCGCTGGGCTTGCGCTGGGTGAAGAACAGGTAGGCCCAGGCGTGGCGTGCGGCTTCCAGCCAGGCCTGCACATCCTCGGGGGTGCGCGTGCCGGGCAGTGAGGGCACCTGCTGCGCCTTGCGCGCCTGCAGGATCCATAGCTCGGCCAGCGTCGCCATGCGCTGCTCGTCGTACAGGCCGGTGGCGGTGGCGATCGTGTAGTGGCACCAGGGGACGTCGGCCAGGCAGCGCTTGCTGTCCAGGTCCAGCACCCGCAGCGCTTCCTGCGCCGCGGGGCTGAGTTCGCCCGAGGTCAGCACGTCGCTGCGCCGCTCGGCCAGGTAGGTGGCGGGATCGGTGGTGCGGACGGTGACACCGGCGCACCCCGTCAGCAGGATGGCCAGAGCAAGCACCAGCCCCAGGTGCCAGCGGGAGGGCGAAAACAGCGTCATAGTGCGCGAGTGTAGGCGCCATGCCGGGCCGGTGGCCGCAGGTGGGGCCGGCTAGCGCATGCCGGCGCGGATGTGGCGCGAAAAGTCGATGCTGGCCTGGGTGTCGTCCAGGCCGGGGGCGGGTTGCCAGCTCTGCGCGCGGGCGTTGATGTGGCCGTTGCTGCGCTGCAGCGGCAGCGGTTGCATGGATTCCAGGCCGCCGGCGTCGCGCAGGTATTCCGGCAGGTAGCCCGAGGCCAGCAGGCGCCAGTCCAGGGGCAGTTCCTGTCCGATGCGCCGTGCCAGCTGCCAGACGATGGTGGTGCAGTTGGCCGTGAGCGTGTGGTAGAAGCGCGGCGCTTGCGCCAGTTGCGAGGCCTGCTGGGCATAGGCCAGGAACAACTCCTGCATGGCGGCGAGCGACAGCTTCACGCGGTACAGGTGCACCTCTTCGCCCCGGGCGTTGGTGCGCACGGCCAGGATGTCGCGCTCGTCGGCGGCCACCAGTGCCATTTCGTACTGCTTGAAGAAGCCAGCCAGGGCGTCGAAGTGCTCACCCTGCTCTTTGCGGATTTCCACGGAGAACACGACATGCTCGCCGTTGTCGAACCCGAACGACACCAGGGTGTGGGCGATGGCTGGTCCCATCCAATACGACAGTGCCACGTCCACACTGCGCAGCCGGTTCAGATCGTAGTTCCGGGTTTCCCAGCGCGGGGTGTAGTCGGTCTCGCTGCGCCAGATGAAGTTGCGCACATGGCGCAGCTGGATGTGCTGGGGCGCGTTGTATTCGGGCGCGGCCTCGACCAGGTGCGCGACGTCATCGGCCCAGCGCCGGTCGCTGCGCGGTGCGATGGTGCTCCACCAGGCCAGCAGGGCCAGCATCAGCACGAGCCCGCCGGCCATGACCGGCAGGGTGCGCCGTTGCAGCGCGCCGTAGCCCAGCAGCACCAGCCAGGCGAAGCCCCAGACCAGGGCCAGGGCTGTCGCGATGTTGTGGGTCTGCGGGCCTTCCAGGTACAGCGCGGTGCTGCCCCAGGCGCCGCACAGCATGGCCCCCAGGCACACCAGCAGCCAGGTCAGCACCCCCAGCCCACGCCGCCAGCGCGGGGTGACAGGCATGAAACGGTGGCTGGCGGGGTAGGGCATGGGGGCAAGGTAAAAATGTAAACAAACCAAGTTTGCCGTGACACATAGGTGAACGCTGTCACGGTATGTATCTGTAGGGCCAGGGTCACAGACACAAAAAAGCCGGCAGGGCCGGCGGGGTGTGCACCACAGGGAGGACGCAGGCCTCAATGGCCGGCGAAATCCACCAGGGTGAACAGCGGCAGCTTGCCGGTGGTGCGCAGCAGCTCGGAGCCCCCCAGCTCGGGCAGGTCGACAATCGCGGCCCCCTCCATGACGGTGGCACCCAGTTTTTCGATCAGTTTCTTGCCGGCCATCATGGTGCCGCCGGTGGCAATCAGGTCGTCAATCAGCAGGACCTTGTCCCCAGGCTTGACCGCATCGGTGTGCAGCTCCACGGTGGCGCTGCCGTATTCCAGCTCGTAGGTTTCCTCGACGGTGGTGAAGGGCAGCTTGCCTTTCTTGCGGATCGGCACGAAGCCCACGTTCAGCTCATAGGCAATGACGGCGCCCAGGATGAAGCCCCGGGCATCCAGGCCGGCCACCATGTCGGGGCGCTTGTCGGCATCCATGTAACGGTGCACGAAGGCATCGATCAATACGCGGAATACCTTGGGGTCCTGCAGCAACGGGGTGATGTCACGAAACTGCACGCCGGGCGCAGGCCAGTCGGACACGGTGCGGATGTGCTGGCGAAGGTAGTCGTTGACGCTGGTGGTGTACATGGGGCGCAGTTTTCAAAGCCGCAAAGGGCTGCTGGGGCAGGGGCTGCATCGGCACGCTCCCGCCGGAAACGAAGGGCCTTGCCGATCGCAAGGCGGGGAATGGCAAAAAGTGTAATCAGTGTCGGCGTCTGGCGCCGTGGGGCGCACGATCAGGTCGGCGCCCGTGGGTGGTTTCTGCAGCGGGCCGCTGCGCTGGCCCTGCTTGCGCTAGGCACTGGCCCGATGGGGCGGCGGGGTCTCGGCCGCACCGATAAAATCGGGCCATGAACATCCCCATGCCGACCTCGCCCGTACTGGGCGCGTCGCAGGCCCTGGCCACGGCGCGTGAGACTTTGACCATTGAAATCCAATCGCTGCAGGCGCTGGCCCAGCGGCTGGATGATCGCTTCGTGCAGGTGGCACAGGCCATGCTGGCGACGCCCGGGCGCGTGGTGGTCATGGGCATGGGCAAAAGTGGTCACATCGGGCGCAAGATCGCCGCCACCCTGGCGTCGACCGGCACCCCGGCCTTCTTTGTGCACCCGGCCGAGGCCAGCCATGGCGACCTGGGCATGGTGACCGACAAGGACATGGTGCTGGCGATCTCCAACAGTGGCGAGAGCCACGAACTAACATCGCTGCTGCCGGCCCTCAAGCGCCAGGGCGTGCGGATTGCCGGCATGACCGGGGGCCTGACCTCCAGCCTGGCCAAACATGCGGACTGGGTGCTGGACACCAGCGTGGAGCGGGAAGCCTGCCCTTTGAATCTGGCGCCCACCGCCAGCACCACGGTGCAGCTGGCCCTGGGCGATGCCCTGGCTGCGGCCCTGCTGGAGGCACGCGGCTTCAAGGCCGAAGACTTTGCGCTGTCCCACCCCGGCGGTTCCTTGGGCCGCAAGCTGCTGACCCATGTGCGCGACGTCATGCGCAGTGGCGACGACGTGCCGCAGGTGCTGGCGCAGGACGGGTTTGACCGCCTGATGCGCGAGATCAGCGCCAAGAACATGGGGGCCAGTGCGGTGGTGGATGCCGCAGGGCGGGTGCTGGGCATCTTCACGGATGGTGACCTGCGCCGCCGCATCGAAGACGGCACAGATCTGCGTGCGGCCAAGGCCGCAGACCTGATGCACCCCCAACCCCGCACGATCGGTCCCGATGCCCTCGCGGCCGATGCGGCCCAGTTGATGGAGCGCCACGGCATCACGTCGGTGCTGGTCACGGATGCAGCAGGGATTTTGGTGGGCATGGTCCATATCCGGGACCTGATGGTGGCCAAGGTGATCTGATGGAAGCAATGCAAATGGATATGTCGGTGCGTTGTGAGGCCTCGGTGCTTGCCAAGGCCCAGCAGGTGCGGGTGGTGTTCCTGGATGTGGATGGCGTGCTGACCGACGGGGGCCTGATGTTCAGCGAGCACGGCGAGACCCTCAAGCGCTTCAACACCCTGGACGGTCACGGCATCAAGCTGCTGCAGAAGGCGGGAATCGTGCCTGCGGTGGTCACGGGGCGGGATTCCGCGCCGCTGCGCTTGCGCCTCAAGCAGTTGGGGGTGCAGCATGCGGTCTACGGCACCGAAGACAAGGTGCCGGCTGCGCAGTCCATTCTGGACAGCCTGGGGCTGGATTGGGCCCAGGCCGCCGCCATGGGTGATGACTGGCCGGATCTGCCCGTGATGCAACGCTGCGCCTTGGCGTGCGCACCGCGCAACGCCCACGCGGAAAACCTGGCACGCGCCGATTGGGTGAGCGACCTGCCTGGCGGCCAGGGGGCGGTGCGCCAGTTGTGTGATCTGCTGCTGCAGGCCGGTGGGCACTACCACCGCTTGCTGGAGACCTATCTGCGATGAAAAAAACCTTGCAACGTGTCTGGGAGCAACTGTCCATTTACCTGCCCATCATGCTGATGGCAGTACTGGCCTTGGGCACTTGGTGGCTGGTGCGCAATGCTCCCAAGCCGTTGGCAGGTCCGGCGGACCAGGTGGCTTCGGCCGATCCGGATTACACGATGCGCGATTTTTCGGTGCACCAGTTCGACGCCAGCGGGCGTCTGCAAAGTGTGATCCAGGGGGATATGGCGCGCCATTTGCCTTTGTCCGACACCTTGGAAGTGGATGCGGTGCGCACGCGCAGCATTGCGCCGGATGGCACGGTCACGACCTCTGCCGCCCAACGCGGTATCAGCAATTCGGACGCCTCCGAGGTGCAGCTGTGGGGGGATGCCAAGGTGCGGCGCGTGGTGCCCGGTCAGCCCCAGGCGGCTCTGCAGGTGGAGGGTGAGTTTCTGCACGCCTGGACGAAGGAAGAGCGCGTTCGCTCCCATTTGCCCGTCGTGCTGACACGTGGTGGAAGCCGTTTTGTCGGAGACAGCATGAATTACGACAACCTGTCCCAAGTAATTGAACTCAAGGGGCGGGTGCGGGGTGTGATCGAATCACGCAAGTGATGAATACGGCTGCGTAAGAATATAAGAAATATAAATGTAGGATTATTCTTGCAAAATAAAAAAAGGCCCTCAGGGCCTTTTTTCATTTTGCAAGAAGTTAATGGTCGTTCTTGAATCGGTTACCCCCTTCGGTACTCTGTCCATAACCTGGATTGCCCCGCCCACGCGGACCGGTGCCATAGGGACTGCGAAAGCTGCCTTCCCCGCGACCGGCAAACCCGTTGTTGCCTGCATTCGGGTTGCCGCTATAGCTGCCGTAGCCCCCGGAACGGGGCGGGCGTGGCTCCATGGGACGCGCTTCATTGACCACCAGGCTGCGGCCGCCCAGGGGTTGGCCATTCATGCCTTGAATGGCTGCACTGGCCTCGGCGTCACTGCCCATTTCCACAAAGCCAAAGCCTTTGGAACGCCCGGTATCGCGCTCCATCATGACTTTGGCACTGGCCACTGTGCCAAATGGCACGAAAGCCTGTTCCAAATCGTGATCGCGAACGCCATATGGCAAATTGCCTACATACAACTTACTGCCCATCACTCGCTCCTCAGCCGAAACCAATGGGGTGCCGATGTCTTGAAAGCACCCATTTGTTGGTATTGGTAAACAGAAAGCGGAAATTCCGCGGAAACATTATCCGCAGAGTTTTTATGGAAATACAAGCGGTTTAGGAAAATAAAACGGCCATAAAAAAAAAGGAACCTTGCGGTTCCTTTTTTTATGGAGCGTCGCGTCAAGACGCGCGTTCGGGATTAGTAGCTGTTACGGCCACCACCGAAACCGCCGCCGCCGAAGCCGCCGCCGTTGCCACGGCCACCGCCGAAGCCGCCGCTACGGGGAGGGCGGGGTTCCATGGGGCGTGCTTCGTTCACGACCAGATCGCGGCCGCCGAAGTTTTGACCGTGCATGCCTTGGATGGCAGCTTGGGCTTCAGCATCGCTGCCCATTTCCACAAAGCCGAAGCCCTTGGAACGGCCGGTGTCACGCTCCATCATGACCTTGGCGCTTTGGACAGCGCCGAATTCGGAGAACGCCTGCTCAAGGTCGTTGTCGCGGAAAGCGTAAGGCAGGTTGCCCACGTAAAGTTTGTTGCCCATGGAGGACTCCTAGAAAAAGACTTGAAACGCGATGGAGCCCTAACCGAAAGCCAACCTGAGGCTTGACCTACCTTAGAGACGCAAACGCACTTGCTCCTGTACCCGAGTACCCGGGAGCGAACCCATTATGTCGCAAGCTATCTAGAGGTCACTGGGGTTTTGTCAAATTTGTGCTCCTATACAACAAAGCACTCGTATTAACCCGCAATTCCATCTTGATAACAGTGGTGTGCTTGGGTGGAGGGCAATAAATATTGCAAATCGCTACAATAGCCTCCGTCTTTGGGGAGTAGTCCGTTTGGCGTGCAATGCGTCAAAAGCATGTATCAACAGACTTGGCGCGAGTGCGCTATGGTGCATGCGGCTTCAGAAGCTGGGCAAGACCATTGGCTGCAACCGTATCCAGGCTGGACGCGGCGGCAGCCAATGCGTGTTTGTTCGTCCAGCCGTCTAAAAAACCCCACTATGGAAGCTTTTCTCGTATCGACCGGTATTGTTGCCCTGGCTGAAATGGGCGACAAAACGCAGTTGCTCTCCCTGGTTCTTGCCGCACGTTTTCGCAAACCCTGGCCGATTGTTCTGGGCATTTTTGTTGCCACCGTGGTCAACCATGGCCTGGCCGGTGCCGTCGGCTCGTGGGTGAACGCCATGATCGGGCCCGACGCCATGCGCTGGATCCTGGGCCTGTCCTTCATCGCCATGGCCGTCTGGATGCTGATCCCGGACAAGTTCGAAGATGACGAAGTGGCCGGGCATTCGCGCTGGGGGGTGTTCGGCACCACGGTGGTGGCGTTCTTCCTGGCCGAGATGGGCGACAAGACGCAGATCGCCACGGTGATGCTGGCCGCGCAGTACAACGCCTACCTGTGGGTGGTGCTGGGCACGACGCTGGGCATGATGCTGGCAAATGCCCCCGTGGTGTGGTTGGGCGACAAGCTGGTCAAGAAGGTGCCGATCCGCCTGGTGCATGTGATTTCTGCGCTGATCTTCCTGGTGCTGGGCGTGGTGGCCTTGTTCGCCACAGGGGGGCCGGGTTTGGCATAATGCCTTGCATGCGCCGATTTGCTTCTGCTTGCGGGCGCTTTATAAATCCTGCTAAAGACGAAACCGCTTGCACAGAACCCGGCCTCGTTTTTAGCGATGCCGGGTTTTTTCATGTCCTTCATCGTCACACCACAAACCATGCACTTTCCGGATGCGCTGCCGCTGCAAAGCGGCAAGCACATTCGTGACTACACCCTTGCGTACGAGACCTATGGCACGCTGAATGCCGACCGCTCCAACGCCATCCTGGTCTGCCATGCGCTGAATGCCTCGCACCACGTGGCGGGCGTGTACGCCGGCCAGCCCAAGAGCGAGGGCTGGTGGGACAACATGATCGGCCCCGGAAAGTCCGTGGACACCAACAAGTTCTTCGTCATCGGCGTCAACAACCTGGGCTCCTGCTTTGGTTCGACTGGCCCCATGCACACGAACCCGGAGACCGGCGCGGTCTACGGCTCCAGCTTTCCCGTGCTGACGGTGGAGGACTGGGTCAATGCCCAGGCGCTGCTGCTCGATCGCTTGGGCGTCGCACAACTGGCCGCCGTGCTGGGCGGCAGCCTGGGGGGCATGCAGGCCCTGAGCTGGACCCTGCAGTATCCCGAGCGCATGCGCCACGCCGTGGTGGTGGCCAGTGCGCCCAATCTGAACGCCGAGAACATCGCCTTCAACGAGGTGGCGCGCCGCGCCATCGTCACCGACCCGGACTTCCACGGCGGTGATTTCTACGCCCACGGCGTGGTGCCGCAGCGCGGGCTGCGCATCGCCCGCATGATCGGCCACATCACCTACCTGAGCGACGATGTGATGAACCAGAAGTTCGGCCGCGCCCTGCGCAACGGCCCCGACATCCAGTTCACCACCCAGGACATCGAGTTCGAGATCGAGAGCTACCTGCGCTACCAGGGCGACAAGTTCAGCGGCTACTTCGACGCCAACACCTACCTGCTGATCACACGTGCGCTGGACTACTTTGACCCTGCCAAGAAGTACGGCGGCAGCCTGAAGGCGGCGCTGACCCGCAGTCTGGCCAAGTTCTTCCTGGTCAGCTTCACCACCGACTGGCGCTTTGCGCCGGGGCGCAGCCGCGAGATCGTGCAGGCCCTGCTGCAGAACGGGCGCGACGTCAGCTATGCCGAGATCGACGCGCCCCATGGGCACGACGCCTTCCTGCTCGACGACCCCCGCTATCTGGCCGCGATGCGCGCCTACTTTGACGGCATTGCCAAGGAGTTCTCCGCATGAGCGCGACCCCCACCATGCAAGCATTGGCACAGCTGGTGCCCCAGGGCGCCCGCGTGCTGGATCTGGGCTGCGGCGATGGCAGCTTCCTGCAGTACCTGCAGCGCGAGCGGGGCTGCACCGGCTATGGCGTGGAGATCGATGACGCCAACGTGCTGGCCTGTGTGCAGCGCGGCATCAACGTGCTGCAGCTGAACCTGGACGACGGCCTGGCCATCTTCGAGGACAACAGCTTCGACATGGTGCTGCAGATCAACACGCTGCAGCATCTGCGCAACACCGAAACCATGCTGCGCGAGACCGCGCGCGTGGGCCGCATGAGCGTGGTCAGCTTTCCCAACTTTGCGCACTGGCCCAACCGCTTCTCGGTGCTGCGCGGGCGCATGCCGGTGACGCGCCACCTGCCCTACCAGTGGTACGACACACCCAACATCCGCGTGGGCACGTTCAAGGACTTCGAGGTGCTGGCGCACAAGAACCGGCTGCACGTGGTCGATGCCTTTGGTCTGCGCGAAGGCCAGGTCATCCGCAGCTGGCCCAATCTGCGCGCCAGCACGGCCGTGTTCTGCCTGGAGCGGGGCTAGGCGCGACCGTGGGCGGGCCGGCTGCGCGCCGGCATGACCCCGGTGCCCTCGGGGTGAGCGGGAGGGCCGCGGCGACGCGGGGGGCCACCAACCGACCAGCGTCAAAGCGGCGGCGGTGCAATTTCCCATAATGCAACCATGCCCCGCTGTGCCGCCAACCTCTCGCTGATGTACACCGAGCTGCCTTTCCTGGCCCGCTTCGGTGCGGCCGCCCGGGACGGCTTCCGGGCGGTGGAATACCTGTTTCCCTATGCCTACGCGGCCGAGGAGCTGGCGCAGCAGCTGGCGCAGCATGGCCTGCAGCAGGTGCTGTTCAACGCCCCGGCCGGGGGCGGGAATCTGGCGGAGATGGCCCAGGCCTGGGAGGCCGGGCGGCGCGGCAGCCTGTGCATTCCCGGGGAAGAGGTCCACTTTCGCGAAGGTGTCTGGCATGCCCTGCACTACGCCCAGGTGCTGGGCTGCCCGCGCATCCACGTCATGGCCGGCCTGGTGCCGCACACGCTGGCGCGCGAAGTCCTGGTCAGCACGGCCCACGAAAACCTGCGCTGGGCGGCGCAGGCCGCCGCCGACGTGGAGGTGCTGGTTGCGCCGATCAATGGGCGCGACATGCCGGGCTATTTTCTGCAGACACAGGACCAAGCCCACAGCCTGGTGCAGACCGTGGCGGCGCCCAACCTGAAGGTGCAGATGAATCTGTACCACTGCCAGGTCATGGAGGGCGATGTGGCCACCAAGCTGCGCACCTACCTGCCCACGGGGCGCGTCGGGCACATCCAGGTGGCGGGCGTGCCGGAGGGGCACGAGCCGGATGGGGGCGAGCTGCACTATCCCTATCTGTTCGACCTCATTGATGCCCTGGGCTACAGCGGCTGGGTGGGCTGTGCATACCGCCCGCGCCACGGTACCAGCCAGGGGCTGGTCTGGATGGCGCACCCCGCCTGCCGCATGGGCTGAGGGCGCGGAGGCCACGCGGTGTGACCATCGTGGTGGCCAAAGATCCGTGAAAAAGTGAGCGTGTGGCGCGCGTTTTGCCTTGATTTCAGGCGATAAACCATCTGAAATTGGCTTGGAATGCGCGCCAGCTGCTCCTTTTTTGAGTGCCTGCGGCCTTACTTGAGCCAGCCGCGCTTGCGGAAGTACAGCATGGGCCCCACGGCGCTGAGCACCATCAGCAGCAGCACGTAGACGTAGCCGTATTCCCATTCCAGCTCGGGCATGACGCGGAAGTTCATGCCGTAGACGCTGGCGATCAGCGTGGGGGGCAGCAGGGCCACGCTGGCCACCGAGAAGATCTTGATGATCTTGTTCTGGTTGATGTTCAGGAAACCGACGGTGGCGTCCATCAGGAAGTTGATCTTGTCGAACAGGAAGGCCGTGTGGCTGTCCAGCGACTCGATGTCGCGCAGGATCTGGCGTGCGTCCTCGAACTGCTCGGCATTCAGCATCTTGCTGCGCATCATGAAGCTGACGGCGCGGCGCGTGTCCAGCATGTTGCGGCGGATGCGGCCGTTCAGGTCCTCCTGGCGCGCGATGTCGGCCAGCACGGTCTGGGCGTCGCTGTCGGTGACGTTGCCGTCCAGCACCTGGGCGCTGACCTTTTTCAGGTCGTCGTAGATGCCTTCCAGCGTGTCGGCGGAGTATTCGGCGTCGGCGTCGAAGAGCTTGAGCAGCACTTCCTTGGCCTCTTCGATCAGTCCGGGCGCGCGGCGTGCACGCAGGCGCAGCAGGCGGAAGACCGGGATGTCTTCCTCGTGGATGGAAAACAGCACGCCGCAGCTTTTCAGCTCGGTGTTGTGCTGGTTCAGGATGAAGGCCACGCGCACGCTGCGTGGGTCATCCTCGTCGTCCACCAAGAAGTCGCTGCGGATGTGCAGCTCGCCGTTGTCTTCCTCATAGAAGCGGGCGGACTCCTCGATGTCCTCGTCGGTCGCGTCTTCGGGAATCGACAGACCGTAGTGCTGCTTGATCCAGCGCTTTTCCTCGAGGGTGGGCGACTCCAGGTCAACCCAGATGGGCTGGAACTGCTTGAGTTCTTCCAGCGATTCGATCTCTTCCTGGACCAGACGGCCATTGGACAGCGAAAAGATATTGAGCATGCAGCTCTCCCAAATGTTGTTGTGGCTTTGGCGGGGATGCAGGGTGCGCTTCCAATCCTTCCGCGTCGGCCATCGGGCACTGGGAGAGGATGGAAGCTACCAACTAGGGTAGGTTTCCACGGAGTTATCTCCAAAATATGACAAGCCCTCGATTATGCCGGGCATCCTGGTGGACAGGGGGCCGGGGCCTTTCGGGCGCAGGCTCAGGGCGCCGGGGGGGGGCGCAGCGCGTGGGCGCGGCACAGATCGGCCCAGGCGGCCGGCTTGGCGTGCGGTGAACGCAACAGGTAGGCCGGGTCGTAGCTGACCACGGTGGGCGTGCCGTGCAGCTGGTGCACCTGGGCGCGCAGGCGGCCCAGGGCTTCCTCGCTGCCCAGCACGGCGCGGGCCGCATGCAGGCCCAGCACCAGCACGCGGGCCGGGCGGGTGTGCTGCAGGCAGTGCGGCAGGGACTGGTCCAGCGGCTGCCATTCCACCGCCTCGGCGGCCAGGCCGGCGGCCGACAAGGCTTCGCTGCCGGGGCGCTGCACCCCGGCGATCCAGACATGGGCGCTGTGGTGCAGGCGCAGGGCGCGCAGCATGTTGTCCAGCAGCTTGCCGCTGTCCCCGGTCAGCGGGGCGCCGGGGTGCGGGCCTTCCCAGATCACCAGCCAGCCATCGTCGGCGCTGCCGCCACCGGCCTGGGGATAGGCCTGCACGGCAGGGGCCATGCGCCAGGCCGTGGCTGGTGCGGCCTCGGCCTCCGAGGCGGGTACCGCCTGGGCACGGGGCTGCGGCGCAGGCGCTGCCGCCGCCACCGCGGGGGCGACGGGCGTGGGGGCTGCAGTGGGCGCTGGGGGCGTGGCAGGGTGTGCGGCGACCGCGGGTGCCGCCACCGGGTCCGCCACGGCCACCACCGCGACGGCCGGGGCCGCCGCGGGCACGGGAGCCCCCGCTGCGGGCTTGGGCCACCAGATGGTGATGCCCATGTCCTGCAGCATGGCGCGTTGGCGGGTGTCGAGGTTCAGGGCCATAGGGACATGCTCATCAAGATGGCGGTTTCACGTTCGCCATGGTGCACCGGATAGTACTTCTTGCGCGCCCCCACCTGGGCAAATCCATAGTGTTCGTACAAACGGCGTGCGCGCTGGTTGCTTTCGCGCACCTCCAGCCACAGCCACTGGGCGTGGGCGGTGTGGCGGCTCCAGTCGCACAGGGCCCCCAGCAGCGTGCGGGCCAGGCCCTGGCCCTGGTGCAGCGGCGAGACCGTGAGGTTCAGCAGGTGCACCTCGTCCAGGATCTGCATGGCGACAAAGTAGCCCAGCACGGTGTCCCCGTCCAGCAGCACCTGCGCGTGGTAGCCGCTGCGCAGCGCATCGGCAAAGTTGCCGCGGGACCACGGGTGGGTGAAGGCCACGTTCTCAATGGTCAGGATGCTGTCCAGCAGCTCCTCGGTCATGGGCTGCAGCGCGCAGGGCGGGGCCAGCGGCGGCACCGCAGGCGCGGGGAGCGGCGAGGGCTGGCGGTGCATCATGCGTGCGGGGCGGGTTGGCTGGCGGCCCGTGCGGCTTCACGCTCGGCCGTGGTCAGGGCCACCTTATCGCGGATGTACAGCGGTAGGGCGTAGGAAGCGTCCACCAAGTGACCGTCGGCCATCAGCCGCGGTGCCAGGCGCAGCAGGGCGGTGGCCGTGGGCAGGGCCACACGGTGTGTCGCCTGGGGCGCCAGGCGCTCGGCATAGGCGGCCTGGGCGTTGCCCACCACGCTCAGCCCTTCAGGCACCTGCAGGGCCTCGGGGGCGCACAGACCCAGGGCGTGCGTGGCGTGCCAGAGGCCATTGGCCCAGCGGTAGCCGGCGTGGTAGACCTCGGACATGCGCGCGTCCAGCACCGCCATGACGTCGGTCAGGCCATGCTGCTCGCGGGCCTCTTCGGCCACAGCCAGCAGGGTGTCGACGGGCAGCAGCGGCTTGCCGGCCCCCAGTGCCAGCCCCTGGGCAATCGCGCAGGCGGTGCGCAGGCCGGTGAAGGACCCCGGCCCACGGCCGAAGGCGATGGCATCCAAATCCGCGAACTGCAGGCCCAGCGCCTGCAGGCCTTGCTGGATGCTGGGCAGCAAGGTGGCCGAGGAGTTGGCGCCGCCGGCCGCCTGGTGCTGCCACAGCGCTGTCCCGCGCTGCAGGGCGATGAACAAGGTGTCGGTGCTGGTGTCGAAGGCAAGCAGATTCATGGGGTGGGCGGCCAGGGCAGAGGGCGCACGCGGTGGCGCCAAAGCTGCGAATTATCGGCCGGTGGCGGCGCGCGTGTGCGGGCCCTGGCGCAAACCCGCGTGGCGCACGCTGGCCGGTGCAGCCCCTACACTTTGCGGCTATGTCTGAACGTATGTGGTGGCGCAGCATGCGCCTGGGGGTGGCGGGCGGGGTGCTCGCCGCCGGTGGTGGGGCGCTGGCCCAGTCCTTGCCGGCGCCGGTGGAGGCCGCGCTGGCGCGGGCGCAGATTCCACGCGAGGCCGTGTCCATCTATGCCGCGCCGGTCGAGGTGCAGCAACCGGTGCGCCTGGCGTGGCAGACCCGCACGGCGATGAACCCGGCCTCGGTCATGAAGCTGGTGACCACCTATGCCGCCCTGGAGCAATTGGGCCCGGCCTACGTCTGGCGCACGCCGGTCTATCTGGATGGCGTGGTGGACCAGGGCGCATTCCGGGGCACGGTCTACATCCAGGGCGCGGGCGATCCCAAGCTGGTGTCCGAGCGGCTGTGGCTGCTGCTGGGGCGCCTGCAGGGCATGGGGGTCAAGGTCATCGTCGGCGATGTGGTGCTGGACCACAGCGCGTTCCAGGTCTCCGGCCACGATGCGGCGGCCTTCGACAACGAACCCTTCCGGCCCTACAACGCGGGCCCCGACGCCCTGCTGATCAACTACAAGACCCAGGTGCTGGGCTTCATCCCGGACCCGGCCGCGGGCGTGGCGCGCATCCATTACGAGCTGCCGATGGCGGGCGTGCAGGCGCCGGCCAGCGTGCCCCTGGCCCCGACCGGCACGGCCTGCGGCGACTGGCGCACCCAGTTGCAGGCCGACTGGAGCGACCCGCAGCGCATCCAGCTGCTGGGCCGCTACCCGGCCAGCTGTGGCGACAAGAACTGGCCCGTGGCCCTGGCCGGCCCCGAGCGCTTTGCCGCGCGGGCCGTGGAGGGCATGTGGCGCAGCATGGGCGGGCAGATCACCGGCCGCGTGCGCGATGGCCAGGTGCCGCCGGGCCTGAAACCCGCCTGGGACAGCGTTTCGCCCGCCCTGGGCGAGGTGGTGCGCGACATCAACAAGTTCAGCAACAACGTGATGACGCAGCAGCTGCTGCTGACCCTGGGCAAGGAACGCATGGGCGTGGGCAGCTTTGATGCCGGGCGCACGGCCCTGTCCCAGTGGTGGCAGCTGCGCTGGGCGGCGGCCGAGATGCCGGTGGTGGACAACGGCGCGGGCCTCAGCCGCAACGCCCGCATCAGCGCCCAGGCCTTGGGGCGCATGCTGCAGGCGGCCTGGCATTCGGCGGTGATGCCGGAGTTCGTGGCCTCGCTGCCGATTTCCGGCACGGACGGCACCTTGCGCCGCAGCAAGGCCAGCGCCAACGCCCACCTGAAGACCGGCTCGCTGCGCGATGTGAACAGCCTGGCGGGCTATGTGCATGGCTACAGCGGCCAGCGCTATGTGCTGGTGGCCATGGTCAACCACCCGAATGCCGGGGCCGCCCGACCGGTGCTGGATGCCTTGGTGGACTGGGTAGCCCAGGACGGGGCGGCCGTGGCGCAACGCTGAGTCGTGTGCCCGGGGTAGAAAAAAACCGGCCCCAGGCCGGTTTTTTCATGGCGCGGCCCGTGCGGCTCAGCCCACCACCTGGGCGCAGAAGCTGGCCGGGTCGCCGTCGATGATGGCCCCCGTGGGCAGCAGGCCGCGCTCGCGCAGCAGGCGGCGCAGGTCCTGGGCGTGTTCGCGGTCGCCGCGCAGGCTGTAGGTGAACACGGGCATGCCGATGTGCGCCGCATCGGCAAACAGGTTCGGGTTGGCGCGCAGCGAGTAGATGTCCACGTGCAGGCCCACGGGCTTGCCGACCTCGCGCTGCAGCTGGCCCAGCACCTTGGGTGAGATGTCCGGGCTCTTGAGCAGGTGTGCGCGCGAGGCGGTGCGCTTGTCGCTCAGCGCGATGCTCACCTTGTCGGTGGCCACGGCACCCAGGTAGGCCTGGGCATCGAGCTTGCGCACGCACTTGAGGTGGTCGAACTCGGTGGCGCTGATGGTCCACTGGCCGGACGGCAACTGGCCCAGCAGTTCACCGACCACGGCCTCGGCCGCCTGGCAGTTGCGGTGCTCTTCCTTGATTTCCACATTCAGCACCTTGCCGCTGCGCTGCACGGCGGGCAGCAGGTCACGCAGGAAGGGCGCGGTCTCGCCGGTGAGCTTGCCGTCGCGGTCGCGCAGGCGCACCTCGCGCCAGGCTTCGCTGGGCAGCTGGCGCACGGCCCGGCCCTTGATGCTGGTGGTGCGGGTGGTCAGTGCATCGTGGTGCACGGCCAGGCCGCCATCGGCCAGGGTCTGCACATCGATCTCGGCGCCCTCCCAGCTGCCGCGCACGGCCGCTTCCACGGCGGAGCGGCTGTTTTCCGGATGGCCGGGGGCACCCCGGTGGGCGAACAGTTCCATGCCCAGGCAGGCGGCCTGGGCCGTGGGAAGCAGGCTGAGGGACACGCACAGCAGGCCCAGGCTGCGCAGGAGGGGGGGGCGGGAGGAAACTGGCATGACTAGTCCTTGGGGCGGTAGCCGAAGGTGATGCCCTGCAGGTAGTGCACGCGCAGGTGTTCGTTGTACGGGTAGGCATAGCCCTGGCCCACGGCCACCACGTGCAGGGCGTTGACGATGGCCGGCGCCAGCGGCAGGCTGCGCTGCTGCTGGGCATCGTCGGCCTGGTTGCGTTGCAGGGTCTGGGCGGTCAGGGTCTGGTACAGCTCGGACGTGGTGACGCTGTTGTCCATGTGGCTCAGCGTGGTCCAGATGCCTGCGGCCAGCACGAAGGGCACCAGCAGGATCGCCCATCCCAGGCGCTGCAGCACGGCGGCCGGTATCTGGCGTGCCGCCAGGCGCAGGGCCAGCTTGCACAGCAGGTAGACCAGCTTGCCCAGGTGGCCGATGGCGCCCAGCAGCGAGCACAGCAGCGCGATCGGCGGCACCAGGGCGGCGCGCGTGGCGTCCAGCCCCTGGGCGGCGTTGCTGCCGCCGTCGGCAAAGGTGGCCAGGGGGGCGTTGTATTTGGCCGCTTCGGTGCGGGCCCGGGCCATGCGCATGGGGTCGTACAGTTGGCGGCGAAAGCCTTCGGCATCGGTGCCCAGGGGCACGCTGGTGCCGGCGGGCAGCTTCAGCTGGTCGCGCAGCTCGGCCTGAACGGCCGGGTGGGCTGTGAAGGCCGCCTGGGACAGCCCGGGCGCAATGCGCTGGCCGCGCACCTTCACCTCGGGCACTTGGCCATGGAAGCGGCTGCGCACCTTGCGATCTACGGCGGCGCGAAAGCCGGCCTCGTCGCGCAAGTCCCAGTCACTGGGCACGGGCACGCGCTGGCGCACACTCTGGCGCACCCGGCCCTCGTAGGCGCCGGGCACGGTGGAGGGGGTCCAGCCGCGCTTGCCCAGGTCGCTCAGGTAATCGTTCCAGGCCTTGCGGTGTTGCCTGGCCACCTCGGCCTCCACATCCACATTGGCGCTGCCCAGCTTGCTGTAGTCGCGCCATTGCTTGGCCACACCGTCCATGGCCTGCTGGTAGCTGCGGTAGTAGCCCTGGATGCCGCCGGCCTGGTGGCCCACGTGCTCGGCAATCAGCGTCAGCTTGGCATGCTCGATCTTGCGGTCCAGCTCCTGCACCGAGGCCGCCATGGCCGGGAACAGGGCCAAGAAGGCCTTGCCTTCGGGGCGGGCGTAGAGACCGGCGTCCTGCTCCATGCCGGTCAGTTGCACGCGGCCGTCGACGATGGCTTGCTGGATCAGCGTGATGTTCAGCGCCTGGCGGCGGAATTCGGTGGAACGCGAGGCCACGATCCCGTCCACCAACTGCTGCAGCCCCAGGTAAACCCCGCCCACGGTCAGGCCACACAGCAGCAGCACGACCCCCATCCGGGGCGTGGCCGCCCGGCCCAGGCGCACGCAGCGGGCACGCCAGGTCAGCAGCCCCTGGAGCACCACCAGGGCCACGGCAATGCCCGAGAGCAGGCGCCCGGAGATTTCGATGTGGTGCACATCGTCGGCGCTGGCGCCGCCGCCCACCACATCCAGCAGACGGGCGTTGAAGGCCAGCTCGAACGCCAGGTAGAGGGCCGTGAGCAGGATCAGGCCCACCAGGGTGGACGTGGACAGGCCTGGGAGCGGGGGCTGGGGCGCCGTGTGTGCCGGCGTGGCGTCGCGGGCGCGCGGGGCGGTCGACGCCCCGGGCAGCAGGGCGTCGCGCAAGGTGGTAGGTTGGGACAAGGCGGTCACGATGGCAGGCGCAGGCCCCCGCAGGGGCCCGGCGGTTTACTTGGTCAGGTCGACGGTGATGGTGGGTTTGATCTCGGTGCCGAAGTCGAGGTTTTGCGGCGTCTGTGGGGCCGTGCGGGCGCTGGCCGGGGCCACCGTCGCGGGGCGGGCCCGTGGGCGCGGCGCGGGCTCGGCCGCAGGCGCTGGGGCGGGTGTGGCGCGCGGGGTGCTGCTGGTGGCACTGGCGGCAGGGCGCTGGCGCAGCTGGGCCGCCGATGGGGTGAACGGGGGGCCCGGCTGGTAGCGCTCCCCGGGGGGCTGGCCTGCAGGGTCCTGGCTACCCACGGGTCCGGGCAGGCTGGTGACGCCCGGGGGCAGCACCACGTCCGGGCGGCGGCCCAGCTTGCCGTCGCGGTAGACAAAGCGGCTGACGCGGCTGCCGACCGTGAAGTCGATGTACTGCTCCACGCGGCCGGTCTGCACCAGCGGCTCCACCCCGGTGCAGGGCATGTCCAGGTCCCAGACGGCCGCCTGGGATTTGCCGGCCACGCTCACCAGCCGGTACTGGCGGCCGCATTGCGGGGTGTCGATCAGCAGCAGGATGTTGGTGGCCGTGCCCACCTGGCTGACGTGGGCGATGCGGCCACCGCGCAGGGCGCCCAGGTCCACGACACGGGCCAGGGTGCCGAACTTCAGGCTCCACTGGTCGCCCATGCGGCGCAGGGTGACGCTGGTCTGGCCATCGGGCAGCGGCCGGCTGTCCATGACGGTGCCGAACAGCTCGGGCAGGTCGGCGCTGAGGATGGTGTGGCCGCGGTGGTCGTACTTGACGGCGCAGCCCGACAGGGCCAGCAGGCTCGCCAGGGTCAGCAGCGACGCGGTGGTGCGAAAGCTAGGGTGCATGGTGGTCGTTCTGCAAGCGACAGCCGCAGACGGCACCAGGGGCGCGCATCCGGGCCGGGCCGAATGGCCCGCATGCAGTCCTCCCGGCTACATAGGGTTTCGGCCTCTGAAAGCCGATAAATGTAACTGGTTTGTCACGAATGCTCCACCGCCCGTGGCCGGCGGTGCCGGCCGGGTGGGAGCGTCAGCCGGCCGCAGCGGCGCGCTGCAGGCGGTCGCGCACGCCTTCCCAGTCGGCGCTGTCGGGCGGGGTCTCGATCCAGATCAGCCGCACGCCCAGCTCGTCAAAGTCGCGCAGCGTGCCAAACAGCTCGCGCGCCGTGGCCAGGGCATCGCCGGGCATGGCGCGCAGGTGGATGGCGCGGCTGGCGGACCGCAGCGTGCTGCGGTGGTAGACGGCGATGTGCCGGCCCTCGGGGCCCAGCAGGTCCAGCGCGGACTGCAGCTGTCCGGCGTCCATCAGGCGCACCTTGGCATTCGGTGCGTAATGGGCCAAAAGTGTGCCTGATGCTCGTGGGGTCTGCGCAGGCAGCTCTTCTTTCGAGAGTGGCCGGGTGCCGCACGCACGTTCAATGTCGTCGCGCGTGATGGCGCCGGGGCGCAGCAGCACGGGCACGCCGCGCGTGCAGTCGACGATGGTCGATTCAATCCCGACCTCGCAGGCGCCACCGTCCAGCACCAGCAGTTCGTCGCCAAACTCGGCGGCCACGTGCTGGGCGGTGGTGGGGCTGACGCGGCCGAACTTGTTGGCGCTGGGGGCGGAGACGCCCCAGACCGGCGGATCCAACTGCTGGCAGGCCTGCAGCACCGCATGCGCCACGGGGTGGCTGGGGCAGCGCAGGCCCACGCTGTCCTGGCCGCCGGTCGAGGCCTGGGCGGCCTGCGGCAGGCGCGGCAGGATCAGGGTCAGTGGGCCCGGCCAGAACGCGTCGATCAGTTGCTGGGCAAACACCGGCACGGCCTGGGCATAGCGGGTGATGGCGGCGGCGTCGGCCACGTGCACGATCAGCGGATGGTTGGCCGGGCGCCCCTTGGCGGCAAAGATCTGCGCCACGGCCGCGTCGTTGTCGCTGTCGGCGGCCAGGCCGTAGACCGTTTCGGTGGGCAGGCCCAACAGCTGGCCTTGTTGCAGGGCCAGCGCAGCGGCTTGCACCGAGGCGTCCAGCGTTCCATCCAGAATCACGTCAGTTCCTTAAAACGCCGGGATGCCGAGGATGTCGGCGGCCTTCAGCGCAGTGGCGCGGGCCTGCTCGGGCGTGGCCGCGGTGATGTTCAGGTGGCCCATCTTGCGGGCGCGCTTGGCATCGACCTTGCCGTACAGGTGCAGGTGGGCGCCGGGCAGGGCCAGGATTTGCTCCCAGGCGGGCGTCTGGGGGCTGTCGCCGTGCTTGAACCACAAGTCGCCAAGCAGGTTCAGCATGACGGTGGCGCTGTGCTGGCGCGGCTGCACCAGGGGCAGGTTGGTCATGCAGCGCACCTGCAGCTCGAACTGCGACACGTCCAGCGCGTTCTGGCTGTAGTGACCGCTGTTGTGCGGGCGCGGGGCGATCTCGTTGACCACCAGCTGGCCGTTGTCCAGCACAAAGAATTCGACGCACAGCACGCCCACGTAGTCGAGGCCGATAGCTACGGATTTCGCAGCGGCTACCGCTTGCTCAGCCTGCGCTGCGGGCAGATTGCCTTCATACACCTCGGTCACGGCCAGGATGCCGTCGCGGTGCAGGTTGCGTTGCACCGGCAGGTGGACGATGGTGCCGTCCCGGCCACGCGCCACGATGACCGAGCATTCGTGCGCCAGCGGCAGCATTTTCTCGAGCACGCAGGCCACCTGGCCCAGTTCGTTCCAACCCGCCACCAGCTCGTCGCGGGTCTTGACGCGGATCTGGCCCTTGCCGTCGTAGCCCATGCGTGCGGTCTTCAGGATGCCGGGCAGCAGCGCGTCGTTGACGGCCGCCAGTTGCTCGGCCGTTTCGATCACGGCGTAGGGCGCGCAGGGCACGCCGCACTTCACGAAGTGGGCCTTCTCGGCCGCGCGGTCCTGGGCGATCGCCACGGCCGCGCCGGCGGGCGACACGGGCAGGCGCTCGGCCAGCTGGATCAAGGAACCCGCTGGCACGTTCTCGAATTCGGTGGTCACGGCGGCGCACTGCTGGGCCAGCTCGGCCAGGCCCTTGGGGTCTTCGTAGCCGGTGCGCACATGGTGGTGGCTGACCCGGCCGGCGGGGCTGGTGGCGTCGGGGTCCAGGACGGCGGTGAAGTAGCCCATGGCCTGGGCGGCGTGGGCAAACATGCGGCCCAGTTGGCCGCCGCCCAGCACGCCCAGCGTCGCGCCGGGCAGGATCACTTGCGTGTCATTGGCGCTCATGCGTTCACCGGCAGGGTCATGGCGCGCGCGGCGTCGGTCTGCTCGGCGCGGAAGGCGTTGAGCTGGGCGCGCAGCGCGGGGTCTTCGTTGGCCAGCAGGGCCACGGCAAACAGGGCCGCGTTGGCGGCACCGGCATTGCCGATGGCAAACGTCGCCACGGGCACGCCCTTGGGCATCTGCACGATGGAGTGCAGCGAATCCACGCCCTGCAGGTGGCGGCTGGCCACGGGCACACCCAGCACGGGCACGGGGGTCTTGGCGGCAATCATGCCGGGCAGGTGGGCGGCGCCACCGGCCCCGGCGATGATGGCCTTCAGGCCACGCTCGGCCGCAGCTTCGGCGTAGCGGAACATGTCATCCGGCATGCGGTGGGCGGAAACCACCTGCGCTTCGAAAGCGATACCGAACTGCTGGAGGATGGCTACTGCGTGCTGCATCGTGTCCCAGTCGCTGCTGGAACCCATGACGACGCCGATCTGGATGGGGTTCATGTTCTCTGTGGGGCGGCTGTGGCCCGGCCTAGTGGAACCCGCGATTTTACTTTTATGGGGGCGCCCGCGCGCGCGCAGGGTCGTGCGGGGGCGGAGCCGCCCGCCCAGGCTTGAAATTGCGCCGCCTTCCCCCACGTCTGAAGGCATCTGCGCCCAGGGATGGCGGGGCCGTGATTTGCTGGAGAATCGACGGGTCCGCGCCATGGGTGCGCTAACACGGAGGGCGCTGGGCGCGCTCCGCCACAGGGTTGCCAACATGATTGACGTCACCATTGAGAATTTTGAAGCCGAGGTGGTCACCGCCTCCATGACCACCCCGGTGCTGGTGGACTTCTGGGCCACCTGGTGCGGCCCCTGCAAGACCCTGGTGCCGACGCTGGAGAAGCTGGAGACCGAGTACGCCGGCCGCTTCACGCTGGCCAAGGTGGATGTGGATGCCAACCAGCAGATCGCCGGCATGTTCGGCATCCGCAGCGTGCCCACCTGCGTGCTGATGGTCGGTGGCCGTCCCGTGGACGGTTTCATGGGCGCCCAGACCGAAGGCCAGGTGCGCGAATTCCTGGACAAGCACCTGCCCAGCGCCGGTGAACTGCAGGCCGAGGCCGAAGTGGACGAAGCCCAGCAGATGCTGGAGTCCGGCGACACCCAGGCCGCGCTGCAGAAGCTGGCCGAGGCCCTGGCGGCCGATCCCGCCAACGACGATGCACGCTTTGACTATGTGCGCCTGCTGATCGCCACCGGGGGCTATGAGGAAGCGGCCGGCCTGCTGGTCGAGCCGCTCAAGCGCATTCCCCAGGCGCTGCGCTTCGAGGCGCTGCACCAGTGGCTGCAGTGCATGCAGTTCGTGCAGCAGGACGACCGCGGCAACTGGCCGCTGGAGCAGTTCGATGCGGCCATCGCCCAGAACAAGCGCGATTTCGACACCCGCTTTGCCAAGGCCCAGGTGCTGGCGGCCGAAGGCCAGTGGACCGCGTCCATGGACGAACTGCTGGAGATCATCCTGCGCGACAAGGAGTGGAACGGCCAGGCGGCGCGCAAGCTGCTGGTCGGCATCCTGGAGCTGCTGACCCCGCCCAAGCCCAAGAAGCAGGACACCGTGCCCGGCAAGAGCGCCGGCGGCATTGAGCTGCTGGGCAAGGGCGCGGGCGAGCAGGACGCGGCCACGGCCCTGGTCAACAGCTACCGCCGCAAGCTGAGCATGGCGCTGAACTGAGCGCCCTGGCGCCCGTTGGTCGAGGAGCCCTTGTGGCTCCTTTTTTGTGCCCGTTATGCTGGGCGCCGCAACAACAGCAGGAGGCGGGCATGGCGGCGATGTGGCAACAACTTCACGGCGTGATGGGGCTTTGGCTGCTGCTGGCCGTGGGCCTGGCGCTGTTGTCCGGCGTGCTGCGCTCCGCACGCTTCAAGGGCTGGCTGGGCGAGCGCCTGGTGCGCCGCTGGCTGGCGCAGGGGCTGGACCCGCAGCACTACCACGCGCTGCACGACATGACGCTGCGGCTGCCCGATGGCAGCACCACGCAGATCGACCATGTGGTGGTCTCGGTGCACGGCGTGTTTGTGCTGGAGACCAAGCACCTGCAGGGCTGGATCTTTGGTGCGGAACGGCAGAAGGAGTGGACGCAGACCTTCTACCGCCATCGCGTGCGCTTCCAAAACCCACTGCGCCAGAACTGGCGCCACCTCAAGGCCCTGGAGACGCTGCTGGACGTGCCGCTGGCCCACCTGCATTCGGTGGTGGTGCTGACGGGCACGGCCCAGTTCAAGACCGCGATGCCGGCCCAGGTGGTGCAGGGCGCGGCGGTCGTGCCCTATGTGCGCAGCTTCAACGCCCAGCTGCTGGCGCCCGAGGCGGTGCAGCGCATCCTGCAACAGCTGGACGCGCAGCGCCTGGCACCGACCCGCGCCACGCACCGTGCCCATGTGGCCCACCTGCGCCAGCGCCACGCGCGGGCCGAGGGGGCGTCGCCCGCTTCCACTCGCGTTTTGGCGACCGTGCCTGCAACGGCAACGGCAACGGCAACGGCACCTGCGTCTGCGTCTGCGTCTGCGCCTGCAGCGGCCCCGCGGCCACCACGCCCGCTGGCGGACGCGGTGGAGGCCGCCATCCCCGGGCGGACGGAGCCGGTGCTGCACCCGGAGCCTCCACCCACAACGCCGCAGGCCGCCGCCCCCTGCCCGCGCTGTGCGGCACCCCTGGTGGCCCGCAGCGTGTCGCGCGACGACGGGGCCTCGCTGCACTTCTGGCGCTGCCAGCGCTTTCCCGAGTGCCGCCACATGCAGCCGCGCACGGTGGAGGTGTTGCCGCTGGAGGAATGAGAGCGCCCAGCGCGCGCTGGATATGGGCTAGAGGCCAAAAAGGCCCTCAGTGGCGCAGGGCGGCGGCAGGCACCGAGGCCTGCGCGCTGGGGCGCAGGCTGCGCACGGGGATGCTGCGGTCCTGCGGAATCTCGCCCGACAGCTGCAGCGCCAGATAGCGCGTGCAGCACACGCGCAGGAAGGAGGCGAAGTTGTCGATGGCGCCGCGCTCGGCCAGCAGTTCGTCGTAGAGCTTGGTGCACAGCTGCGGCACGGTGTAGCCGTCGCGGCTGGCGATCTCCTCCAGCACCTGCCAGAACAGGTTTTCCAGGCGGATGCTGGTGGCCACACCGTGCAGGCGCAGCGAGCGCGCGCGGTGGGCGTAGAGCTGTGGGTCCGCGCTGATGAAGACTTGGCACATGGTGGGGCTCCCGGAGGACGGTCAGGCCGCCATGGTGGGCGCGTGGGCGGTCCGCGTCAATGCGGGTTTGCCGCCGCAAAAAGAGAAGCTGCTGGCGCAGGCCAGCAGCGCCTTGCACGCATTTTTCACGCAGAACGTTTGCCTGGGCTCAGTGGCTGATGCGGGTGCCCAGCAGCGCCAGGAACTGCGCCAGCCAGGCCGGGTGGGCGGGCCAGGCCGGGGCGCTGACCAGGTTGCCCTCGGTGTGGGCCTGGTCCACGGGGATGTCGGCGTAGGTGCCGCCGGCCAGTTCGACCTCGGCACGGCAGGCCGGGTAGGCCGAGCAGGTGCGCCCCCGCAGCACGCCGGCGCCGGCCAGCAGCTGGGCGCCATGGCAGACCGCCGCCACGGGCTTGTGGGTGTCGAAGAAATGGCGCACGGCCGCACAGACGGCGGGGTCGTTGCGCAGGTACTCGGGGCCGCGACCGCCGGGGATGACCAGGGCGTCGTACTGGGCGACCTGCAGGTCGGCAAAGCTGGCGTTCAGCGTGAAGTTGTGGCCCGGCTTCTCGCTGTAGGTCTGCGCCCCTTCGAAGTCGTGGATGGCGGTCTTGATGTGGTCGCCGGCCTTCTTGCCGGGGCAGACCGCGTGCACGGTGTGGCCCACGGCCAGCAGCGTCTGGAAGGGGACCATGGTTTCATAGTCCTCGCAGTAGTCGCCGCAGATCATCAGAATTTTCTTGGCTGCCATGGTGTCTCCTGGAATGGTTGTGGTGGCCATTCATTGTGGAAGTCACGGGCAGGTCGGGGGTATTAATGGGTTACTACAGCGGACCGCGGCGCACCCATCCCCCTGGGGTGCGCCACCGCTGCCGGGCCGTGCCGGTCTACAGGCGGGCCAGCAGGTCCTGGGTGTGTTCGGTGGGCTGGGGCACCGAGTAGATGCTGGGGTCGGCCTGGATCAGGCGTGTGTCGAAGCGCTGACCCGCCAGGTAGTCGCGCACGGACTGCAGCACCACGGGGCTGCGGTGCAGGTGGGCCGTGGCCTGCAACTCCTCCAGCGACAGCCACACGGTGCGCACGATGCCCTGGTCCAGTACGCGGTGGGCGTGGTGCTGGCCCAGCTCGCCGGTGAAGGCAAAGCGCATGTAGGTGATGTCCGAACCGGTGCGGGTGCGGATGAAGCGGTTCATGTAGATGCCGACCAGGGCCGTGGGCTCGAAGCTGTAGGCGGTCTCTTCCAGCACCTCGCGCGCGCAGGCCTGCAGCGGGGTCTCGGCGGGGTCCAGGTGACCGGCGGGGGTGTTCAGGCGCAGACCGTCGGCCGTGTTTTCTTCCACCAGCAAAAAGCGCTGGTCACGCTCGATCACGGCCGAGACCGTGACATTGGGTTTCCATCGGTTAGGCATGCGGGCATTATCGCGAGCCCGTCGGGCTGGCCTGTCAGCTAAATCCGCATCTGTCAGAAATCAGAGCGCTGCCGTCATGTACGTGGCGCCCGGACCGTAGGTTTCGAGGTGCATGGACTGTTGTGCATCCAGCACGGGTTTTACAGAAAAACCTTGACGTTCCCAGTATGTCTGTGAGCCCTGGACCGACACCAGGGCCGCCTGCTGCACGCCGCGCTGGCGCGCCGCGGCAAACAGGTGCTGCACCAGGTGGCGGGCCACGCCCTGGCCGCTCAGCTCCGGCAGGACCGACATGTCGTGCAGGTACAGCACGTGGGGGCCGGGTGCGGGGGCGCTGAAGTCGCCATCGAGCGGCGTGATCTTGCCGGGGTTGGACCAGTAGGCCGCCAGGTAGGCCAGCAGTGCAGTCTGGCCCGGGCGCACCACGCCGATGGAGCACTGGTGGGGGCAGGCCAGCCGGCGTGCGAACACCGCCGGGCTTTCCTGGAAGCTGTCGCCGTAGCAGACCGTCTGCACGTGCAGCAGGCTGTCGATGTCGTGCGCGCCCAGCGGGCGCAGCGTCCAGGAGGCAGGCAGGGTGGGCGCGGTCATGGGGGCGATTATCAGAGACAGTCCTCGATGGCGGGCTCGGGCACCTCGTCTCGCCAGCGCTGGCGTATGGCTTCCAGTTCGTGGCGCAAGCCTATGAAGACCGGCACCAGGTCGGGGTCGAAATGCCGGCCCGACTGGTCCGCGATGTGTGCCAGGGCCTCGTCCACCGACCAAGCGCGCTTGTAGGGGCGGACCGAGGTCAGGGCATCGAACACATCGGCGATCGCCACCATGCGTGCGGCCAGCGGAATGGCCGTACCGCGCAGGCCCAGCGGGTAGCCGCTGCCGTCCCACTTCTCGTGGTGGGCCAGGGCGATGGTGCGTGCCAGCTGCAGGACGCCGTCCTCGTGCGCACCGATGATCTCGGCGCCAATCGCCGGGTGCTGGCGCATGATCTGCCATTCGCTGTCGTTCAGCGGCCCGGGCTTGAGCAGCACCGCATCGGGCACGCCGATCTTGCCCACGTCGTGCATGGGGGCCGCGTGCAGCAGCTCGTCGGCCCATTCCGGGCTGCAGCCGATGGCCAGGGCCAGGGCCTGGGCAAAGTGGCTCATGCGCAGCACGTGCATGCCGGTCTCGTTGTCCTTGTACTCGGCCGCGCGGCCCAGGCACTGCACGATCTGCAGCCGCGACTGGCGCAGCGCCTCGGCACGCACCAGGGACAGGTGGGTGCGGATGCGGGCCCGCACCACGGGCGCCCGCACGGGCTTGACGATGTAGTCCACGCCGCCGGCCTCGAAGCCCTCGGCCTCGTCGCCCATCTCGGACAGGGCCGAGACGAAGATCACTGGGGTGCCGCGGGTTTCGGGCCGGGCCTTGAGCTGGCGGCAGACGTCGTAGCCGTTGAGCTGCGGCATCATGATGTCCAGCAGGATCAGGTCCGGGGGCTGGTGCTGCGCCAGCTGCAGCGCCCGGGTGCCGTCGGTGGCAAATTGCAGGCGGTAGTCATCGCCCAGGATCTGCCGCAGCACGTGCAGGTTGGTGGGTTCATCGTCGACCAGCAGCAAGCGGGGCCTGCGATCTTCATGGCTGGGGGGCGAGGTGGGCATGGGGTTCGTCATCGACACAGTTTTCCAGGCGGGTGGACAGGGTACGCACGCATTCCAGCGCCCGTTCAAATTCAAACAGATCCAGGGCCTCCAGCAGGGCCGCCAGTTCCGGCGCGGGCAGCAACTGCTGCAGGGTCTGCAGGGCCGGGCTGGCGATTTCGCCCTGCTGCAGGGCCTCGCCCAGCGCGCGCAGCGCGGTCAGGGCCTGGGATTGCTGCGCGGAAGACAGTGTGGCAGCAGCCCGTGCTGGTGCAGCGGGCGTGGCGGCCGGTGCGCTTGCGCGCAGCAAGGCCTCTACCTGGGCCAGGGCCGTGGCCAGTTGCGGCAGCTGGGGCTCCAGCGCGGCGCGGTCCTGGTGCTGGGCATCGTGCTCCATCTGGGCCAGCAGGGCCTGCAGGGGCTGCAGGCCCAGGTTGCCGGCGGCGCCACGCATGCGGTGCACGGTGGTGCGGATGGCCTCCCAGTCGCCCTGTTGCACCAGCTGGCGCAGCTCCTGGGTGCGGCCTTGCTGCTCGCCCAGAAAGCGGGACCAGGCGGCGCGCAGGGGCTCGACCCCGCCCCAGAGCGCCAGCCCCGCGTCCCAGTCGGCCACGCTGCCGTCCAGCGGGTAGGCCGAGGTGCTCGCGGGGGCGGCAGGCTGCAGGGCCGCGCCGGCAGGCGTGGCGGGGGGGTGTTCGGACAGCACGCGTGCCATTTCGGCCATCAGCTTGGGCAGCTCCAGCGGCTTGGTGGCAAAGCCGTCCATGCCGGCGGCGTCGGAGTTCTGCCGGTCCTGGGCCAGTACGCTGGCCGACAGGGCGATGATGGGCATGTGGCGCTGGCCGTGTGTGGCCTCCCAGTGGCGGATGCTGCGGGCGGCCTCCAGGCCATCCATGTGGGGCATCTGCAGGTCCATCAGGATCAGGTCGAAGTCCTGGGTCTGGCGCAGTCGCACGGCTTCGTGCCCGTCGTGGGCCAGGGCCACGCTGTGGCCGTAGCGCTGCATCACGACCTGCAGCAGCTCCAGGTTCTGCGGCACGTCGTCGACCGCCAGGATGCGCAGGGCGGGCAGCGTGGCGCTGTGGGCCGCGGGGAGGCGGCGCTCCGGCGCCTGTCCGGCCGGCAGCGGCAGCTGCACCAGGAATTCCGTGCCGGCGCCCAGCTGGCTGCGCACGCTGATCTGGCCGCCCATCAGCTGGGTCAGCTGGCGCGAGATGGTGGTTCCCAGGCCCGTGCCGCCGTAACGGCGGGTGGTGGACGCATCGGCCTGCGCAAACGGGTCGAAGATGTGCGACAGCTTTTCCTGGGCGATGCCGATGCCCGTGTCCTGCACGCGCAGCTGCAGCATGCCCTGGTGGTAGCCGACTTCCAGCAGCACGTGGCCGCGCTCGGTGAACTTCACGGCATTGCCCATCAGGTTGGTCAGCACCTGCTGGATGCGCATCGCATCGCCGCGCAGGTAGGCCGGCACCTGCGGCTGGATATCCAGCAGCAGGTGCAGCCCCTTCTTTTCCGCCTGGATGCGCAGGGTGCCGACCACCAGGTGGCAGACGTCGGCCACCACGAAGTCCTCTTCCTCCAATTGCACCGCGCCCTTGTCCAGCTTGGCGGTGTCCAGGATGTCGTTGAGCAGGCGCAGCATGGAGCGTGCCGAGCGGTAGACGGTCTCCACGTAACGCTGCTGGGTGGCGCCCAGCGGGGTGTCCAGCAGGGTCTCGGAGAAGCCGATGATGGCGTTCATCGGCGTGCGGATTTCGTGGCTCATGTTGGCCAGGAAGGTGCTGCGCGCGGCGGCGGCGGCCTCGGCCTTTTCCTTGGCTTGCAGCAAGGCCTCGGACAGGGTGCGGCTGGCGGTGATGTCGGTCAGCAGCTGGGTGATGCGCAAGGTCTTGCCACAGGCGTCCAGGATGGGGCTGAAGGTGGTCTGCACCCACAGCAGCTCGCCGTGCTTGACGCGCGCCTGGCATTCGAGGCTGACAAAGTCCCCGCGCTGCAGCTGTTGCCACATCAGGGAGGTCTCGGCGTGGCGCTGCGGGGTGTCCAGGCAGAACAGGTGGTAGTGCTCGCCCTGCACCTCGTCCAGGGTGTAGCCGAACATGTCGAGGAAGTTCTGGTTGGCGTGTAGCACATGGCCGTCCAGGCTGTATTCGACGACCGCCACCGCGCGGTTGATGGCAGTCACCGTGCCTTCGAATTCGGCGTTGCGTGCCTTGATCTCGGTGTGGTCGATGAGCACGCCGTCGATCCAGCGCAGCTGCCCGTACTCGTCGTACACACCGCGCCCGCTTTCGCGCACCCAGCGCACGCTGCCATCGCGGTGGCGCAGCCGGTACTCGTGGCTGTAGGCCAGGCCGGCATCGATGGCGCTGTACACGGCCTCGGTCAGCCCGGGGATGTCCTGGGGCAGCACCAGCGCCTCCATGCGCTGGGGCTGCGACAGCAGGGCCTCGGCGGGCCAGCCGGTGAGCGTTTCCACCGGCTTGCTCAGGAACATCGGCTGCCAGATGCCACCACCCGCGCGACGAAAGGTGACGCCGGGTATGTTGCTGATCAGGGTGCGGTGCTTTTCCTCGCTGTGGCGCAGCGAGGCCTCCATGGCGCGGCGCTGGCGGATGTCGGTCAGAAAGCCGACGAACAGGGGGGGCCCCTCGGTCTGCACGCGGCCCACGGCCAGGCGCACGGCGACCTGTTCGCCCTCCTTGTGCAGGGCGTGCACCTCACGCCCGGAGCCGATGATGCTGGTGGCCCCCGTGCGCAGGTGGCGCTGCAGGTAGCCGTCGTGCGCCTGCTGCTCGGTCGGCGGCATCAGCATGCTGACGTTGCGGCCCAGGACTTCCGCGGCGGACCAGCCCAGCAGGCGCTCGGCCGCCGGGTTGAAGGCGCAGATGCGGCCATCGCCCTCGATCATGATGATGCCGTCCACTGCGGTGTCGACCACGGCGCGCAGGCGCGCTTCGCTGCGGAGGATTTGGGCAAACAGCTGGTTTCTGCGCACACCCACGTTGACCCCCAGCACCAGCAGGCCGAGGGCCAGACAAACCGAGGCTGTGACGATGACCACCGGCCAGTAATCAGGGGCCGTGGGGTCGGGGGCCACCTCCAGTCCGGCGGGCAGGTAGATGGCACCCATCGCGGCGTAGTGCATGCCTGCCACCGACAGGCCTAGCAAGCTGCCACTGAGCAGGGTGGCGTAGAGGACGCGGGCGCCAGATTGCAGCAGCCGCTGATGGACTGCCAGCGCCAGGGTGGCCAGGCCGACTCCGACGACGACGGCCAACACCAAGCCTTGCGGGGCGTAGTAGGTGTAGCTGGCGGTGTCCGAAGCGGTCATGCCGCCGAAGTGCATGGCAGCGATGCCAATTGCAAACAGGCTGCCACTGCCCAACAGGCGCAGGCCACGGGTGGCGGGGCGCTGCAGCTCGCGCATCACCCACCAGGCCCCCAGCAGGCTGGGCGTGACCGACAGGGCGCTGTACAAGGTCGAAAAAACGCCATTGGCACAAGGTGCAAACGCCAGCATGCCAATAAAGTGCATGCTCCAAATGCCACCGCCCAGAGAACAAGCCCCCGATGTCCGCGCCAGCACGCGTGTGAAGCGCTGGTTGGCACTGCGCGTCAGTGCGGACATGTGCAGGGCCATGACGGCGCTGCAAATAGCGACTCCAACTGAAATGGCAACCAGCAGCTGGTCCATCCAGGCCCATTGCATGGGTACGTAGAGATCTGGGTCAGGCAGAAGGCGTATCCACATGGTTGCGCACGGTGAGGGCGTAAAGCGCACATCTTGCCCGCTTTGGGCAAGCGGATGGAATTGACGCACAAACCGTCACGCTTTAGGGCGGCGTCATGCCCACAGCCTGCGGGGTGTGGCATAGGGACGGTGTATGGCAGGTATTGAAACTATCGAATTCAATTCGAAATTGATAACAACTATCATTTCTGCATTGATCTGACCGAGGAGCCGCCATGTCCCCCCTGCACCACCTGCTGCGCCAGCACGCCACCGCCTTGTTGAAGGCGGGTAGCTACTACGGCGTG
The DNA here is from genome assembly GCF_000739875.1 of Comamonas aquatica NBRC 14918. Taxonomy (GTDB): domain Bacteria; phylum Pseudomonadota; class Gammaproteobacteria; order Burkholderiales; family Burkholderiaceae_C; genus Comamonas; species Comamonas aquatica. Next base: position 50,175 of record NZ_BBJR01000045.1, read on the forward strand.
CACATCGTGGTGGCCGCCGCCGTGGCCTATGCGGTCACCGGCAACTGGCTGGCGGCCCTGACGCTGAGCCTGTTGGAGCCCTCGGTCCAGGTGGTGGCCTACTTCCTGCACGACAAGGCCTGGGCCCGGGTGTCGCTGGCACGCTACCGCACCCTGCTGAAGACGGTCAGCTACTACGGCGTGCACCTGGTGGTGGCGGCGGGCGTGGCCTATGCGGTCACCGGCGACTGGGTGGCGGCCCTGACGCTGAGCCTGCTGGAGCCCACGGTGCAGATGCTGTTCTTCTACCTGCACGAGACGCTGTGGGAGCGCCAGGCGCAGCGCCGCCCGTCCGCGGCAGGGCCGTGCGCTGCGGCGGCAGCCGGCCCCCAGCTGCCGGTCTGCGGCCACCGCAGCGTGCTGCAGCACAGCGCTTGAACCCCCGGGAGCCCACGATGCCTATCTCAACATGGACCCGGTTTGCCCAATGGCTGGTGCAGCGGCTGGCCGGCCTGGCGCCTTGCCACGGCTAAAAAAGGAAGCGCGCAGCGCTTGATGAATCAGGCTTTACGATACAAAACTACCGCAAATCCTTTCAGATTGAGCGCAACCTGCTCATAAAAAAACCCTGCACACCAGGGCGTGCAGGGTGGATGGGCGCGCGGGCGGCGCAGGCTCAGTCCAGCGTGATCTTGGCGGTCTTGATCACTTCGCGCCACTTGTTGATTTCGCTGTTCAGGAACACCACCGACTCCTTGGGCGACAGGCCCGAGGGCAGCACGCCCACAGCGTCCAGCTTGGTCTTCACATCCTCCTGGGGCAGGATCTTGGCGATCTCGCGGTACAGGCGGTCGATGATGGGCTGGGGGGTGCCGGCCGGCACGGCGGCCATGAACCAGGCGTCGGCGGTGAAGCCTTTGAGGCCGGCCTCATCCATGGTGGGCACCTCGGGCATGGCGGGCAGGCGCGTGTTGTGCGCCACGGCCAGGGCGCGCACATTGCCGGCCTTGAGCTGCGAGTTGATGGTCACGGCCGTCAGGAAGCCGAAATCGGTCTCCCCCGCCACCAGCGACACCACGGACGGGGCGCTGCCCTTGTAGGGCACGTGCGTCACGTTGACCTGCGCCTGGATGGCGTACAGCGCGCCGCCCAGGTGGTTGGGGCCGCCCGTGCCGGACGAGGGGTAGTTCAGCTTGCCGGGGTTGGCCTTGGCCGTGCCGGTCAGGTCAGCCAGCGACTTCAGCGGGCTGTTGTGACCCACCGTCAGCACCAGCGGGCTGCGGCCCACCAGGCTGATGGGGGCCAAGTCCTTGAGTGGGTTGTAGGGCAGCTTGGGGTACAGGCCGGGGGCCATGGACATGCCGCCCACATCGCCCAGCACGATGGTGTAGCCATCGGGCGCGGACTTGGCCACGCGGTCCACGCCGATCGTGCCGTTGGCGCCGGGCTTGTTCTCCACCACCACCGAGGTGTTCAGGCTCTCGCTCAGCTTCTGCGCCAGCAGGCGGCCCAGGATGTCGGTCGAACCACCGGGCGAGAACGGGATCACCAGCGTGATCGGTTTGCTGGGGTAGGCATCGGCCGCGTGGGCGGCGCCCGTCCAGGCGGTGGCCGCCAGTGCCACCGCGCCCAGGGCTGCGCGCCAGCCGCCCGCCAAAGAGTGAGCCAAGTGAGTCATTAGTTCTCCTAATTCGTGGTTAGTGTTGTTAATGGTGGCCAGCATATCGGCAAAACGCGCCGTGGCGGCCGGTCAGGCCGTCTGTTTGCGCGCATGCGGGGCTGCTGGATTGGGCATGTTCTGGTTGCAGGTGTTTGACCCGCCCCCAGTACTGGATAAGCCGTGTTTTTGATAGCAACCACCTACAATGGATCGCTCAATTCCAAAGATTGAACACGGCCAGCCGCCGGAGTGCAATCAATTTATCAGCGTCCTGGGAGACGAGACGACATGTCCGAGAACACCACCCCCGCCCTGCCCGACAAGCGCGCGCTGCTGCGCCAGTCCGCCCTTGAGTACCACCAGTTCCCCAAGCCCGGCAAGGTCGCCATCGCGGCCACCAAGCCCATGGCCAACCAGCACGACCTGGCGCTGGCCTATTCGCCCGGTGTGGCGGCCCCCTGTGAAGAGATCGTCAAGGACCCTGCGGCCGCGTTCAAGTACACCAGCCGCGGCAACCTGGTGGCGGTGATCTCCAACGGCACAGCGGTGCTGGGCCTGGGCGACATCGGCGCGCTGGCGTCCAAGCCGGTGATGGAAGGCAAGGGCGTGCTGTTCAAGAAGTTCGCCGGCGTGGATGTGTTCGACATCGAGATCAACGAGAAAGACCCGCAAAAGCTGGTCGACGTGATCGCCGCGCTGGAGCCCACCTTCGGCGCCATCAACCTCGAAGACATCAAGGCACCCGAGTGCTTCTTCGTGGAGCGCGAGCTGCGCAAGCGCATGAACATCCCCGTTTTCCACGACGACCAGCACGGCACGGCCATCACCGTGGCGGCGGCCATGGTCAATGCACTGAAGGTCGCGGGCAAGAACATCGGCGAGATCAAGCTGGTGGCCTCGGGCGCCGGTGCGGCCGCCCTGGCCTGCCTGAACCTGCTGCTGGAAGTCGGCCTGAAGCGCGAGAACGTGTTCGTCACCGACATCGCCGGTGTGGTCTACGAAGGCCGTACCGAGCTGATGGACGAAGACAAGGCGCTGTTTGCGCAAAAGACCGACCTGCGCACCCTGTCCGAAGTGATCGCAGGCGCGGACGCCTTCCTGGGCCTGTCCGCCGGCAACGTGCTGAAGAAGGACATGGTCGCCAAGATGGCGGCCAAGCCCATCATCTTCGCCCTGGCCAACCCCAACCCCGAAATCCTGCCGGAAGACGTCAAGGCCGTGCGCGACGACGCCATCATCGCCACCGGCCGCACGGACTACCCCAACCAGGTCAACAACGTCCTGTGCTTCCCCTACATCTTCCGTGGGGCCCTGGATTGCGGCGCCACCACCATCACCACCGAGATGGAAATCGCAGCCGTGCACGCGATTGCCACCTTGGCCGAGGCCGAGCAGTCGGAAGAAGTGGCGGCCGCCTACGTTGGGCAGAGCCTGAGCTTTGGTGCCGAGTACCTGATTCCCAAGCCTTTCGATCCGCGCCTGATGCTGGTCGTGGCACCGGCCGTGGCCAAGGCTGCGGCCGAGTGCGGCGTGGCCCAGCGGCCGATCCAGGACATGGATGCCTACCGCGAGCACCTCAAGACCTTCGTCTATGCCTCCGGCACCGTGATGAAGCCCATCTTCACCGCCGCCAAGAAGGCCGCCAAGAAGCGCGTGGCCTACTCGGAAGGCGAAGAGGAGCGCGTGCTGCGTGCGGCCCAGATCGTGGTCGATGAGCGCATCGCCCGCCCCACGCTGATCGGCCGCCCGGCCATCATTGCCCAGCGCATCGAGAAGTTCGGCCTGCGCATGGAGGAAGGGCGCGACTATGACGTGGTGAATGTCGAGCACGACGAGCGCTACCGCGATTTCTGGCAGACCTACCACCGCATGACCGAGCGCAAGGGCATCACCGCCCCGATCGCCAAGATCGAAATGCGCCGCCGCCTGACGCTGATCGGCTCCATGCTGCTGCACAAGGGTGAGGTCGATGGCCTGATCTGCGGCACCTGGAACAACACTGCCATCCACCTGCACTACATCGACCAGGTGATCGGCAAGAAGGCCGGTGCCACCACCTACGCCTGCATGAACGGCCTGATGCTGCCCGAGCGCCAGGTGTTCCTGGTCGACACGCACGTCAACTACGACCCCTCGGCCGAGCAACTGGCGGAGATCACCGTGATGGCCGCCGAGGAAATGATGCGCTTCGGCATCAAGCCCAAGGTGGCGCTGCTGAGCCACTCCAACTTCGGCTCCAGCAACCAGCCCAGTGCCATCAAGATGCGCCAGACCCTGGAGCTGCTGCGCGTGCAGGCGCCCTGGTTGGAAGTGGACGGCGAGATGCACGGCGATGTGGCGCTGGACGGAGAGGCCCGCGCCAAGCTCATGCCCAACAGCTCGTTGACGGGTTCCGCCAACCTGTTGGTGCTGCCCAACATCGATGCCGCCAACATCTCCTACAACCTGCTCAAGCAGGCGGCCGGCGGTGGTATCGCCATCGGTCCGGTGCTGCTGGGCGCCAGTCAGCCCGTGCATGTGCTGACCCCCAGCACCACGGTGCGCCGCATCGTGAACATGACGGCGCTGACCGTTGCGGACGCGAACGCCGCACGCTGAGCCGGTCTGCATCAAGAAAGGGCTGATTGCTGGTGGCAATCGGCCCTTTTTTCTTGCAATTTGCAGGGGGCTGGGTCACACTTGCGGTCGATTTTCTGGGCGGAGCCAGGACTTCTGAAAGGTGTTGCGTAATGCGGGATGCGACCATCCGGCGCGTGTTGCGGGCCGTTGGGGCCATGGCGGTGGGCTTGGCGCTGGCCGGGGGGATGCCACTGGCGCAGGCCAGGGGGCCATTGCCCGTGGAGTCGGTGGCTCTGGCAGAGCTGCCTTCGCAAGCGCGCACCACCTATCGTTTGATTTTCCAGGGCGGCCCTTTTCCCTACGACAAGGATGGCTCGGTGTTTGGCAATCGGGAGCGCCTGCTGCCGGCCTACCCCCGGGGGTATTACCGGGAATACACCGTCAAGACACCCTGGGCCCGCGACCGCGGCGCGCGGCGCATCGTCTGCGGTGGCGCGCCCCCGAACCAGCCCGAAGCCTGCTACTACACCAGCGACCACTACAACAGTTTTCGGAAGATCACGCCATGAGTGCACTTGACTTGGACTGGAATCGCAGCCATCCCGCGTTGGGGAACTTGTGGGTTAGCGCGCTCTCCATCACACCTTCTGCCCCAACTTTGTGTGGGCACCTACGATCGATAGAAAGAACTCCGGAGATGGACACTTCGTCTTGTCCCGAACCTCAAAACCTCTTGCGTGGTGTGCGCAGCAACATCGTGCAGTCCATCCGTGCGTTCCGCATCAGCGACCTGCAGCAGGCCGCCCAGGCCACCGGCCAGCATTTCCTCTACGCCAACCTGGCCCACGCACAGACCAAGCAGGACGCCCTGGACCTGATTGCGGTGCAATTCCACTTTCCCGCCCACTTTGGCAAGAACTTTGACGCCCTGTACGACTGCCTGACCGATCCGCTGCACAAGGCCGGGCCCCAGCCTGGGTTTGTGGTGGTGCTGGACCAGCTGCCGATCGCGCACAAGTTCGACAAGGAGGTGCGCGAGCAGTTTCTGGACTGCTTCCGCGATGCGGCGGATTACTGGGCCGAGCGCAAGATTGCCTTCCGCTGCTTTTACTCTTTCCTTTGAGGCTCAATGCCCACAAAAAAGCGCCCCTTAAGGGCGCTTTTTTTTATGCCTCGCATCGGCTTTGGAGGCAGGTGGCGTATGCGTTGTCAGCTCTCTTTTTGAGAGAGTTGTGCGGCCAGCGCCTCGTATTCGGCCACGGGCACTTCTTCGGCACGGCGCTGCAGGTCGAAGCTCCCGGCAAAGCCTTGGTCCTCCAGCCATTTGCCCAGCGTGTTGCGCAGTATCTTGCGGCGCTGACTGAAGGCCACGCGCACCAGATCTTCCAGCAGCTGCGGGTTCAGCGCCGCAGGTTGGGCCCTGGGTACCATGCGCACCACGGCGCTGTTGACCTTGGGCGGCGGATCAAAGCTCTCGGGTGGCACAAACAGCACGTTCTCCATGGCGTAACGCCACTGCAGCATCACGGACAGGCGGCCGTAGTCTGAGGAACCGGCGTCGGCCACCATGCGGTCGATCACTTCCTTTTGCAGCATGAAATGCTGGTCCTGCACCACGTCCACATGCTCGAGCAGGTGGAACAGGATGGGCGAGGAAATGTTGTAGGGCAGGTTGCCGGCGATGCGCAGCTTGGGCGCGCCCAGTTCGGCGGCCAGGGCGGTGAAATCCACCTTGAGCACGTCGGACTCGATCACGCGCAGCTGTGGCTTGCTGCGCAGTCGTGCGGCCAGGTCACGGTCCAGCTCGATCACGGTCAGCTGGCCAGTGCGCTCCACCAGGGGCTGGGTCAGCGCCATCAGGCCGGGCCCAATCTCGACCAGGGGCTGGCCGGGCTTGGGATCGATCGCGGCCACGATGGAGTCGATGATGCCGTGGTCGGTCAGGAAGTTCTGACCGAAGCGTTTACGGGGAATATGTTTCACGCAGAGAAAAATTTATTGTGGTGGCTCGCGGTATTCCACATAGGCCTGGCCGCGCAACTCCTGCAGCCAGGTGGCCTGCGCTTTCTCGAGCTTTTGTTCGCGCACCACGTCGCGCAGCATTTCGCGCTGCTCGCGTGGGGTCAATGTGGCTTGGCGACGTTCCACCAGTTGGATCAGGTGCACGCCAAAGCGTGACACCACCGGTTGGCTGACCTGTCCGGGCTGCAGGGCGTTCAGGGCTTGCTCAAACTCTGGGACGTAACGGCCCGGGCCTGCCCAGCCCAGGTCGCCACCACTGGCGGCGCTGCCGTCTTCCGAGTATTGGCGGGCCAGGTCCTCGAAGCGGGCGCCACGGTCCAGGCGCTGGCGCAGCTCCAGCAGTTGCTGGGCAGCTTCACGTTCGCCCAATTGTGGCGAAGTGCGCAGCAGGATGTGGCGTGCATGGTTTTGTGTCACCACGGCGGCCACGCCATTCGCGCTCTTGTCCACGACCTTCAGGATGTGGAAGCCTGCGGCCGAGCGGATCGGGCCGACGACACCGCCCACGGGCGTGGTGCCCACGGCCTCGATGAACAGGCTGGGGTAGCGGTTGGCCGGGCGCATGCCCAGGATGGCCTGCCCGCCCTCGGAGAAACGGCGCGCCACGGTGGCAAAGTCGGGTTCGCTGCGGGCGGCCTGCAGGGCCTGTTCGGCCAGGGCCTGGCGTTGTGCCACTTCGGCCGGGCTGGCGCGCTCGGGCACGGTGATCAGGATGTGCCCCAGGTTGATGGTGCTGTTGGCCATGTCGGTCTGGCCGCCCTGGCTGCGTTGCTCGGCCATGTAGCGGTCGATGTCCTGCTCGGACACGCGCACGCGGCCATCCACTTCGCGCTCTTGCAGGCGCTGCATCAGCATCTGGTTGCGGATCTCGTCCCGGAACATCTTCTCGGTCACACCCTGGCCGGCCATTTCGCGGCGCATGGCGTCGGCACTCATGCCATTTTGGCGGGCCAGGTTCTGGATGGCCTGGTCTACGGCGTAGTCGTCGACCTTGATACCGGTTTCCTTGGCCGTCTGGATTTGGGCCTTCTCCACAATCAGGCGCTCGAGCACCTCACGGGCGAGTTCGTCCTGGTCCGGGGTCTGGCGGGCACCCTGGGCCTGCATGGCTTGCAGGACCCGGCGCATGCGGGCGCGGACCTCGTTGTTGGTCACAGGTTCCGAATTGACGATGGCCACGATGTAGTCGGCCGAGCGCAGCCCGGCTGCCTCGGGCGCGCGGGGGGCCGGCTGGATGGAGCTGGACAGGGCGCGGGACAGGTCCTGGGCACCAGGCTGGCGCATGCCTTGTGCATGGACCACCCCCGCGGACACAGCGGCCGCACAGACAAGCCCAAGGGCGAAATGGCGTGGCATAGAAATCAGGTGACGCATGGGGGAAACAGGTTAGTCGTAATTGCTGAAACGGCTGGGCACGGGACCAGTGCGATCACGCAAAGGTCGATAGCCCGGGACATTCTCTTGGAGGCTGCTCAGGGGGTTCGCACCCAAGCTTAAGCGAGAGAAGCCGACGAATTCAATTTGGAAGAGAAGTCGGGTGTTGGCATCGGTGCGACTGTTTTGCAACCGCTCGACGACCACCCGCCCGATCCAGCAGCAGCTGTCATATTCAAAGCCGACGATGGCATCGACCAGTTTTTTGTCCTGCATGCTGTAGTTCAGGCGACCCACGCTGTACCAGCGGCCACCGCCTGTCGCTTCACCCAAAGCATTCTTGTTGCCGGCATTGAGTGGCCATTGCCAGCCAAAGTCGACCTGCTCGCTGCCCGCGTTATTCGCTAGCACGCTGTTTTCTCGCTGGTAACGATAGGCGGCACTGAGGACCTTGTATGGCGCGGGGGTATAGCGACCGCTGATCGACGAGCGTGTGGTGCGTTGGCGATCTCGGTTGTATTGCACCAGGGCATCGGTATTCCAACGTTTGCTCCATGTCACACCGCCGCCCACCAGAATGTCAGACCAGCCTTTTTCTCCGCGATTTGGGTCGTCGAGCGAAAGCCCAACCCGTTGATCTTCAAAACGTAGGCGTTGGGCGATCCCTAAGCGTGCTACCTCCGCTCCATCGTCGGGTTGAATGTAGCGGGTGGTCACGCCAACCGTCAGCATGTGGTTGTCGGCGATGCGGTCACGCCCTGAATAGCTGTTTTCGCTGTAGATGGAGCCAAAGTTGAAGTCGGTGAGTGCCGTGTCATACAGCGGCAACATGTTCTGGTCACGGTAGGGGGTGTAGGTGTAGAACGCCCGGGGTTCCAGCGTCTGCACATACTTGCGGCCCAGTGCCAAAGTATCCCGCTCAAAGACCAGCCCACTGTCTAGGCTAACGGTAGGAATGACTAGGGACTTGCTGTTCTGCCGGGAAGCCGAAAAGTCGTCGAATTGGTAGCTGCTGGCATGTAACTGGACCTTGGGGGTGATGAATCCGCCTGGCAGCAAGAAGGGGCGACTCACTTGCGTGAGCGCATAGCTGCGTTGTCCGTTGTCGGCGTGCTTTTTCCCATCCCAGGTATCGGCTTCAAAACGCGTGGTCTCTGCCATCAAATTAACGTCCCAGCCCTGGGTCGCCCAATCGGTCGTGTCATAGCGCCACTGCAGTTGCGGCATCCGATTGAAAGGGGGGGCAATTGGTGCATCAAGATCTTGCAGAACCTGCCACTTTTGAGCATAGAGCGAAACGCTGTGGCGCCCCGAGGCCCAAGACAGACGACCATCGCTGCTGAGCAGCCGATGGTCTGTGCTGGAGCTCCCCGCAAAACTACTGCCCTCTCCTGGCATGCGGCTAAAGTCGCGCCAATAGTTGTCGTCGCTGACACGTTTTAGGTTCCAACTCAGGCCGAGGCTTCCGATGGCGGTTGTCAGCGAGGTGGTGTGTTTCCAGTTGTAGCCCCAGCGATCACGATCACGCAGCTTGTCACTCGGCATGTACAGCGTGTCCAGCAAACCGGAATAAGTGGGCTCAAGATAGCGGAACTCTGTGCCCAGGCTCACCCCACGTTTGGTCATCAGCGTAGGCGTGATGGTGGCATCGCGGTTGGGGGCGATGTTCCAGTAGTAAGGCTGGCTGTACTCCAGTCCGCTTTTGCTGTCGATGCCGATGGTGGGGGGCAGCAGCCCTGATTTGCGCTTGTCGGACAGCGGGAAGCTGATGGCGGGCACTGGCAGGATGGGCACGCCCTTGAATTCCAGTGCCCCGCCGTAGGCGACGCCCACATCTTCCACATGGTCCAGCTCGATCCGGTTGGCGCGGATCATCCAGTCGGGTTCCCAGCTGGCGCTGTCATCGCGCAGGCAGGTGGTGTAGGTAGCGCGGTAGACCACAGTGTGGTCGCGGTCGAGGAACTGCACCCGGTCGGCGTCACCATGGCCCTGGGTGGCCAGGAACTGGTAGGTGGCGTTGTTGAAATCGCCCTGGAAGGCATCCACCTGCATCTTCAGGGCGGTGCCCTGGTAGACATTGCCGCCGTGGTTGATGTGGACGTTGCCTTGGGCGTTGACGGTGTCGTCGGCCAGGGTGTATTCCACCCGATCGGCGCGGATCACGGTGTCGGCGCGGCGCAGTTCGGCACCGCCTTCCAGCACGGCGTTGATGTCCGCCTGGCCCGTGATCTGTTCGGCCCGGATGTACGAGGGCAGCTGGCCGCGCAGCGTGGGGTCCACGGCTTCCTGCAGCTGGGCGCTGGGCTTGAGTTGCGGGGCGGGCAGGGCACTGTGCCACAGGCTGTGCCCGGTCTGGCCTTGCGCGTGGGCGGTCCAGGGGGTCGTGGCAGCCCAGACCAGCGCCAGGGACGCGGCCAGCGGGCGCAGACGGTGGGGCAAGGGCTGCGATGTCAGGGCGGGGGCGTGGGAACTCACAGGCGCATGTAGTCGGTGCGGGGATGGAGGGCAAGCCCAGAGGTCATCCGAGCCGTTTGTAGAATCGGATTATCCATGAGCGATCCTATCCTCCCTCCATCTTCCGTTGTTTGGGCCGACGCCGGTCGTCAAACTTTGTTTGCACACTGGCTGTCGGGCTTGGTGCAGCCGCATGCGCTGCGCCCGGAAAGTCTACGCCCCGCCTCGGCCGATGCCAGCTTTCGCCGCTACCTGCGCATCGACACGCAGCAGGGCGGCAGCCTGATCATCATGGATGCCCCGCCCGATAAGGAGGACTGCCAGCCCTTCGTGCGCGTGCAGGCGCTGATGCAGGCGGCCGGCCTGCCCGTGCCCCAGGTGCTGGCCTGGGCGCAGGCCGAAGGCTTCATGCTGCTGACCGACGTGGGCCAGCGCACGCTGATCGAGATCCTGCACCCCGACCAGCCCCGCGAGGCCGAGCCCTGGTACCGCGAGGCCACCGACCTGCTGCTGCGCTGGCAACTGGCGTCCCAGCCCGGCGTGCTACCAGCCTACGACGAGGCCCTGCTGCGCCGGGAGTTGCAACTGTTTCCGGATTGGTACATTGCCCAGCACCGCCAGTGTGCGTTGGATGACAAGCAGCAGGCGGTGTTGACCAAAGCCTTTGACACCATCGTGGCGCACAACCTGGCCGTGCCCAGTGTCTATGTGCACCGCGACTTCATGGCGCGCAACCTGATGCTGCCCACGCAGCCCGGAGGCGGCCTGTCGGTGCTGGACTTCCAGGACGCGGTGTACGGCCCGGTCACCTACGACATCGCCAGCCTGTTGCGCGATGCCTTCCTGACTTGGGAGGAAGACTTCGTCATCGACATCACCGTGCGTTACTGGGAGAAGGCGCGCAATGCCGGCCTGGTCGGCGCCAAGAGCGCCAGCGGCTGGGGCGACGACTTCGGCGAGTTCTACCGCGCCGTGGAATGGATGGGCCTGCAGCGCCACCTCAAGGTGGCCGGCATCTTCGCGCGGCTGACGCTGCGCGACGGAAAGCCCAAGTACCTGGCCGACACGTCGCGCTTCATCCACTACCTGCGCTCCACCTGCAGCCGCTACCGTGAGCTGGGGCCGCTGCTGCGCCTGATCGACCAGATCGAGAACATCCAGCCCCAGGTGGGCTACGCCTACGGGCGCATGTAAAACCATAGCTGTTGGCGCTTGATGTTGCTGGTTTTCAAATTGAAAAGTATTTGAAACCTAGGCTTGTCGAGCGCTGGCAGCTTCTTTTTTGAGGCTGCCATGCCACGCTTTCACTGCCCCTTGCCGCTGTCCGCGGGCCTGGACGTCGACCTGCCCGCCGGAGCGGCGCGCCATGTGCAGGTGCTGCGCCTGCAGCCCGGCGACACCATCACCCTGTTCGAAGGGGCGCAGGACGGCCCGGGCGGCGAGTGGCAGGCCACCATCGTGCGCATGGGCCGCAGCGATGTGCAGGTGCGCGTGGACCAGCACCACCCCACCGAACGCGAAAACCTGCGCCCCGTGCACCTGCTGGCTGGCATCACTGCCAACGAACGCATGGACTGGCTGGTGGAAAAGGCCACGGAACTGGGTGTGACCAGCATCACCCCCCTGCTGGCCGAGCGCAGCGTACTCAAGCTCAAGGGCGAGCGCGGCGACAAGAAGCGCGCCCACTGGCAGGCCGTGGCCGTGGCCGCCTGCGAGCAGTGCGGTCGCAACCGCGTGCCCGTGGTCCACGAGGCTGTGACGCTGGCGCAGTGGCTGCAGGCCCAGCCCCAGGCCCACGGCGCCCTGCGTGCCGTGCTGTCGCTGGCCGACGGCACCCAGCCCCTGCCCAGCCTGCTGGCCGCGGGCGATGCTGGCCCCGCCCAGCCGGTCTACTTCCTGTCCGGTCCGGAAGGCGGGCTGACGGCGGCCGAAGAGGCGTTGGCGCGCAGCCACGGATTCGCCCCGGTGACCTTGGGGTCACGCGTGCTGCGGGCCGAAACCGCCCCCCTGGCCGCCCTGGTGCTGGCCACGGCCTGAGTGGCGCCCACTGACCGGTGCCCGGCGGCGTCCGTTCAGCCGGTGGGGCAAAACAACATTTATTGAACATTGATAAGTAGAAACCCTGGGTTTCTCTTTTTAGACCCTGTCCAAAATGCTTGTAACTAATTTTTACAAACATTGAAGTCTGGCGGCACGACCCCTGGGCTTGGAAAGGGGCGCTGACTTGGGCAGCTTGGTGCGGCGGGGCGCTGACATACTCTTTTCGACCGACCCCATGCTGCGGGTGCGGGCCAGCATGGCCATGCTGGCCGTCTGGCTCATGGTCTGCAGCAGCGGCGTCATGCTGTGGCTGGCGCACGCCGGCTATGCCTCGGTGGTGGCCATGACCTGGTGGGCCCTGGTGGCCACGGGCGGGCTGGTGGTGATGGCCGCCCTGGTGCGCCTGGACCTCACGGCGACCTGGCGCGATCCGGCGCTGACCTTTCCGCAAATCCTCTGGGCCGTGACCAGCAGCGCCGTGGCCTATGTGCTGATCGGGGAGGTCAAGGGCGTGATCCACGGCCTGCTGGCGCTGACGCTGCTGTTCGCGGCGCTGAACCTCAAGGCCAAGCAGATCGTGGCCGTGTCGCTGTATGCGCTGGGCACCTTCTCGCTGGCGGTGCTGTTCTCCATCCACCTGAGCCATGAAAGCGCGCCGGAGATCGCCTATGCGGCCGTGCTGCTGATCATGCTGCTGGGCTGCATGCTGCTGAGCCTGCAGCTGTACCAGCTGCGCGTGCGGCTGCGCCGCCAGCGCCAGGAGCTGGTGCTGGCCCTGGCCGAGAACCGCGAGCTGGCCTCGCGCGATCCGCTGACCGGCGTGCTCAACCGCCGCCACATGCTGGAGCTGATGCACCTGGAGCAGCGCCGCTGCCTGCGCGGGCAGCGCACCATGCTGCTGGCGCAGATGGACATCGACCACTTCAAGCAGATCAACGACACCCATGGCCATGGTGTGGGCGATCTGGCACTGATGACCTTCACCCAGGTGGTGCGCGAGAACATCCGCAGCTCCGACGTGCTGGCGCGCTGGGGGGGCGAGGAGTTCGTGCTGCTGCTTAGTGACACCCACCTGGACGGCGCCCTGCTGACGCTGGAGCGGGTGCGTGCGGCGGTCGAGGCCGCCGAGGTCGAGGGCGGGCCGCCGGGCTTGCGCATGACCGTGTCCATGGGCCTGGCCGAGCACCAGCCCGGCGAGGCGGTGGAGCTGACGCTGGACCGGGCCGACAAGGCCTTGTACGCGGCCAAGCACGCCGGGCGCAACCGCGTGGCGCTGGGCGAGGGCATGTTGCCACCGCCTGCGACGCCGGCCGCGTCGGGGCCGGCACCTGCCCGTGTGCCGGACGAGGTGCTGGAAGATATGTGAGCAGCTGGCGCTCGTCTGCCGGACATTTCAGGTCGTTAATACGCTGAAAACAAGAAAGCACCTGCGCCAGGTGCTTTCTTTTTGGGAGTGCCTTGCGGGCGCTGCGCGGGGGTCAGTCGCGGCCGGCCGCGGTGGCCGGCATGGGCATGGCGGCGATCACCTGGGCCACCGCTGCCGTCAGCTTTTTGGCATAGGGCACGTGCAGGAATTCGTTGGGGCCGTGGGCATTGCTCTTGGGGCCGAGCACGCCGCAGACCATCATCTGCGCTGTAGGGAAGCCCTGGCTGAGCATGTTCATCAGCGGGATGGTGCCGCCCTGGCCGATGTAGCCGCAGTCCGCGCCAAAGTGGGCGCGGCTGGCGGCGTTCAGCGCGTTTTCGAACCAGTGGGTCATGGGCGGCGCATTCCAGCCGCTGGAGCTGGACAGGCCTTCCCAGGTCACCTTGGCCTGGTAGGGGGCGTTGTCCTCCAGCAGTGTCTTCATCTCCTGCACGCAGGTGGCGGCATCCACCAGGGGCGGCAGGCGCAGGCTGAGCTTGAAGGCGGTGTAGGGCCGCAGCACGTTGCCGGCGTTCTGCAGCGTGGGGAAGCCTTCCGCGCCAGTGACGGACAGCGTGGGCTCCCAGGTGCGCTTGAGCAGGGCCTGCACCGGGTCGGTGGTGGTGGGCAGGGCCACCAGGGTGGAACCACCGCAGTCGTGGTGCGCCCAGGGGAAGCGTCGGTAGGTCTCGTCGCCCAGGATGGCGGCGGTGGCGCGGGCCTGGGCCAGGCGTTCATCGGGCACCTCGCAGTGGAAGCTGGCGGGCAGCATGCGGCCGGTGGCGCTGTCTTCCAGGCGGTCCAGCACCTGGCGCATGATGCGGAAGGACGAGGGCACCAGGCCCGAGGCGTCGCCCGAGTGGATGCCTTCGGTCAGGATCTCCACCTTCAGCGTGCCGCTGGCCATGCCGCGCAGGCTGGTGGTCAGCCACAGCTGGTCGTAGTTGCCGGCGCCGCTGTCCAGGCAGATCACCAGTTCCACCTCACCCAGGCGGGGGCGCAGGGCGTCGATGTAGGGCAGCAGATCGCGCGAGCCGCTTTCCTCGGCCGTCTCGATCAGGCCGACGATGCGCGGGTGGGGCACGTTCTGGCTCTTGAGCGCCTGCACGGCGGCCACGCTGGCGTAGACGGCGTAGCCATCGTCGGCCCCGCCGCGGCCATACAGCTTGCCGTCCTCGTACTTCGGCGTCCAGGGCCCCAGGTCGCTGCGCCAGCCTTCGAATTCGGGCTGCTTGTCCAGGTGGCCGTACATCAGCACCGTGGGCGCACCGGGGGCGTTGGCGCCGGGCTGGGTGCCTTCGACTTCAAAGAACAGCACCGGCGTGCGGCCTTCCAGGCGCACGATCTCCAGCTTCAGGCCGGCCACCTTCTGCGCGTCCACCCAGGTGGCGGCGTTGCGCAGCACCGTGTCCAGCAGGCCCTGGGCCGCCCAGTCGGGGGCGAACATGGGCGATTTGGCGGGGATGGCGATGTAGTTCTTGAGCTGGGTGACGATGTCGCGGTCCCACTGCTGGCTGACCTGCGCCAGCGCCTGGGTGGTGTCCAGCGCGGTGGGGGGAATGCGTGCGTTCATGGCGGTCTCCTGAAAGGCGTGGCGGCGCGGGGCCGCCGATGGTCCCGATTGTGCGCCAACCACCGCGGTGGCCGGGCGATGGCGCACGGGTTGTGGGTCAACCGCGGGGCAGCAGGGCCTGCGGGGCCGCCGGGCTGTCGCCGGAGAGCTTGAACACGGCCACCGAGGCTTCCAGCCCCTGGGCCTGCTGGCGCATGCTTTGCGAGGCGGCGGCCGACTCTTCCACCAGCGCGGCGTTCTGTTGGGTCATCTGGTCCAGCGCCATGACGTCCTGGTTCACCTGGCTGATGCGCGTGGACTGTTCGGAGGCCGAGGCCGCGATGTCGCCGATGATGTCACCGACGCGCTGCACGGAGCCCACGATCTCGTCCATGGTCTGGCCCGCGTCCTGCACCAGGCGGGCCCCGGAGGCCACCTTGTCGACCGAGGTGTGGATCAGGGCTTTGATCTCCCGCGCCGCTTCGGCGCTGCGCTGGGCCAGGGTGCGCACCTCGCCTGCCACCACGGCAAAGCCGCGGCCCTGCTCGCCGGCGCGGGCGGCCTCCACGGCCGCGTTCAGCGCCAGGATGTTGGTCTGGAAGGCGATGCTGTCGATCACGCCGATGATGTCGCCGATCTTGCGGCTGCTGGCATCGATCTCGCCCATGGTGGTCACCACGTCCCCCACCACCTGGCCGCCGCGCGCCGCGACTTCGGCCGCCGAGGTGGACAGTTGGTGGGCCTGGCGCGCCGCGTCGGCCGACTGGAGCACGCCCTGGGTGACCTCCTCGATGCTCTGCGCGCTGCGCGCCAGGCTCTGGGCCGTGTGCTCGGTGCGCTCGGACAGGTCGGCATTGCCCTGGGCAATCTGACTGCTGGCGCTGGCAATGCTGTGGGCGGCCACATTCACCTGCTGCAGCATGGCGACGTAGCGCTGGCGCATGCCTTCGACTTCCTGCACCAGGGCCCCCACTTCGTCACGGCGCCGGCTGTGGAAGGGCTGGGTCAGGTCGCCCTGGGCAATGCGGGTGATGGCCTGGGTCAACTCGCGCAGCGGGGCGGTGATGCCACGCTGCAGGGTCCACAGCAGGCCCAGTGCCAGCACGACCAGGGCGGCACCCATGGCTCCCCACAGGCCCCACAGCGCCTGGCGCTGGGTGGCCATGGCCTCGCGGTCGGAGACTTCGGTGATCACCCACCAGCCATTCTGGGCGGGACGCATGATGGCCCAGGGGTCTTGGCCCTGCTCAGGCAACAGGGGCGTGACCTGGGGCACAAAGCCATCGCTGTCACTGGCCATCTCTTCCAGCGAAGCCCGGGCCTGGGGGAACACTTCCAGCACCTTGCGACCACCGTGGGTGCTGTGTGCCACGAAGACGGCGTCTTCCAGGCGCTTGCCCGGGGCGATCACCATGGCCCCGCCGTGTTCGAACAGGCGGGTGCTGGTCACCTGCTGCTGCATGGCGGCCTGGAAGGCGCTCAGGTCCGTGCCCACAAACAGGATGCCAACCACTTGGTTGGCCGCGTCGCGCAGCGGCACATAAGCGGTCATATAGGGCTTGCCGAACAGGTTGGCGCGGCCCACGTACGACTGGCCGGCACGCAGCAGCGCATAGGCCGGGTGCTGGTGGTCCAGCGTGGTGTGCATCACGCGCTCACCCTGGGTGTTGCGCAAGGAGGTGGCGATGCGCACAAAGTCCTCGTCCCGGCGGGCAAACACCGTGGCCACGCCGCCGGTGTCGTTGCTGAACTTGTCGACGGTGGCAAAGTTGTCGTGCAGCGAGTGGCCGTCCAGACGGAGGGTACCGGTCGCAGCATCCAGCGCGACCGTGCCGCGGTAGTACTGGCCAAAGGCTTGCGAGGCGCGCTCCACCATGCGCCGGTTGGCCTGTTCCACGGTGTCGATGGAGGCCACCAGCCCCTGGGTGGCGTGCTGGACGCTGTTGCGCAACTGGGTGCGGGCGGTGTCGGTGCTGAGGTGGGTGATCACGCCGCCCAGCACCAGCAGTACCAGCGCGAGCATGCCGATGCCCAGGGCGGTCACCTGGCGAGCGAGGGAGCGGTGGGCGGTCGGGGGGGCGTGTGTGGTGGGGGCCTGGGGCTGCATGGCGTTGTGGGGCAAGGCGTGGGGGGCGTCAAAACTCAAAGCGCCAAGCATCGATATAAATCAATGGCTTGGCGCTGGATCGGATTGTAGGGAGCGCATGCGGTCAGTCAGTGATTACACCTAGATACCTTCCGGATATGGGGTGTGTGACGTTGCAGGCGGGCTACAGGCGGGCGTGGGCGAGCAGGTGGTCCACCATGTGCAAGGCGTAGCGGCTGGCGATGCGCTCGACGAATGCGGGGAAGTCCACGTGGGCGCTGTCGTCGGCGCGGTCGGAAATGGTGCGGATGGCGGCAAACGGCAGGCCGTAGTCGGCACACACCTGGGCGATGGCCGCACCTTCCATTTCCACGGCCAGGGGAGCGTGTGCGGCCGTCTGCAGATCGTCCACGATGCGCTGCGAGGCTTCGGCCGTGGCGATGAACTGGTCGCCACTGACCACCAGGCCCGCGTGGGCGCGCGGTGCGCGTGCGCCCAGCAGGGGGTCCTGCCAGGTCGCGGCCTGGGCCGTGCAGGCCTGCGCGGCCTGCTGCAGGCGCTGCACCAGGGCCGGGTCGCAGGCAAAGGCCGCAGCCCCATAGCCCGGCACCTGCCAGCGCGGGAACAGGGGGCGCACATCCATGTCGTGCTGCAAGAAAGCCTGGGCCACGACCACGTCGCCCACTTGCACCCCGGTGCCAATGCCACCGGCCACGCCGGTGAAGACCAGCTGCTGCACATCCAGGTGCTCGATCAGGGTGGTGGTGGTGGTGGCCGCCGCCACCTTGCCGATGCCGGTCAGCCCCAGCACCAGGGGCTGGCCGTGCAGGTGGCCGCGCACAAAGCGCCGGCCGGCACGGGTCACGACCTGGGTGTCTTCCAGCAGGGCGGCCAGGCCGTGTTGTTCTTCGGGCAGGGCGCTCAGGATGGCGAGGGTCATGGCACGGCTTTCGGGCATGCAAAACGGCCCCGCAGGGCCGTTGGGTGGGACACAAAGGTCCGCCAGTGTACGGGCTGGGCTCAGCGCAGTTCACGGCGCAGGATTTTGCCCACCGGGGTCTTGGGCAGCTCGCTGCGGAACTCGATCACGCGCGGCTGCTTGTAGCCGGTGAGGTTGTCGCGGCAGAACTTGCGCAGCGTCTCTTCGGTCAGGCCGGCGTCCTTCTTGACCACCACCAGCTTCACCGCCTCGCCGGTCTTCTCGTCGGGCACGCCGACCACGGCGCACTCCAGCACGCCGGGGCACATGGCCACCACTTCCTCTACCTCGTTGGGGTAGACGTTGAAGCCGCTGACCAGCACCATGTCCTTCTTGCGGTCCACGATCTTGATGTAGCCGCGCTCGTCCATGGTGCCGATGTCCCCGGTGAGGAAGAAGCCGTCGGTGGTGGTGACTTTGGCGGTCTCATCGGGACGTTGCCAGTAACCGGCCATCACCTGCGGGCCCTTGACCGCAATTTCGCCGGTCTTGCCCAGCTCGGTCACGGTCTGGCCGTCCTCGCCGACCAGCTTCACCTCGGTGCTGGGCACGGGCATGCCGATGGTGCCGGTGAATTCCTTGGCGGTCACCGGGTTGCAGCTGACCACGGGGCTGGTTTCCGACAGGCCGTAGCCCTCGACGATGGGGCAACCGGTCTTTTCCAGCCACAGCTTGGCCACCGCACCTTGCACGGCCATGCCGCCGCCGACCGAGACCTTCAGGTGGCTCCAGTCCACGCTGTTGAAATCCGGGTGGTGGGCCAGCCCGTTGAACAAGGTGTTCACCGCCGGGAAGTTGTGGAACTGGTGTCGCGACAGCTCCTTGAGCGTGCCCGCCAGGTCGCGCGGATTGGGGATCAGGATGTTCTTGCCGCCGGTGTGCATGGCCAGCATCATGTTCACGGTGAACGCGAAGATGTGGTACAGCGGCAGGGCGCAGACGCTGGTCACCTGCTCGCCGCTCTTGCGGATGTTCTGCAGCACGGGGTTAAACCAGGCTTCGCACTGCAAGGTGTTGGCGATGATGTTGCGGTGCAGCAGCACAGCCCCCTTGCTCACGCCGGTGGTGCCGCCGGTGTACTGCAGCACGGCGATGTCGTTGGGCCCGATGGCGGGGCGCTTGAAGGGCGCGCGGGCACCCTGGCGCAGGGCCTCCTTGTAGCGCACGGCCTTGGGCAGGTTGAAGGCGGGCACCAGCTTCTTGACGTTGCGCACCACGTAGTTGACCAGGGCACCCTTGAGCGTGCCCAGCGTGTCGCCCATGGCGCACAGCACCACATGCTCGACGGCGGTCTTGTCTATGCACTGCTGCAGGGTGTGGGCGAAGTTCTCGATGATGACGATGGCCTTGGCGCCGGAGTCCTTGAGCTGGTGCTCCAGCTCGCGGGCGGTGTACAGCGGGTTCACGTTCACCACCACGTAGCCGGCACGCAGGATGGCCGCCACCGCCACGGGGTACTGGGTCACGTTGGGCATCATGATGGCGATGCGCTCGCCCTGCTGCAGCCCCAGCGACTGGAAGTAGTTGGCCAGGGACTGGCTTTGCCGGTCAATCTCGCCGAAGCTGCTGTCCTTGCCCATGAAGGAATACGCAGCGCGCGGGGCATAGGCCTTGAAAGCCTGCTCCATCAGCTCTACGAGAGAGTGGTAGCTGCTGGGATCAATTTCGGTGGGCACGCCTTCGGGATAGGCCGCCAGCCAAGGACGCTCGCTCATGCTGTTGTCTCCGCTCATTGTTGTGATGCCGAATCGGCAGACATGGCGGTGGATGGCACCCTCCCCATGCCCAGGGTCCAGGCCCTTTGCCAGGATTGTGGTGGGAGGGTTTCCGGGGGCATCTCTGTGCTAACCCTAGGTTTTTAGCGTATCGAATATCTTCTACGTAAAAAAACGAACGACAGTGCGTTTTTTGCGACAACGGTTGATCTCCATCAGCTGCGGCAGCCATGAAAAAAGCCCGCGCTGCGGGCAAGCAGGGCGGGCGGTGCGGGGTGCCGGTGGTGCGTTGCGTCAGGCGGCTTGGGCCGCGCGGTTCAGCGTGTCCCGGGTGTCCAGGGCTGCCTGGCGTGCGGCAGTGGCAAAGTCATCCCCGGAAGAGGCGTACAGGATGGCGC
This sequence comes from Comamonas aquatica NBRC 14918, assembly GCF_000739875.1. Taxonomy (GTDB): domain Bacteria; phylum Pseudomonadota; class Gammaproteobacteria; order Burkholderiales; family Burkholderiaceae_C; genus Comamonas; species Comamonas aquatica. The sequence goes on from NZ_BBJR01000045.1 coordinate 70,398, forward strand.
GCGAGGAATTGATGATGATGGGGCCGCCGCCGATGCGGGCGGCCTTCACGGTGGCCACGGCATCGCCGCCCTGCGCCCCCACGCCGGGGATCAGCAGGGGCAGGCTGGGGGCCACGGCGCGCACGCGCTCGATCTCGTGCGGGCGGGTTGCGCCCACCACCAGGCCGAGCTGGCCGTTGGTGTTCCAGGGGCCCTGGGCCAGCTTGGCCACGTGCTCGAACATCTGGGGCTGGCCGGGCAGATCGGCCAGCGTCTGGGCCTGCAGGTCGTCACCGCCGGGGTTGGAGGTGCGGCACAGCAGGAAGGCGCCCTTGCCCGCGTACTTCAGGTAGGGCGTGATGGAGTCGAAGCCCATGAAGGGCGACAGGGTCACGGCGTCGGCACCGTAGCGCTCGAAGGCTTCCTTGGCGTACTGCTCGGCGGTCGAGCCGATGTCGCCGCGCTTGGCGTCCAGGATCACGGGCACGTGCGGCGCCACCTTGCGCATGTGGTCCATCAGCTTTTCCAGCTGGTCTTCGGCGCGGTGGGCGGCAAAGTAGGCGATCTGGGGCTTGAAGCTGTTCACCAGATCGGCGGTGGCATCGACAATCGCGGCGCAGAAGTCGTAGATCTTGGAAGCGTCGCCACGCAGGGCGGCGGGGAACTTGGAGGGCTCGGGGTCCAGTCCCACGCACAGCATGGAGTTGTTGCGCGTGGACGCGTCGCGCAGCATGTCGAGAAAAGTCATGAGCAGCAATTGTAGGTGGCGGGCACAATCTACGCCCTATGCCTGCCTTTACCCCCCGACAACTGACTCTTCTGGTGCTCTTGACGCTGATCTGGGGGGTGAACTGGCCCGTCATGAAGCTGGGCGTGATGCACTTTCCGCCGCTGAGCTTCCGCGCCCTGTCCATGTGGATCGGCGTGGCCGTGGTGCTGGTGGTGCTGCGCCTGCAGAACCAGCCGCTGGGCATTGCCCGGGCGCACTGGGGCACGCTGGCGCGGCTGACGCTGTTCAACATGGTGATCTGGCACTGCCTGGTGATCGTGGCCATGCCCATGGTGTCCAGCGGGCGCGCGGCCATCCTGGGCTACACCATGCCGATCTTCTCCGCCGTGCTCGGCAGCCTGGTCTGGCGCGACCGCCTGGCGGGCCGTGCCTGGTGCGGGGTGGGGGCGGCCTTCCTGGGGGTGTTGCTGCTGCTGTGGCACGAGTTCGGTGCCCTGGGCAGCCGGCCCACGGGCGCGCTCATGATCCTGTTTGCCGCGTTCTGCTGGGCCATCGGCACGCAGATGATGCGCCGCGCCGCCATGCCCGTGCCGGTGCTGACCATGGCCTTCTGGATGATGCTGGTCACCGCGCTGGTGCTGTCGCTGGGGGCCTTCACGCTGGAGCGGGCGCAGTGGCAGAGGCCGGACGACGTGGCCCTGGGCACCATCCTGTTCAACGGCCTGCTGGTCGTGGGTTTTGCCCAGGTGGTGTGGTTTGTGCTGGCGCGCAGCCTGCCGCCCGTGGCGTCGACGCTGAGCGTGATGTTCATCCCGGTGCTGGGCGTGTTCAGCGGCGCCTGGTGGCTGGGCGAGGTGCTGCACTGGCAGGACTGGACGGCCGTGGGCCTGATGGTGCTGGCGATCGCCTCGGTGCTGTGGCCGGCGCGCAAGGCGGGCTGAGGGGCCTGCATGGACGGTGCTTCATGCGGGCGGCCGCATTTTGTGTGACCATGCCGGCGCAGCCCGCGGTCGGGTGCAACTTTTGCCGCCCGGCGCACTCCCACTGCGCTCGGCCAGTACCGCCGCCCGGGTTGGACTTTTTCAGGCTTTACAAAGGATTCCATGCTGAGCCACCTGCTCACCTCCATCATCAACGACATCCACGGCGACACCATCACGCTGCGCAAGCTGCTGGAGCGCTGCGGCCGTGAAGGCATGCTGCTGGTCTGCGCCATCGCCTGCCTGCCGTTCCTGATTCCCGTCTCCATCCCCGGGGTGTCCACGGTGTTCGGCGCGGCCATCGTGCTGCTGTCGACGGCGCTGTTCCTGGACCGCCTGCCGTGGCTGCCGCAGCGCATCCTGGACAAGGACCTGGACGCCAACAAGCTCAAGCCCGTGCTGCACAAGGGCGTGGGCATGGTCGGCAAGCTGGACCGCTGGCTGCAGCCGCGCTGGTCGGGCCTGACCACATCGCCTATGCAGCGCTTCAACAGCGCCGTGCTGGTGTTTGGCGGCCTGCTGCTGATGGCGCCGCTGGGGCTGATTCCGTTCTCCAACACCGTGCCGGCTGTGGGCATCCTGCTGCTGACCGTGGGCATGATGCAGCGCGATGGCGTGTTCGTGCTGCTGGGCTACCTGGGCCACGTGCTCACGGTGGTGTACTTTGGCGTGCTGGCCTACCTGGCCTGGGTGGGCGGCAATTTCGTGCTCAGCTGACGCGGCACGGCGGCAGTGATCGCCCCCATGCAAAAAGCCACCGCAAGGTGGCTTTTTTTGATAGCTGCCAGCGCAGGTAGGACAAGCGCTGGAGGCCAATTTGGCCGTGAACGGGTTTAGCCGTTGGCGCGTTTTTCCAGGATTTCGAAGGCCGGCAGGGTTTTGCCTTCCAGCACTTCCAGGAAGGCGCCGCCGCCGGTGGAGATGTAGCCCACCTGGTCCTCGATGCCGTACTTGGCGATTGCGGCCAGGGTGTCGCCACCGCCGGCAATGCTGAAGGCGGGCGATTCGGCAATCGCCTGGGCCACGACCTTGGTGCCGTTGGCGAACTGGTCGAACTCGAACACGCCCACAGGGCCGTTCCAGACGATGGTGCCGGCGCTCTTGAGCATCCCGGCCAGCTTGGCGGCGGTTTCGGGGCCAATGTCCAGGATCATGTCGTCGTCGGCGACTTCGGTGGCTTGCTTCACGGTGGCCACGGCGTCGGGCGCGAAGGCCTTGGCGGTCACCACGTCGGTGGGCACGGGCACGGCGGCGCCGCGTGCGGCCATGGCGTCGATCACGGCCTTGGCTTCACCGACCAGGTCGGGTTCGGCCAGCGACTTGCCGATTTTCAGGCCGGCGGCCAGCATGAAGGTGTTGGCGATGCCGCCGCCGACGATCAACTGGTCCACGTTCTTGGCCAGGGACTGCAGGATGGTCAGCTTGGTCGACACCTTGGAGCCGGCCACGATGGCGGCCAGGGGGCGTGCAGGCGCGGCCAGGGCCTTGCTGATGGCGTCGATCTCGGCCGACAGCAGCGGGCCGGCGCAGGCCACGGGTGCGAACTGGGCGATGCCGTAGGTCGTGCCTTCGGCGCGGTGGGCGGTGCCGAACGCGTCGTGCACGAAGATGTCGCACAGGGCGGCCAGCTTGCGGGCCAGTTCTTCCTTGTTCTTCTTCTCGCCCACGTTCACGCGGCAGTTCTCCAGCAGCACCACCTGGCCGGGCGCCACCCGCACGCCGTCCACCCAGTTGGCGACCAGGGGCACGTCGCGGCCCAGCAGCTCGGACAGGCGCTTGGCGACGGGGGCCAGCGAATCGGCGGGCTTGAATTCGCCTTCGGTGGGGCGGCCCAGGTGGCTGGTCACCATCACGGCGGCGCCGGCCTTCAGGGCCATCTCGATGGCGGGCACCGAGGCGCGCACGCGGGTGTCTTCGGTGATGTCACCGGCGTCGTTCAGGGGCACGTTCAGGTCGGCGCGGATGAAAACGCGCTGGCCCTGGACTTTGCCTTGGGCGCACAGGTCGGAGAAGCGAAGGATGTTCATGGCAGCAACCGTGGAAGTCTTGTAGAAGAGTGGAATACGAACTGGGGCGCATTGTAGGTGCGCGCCCCTCGAAAACGCCTTATTTCCAGCGTTCGGGCTCGACAAACACCGTGCCCTTGTCGCTGGACAGGGTCAGCTGGCCTTCCTGGATGGTGGCCTGCAGTTGCATGCTGCGCTCGGCCAGGTTGCCCAACTCTTGCGCCACCTCGGAGGGGATGAAGTGCACCTGCAGCTTGCTCTGGCGGCCCACCTTGCCCTCCAGCCCCTTCCACCAGACGCTGGCCGCGTGGTTGAAGGGGTAGACGATCACGTGGTCGGACTTGTTGCAGGCCTTGGTGATGGGCTTTTCCTCGGGCTGGCCGACTTCGATCCACAGGCGCTTGGCGCCGGTGAAGTCGGTGATGTGCACGTCCGGATCGTCCGGGTCGGACAGGCCCACGCCAAAGCCCAGGGTGCCGTCGCCGTTGCACAGGTCCTGCAGCTGCCAGGCATTGAGGGCCAGCGCGACCAGGCGGATCATCATGCGGTCGTCGGTCTCGCTGGGGTGGCGCGCCAGGGTCAGGTTGTGGTCGGCGTAGTAGTTGTGGTCGATGTCGGCGATCGACAGGTTGGCTTTGTAAACCGTGGATTTCAGGGCCATGGCGGGCGTTCTCGCAGTGCGTGCCCGCGGGCGGGCTGAAAAGATTTTTTCAAAAACAAGAGCTGCCTGCGCAGGTGTTTCCTCGCTTTGGCAGCTCTTTGATGCTGAAACGCTTGCATGGCAAGCGCTGTCAGCTATGGTTTTGCGTTAGACGCGGCGGGCCAGCTCGGCCGCCTTGCCGATGTAGGAGGCCGGTGTCATGGCCAGCAGGCGGTCCTTGTCGGCCTGGGGAATGTCCAGGCTGCGGATCAGGTGGTGCAGATCGGCCGCCTGCACGGTCTTGCCGCGCGTGACTTCCTTGAGCTTTTCGTAGGCGCCGGCCACGCCGTAACGGCGCATCACGGTCTGGATGGGCTCGGCCAGCACTTCCCAGGCGTGGTCCAGGTCTTCCTGCAGGCGCTCCTCGTTCAGCTCCAGCTTGTTCAGGCCGGTCATCAGCGAGGTGTAGGCCAGGGTGGCGTAACCCAGGGCCACGCCGATGTTGCGCAGCACGGTGGAATCGGTCAGGTCGCGCTGCCAGCGGCTGACGGGCAGCTTTTCCGACAGGTGCTTGAGCAGTGCGTTGGCCAGGCCCAGGTTGCCTTCGGCGTTCTCGAAGTCGATGGGGTTGACCTTGTGCGGCATGGTGGACGAGCCGATTTCGCCCGCCTTCAGCTTTTGCTTGAAGTAGCCCAGCGAGACATAGCCCCAGACGTCGCGCGAGAAGTCCACCAGGATGGTGTTGGCGCGGGCCACGGCGTCGAAGAACTCGGCCATGTAGTCGTGGGGTTCGATCTGGATCGAATAGGGCTGGAAGTTCAGGCCCAGACCCTGGGGCTCGGGCGTCTCGATGACCTTCTTGGCGAAGGCTTCCCAGTCGAAGTCGGGCCAGGCCGACAGGTGGGCGTTGTAGTTGCCCACGGCTCCGTTCATCTTGCCCAGCACCTTGACGTTGGCGATCTGCTCCGTGGCCTTTTGCAGGCGCACCAGCACGTTGGCGATTTCCTTGCCCACGGTGGTGGGGCTGGCGGTCTGGCCGTGCGTGCGGCTGAGCATGGGCACATCGGCGAACTGGTGCGCCATCTCGCGCAGCTTCAGCGTGATGCGGTCCAGTGCCGGCAGCACCACCATGTCACGGCCCACGCGGATCTGCAGGGCGTGGCTGGTGTTGTTGATGTCCTCGCTGGTGCAGGCAAAGTGCACGAATTCCGCAGCCTTCTGCAGCTCGGGGCGGCCATCGAACTTGCCCTTGATCCAGTACTCCACGGCCTTCACGTCGTGGTTGGTCGTCTTCTCGATCTCCTTGATCGCCGCTGCATCGGCTTCGGAGAAGTTGCTCACCAGACCGTGCAGGTAGGTGCGTGCACCTTCCGACAGCGGGGCAAACTCCGCAAAGCCAGCATCCGACAGCGCGATGAACCAGGTGATTTCCACCTGCACGCGGCGGTGCATGTAACCCTGCTCGCTCATGATGGGGCGCAGGGCAGAAAGTTTGGCGGCGTAGCGGCCGTCGAGCGGGGAGAGGGCGGAGATGGTGGACAGACTCATGGGGCGTGATTGTAGGTGGCCCGGCTTTGATCTGCACTGCCGGGTCTCCACATCCCATGGACGCGGCCCCGGAAAAAACAAGGGCACCGCGGCGGGTGCCCTTCGTCGAAATAAAAAGGTTGCGAAGCGTCCTGAAGCGAATTAAGAGAGGGAGGGAGGAGATGCACCCCAAGACGGACAGCCACCGCTCAAGTCGGGGCAGGCTTCGCAACACTAAAACTGGCAGGATCCAATCCCTGTCAAGCAGTCAGAGCAGGCAGTTCGGGGAAAGTTCCCAAAATTTTTCTGCCTGGGTCTTGCTTCAGGCCATCATAGAGCCAGCAGTTTTTCCAGTGGTAGG
>NZ_BBJR01000044.1 GCF_000739875.1 Comamonas aquatica NBRC 14918
CAAGACCTAGGATGTTGCGAGGCCCTGTGTGCAGTTCAGTCTCTGCTTCAAGGCCAAGTTCTTCGGCTGTAACGTGGACTACTTTTTCAACATCTCGTAGTGCCTTGAGTGCCAAATACAAAAAGTTTCCACTTCCACATGCAGGGTCTAGCACTCGGAACTGTGCTAGTTTGAGCAAGAAGGCAGAGTAAAGTTTTTGAGCTTTGTTTCGGGCTTCCGTGCTTTTCTTTTTAGCCAAAGTAAGTTTGGCTTCTAATTCTTTTTTTGCTTCAACAGTCGTAACTTTCATACGGCCTGCTTCGGCTTTTGCTTCATCTAGTTGATTGGCTTTTTCCAGTTCAATCTTAATCTTGTCCAGTGTCGCTGACCACTCTTCAAGCAATGGTTCGCTAACTATGGGCGACACCAACTTTTCGATGGTCGATGTATCTGTGTAATGGGCGCCGAGTGCTGCTCGCTTGCTTCCTAGACCACGTTCAAACAGAGTGCCAAAAATTGTTGGGTCTATCGCTCGCCAGTCCATATCAGCAGACGCTTGACGCAATGTTTCAAGGTCACTGACCGTCAGTGTTGGAATTGAAGTTTGCTTAAACAAGCCGCCATTGAACCATTCAATATCGTCATTGCCGTAGGCACCATATGGCTTCTGCATCGCAACGAACAATTTTTTGATGCGGTCTGCTGCCTTGGTTACATCAGCCTTGGCACTCTCCAATAAATTGGTGAAGATTTTTTCGGGCAGCAAGCCTTCATCTTCCGCAAACATGCAGAACAGGCATTGAACAAGAAAGTGGGCTACGTGGTTGCTATCTAGCCCACGCAGCCGCATTACTTCTGCGAGGTCTGCGAACTTGCTTGCTGCTTCTTCTGTTACCGCAGCAGTAGTTTTTTCTGGCCTAAGTTTTTGCGGGTCTGTGAACACCCACTTTAAAATTTGCCTTTTGCTTGGGTCAATCAGCTCTTCAATGCGTATCGTGTGAGGTTCATCAGGATAGCCTGTAAAGGCTTTGTGAATGATGATGCGCTCTCTGTCACAGACAACCCGAAGAGGAGGGTTTTCTAGATTGGGGGCATAGTCCGCGAGCTGTTTAAGTGCTTTGGCTAAGTCTCTTCCCGGCTTCTTGTTTTCCCAAGCAAAGTAGCCTCTTTTCCATACGTCTGCCCAACCATCACCGCCACTAGATTTTTTGGCACCACGTTCAAAACAATAGCTTTCAGGGTCACGAGGTTTCGGCACACCCAACAACTCACACAAGTCATCGAAGTGGCCTTGTGCTCCCGCCCTCTCCGAGAGTTTGTTTTTTTGCCAGCGTGCAATAAATTCTTCTGGTGTCATGAGATTGAGACTAGTTTTCCATTTCCACTTGTAAGCACTCACACTTAAATCAGGCTTCAATGAATTGTTGAAGACTTGTGCTTCGTATCCGCCCTTATAGAGTAAAGCAATTGCGGTTCTTCCCAATCGAGTGCACCTTGGTGCTTGAAGCGAGTAGGCGTTGAGATTGTGTTCGGTTTCGCGCTATCAACTACCTGTTTGAAGCGGTTTGCTTGACCTATCACGATGACCAGTCCGGGTGAAATGTAATAACCCTTATTGCATTGGCTTCGCCTTCAGGGTTGAGCAACGGAGCACTCAGCGACCTCCGCACCAATTTCTTCCCAAATTTTTCCCAAACTCCCTCTGGAAAAAGCCGGAAAAAGCGGGAAAAACGGGGTCAAAAGCGGAAACTTGACCAAAAGAAAAGGGCTTACAGATCACTCCGTAAGCCCTTGAATTTACTAACAATTTTATGGTGCGCGAGGCCGGACTCGAACCGGCACGGTGCATTACCGCCAAGACCTAAACCTGGTGCGTCTACCAATTTCGCCACCCGCGCGGTCTGGATAACAGCGGACCGGCGTACACCGACCCGCGTCATAGGTCAATCGGCGATTTTAACCGCGAAAACTTCGCAGCAGAACGACAGCGCCCATCATTTTTCAGGGAAAAAGTGGACATCCGGACGTTTGACGCGGAACCACGCCGCATACATTGCCGGCAAGGCGAACAGCGTCAAGACCGTCGCCACGATCAAACCGCCCATTATGGCCACCGCCATTGGCCCCCAGAACACACTGCGTGACAGCGGGATCATGGCCAGGACCGCAGCGGCGGCCGTCAGCACGATGGGGCGCAAGCGCCGCACCGCTGCTTCCACGATGGCATCCCAGGCCGGCACACCCCGCTCGCGGTCCGATTCAATCTGATCGATCAGGATGACCGAATTGCGCTGAATCATCCCCATCAGGGCGATCACCCCCAGCAGGGCCACGAAGCCAAACGGCCGGTTGAGCAGCAGCAAGGCGGCCGCCACGCCCGCAATCCCCAGCGGGCCGGTCATGAACACCAGCAAGGCACGGCTGAAGCTGTGCAATTGCAGCATCAGCAAGGTGAACACCAGGAACAGCATGACAGGAATGCCGGCTGCAATCGAGGAAGCCCCCTTGGCACTTTCCTCTACCGCACCGGCCACGACGATGCGGTAGTCCCCCCAGCCTTCCGCAGTCCACTGCACCTGCAAACGGTCCAGCTGCGGCTTCAGTGCCTGTGTCAGCGTCGCGCCCTGCAGCCCCTCGCGGACATCGCCCTGCACCGTGATGGCATAGCTGCGCGCATCACGCCACAGCACCCCCGGCTCCCAGGCAAACACCGGCTGGGCAATCTGCAGCAGAGGGATCGACTTGCCCGATGACGTGGGCACATAGGCCGCCGCCAGGTCCGACAACGCGTCGCGCTCTTCGACCGGCTGGCGCAAGACGATGTTGATGAGCTTGTCGCCCTCGCGATACTGGCCGATCGTGGTGCCCGAGAACATCGTCTGCATGGCCTGGGCAATCGACTGGCTGCTGACACCCAAGGCACGCGCCTTGTCCTGGTCGATCTCGAGGCGCATGGCCTTGACCGACTCGTTCCAGTTGTCATTGACCCCGCGCAGATCGGGGTGCTGCTGCATCACGGCCTTCACCCGGTCAGCCAGCACGCGCAGCTGCTGCGCATCCGGGCCCACCACCCGGAACTGCACGGGATAGGGCACGGGCGGCCCACTGGGGAGCAGCTTGGCGCGCGACCGCACCTCGGGAAACGCCTGCGCCAGCCCTGCCGGCAAAACCTGCATCAAATGGTTGCGTGCCGCCAGGTCATCCATCATCACGATGAATTGCGACACATTGGTTTGCGGGAACACCTGGTCCAGCGGCAGATAGAAACGCGGCACACCCGAGCCCACCCACACCGTCACGCTCTGCACCCCGGTCTGTGCCCGCAGGAAGGTCTCCATGCGCTGGGCCACCTGCTCGTTGCCGGCAAACGAAGTCCCCTCGGGGAACCAGGCGTCCACCAGGATCTCCGGCCGGTTGGAATCCGGAAAGAACTGTTGCTGCACCCGCGTCATGCCGAACAGCCCCAGGCCAAACACCGCCGCCGTGACCGCGATCGTCAGCCAGCGGTGCGCGACGCACCATGTGACCGCTGAGCGAAACCATCCATAGAAGGCACTGTCGAACACCTCGTGCGGATCCTGGGCAAATCCGGCCTGCACCGTGCGCTGCGGCTCCTTGAGGAACAGACTCCCCAGGTAGGGCACGAAATACACCGAAGCCACCCAGCTGATCACCAGTGCAATCACGGTGACCGCAAAGATGGCAAAGGTGTACTCCCCGGTCATGGACTGGGCCATGCCGATCGGCAGAAAGCCGGCCGCCGTGATCAGGGTCCCGGTCAGCATCGGTTTGGCGGTGATGTCATACGCGAAGGTGGCCGAGCGCAGCTTGTCGTAGCCCTCTTCCAGCTTGCGCACCATCATCTCGACCGCAATGATGGCGTCATCCACTAGCAAGCCCAGGGCGATGATCAGCGAGCCCAGGGAAACCTTGTGCAAGCCGATCTTCCAGTACCACATGGCCAGAAAGGTCGCCGCCAGCACCAGGGGAATGGTCACTGCCACCACCAGCCCCGGCCGGGGATCGATGTACCAGCGGCGCCACCACACGGTGGCCTCCGCACGTTGGTGCAGCCCCAGACTGACAAAGCTCACCGCCAGCACCACCACCACCGCCTCGACCAGCACCTTGATGAACTCGTTGACCGATTCGGTCACCGCCTTCGGCTGGTCCTGGATGTTGACCAGTTCCACCCCCACCGGCAGCTTGGGCCCGATCTGCGCCACCGCCTGGCGCAGGGCGTGGCCCAGGCCAACAATGTCTCCGCCCTTGGTCATCGAAATGCCCAGGGCGATCACTTCGCGCCCTTCGTGGCGCACCTTGACGCTGGGCGGGTCCTCGTAGCCGCGCGTCACGCTGGCAATGTCGCCCAGCTTCATCAGCACCCCGGACGGCGCACGCACCGGCATGGACCGCACCTGCTCCAGCGCATCAAACTGACCGGCCACGCGGATCTGCACCTGCTCTTGCGGCAGCTGCAGCACGCCGGACCCCTCGATGGCGTTTTGCTGGTTCAACTGCCCCACCACCTGGTTGACGTCCAGCCCCATGGGCGCCAGGCGCTTCTGGGACAGCTCAACGAAGATGCGTTCGTTCTGCACGCCGAACAGCTCGACCTTGGCCACATCCTTGACCCGCAGCAGTTGCTGGCGCACGTCGTCGGCAAAGGTCTTCAGCTCGGCGTAGCTGTAGCCTTCGCCCGACAGGCCATAGATCACCCCGTAGACATCCCCGAACTCGTCGTTGAAGAACGGCCCCTGCACCCCCTGCGGCAGGGTGTAGCGCATGTCACCGATCTTCTTGCGCACCGTGTACCAGAGGTTGGCCACATCCTGGGGGCGCGAATTGTCCCGCAACTGGAAGATGACCTGGGACTCCCCGGGTTTGGAGTAGCTGCTGATCTTGTCGGCGTAGGGCACCTCCTGCAGGGTGCGCTCGATCTTGTCGGTCACCTGCTCCGCCACCTGCTGGGCCGATGCCCCCGGCCAGTAGGTGCGCACCACCATCGCACGGAAGGTAAACGGCGGGTCCTCATCCTGCCCCAGCTGGAAATAGGCGGCCCCACCCAACAGCAGGATCACCACCATCAGGTAGCGCGTCAACGGGATGTGCTGCAGCGCCCAGCGCGACAGATTGAAGCCCTGCTTGTCCGGCGCCGATTGCGGCGCTTGGTCTTGGTCACTCATGCTTGGCTCCAGGCTCAGTGCGCAGCTTCAGGGTGGCGTGGCTGATAGACGCTGACCTTCTGGCCCTGCGTCAACACGTGGGTGCCCGTCACCACCACCTGCATGCCCGGCTCCAGACCCGAGGCAATCACCACCTCGCTGCCCTCGACGCTGCCCACCTCCACACGCTGCGCTTGCACGGTGGCACTGGCAGGATCGAAGCGCCAGACCATGGACGCACCCTGCTGCTGCCACAACGCCGTGGTCGGCAGCTTCAAGGCGGCCTGGGCTGCCGCTGCCCCGGAATCCATGGACACATAGGCCGTCGCGCCCAGATCCGGCTGGGGCTGGCCTTGCAGACCCACCTTCACGCTGTAGGTGCGCGTGACCGGGTCGGCGCTGGCGGCCATCTCGCGCACCGTGGCCGACAGCCTCTCGGCCGTGGACCAGATGCGCACCTGCACCGCCTGTCCCACGGCGATCTGACCGCGCGCACCTTCGGGCACGGCAATCACCGCATCGCGCGGCCCATCGTGGGCCAGTTGCAGCACCGCGGTGCCCGCAGACACCACCTGCCCCGGCTCGGCACTCACCGCCGTGATCACCCCGGCGGCCGGCGCCAGCAACCGGGCATAGCTGCTCTGGTTGCTCTGGGCCGCAGCCTGAGCCTGGGCCTGTTCCAGCTGTGCCTGGGCCGATTGCAGGCTGGCGCGGCGGCGGTCCAGCTCCACCCCACTGATGAAGCCCTTCTCCTTCAGGGCCGAGAAACGCTGCCAGTCCGCCTGCGCCAGATCCCGCTGCGTCCGTGCGGCGGCCACCTGGGCCTGCGCGGCCTGGGCGGCCAGCGCATAGTCCTGGCCGTCGATTTCGGCCAGCACCTGCCCCTGGCGCACCACATCGCCCACATTCACGGCACGCCGCACCAGCTTGCCAGCCACCTGAAAGCCCAGTCGCGATTCGGTCTGTGCCCGCACATCCCCGGCATATTCCACCCGGGTCTGCAGTGGACTGGCCCCCACCTCCAGCAACTTCACCGCACGCACCGGCTCGGGCGCCGGCGCCTGGCGCGAACAGGCCGACAAGGTCAACGCCACCAGCGCGACAACGCAAAGGCCCAGGCTGGGCCGCAACCGAAGAGTAGAAACCATGGAGGGGGAAAGATAAGTTACTGACTGATTGGTTAGCAATCTAGGAGAGCCCCCGCAACCTGTCAAGCGACAATCACGGCGTGAACACGCCCGCCCCCTCCTCCAGCCCGCAAGCCGCCCCGGTCACGCACTACGAGAACTTCCCCGTCGCGTCCTGGCTGTGCCCGGCCCCGCTGCGCCAGCCGATTGCCGCGATCTATGCGTTTGCGCGTGCGGCCGACGATCTGGCCGACGAAGGCACGGCCACGCCTGCCCAGCGTTTGCAGCAATTGCAGGCCTACCGCAGCGAACTGCACGCCACGGCCGGCGGCCAACCACCGGCGCCCCACTGGGCGCACATTTTTGCGCCGCTGCAACACCAGCTGCAGCAGCGGCAGTTGCCGGTCGGGCTGCTGGACGACCTGCTCAGCGCCTTCATACAGGACATCGAGAAGACGCGCGATGGCGCCACCTATGCCGACCGGGAGGCGCTGCTGGACTATTGCCGCCTTTCGGCCAACCCGGTGGGCCGCCTGCTGCTGCACCTGTATGGCGTGCACGATGCGCAGGCCCTGGCGCACAGCGACGCCATCTGCACGGCGCTGCAGCTGATCAACTTCTGGCAGGACCTGAGCGAAGACATTCCGCGCCAGCGGCACTACCTGACCGATGCCGACTGCCAACGCTGGGACGTCACCCGGCAGGACCTGGCACGGCAACAGGTCACCCCGTCCATACAAAAACTCATAGCTGACAACGTAGCATGGGCAAGGGCCAGCATGCAAAAAGGCTTGCCACTTGTGCACCGCCTGCCCGGGCGCATCGGCTGGGAGCTGCGCCTGGTGGTGCAAGGCGGCTTGCGCGTGCTGGACCGGGTGGAGGCACAACAAGGCGCCAGCCTGCACACGCGCCGCACCCTGGGCAAGGCCGACCTGCCGCGCATGCTCTGGCGTGCGCTGTGGATGTGATCGTGTGATCGCACGCCCGATGTAAAAGGCCGGTGCATGCACCGGCCTGGAACTGCAGAGGAGCTGCGGTTTTACGCGGCTTCGTTCGCCGACTCGGCCGGCGCCAGCGCAGGCGACGCCAGCGTGCGCTGACCCTGGGACACCGCAGGCTTGGCCGTGGCCGTCGACGCACCTGGGCGGCTGTAGCTGCTGATATACGGCGTGCCCGTGGTGGCACCAGCTTCCAGCACAAACTGGGTCGACATTTCCGCCATCTGGCGCGCCTGTTCTTGCAGCGCGCTCGAGGCGGCTGAGGTTTCCTCCACCAGGGCGGCGTTCTGCTGGGTCACATCGTCCAGGTTCGAGACCGCATCGTTGATCTGCGCCAGGCCCTTGGACTGCTCGCGGCTGGCATCGGCAATCTCGTGCACGATGCTGGACACCCGCGCGATGCTCTGCACGATGTCTTCCATGGTCTTGCCGGTGCGGTGCACCTGGTCGCTGCCCACACGCACGCGGTTGACCGAGTCGTTGATCAGCACCTTGATTTCCTTGGCCGCCTCGGCCGAGCGGCCGGCCAGCGAACGCACCTCGCTGGCCACCACGGCAAAGCCACGGCCTTGTTCACCGGCGCGCGCGGCTTCCACGGCCGCGTTCAGCGCCAGGATGTTGGTCTGGAAGGCAATGCTGTCGATGACCCCGATGATGGCCTCGATCTTCTTGGCCGAGGTGTTGATGTCCTCCATGGTCGCCACCACCTGCGACACCATCTCGCCGCCACGCTGCGCCACCTCGGTGGCCCCCGAGGCCAGTTCGCTGGCGCGCGAGGCGCTGTCCGCGTTCTGCTGCACCGTGCTCGACAACTCCTCGGTGGCCGAGGCCGTCTGCTGCAGCGAGGCCGCCTGCTGCTCGGTGCGCATCGACAAATCGCCCGTGCCAGCCGCCACCTGGGTCGAGGCGCCGGCAATCGCATCGGCACCGCTGCGCACCTTGTAGATGATGTCGTGCAAGTGCATGCGCATGCGCATGTCTTCCATCTGCACCAGCAGTTCGGTGATTTCATCCTTGCCGCTGACCGGCACGCGCTGGGAGATGTCGCCCGCCGCAATCGCCTGGGCGGTGTGGTGCGCGGACTTGAAGCCATGGCTCATGCGGCGCAGCAGCGACACCGACAGCAGCGTGGCCGGCAGACCGCCCAGCAGCACGCACAGCACGAACACCAGGATGCTGAAGTGGTAGCGCTCGGACGCCGCCTGGTAGGCCACGTCCGCCTGGGAGATCTGCAGGCCCTTGAAGGCGCCGACCAGGGCCACCAGCATGTCGCCCTCCTCGCGCCCCAGGGCCAGGAAGCGCGACATCTGCTCGCTGCTGAAGTCGCCGCTCTCCAGGCCACGCACAATCTCGCCCAGCTTGGCGTTCCATGCGTTCTGCGCACGGATGGCCTCCGCGAACATTTCCTTTTCCATGGGCTCGGTGACGATCTTGGCCAGTTGCTGCTGCCACTCCACGCCCTTGTCGAGATTGTGTCGGATCAGCTCCAGGTGACTGGACGTGGGGTGGTCGTGCAGGGCCGACAGGGGGTTGTCGGGGGCGTGCTGGAACGACAGCAGGGTCTGCATGCGCATCTGCGACACGCTTTCGTTGATCGAGTCGGCCAGCAAGATGCGCTGCAGTGACTCGTCGTGCAAGGAACGCAGGCTATCCCGAGAGCTCATCAAGCCATACCAGCTCATGCCGATGACCACCGCCATCGATGCGAAGTAACCGAAAAAGACCAGCATGTACCGCTGTGTCAGACGCAGGGAATTGAAGCTCGGCATCTCGTATGCTTGTATCAAATTGCAACCCTATGATCTTAGGGGCTTGCCTGAAAAATCAGCACACCCTTCCATTGATGCAAATCAAGCCGCGCACTAATCCAGTACACAGCGCCGCGGCCCTGCCCAAGCATGTGACAATCGTCCGCCATATGAATCCGGAAACCTACGTCCAAGAAAAAGCCGCCGCCTCGGGCAGCAGCTTTTATTACGCCTTCCTCTTTCTGCCAGCCAACCGCCGGGCCGCGATCACCGCGTTCTATGCGTTCTGCCGCGAAGTGGACGATGTCGTGGACGAGGTGCAGGACGTGGGCGTGGCCGCCCAGAAGCTGGCCTGGTGGCAGCAGGAAGTCGCCCAGGCCTTTGGCGGCCAACCCGGCCACCCGGTGACACTGGCCCTGATGCCCCACGTGGCCGAATTCGGGATCGAGCAGCGCCACCTGCAGGCGGTGATTGAGGGCTGCCAGATGGACCTGGAGCAGACACGCTACCTCGACTTTGCCGGCCTGCAGCGCTATTGCCACCTGGTCGCCGGCGTCGTCGGCGAAGTGGCGGCCCGCATCTTCGGCCAGACCGACCCGGCCACCACCGCCTACGCCCACAAGCTGGGCCTGGCCTTCCAGCTCACCAACATCATCCGTGACGTGGGCGAAGACGCCATGCGCGGGCGCATCTACCTGCCCATCAGCGAGCTGCAGCAGTTCGACGTCAAGGCCCACGAGATCACCAAGCGCGAATACTCGGACCGCTTCACGGCCCTGATGCGCTTTCAGGCGCAACGCGCCCACCAGCTCTACGACGAAGCCCTGGCGCTGCTGCCGGCGGCCGACCTCCGCACCCAGAAGCCGGGGCTGATGATGGCCAGCATCTACCGCACCCTGCTGCGCGAGATCGAAGCCGGCCAGTTCCAGGTGCTGCATCAGCGCATTGCCCTGACGCCGCTGCGCAAGCTGTGGCTGGCGTGGAAGATGCAGGCCCTGGGCCGCATGTAAGGGCCATGCCCCAGCCGCAGCGCATCGCCATCGTGGGCGGCGGCTGGGCCGGCATGGCCGCCGCCGTCGCCCTGCAGCAGCAGGGCCACCAGGTGCAGGTCTGGGAAGCCAGCCGCCAGTGGGGCGGCCGTGCACGCGCACTGGACATTCCCGCACCCGACGGTGGCCACTGGACGGTCGACAACGGCCAGCACATCCTGATCGGCGCCTACCAGGCCTGCCTGCAGCTGCTGCGCACCGTCGGCGTGGAAGCCGCAGCCCTGCAGCGCCTGCCGCTGGATCTGCGCTACGCCGATGGCCAGGGGCTGCACCTGCCCGACTGGCCTCCGCCCTGGGACGCGGCCTGGGGCATTGCCTGCGCCCGCGGCTGGCACTGGCGTGAGAAGCTGGCCCTGCTGCGCACGGCCCAGCGCTGGCAGCGCCAGCAGTTCCAGTGCCCGGCCAGCGCCAGCGTGGCCGACCTGTGCCAGGGCCTGCCGGCGCGCCTGCTGCAGGACTTTGTCGATCCTCTGTGCATTTCGGCCCTGAACCTGCCGGCCAGCGCCGCCAGCGGGCAGATCTTCTTGCGGGTGCTGCAGGATGGGCTGTTCAGCGGACGGGGCGGCTCCAACCTGCTGATTCCGCGCACCGACCTGTCCACCCTGTTCCCGGCCACGGCCGCCGCCTGGCTGCAGCAGCGCGGTGCCCGGCTGCGCCTGGGTGAACGCGTGCAGGCCCTCACCCCCCCGACAGACCATGGCGCTGCCTGGCAGGTGGATGGCGAAAACATGGATGCCGTGGTGCTGGCCACGCCCTGCGCCGAGGCGGCACGCCTGGTGCAGGCCCTGCAGGGGGTGCCCGCACCGCTGTCCGGGCGCACCACCGCCTGGGCCAACTGCGCACAGGCGCTGCCGCACACGGCAATCGCCACGGTCTATGCCCACACAGCGCAGGGCCCTGGCCTGCCGGCGCCCATGGTGGCCCTGCGCAGCCAGGCGGACGCCCCCGCGCAGTTCGCCTTTGACAAGGGGCAACTGGGTGGGCCGGCCGGCCTGCTGGCCCTGGTGGTCAGCGCCAGCCAGGGCGATAAGGCATTGCTGCAGTCGCAGGTGCTGGCGCAAGCCCGCACGCAGCTGCGCCTGCCCGATCTGCAGCCGCTGAAAACCGTGGTCGACAAGCGCGCCACCTTTGCCTGCACGCCCGGCGTGCAGCGCCCCGCTGCCGACATCCTGCCGGGCCTGTGGGCCTGCGGCGACTATGTGCAAGGCCCCTACCCTGCCACGCTGGAAGGCGCGGTGCGCAGCGGCCTGCAGGCGGCTGCGGCGGTGGGCAACTTTCTAAAAACATAGCTGCTAGCGCTTAAAGACAAAGCACTTCAGGCCTTTTATGACCCGAAGTGCTTGCATCGCATGCGCTGACAGCTATGGTTTAAGAAGCGATCATTTTTCCAAGTACCACTGGATCACGACCTTCGCCAGAAAGCCGATGAAGCCCACGGCCAGGCCAAGAAACAGCACAAAGGTGCCGAACTTGCCCGCCTTGGACTGCCAGGCCAGGTGACCGATGATGAACAGCATGAAGAGAATGAAGGCCCCCACGCCGTAGGTCAGGAAAAATTCCGAAATTTGTTGTTCTGTAAAACCGAAGATCACAACACAGGTCCTAGAAACCTCACCGCCCTGGCACGCCGTGCGCCGCCTCCCGCAGCGCAAAGTCGGAGGCATCCACCAGATCGCGGTAGGCATGCCAGCTTGCATGGCCCAGCATGGGCATCACAAACACCAACCCCAGCAGCAACGACGCCAGGCCCAGCAAGGTAAACATCAAAATCAACCCCGCCCACACGGCCATGGGAATGGGGTTTTGCAAAATCACCAACCAGCTAGTGAGCACCGCCTGCGGCAAAGAAACCTTGCGATCCAGCAACAAAGGCATAGAAACCACGCTGGAAGCGAAGATGGGTGCCGCCAGCAGGCTGCCCAGTGCCAGCCACAGATGGAACAGGTTGCCATCCGCCGCCAGCACCACGTGCTGCATGAAGTCCAGCGGCGTGGCGATGCGCACGGGGGACATCAGCGTGATCAGCGAGGCCGACACCAGCACCCAGCCCGTGGCCGAGATGGACAGCAAGACACCGAACTGCACCAAGCACCAGTAGTCGTTGCCGAGCTTGCTGTGCCCCTGTTGCCAGTGGGACCAAGTATGCCGCACCAGGCGCCAGCCCACCGGCTCACCACGCTCCAGGGCACGGCTGATGGCGTACAGGCTGGTGGCCACCACCGGCCCCATGACCAGAAAACCCGACAAGGCGCCGGCCATCAGCCAGAAGCGGTCATGCCCGATCCACAGGATCAACAGGCCGAACAGCGTCAGGCACAGGCCATGCGCCAGGCTCAGTGCCGGGGCTCGGCACATGTCCTTCCAGCCCAGGGCCAGCCAGCCCAGGGGCTGCATCAGGCCGACGGACAGGGGGACGGGCAGATCCGTGCTGGGGTTGCGCGACAAAGTGCTGGGCATACGCTGGCTCCTGCGCCCCGCTGGGGGCAAAACCCTCAGGCAGCCAGCATGTCACACAGCGCTTGCAAGCTGGCCACCGTGGTGGGTGGGTGCTCTTTCTCTATTGGCCAATCTAAGCCGCTGC
Organism: Comamonas aquatica NBRC 14918; assembly: GCF_000739875.1. GTDB lineage: Bacteria > Pseudomonadota > Gammaproteobacteria > Burkholderiales > Burkholderiaceae_C > Comamonas > Comamonas aquatica. The sequence continues at coordinate 12,648 of NZ_BBJR01000044.1, forward strand.
GGTTCAGCCAAACAGCGTGCATACCCGCATCCCGGGCCGCCACGGCATCCAGTTTGGCGTCGTCTCCTACATGCAGCACGGCCGAAGGCGGCACATCGACGGCCGCCGCCGCCAGGTGAAAGATGCGCGCATCGGGTTTGGCAAAGCCGGTGCGCATGACGTTGAAACTGTCGCGAAAGAAGCGGCCGATCCCGATGTGGTGGATGTCGGCATTGCCATTCGTCACGGCCACCACGGGCCAGCGCTGAGCGAGGAACTGCAGCGCCGGCAAAGCGTCGTCAAACAGCTGCACGCGCTGGCGCTCGGCAAAAAAAAGATCAAACGCGGGGGTCGCCAAATCCTCATCGTCGCCGGCCTGGCGCAGCGCCAGCCGGATGGACTCGCGGCGCATCGCGCTCAGGTCGTGGCGCAGGTCGGGGCGCTCCTGCTCCACGCGCTCGCGGATGGCACGCAGGGCCTTGGGGGTGTCAAACAGCTGTGCCGTCTTGGCTGCACGCTCTTTCAACCATAGCAACAGCACTTCTTCAGCGCGGTGGATGGTGGGCCAGATCGGCCACAGCGTGTCGTCCAGATCCAGGGTGATGGCGCGGATTTGCGATGGGTCAAGCATGGGCCGAGGTTACTGCAAGCCGCCACACGCAACAGCCCCCGCGGTGCGGAGCCCACCCGGGTTTTGCGACAATCACTGCATGCTCTCCCGCTTTGCCCCCGAACCCCAGCTCCCTTCCGGCCAGCCTGAACGCACGGGCGTGCTGCTGTGCAACCTTGGCACCCCCGATGCCGCCACCGCCCCGGCGGTGCGCCGCTACCTGGCGCAATTCCTCAGCGATGACCGCGTGGTGGAAATTCCCAAGCTGCTGTGGTGGCCCATCCTGCACGGCATCATCCTGCGGCTGCGCCCCAAGGCCTCGGCCGCCAAGTACGCCACCGTCTGGGACCAGGGTGGCGCCACGGGCTCGCCACTGCTGTACTTCACCGAGCGCCAGGCCACCCTGCTGCGCGGCTGGCTGGGCGAAGCCGGCGCGAATGTGCTGGTGGCACCGGCCATGCGCTATGGCAATCCGTCCATCCCGGCGCAGCTCGACGCCCTCAAGGCGCAGGGCGCCACCCGCATCCTGATCCTGCCGCTGTACCCCCAGTACTCCGGCACCACCACGGCCAGCGTGTGCGATGCGGTCTACGACTGGGCCAAGACCCAGCGCCACATCCCCGAACTGCGCTTCGTGCACCGCTACCACGAGCACCCGGGCTACATCGAAGCGCTGGCACAGACCGTGGAGCAGCACTGGCGCGAGAACGGCCGGGCGCAGAAACTGTTCCTGAGCTTCCACGGCGTACCCGAGCGCACCTGGCAGCTGGGCGACCCCTACCGCGACGAGTGCTATGCCACCGGCCGGCTGCTGGCCGCGCGCCTGGGGCTGGACGAGAGCCAGTATGTGCTGACCTTCCAGTCGCGCTTTGGCAAGGCCAAGTGGCTGGAGCCCTACACCGAGCCGACCTTGGTCGAGATGGCCCGCCAGGGCCTGGAGAGCGTGGACATCATGTGCCCCGGCTTCACCAGCGACTGCATCGAGACCCTGGAGGAAATCAACCAGGAAGCGCGCGAAGCCTTTGTGCACGCCGGGGGCAAGGACTACCGCTTCATCCCCTGCCTGAACGACCACGCCACCTGGATCGGTGCGCTGCGCGACGTGGCGCGCCAGCACCTGCAGGGCTGGCCGGTGCAACCGGTGCCCCCCACAACCCTCGGGACCTGAGGCGACCCAGGCACCGTGCACGCCAGGGCTGCGGGCGTGCACGCTAATTGCTTGCATGGCGGTACACACTTTCTGTACCCATGACTGCCACACCTCACCCCTTGCCCGCCCAGGGCCTTGCCCCGACGCACGAGCAACTGTGCCGCCACCTGCGCCACACCCAGCGGGTGGCCGAACGGGCCATGGCCCTGGGCCACCACCCGTTTGGCGCCATCCTGGTCGGCCCGGACCAGGAGACGGTGTTGATGGAGCAGTGCAACATCAACACCGTCAACAATGCCGAGTCCACCCTGGCGCGCATGGCGGCCACCAACTTCACGCCCGCATACCTGTGGAGCTGCACGCTCTACACGAACGTCGAGCCCTGCTGCATGTGCGCCGGTACGGCCTACTGGGCCAACATCGGCCGCGTGGTGTTCGGCATGACAGAGCATGCGCTGCTGCAATGCACCGGCAACCACGGCGAGAACCCGACGATGAGCGTGCCCGCACGCTACATCTTTGACCACTGCCAAAAGCCCGTGGCGCTGATCGGCCCGGTGCCCGAGCTGGCCGCGGAGATCGCCGCCCAGCAGCAGCGCTTCTGGTCCCGCCGCTGACCGCGCGCGGTCATCCCCGACCTGCACCCTGCATGGCACATTCCGACATTTTTTGCAGGGCTGCCGAATTAAGCTGGTGCAGTTGCGGGCCTGTTGCACCGGTGCGGTGCAGGCCGCGCGATTGCCCCTAGAATCACGCTCCGAATCCACGGCCTGCACTTTTCTGCAGGCCTTTTGCTGCGCCCCATCCAGCGGCGCCAGCATATTTCGGTGATTGCTTTTGCCCCCATGGCCTGCGCGCCCTGGGGTTTGGCCTGTTGGAGGCACATGCCCGTGCCCCAGCAAAAAACAGGACAACAACAGCCATGACCTCCCCCTCTTCGACTGCAAGCGGCCAGCCCACGACCGTCAACAGCTACAGCTGGAAAGCCCTGTGCGGCTCGGCCGTTGGCTACGCCATGGACGGCTTTGACCTGCTGATCCTGGGCTTCATGCTCACAGCGATTTCGGCCGACCTGAACCTCACCCCCGGCCAGGCCGGCTCCCTGGTCACCTGGACCCTGATCGGTGCCGTGTTCGGCGGCATCGTGTTTGGCGCGCTGTCGGACCGCTATGGCCGCATCCGCGTGCTGACCTGGACCATCGTGCTGTTTGCCGTGTTCACCGGGTTGTGCGCCTTCGCCACCGGCTACTGGGACCTGCTGGTCTACCGCACCATCGCCGGCATCGGCCTGGGCGGTGAATTCGGCATCGGCATGGCCCTGGCGGCCGAGGCCTGGCCGGCCCGCCACCGTGCGCGCGTGTCGTCCTATGTGGCCCTGGGCTGGCAGGTGGGCGTGCTGGGCGCCGCCTTGCTGACCCCGCTGCTGCTGCCACTGATCGGCTGGCGCGGCATGTTCCTGGTCGGAGTGATTCCCGCGCTGGTGGCCTGGTTCATCCGCCACAAGATCCACGAACCCGAAGTCTTTGTGCGCAAGCCCGCCGCCCCGAAAGCCTCGCGTTTCGAAGCCTTCCGCCTGCTGGTCAAGGACAAGGCCACCGCCAAGGTCAGCCTGGGTGTGATCGTGCTGACCTCGGTACAGAACTTTGGCTACTACGGCATCATGATCTGGATGCCCAGCTTCCTATCCAAGCAGCTGGACTTCAGCCTGACCAAGTCATCGATGTGGACGGCAGTCACCATCGTCGGGATGATGGCTGGCATCTGGATTTTTGGCCAGCTGGCCGACCGCATCGGCCGCAAGCCCAGCTTCCTGCTGTTCCAGCTGGGCGCCGTCATCATGGTGCTGACCTATGCGCAGCTGTCCGACCCCATCGCCATGCTCTGGGCCGGCGCTGTGCTCGGCATGTTCGTGAACGGCATGATGGGCGGCTATGGGGCCGTGATGAGCGAGGCCTACCCCACTGAGGCCCGCGCCACGGCGCAGAACGTGCTGTTCAACATTGGCCGCGGCGTTGGCGGTCTGGGGCCGGTGGTGGTGGGGGCGGTGGCCATGGGCTATGGCTTCCAGATGGCAATCGCCCTGCTGGCCGCCATCTATGTGATCGACATGATTGCCACGGCAGTGCTGATCCCCGAGCTCAAGGGCAAGGAACTGCACTGAGCCCAGCGGCGTCATCCCACCAAAAAAGGGCATCCGAGGATGCCCTTTTTTCATCGGCGGCGGGTCGCCCAGGCCATCAATCGGCCTTGATGTTGGCGGCCTTGACCACCTTGCCCCACAGGTCCCAGTCGCGCTTGACCATGGCCCCCAGTGCCTTGCTGTCCATGAAGTCGGCCGTGGCCCCCTGGTCCAGCGCCTTTTTCTGGAACGCCGGGTCGCTGAGCATGGCGCGCACATCGCCTTCCAGCTTGCGCACGATGGCCTCGGGCGTCTTGGCCGGCGCAAACAGCGCAAACCAGGACGTGGCATTCACCCCGGGCAGACCGGCTTCGGCCGTGGTGGGCACCGACGCCAGGCTGGGCAGGCGCGCCTGGCTGGTCACGGCCAGCACCTTCAGCTTGCCGGCCTGGATGTGGGGCATGAAGGGCGGTGCGGTGCCGAAGGTCAGGTCCACCTGGCCGCCCAGCAGGTCCTGCAGCGCCGGGCCGGTGCCCTTGTAGGGCACGTGCACCATCTGGATGCCAGCGGCCTGCTCCAGCTGCACGCCGGTGACGTGCTGCAGCGAGCCGTTGCCCGAGGAGGCGTAGTTCAGCTTCATCGGGTGGGCCTTGGCATAGGCCACCAGCTCCTGCAAGGTGTTGACCGGCAGGTCCCCGCGCACCACCACGATCTGCGGGGCCGACAGCACGTTGGCCACGGGCACAAAGTCGTCACGCTCCCAGCTGGACTTGCCCAGGTGCGGCGAGATCACGTGGAAACCGGAGTACTGCATCAGCAAGGTGTAGCCATCGGCCTCGGCGCGCTTGACCTGCGCGGCCGCAATGTTGCCGTTGCCACCGCCCTTGTTTTCGACCACCAGGGTCTGGCCCAGCGTGGGACCCAGGGCCTGGGCGGTCATGCGGGCGGCCAGGTCGGTGGTGCCGCCTGCCGCAGCGGGCACGACCATGGCGATCGGTTTGTGGGGGTAGGCCGTCTGCGCCAGGGCCGTGCCTGCCACGGTCGTGGCCAGTACCGAGGCCAGCGCCAGACGTCCAAATTGCTTGCGAGTCATCGACATAGTTTCATCTCCTTCTTTGTTGTCATACGCCTGGGCAGGGGACCTGCCCAGGCTGCTAGCGCGCCATCGCCCGGGCGCGAATTTCTGGCAGGGATGCCGGTGCCGGGTGCAGCTGGTGCGCCGGCCCGGCCTTGACGATGGGGCTGGGGATGTCGTGGCCCAGCAAGCCCGGCAGCCCGGCAGCGATCTGCGTCAGTGCCGCCAGGTCCACCCCGGTGTCATAACCCATCAGTTGCAGGGCGTGCACCAGCTCCTCGGTGCAGGCGTTGCCACTGGCGCCAGGGGCGTAGGGGCAGCCGCCCAGGCCACCGACCGAGGCATCAAAGCGGTCGGCCCCGGCGTCGATGGCGGCCAGCACATTGGCCAGTGCCATGCCCCGCGTGTCGTGGAAATGCAGGGTCAGCGTGGTGGCCGGCCAGCGCGCCTTGAAGGCCTGGACCATGGCATGCACCTGGCGCGGATGGGCCATGCCCGTGGTGTCGCACAAGGTGATGCCCTGCACGCCAGCCGCCACAAAGCGCTGCCCCCAGGCGAACACCTCGTCCACCGGCACATCGCCCTCCATCGGGCAGCCAAAGCTGCACGACAGCGACACATTGACAGCCACCCCCGCCTGCTGGGCGGTGGCGATCACGGCCTGCAGCCCGGCCCAGGACTGCTCGCGCAGCATGCGCAGATTGCACAGGTTGTGGGTTTCGCTGGCCGACATGACCAGGTTCAGTTCGTCGGCGCCGGCAGCGATCGCGCGCTCTGCGCCCTTGACGTTTGGCACCAGGCAGGTCAGCACAGTGCCCGGACGGCGCGTGGTGCGGGCCAGCACCTCCTGTGCATCGGCCAGCGCCGGGATCGCCTGGGGCGAGACAAAGGCGGTCACCTCCACCTTGGCCATGCCGGTGGCCACCAGCGCATTGACCAGGGTGATCTTGTGCGCCGTGGGCACGAACACCGACTCCATCTGCAGGCCATCGCGCGGCCCGACCTCCTGGATGAACAGGCGCCGCCCGGCCCCTTGCCACACGCCGGGGCCGCTCATTGGATCACCCCCTGGCTGCGCAACTGCGCAATCTGTGCGGCGTTCAAGCCCATGCCGGCCAGCACGGCATCCGTGTCATCACCCAGGTGCGGCGCACTGCTGCGCACCGTGCCCGGGGTGGCCGACAGCTTGGGCACGACACCCGGCACCTCCACGGTGTAGCCGTCGCGCGTGGCTTGCTGCAGGATCATGTCGCGCGCCCGGTAGTGCGGGTCTTCGCAGATGTCCTTGGCGGTGTACACCCGGCCGGCCGGCACACGGGCCTGGGCCAGGACGTCCAGCACCTCGCTGATACTGCGGCAGCGGGTCCAGTCGCCAATGGCGGCATCGATCTCCTGCACCCGTGCCACCCGGCCTGCGTTGTTGGCCAGGTCGGGGGCTTGGCCCAGGTCCTCGCGGCCAATCGCCTGCATCAGGCGCTTGAAGATGCTGTCGCCGTTGCCGGCCACCAGCACCCAGCCGTCGGCGCAGGGGTAGGCGTTCGAGGGGGCAATCCCCGGCAGGGCGCTGCCGGCGGACTCGCGCACGGCACCGAAAGCGCTGTACTCAGGCACCAGGCTTTCCATGACGTTGAACACCGCCTCGTGCAGGGCCACGTCGATCACCTGGCCCTGACCGCCGTTGACCTTGCGGTGGTACAGCGCCGTCAGCACGCCGATCGTGCCGTGCAGCGCGGCCAGCGTATCGCCGATGGACACGCCGACACGCACCGGCACCCGCCCGGGCTCGCCGGTCAGGTGGCGCAGGCCACCCATGGCCTCGCCCACCACGCCAAAGCCCGGCAGGTCACGGTAGGGCCCGGTCTGGCCATAGCCGGAAATGCGCAGGATCACCAGCCCGGGGTTGATGGCATGCAGCGCCTCGGGCGACATGCCCCAGCCCTCGAGCGTGCCGGGGCGGAAGTTCTCGATCAGCACGTCGGCTTCGCGCAGCAGCTGGCGCGCCAGGTCCTGGCCCTGCGGCTGGCGCAGGTCCAGCGCCACCGACTTCTTGTTGCGCGACTGCACCTGCCACCACACGGAGGTGCCGTCCTTGATCATGCGCCAGTTGCGCAAGGGATCGCCCGCGCCGGGCGCCTCGATCTTGATGACCTCGGCGCCGAATTCGCCCAAGGTCTTGCCGGCAAACGGGCCGGCAATCAGTTGTCCCATTTCCACCACGCGCACCCCGGCCAGGGCGCCTGGCTGGAGGGTGGTGGGGGCCATCGTGCTGTCTTGCATCTGCTTTCTCCGTGCTGGCAGCCCTGCACCGTGTGCGGGCTGCCGTCGCATGATGCAAAAGTCCAGGCCCGGTGCAAAACGCTGATTGGCGAAACTGCCATCGCATTTCAGCAAAGCAACACTTCATACTGGTAATTACCCTTAATAAAAATCACCACATCGGCCATCGGCAATGCCCATACAGCAAAGCAAAATGTAGGAATGCGCCTAGACCCCACCTCCCTGCGTCTGTTTGTGGCCGTGATGGAAGAGCAGGCCATCGCCCGGGCCGCCGTACGCGAGCACATCGCCACCTCGGCCGCCAGCCGCCGCCTGGCCGAACTGGAAAACCAGCTCAAGGTGCGCCTGTTCGAGCGCAGCAACCGCGGCATCGCCCCCACCCCGGCGGCCTACACCCTGCTGGACCTGGCGCGCAGCGTGCTGGGCGAGATGGACGGCATCGCCCGCCAGATGCGCGAGTACGGCAGCGGCATGCGCGGCCACGTGCGCATGGTGGCCAACATCTCTGCCATCACGCAGTTCCTGCCGGCCCAGCTCAAGGGCTTTCTGGCCCAGCACCCCGAGGTGCAGGTCCACCTGCAGGAAAAGATCTCCACCGACATCGCCCTGGCCGTGGCCCAGAACACGGCGGACTTCGGCATCCTCAACGCCGGGCGCTATGGCGGCGAGCTGACCTACATGCCCTACCGCCGGGACGAGCTGATCCTGATCGCCCCCCAGGGCCACCCGCTGACGGCCCAGACCCGCGTGCGCATGCGCGAAGCGCTGGCCTACGACTTTGTGGGCGCCCACACCGGCAGCGCCATCAACGGCGTGCTGACCCGCAGCGCGGCGCAGCTGGACCTGCCGCTCAAGCTGCGCATCCAGGTGACCAGCTACGACGCGCTGTGCCTGATGGTCGCCGCCGGCCTGGGCGTGGGCGTGCTGCCGCGCCAGAGCGCAGCGCTCTACCAGGGTAGCCTGCCGATCCAAGCCCTGCGCCTGGACGAGCCCTGGGCCCAGCGCGAACTGGTGCTGTGCCTGCGCCATTACGCCTCGCTGCCGCCGGTGGCGCGGGCCCTGGTGGACCACCTGGTCGCACCGGCTTCGGGTGCCCCGGAGGGACCCGGCCTTATTCCCTGACGGCATAAGTTTGAAAGCGATGGTTCGTTCAAGCAACCTGTCGCTGCCACGACAATAGGGCCCTTCGTCACTTCCGTGGGTGCCTGCTGCTCCAGGCACACATGCCATGACCTCTTCCAAGCTGATTGCCTTCTCCCTGTGCCTGGGTGCCAGCGGCTGGGCGCTGGCCGCTGAGCCACTGCTCACCCCCCAAGCCCTGTCGCCCCTGCTGCAACAACCCGGCGTGCGCGTGATCGACATCCGCGATCCCAAAGCCTTTGCCGCCCAGCACATTCCCGGCGCCGTGAACGCGCCCTACGGCCAGTGGCGCGGCCCGGCCACCAACCCGGGCGAGCTGCCCGACCACGACAAGCTGGTCGCCCTGGTACAAAAACTGGGACTGACCGCCGCCACCCATGCCGTGGTGGTCTCCACCGGCAAGGACGCCACCGACTTCGGCGCCATGGCCCGCGTGTACTGGACGCTCAAGTCCCTGGGGCTGACCGAGCTGTCCATCGTCAACGGCGGCATGCAGGCTTGGCAGCAGGCCCAGCTGCCGCTGTCGACCACCCCGGTGCAGGTGGCGCCCAGCACCTACGCCCCCACGTTCGATGCCACTTGGCTGTCGACGCGCGAGGACGTGCAGCAAAGCCTCAAGCTGAGCAATGCCGTGCTGGTCGATTCGCGCCCCGACGCCTTCTACCAGGGCAAGACCCAGGCGCCCGCCGCCAAGCTGGCCGGCACCCTGCCCGGCGCCGTGCAGTTGGACTTCAACCAATGGTTCGAGCCCAAGACCGCGCTGTTCGTCGACAAGGCCAAGGCCCAGGCGATTGCCGCGCAGATCCAGGTGCCCAGCGGCCAGGGGGCCGTGGCCTTTTGCAACACCGGCCACTGGGCCGCGACCGACTGGTTCGGCATGAGCGAAGTGGCCGGCATGCCGCACGTCAAGCTGTACGCCGGCTCCATGGTCGACTGGACCCAGCAGCCCGATTACCCGGCCCTGCAGAACGCCCCCGGCCGCGGCGAGCAGCTGATGCGCGCCACCCAGCAGTGGTGGCAGCGCAAGTTCAACTGATCCCACACTACATAAAAAGAGAGCAGTTGGCGCTGGCTCCACAAGCACTTCCGACATCAACCAGCGGAAAGTGCAAGCGCAGCGCACGCTGAGCGCTCCTGTTTTTTTCAAGAGAGGCTGTCTTCGAATGAAGCGATTACCCTTGGCCATCCTGATGGCCGTGTTCTTTGGCTGGCTGCTGTGGTCGGTGTCCGTGCGCCAGGCCGCACTGTTTGCCGTCGGCATCGGCCTGGGCGCCGTGCTGGCTGGCAAGCGCTTTGGCTTCACCACCGGCTGGCGCCTGCTGGTCGAGGACAAGGACCCGTCCGGCGTCTTCGGCCAGTTGCTGCTGCTGGCCCTGGCCGCCATCCTGGCCATGCCCCTGCTGGGCCACTTCCCCGAGCTGACCGCCGCCCTGGGCCCACCCAGCGTCAGCCTGATCGTCGGCGCCTTCGTCTTCGGCCTGTGCATGCAGATTGCCGACGGCTGCGGCAGCGGCACGCTGTACAAGGCCGGCCTGGGCATCCCCATGAACGCCGCCATCCTGCCCGTGTTTGCCATCGGCAGCTTCCTGGGCAGCATGCACCTGGGCTGGTGGCTGGACCTGGGCCGCGCCCAGCCCGTGGGCCTGGTGAGCGCCTGGGGCTGGCCCACCGCCCTGCTGGCCACCCTGGCCGGTCTGGCCGCCGTGGCCGCCGGCGTGAGCGCGTACTGCAAGCGCGCCAACCACCGCGCCGGGCGTGCACCCAAGCCCCTGTTCGTGCGCAAATGGGTGGTCGGCGCCGTGCTGCTGGCCGTGCTGGCCACGCTGAACCTGGTCATCGCCGGCCAGCCCTGGGGGGTGGTCTACGGCTTTGGCCTGTGGGCCGCCAAGGTCGCCAACGCCACCGGCGCGGTCGACGTGGGCAGCAGCTGGTTCTGGAGCCAGCCCGGCAACGCCCTGCGCCTGCAGGAGACGGTGCTGCTGGACGTGACCAGCATCACCAACATCGGCATCCTGGCCGGTGCCCTGTGGATCAGCGCCAGCACACCGGCCAGCGCCAAGCCGTTGACGGGCACGCAATGGGCCGTGGCCCTGGTCGCTGGCCTGGTGCTGGGCTACAGCTCGCGCCTGGCCTTTGGCTGCAATGTGGGGGCCATGTTCTCGGGCATCTCCACGGGCTCCATCCACGGCTGGATCTGGGTGCCGCTGGCGTTTGCCGGCACCATCTTCGGCCTGCGCATCCGCCGCCATTTCGGCTTCTGACCCCGGAGGACAAGACCATGAGCCAATCGACCGTGCTGCGCACTGCGTTCTGGGTGATCCTGGTGGCCTTTCTGGCCTGGGACTACACCCACTCCCAACCCGTGGACCTGCGCTTCGAAGCCCCGCTGATCGCGGCCGGCTCCGGCGTTGCCGTGCAAGGCGGCCACTGCTCCATGCCGGATTGAACGCCGCACGCCCACCCTGCCCAAGGCCGCTGCATGCGGCCTTTTTTCATGCCGCAATAGCACAACAGACCGGGGCCGTCGATGCCGGCACCACAGGGTGCCACCTGGTGGGCACCTCCGACTCCGGCCAGTAAGACCTTGTATACAGCAGGGTCTTAACCGTATTTCAACCATGCCGCCACACCATCGCCAATTTCGATTTCACACCCCGCGCAAAAGAAGACGGAAATGCCCAGCCCGTGCGCGCCAGCGGATACAAGCGAAAAGTTACAAATAGGAGCACCCCGGGCGCGACAGCGCGTGCGTTGCGTCATGTGAGCGTCTCCTCATCCATTAACAATCTGCCACAATTTGTCACACAGAACCCGCAGGGCACAGTCTTTGCATCAGGTTCCATGGTGCACATCAAGGAATGTGCAGTTTCTGGAAGACCTTGGTTAGGAACACGTAAGCAATGAGAAATATGAGTATTCGGGGCAAGCTGTGGTCCCTCGTCGCGGGCCTTTTGCTGTTGACAGCGGCCATGACCGGCATGCTGGGCTATCAGCTCTTCAAGAGCAATCAACACCTGTCCAGCATCTACAGCAACGAGGTTGTGCCGATGAAGGAGCTCAAGCAGATCTCGGACGGCTATGGCATCAAGCTGGTGGAAATCACCAACAAGGTCTACAACCAGCAGATCCTGGCCGATTCGGGCAAGGAACAGCTGACCGAGGTGAAGAAGAACGCCGAGGCGGCCTGGCAGGCCTACCTGTCCACGGTGCTCACCCCCGAGGAAAAGGAACTGTCCGACCGCGTGGGCGTGCTGCTGGACGCCATCACCCCGCGCATTGACGACGTGCTGCGCCTGTTCGAGCGCCAGGACCACGACTCGCTGGGCTCCTTCATCGAATACCGCCTGTTCCCCAGCGTGAGCCCCCTGGCCGCGGCCTTGCAGCAGCTGTCGGCGATGCAGGAAGCGCAGGCCCAGAGCGCCTACAACGAGGCCCAGTCCAGCCTGCGCCAGGCCGTGATTGCCGCCGGCGTGACGGCCGCCATCGTGCTGGTGCTGGCCCTGGCCGGCGCCACCCTGCTGATCCGCACCATCACCCGCAGCCTGGACCGTGCCGTGCAAGTGGCCGAGACTGTGGCCCAGGGCGATCTGAGCTCCAGCATCCAGGTCACGTCCAAGGACGAGCTGGGCCGCCTGATGCTGGCCCTGCAGACCATGAACGGCAACCTGATCGGCATCGTGAACCGCATCCGCGAAAGCAGCGAATCGATTGCCACCGGCGCCAACCAGATCTCCACCGGCAACAACGACCTGTCGCAGCGCACCGAAGAGCAGGCCAGCAACCTGCAGCAGACTGCCGCCAGTATGGAAGAGCTGACCTCCACCGTGCGCCACAACACCGACAACGCCCAGCAGGCCACCCAGCTGGCGCGCGGTGCCGCACAAAGCGCCAACGCAGGCGGCCAGGCCATGGAACAGGTCACCCAGACCATGGAAACCATCGCGGCCAGCTCGCGCAAGATTGCCGACATCATCGGCGTGATCGACGGCATCGCCTTCCAGACCAACATCCTGGCGCTGAACGCGGCGGTGGAAGCCGCGCGTGCCGGCGAGCAAGGCCGTGGCTTTGCCGTGGTGGCCGGTGAGGTGCGTTCCCTGGCCGGCCGCAGCGCCGAAGCCGCCAAGGAAATCAAGCAACTGATCCAGCAAAGCGTGAACCAGGTCAACGAAGGCACGCGCCTGGTGGACACTACGGGCCAGACCATCAACGAGGTCGTTCGCCAGGTGCAGAGCGTGGCCACGCTGATCCAGGAAATCAGCAACGCCAGCAACGAGCAAAGCCAGGGCACCAGCCAGGTCAGCGATGCGATTGCCCAGCTGGACCAGGTGACCCAGCAGAACGCTGCCCTGGTCGAGGAAAGCGCCGCCGCCGCCAGCAGCCTGAACATGCAGGCGGCCGAGCTGAACCAGCTGGTGGCCGTCTTCAAGACCGGCACCGGCACCTCGGCGCGCTTCGCGGCGGTGGCGCCCAAGCTGGCGCCCACCAGCCAGGCTGCACCAGCCCGTCAGCTGGCCGCCGAATCGCAGCCCCAGAACGAGCCTGCGCTGCTGAACTGAGCCCCCACCCCTCCCGCACAACCGCCCGGCTGTGCGGCCCCCCTCCCCGCCCGCCGCACCCTGCCGTGTTGCGCAGGCACCGCGCCCACCAGGCCACAGCGTGCGCGCAGCTTCAGCACCCAAAGTGCCGATGACGCTGGTGCAGCAAGCGCTGACAGCTCTCAATTTCAAAGCACATCCGGCCGCTGCTGCGCACGCACCGCTGGCGGCATAAGCACATCACGGATGCGTAGTTGGCGCCGCCAGGGTTCTTCTCCACAATCGTTGCACCTTCTACAACGATTGAACCCGGAGACCCTTGTCATGCGCATTGAAACCCTGGCCGTCCATGCCGGCTACAGCCCCGACCCCACCACCAAGGCCGTGGCCGTCCCCATCTACCAGACGGTGGCTTATGCCTTCGACAGCGCGCAGCATGGCGCCGACCTGTTCGATCTGAAGGTGCCGGGCAACATCTACACCCGCATCATGAACCCCACCACCGACGTGCTGGAAAAGCGCGTCGCGGCGCTGGAAGGCGGCATTGCCGCGCTGGCCGTGGCCTCGGGCATGGCCGCCATCACCGCCGCCATCCAGACCCTGGCCGAAGCGGGCGACAATATCGTCAGCGCCAGCACGCTCTACGGCGGTACCTACAACCTGTTTGCCCACACCTTCCCGCAGCAAGGCATCGAGGTGCGCTTTGCCGATCCGCGCGACCCAGCCAGCTTCGGCGCGCTGATCGACGCCAAGACCAAGGCGGTGTTCATTGAGTCCATCGGCAACCCGCTGGGCAATGTCACCGACATCCGCGCGCTGGCCGATGTGGCCCATGCGCATGGCGTGCCGCTGATCGTGGACAACACCGTGCCCAGCCCCTACCTGCTGCGCCCGTTTGAATTTGGTGCCGACATCGTCGTGCACTCGCTGACCAAGTACCTGGGCGGCCACGGGACCAGCGTGGGCGGCGCCATCGTGGACAGCGGTAAGTTCCCCTGGGCCGAGCACAAGGCCCGCTTCAAGCGCCTGAACGAGCCCGACGTCAGCTACCACGGTGTGGTCTACACCGAAGCCCTGGGCCCTGCGGCCTTCATCGGCCGCGCGCGCGTGGTGCCGCTGCGCAACATGGGCGCGGCCATCTCGCCGCAAAACGCTTTCCAGATCCTGCAAGGCATTGAAACCCTGGCCCTGCGCATGGACCGCATCTGCGAGAACACGCAAAAGATTGCCGAAACCCTGCAAAACCACCCCAAGGTGGAATGGGTGCGCTATGCCGGCCTCAAGGACCACCCGGACCACGCCATCGTGCAAAAGCAGTCGGGCGGCCGCGCCTCGGGCATCCTGTCGTTCAGCCTCAAGGGCACAGAAGGCCGCGCGGCCGGTACGCGCTTCCTCGATGCCCTGCAGCTGTTCACGCGCCTGGTGAACATTGGCGATGCCAAGTCGCTGGCCACGCACCCGGCTTCCACCACGCACCGCCAGTTGGACGCGGCCGAACTGGCCAAGGCCGGTGTGACCGAAGGCATGGTGCGCCTGTCCGTGGGCATCGAGCACATCGACGACCTGCTGGCCGACCTGGACCAGGCCCTGGCCCAGGTCTGAGGACTGGGGTTCAGGCCCCAGGCACCTGTGCAGGGCCCTTGGCCTGTGCGCAGGTGGGCGGCGGCAGGCATTGCGCCAGGATGAGCTCCTTGAGCCGCTCTGCCGCCGGGGGCAGCGCATGGCCGCGCGGCCAGATCATGTTCAGGTGCGTGCGCAGCTTGGCATCGGCCAGCGGCACCAGCACAGGCAGGCCCTGCATGCCCAACTGGGCAAAGCTGTCGGGGGCAAAGGCCACGCCCAGGCCTTTTTGCACCATCAGCAGCATGGGCAAGGTTTCCACCCCCCAGTAGGCCACTTCCGGCGTGAACCCGGCTTCCTGGCAGGCGCGCAGCAGCATGTCCGAAATGCCGGTGCCCAGCAGCGCGCTGTGCAGCAAAAAGCGCTCTGCGCGCAACGCCCCCAAGGCAATCTGGGCCTGCCCGCACAAGGGATGCTGCGGCGGCAAGGCCACCCGCAAGGGTTCGTTCATCACCTCATGGTTCTGCAGCTCCGGCGCCGCCAACTGGCTGCGGCAGATGACCAGGTCCAGGCTGCGCTCGCGCAGGCGCTGGAGCAGATAGCCGGTTTCACCCTCGTGCACATGGACCGTGATCTTCATCGCACTGGCCAGCAATTGCTCCATCACGCGCGGTATGATGAACAAACTGGCCGCCGTGGCGCAGCCAATGTGCACCGAGCCCCTGCTGGCCTGGCACTGCAGGTGTCGCCGATGGCCTTGCGCCGGCACATCTGCGACCTAGTGGGTGCTGAGCGGTTTGCGCCTGATGGCCCACGCCCTGATGGCGTCGCTCTAATGCCCCGGGGTTGCGGGCATAAAAAAACCGCTGCCATGGCAGCGGTTGGAAGCCCTTGGAGAGAGCAGGAAATTTAGAAGCGGTAGCCAACGCCCACGCCAACCAGCAGAGGATCGACCTTGAACTTGCCCATGTTGGCACCATTCACCGATACGTCGGTATCGATGTACACCTTCTTCACGTCGAAGTTCAGCGACCAGTTCTTGTCCAGCGCATAGTCAAAGCCCACTTGCAAAGCGCCGCCCCAGCTGTTGCGCTTCACATCCCAAGGAGCGCCAGCAGCACCGTTGTCTTTCACGCTGGAAAAACGTGTGTAGTTGATACCAGCACCCACGTAAGGCTTGAAAGCGCCAAAGTTGGTGAAGTGGTACTGGGCCAGCAGGGTGGGAGGCAGGTGCTTCAGGCTACCGATCTTGGCGCCGCCCGCACGCACATTGTGCTTTTGGGGATAGGTCAGGATCAGTTCGGCGGCGAAGTTGGGGGTGAAGTAGTAGCTGATGTCGAACTCAGGAATCACCTTGTCGTTGACCGTCAGCTTCAACGCATCGGCAGCAGCACCCTTGTTTGCTGCGTCCAGGTTCACAGCGCGCACGCGCACTTGCCACTTGCCATCTTGCTGCTGCGCCATGGCAGCACCGGAAGTCATTGCACACAGAGCGGCCACGGCCAGCAGAGTCTTTTTCATAGTAGGTGTTTGGTCAAAGTCCGGGGACAACCCCCGTGAAAGCCATTGCATCACTGCGCCCCACCCTCGGGTTTGCCTTAGGTCAACCCGGCCACCAGCACGATTTCAGAGTTTGCTGAAATGTTGGAATTGAGCAACAAACCCTGCCACAGCAACACTCCCACTCCCACTCCCACTCCCATACCCATGCGCAGGGCTAGCGCGCATCCACGGTGCCGCGCAGGCGCTGCACCGCTTGCACCAGCACGACGATCACCCCGCCAATGAAGGCGCCCACCCCGACATGGACCAGCAGCGGCACCAGCAAGGCCACGACGCCACCCAGCGGGGCAATGCTGGCATCCAGCCAGGCCTGGATCGGCCGCAGGCCGTGCACCAGCAGGCTGCCGCCCACCAGGAACATGGCCGCCGTGCCCACGATCGACAAGCCCTTCATCAACCAGGGGGTGAAGGCAATCAGGCCGCGGCCCAGGGCCTGCAGGCTGGCACGGTCCTTGGACATCCAGGCGTTGCCAACATCGTCCATGCGCACAATGCAGGCCACCAGGCCATACACGAACACAGTGATGGCCAGCGACACCGCCACCAGCACGCTGAACTGCTTGACCAACGGCTCGTTGGCCACGGTGCTCAGCGCAATCGCCAGGATTTCGGCCGAGAGGATGAAGTCCGTGCGGATGGCACCTTTGATCTTTTGCTGCTCATAGTCTGCGGCGTCCATGCCACGCTGCTTGGCCTCACGCACCGAGGACTGCGCCACGCCCTGGGCCTGGGCTTCCTGGGCCTCCTGCACGGGATCGTGGCCGTTGCGGCGCTGGTGCAGGGTGTGCAAGATCTTCTCCACCCCTTCAAAGCACAGGAAGGCGCCGCCCACCATCAGCAACGGGGTGATCAGCCAGGGCATGAAGGCGCTGATCAGCAAGAAGGCAGGCACCAGGATCACCTTGTTGAGCAGCGATCCCTTGGCCACGCCCCAGACCACGGGCAGTTCGCGGTGGGTGCGCACGCCGGTCACCTGCTCGGCGTTCAGGGCCAGGTCATCGCCCAGCACGCCCGCGGTCTTTTGCATGGCCACCTTGGTCATGCCCGCCACGTCGTCGGCCATGGCGGCCGATTTGCGCGCGGCCACCTTGCTCATCAGAGCCACCTCGTCCAACACGGCGGCAATGTCATCCAGCAGCATCAACAGTCCAGCACCGGCCATCTCGACTCCTTGGTGAATGTCCGCAGCACGCTTGCTTGCGCGGCATGACGTGAATCTTCAAAACATGGCAGCCGCCCTGCCACAGCCGGGCGGCTGCGGGACTCAGGGCTTGTCGTAATACGCCTGGGCCGCGTCGCTCAGCAGGTTGGGGTGCATGCTGACCGCATACGGCAGGCCCAGGAAGTTGCGCCAGCCGCCCCGGTCGGCCTCGGTGAGCTTGCCGTCCTTGTTGACGTCCAGCGCCACCGGCGCCACGCCGTAGAAGCTGCCGCCCACGCCATCCAGCTTGAGCTTGTCGCCCTTCTTGTCCGTGCTGAGCACGCGGCCACTGGCGGCATCCACGGCCACCAGCGGTTCGCCGACAAAGCCTTCGCGGATCACATACACCTCGGTATAGCCCTGGCCGGCCCAGCGCTGATCGACCAGCAGGTCGGGCCGCGCCAGCACATTGGCCGCCTCGGCCGCGCAGGCGCCCGTGCGGCACAGCACGGCCACTGGGGCATCCTTGTACGGCAGCACCGCCTGCACGGCCTGCCAGAAGTCCGCCGCGCTGACGCGCACCTCGGTGCCCGGCACCACGCCATAGCGGCATTGGCTGCCATCGTCCGAACGGATCTGTGCCTCGGCCGCCCCAAACGGGTGGGGCTGGCACTGCTGGTACAGGCGCGGAAACGGCAGGTGGCGCGCCCCCTCGGGGTGGCCCAGGCGGTATTCCGTGGCATCGCGCACATCGATCAGCGCCATGCGCTGGCTGGCCGGCAGTTGCGTGCCCACATAGGCCCGGGCCGCGCTGATGTCACCCGCGTAATGGCGCACGGGGGCGTACAGGGGCTGCGCCGGTGCCGCCTTGGCCACGGTGGTGGTGGCCGTGCTCTTGCCGCCGCCATACCAGCCTTGGACATAGGCACAGCCTGAAGTGAGCAGCACGGACGACAAGGCCAACGCCTTCAGGACCCAGGAAGAAGAGGTTTGCATACACATGGTGAAAGAAGAACCCGCGGGCACGAAGACTGCGCCTGCGCTGTGGCCGCCATCATAGAGGGGCGCCGGGCCCGCGCCACCGCATCGCCGCCGTGAACATGGCTGGGCCTGCACCAGGCCGCCACTCCGTGCTGCGCCGCCGGCAGCCCGCCCAGCGATGTGTTGGCAGGCATGCTGGCCCTGCTGCGCTGGCTGGGTCCGGTATTGCCCGGTTTGCAATTTAAAAAAAGAGAGCGGCTTGCGCTGCCCCAATCTGCTGTTCAACGCCATTCAGGCTTGAAGTGCTTGAATGACCAGCGCAGCACGCTCTTTTTTTGATTCAGTGTCCATAAAAAAGGCCCTGCCTGCGCAGAGGCTTGTGTGCCAAGCGCGCAAGCTGCCTAGCAGCTTGCGGTGGCCATCAACCCAACCACTTGCGGGCGTTGCGCCAGACGCGCATCCAGGGGCTGAAGGCGGACTTGTCGCCCGAGGTCCAGCTCATCTGCACGTTGCGGAACACGCGCTCGGGGTGGGGCATCATGGCCGTGAAGCGGCCATCGGCCGTGGTCACTGCCGTCAGGCCACCGGCCGAGCCGTTGGGATTGAACGGATACTGCTCGGTCGGCTGGCCGTGGTTGTCCACATAGCGCATGGCCTTCACGACTTGGTCTGCATTCCCACGGAACTGGAAGTTGGCGTAGCCCTCGCCGTGTGCCACGGCGATCGGCAGGCGCGAACCGGCCATGCCCTGCAGGAAGATGGAGGGCGACTCCAGCACTTCCACCATGGACAGGCGCGCCTCGAAGCGGTTGCTCTGGTTCTGCGTGAAGCGTGGCCAGTCCTGTGCGCCGGGGATGATGTCGGCCAGCTCGGCAAACATCTGGCAGCCGTTGCACACGCCCAGACCGAAGGTGTCCTGGCGGCCAAAGAAGGCCTGGAACTGCTCGGACAGGCGGTCGTTGAAGGTGATGGAACGCGCCCAGCCAATGCCAGCGCCCAGGGTGTCGCCGTAGCTGAAACCGCCACAGGCGACCACACCGGCAAAGTTCTTCAACTCTGCACGACCGGCTTGCAGGTCGCTCATGTGCACGTCGAAGGCGTCGAAACCGGCTTCGGTGAAGGCGTAGGCCATTTCCACGTGCGAGTTCACGCCCTGCTCGCGCAGCACGGCCACGCGGGGCTTGGCAGCCACATTGATGAAGGGCGCCGCCACGTTGTCCTGGGGGTCGAACGTCAGGTGCACGTGCATGCCGGGGTCGGTGGGCTCACCGGCGGCGGCGTGCTCGCTGTCAGCACACACGGGGTTGTCGCGCTGCTGGCAGATCTTCCAGCTCACGGCGTCCCAGACCTGGTGCAGGTCGCTTAATGTCGCGCCAAACACCTTTTGTGCATCGCGCCAGACCTGCAGCTCGCCCTTACCGGCGTCCACGGGGGACGATGCGGGGCGGGTCTTGCCGATGGTGTGGCTGCACTGGATCAGGCCGTGCTCGCGCAGCACGTGCATGACTTCGGCGCGGTCTTCGGTCTTGATCTGCAGCACCACGCCCAGCTCTTCGTTGAACAGCGCGCGCAGCGTCAGGTCCTCGCGGCGGCCGGCCACCTGCTTGCCCCAGTTCTTGCCCTCGCCACTGTCCATGCGACTGTCGCTGATGCCGTCGCCTTCGGTGATCAGCATGTCCACGTTCAGCGCCACGCCCACATGGCCGGCAAAGGCCATCTCGGCCACAGTGGCCAGCAGGCCGCCGTCGCCCTTGTCGTGGTAGGCCAGGATCAGGCCCTTGGCGCGCAGTGCGTTCACTGCATCGACCAAGGCGATCAGATCCTTGGCGTCATCCAGGTCGGGCGTCTCGTTGCCCGACTGGTTCAGCACCTGGCCGATGATGGAGCCGCCCATGCGCATCTTGCCGCGGCCCAGGTCGATCAGCACCAGGGTGCTGTCCTCCACCTCGGCGTCCAGCTGCGGGGTCAGCGTGGTGCGTACGTCGTCAATCGCGGCAAAGCCGGTGATGATCAGGCTCACGGGCGAGGTGACCTTTTTGGTCACGCCGTTCTCGTTCCACTGCGTGCGCATGGACAGGCTGTCCTTGCCCACGGGAATCGAGATGTTCAGCGCGGGGCACAGCTCCATGCCTACGGCCTTGACGGTGGCGTACAGCGCGGCGTCTTCACCGGCTTCCCCGCAGGCGGCCATCCAGTTGGCCGACATCTTGACCTTGGGCAACTCAATCGGCGCGGCCAGCATGTTGGTGATGGCTTCGGCCACGGCCATGCGGCCCGAGGCCGGGGCGTTGATGGCGGCCAGCGGCGTGCGCTCGCCCATGGCCATGGCTTCGCCCTTGAAGCCCTGGTAGTCGGCCAGGGTCACGGCCACGTCGGCCACCGGCACCTGCCAGGGGCCGACCATCTGGTCGCGGTGGGTCAGGCCGCCCACGGCGCGGTCGCCGATGGTGATCAGGAAGCGCTTGGACGCCACGGTGGGGTGGGCCAGCACGTCGATCACGGCCTGCTCCAGCGCCACGCCGGTCAGGTCCATCGCGGGCAGCGTGCGTTCCACGCTGGTCACGTCCTTGTGCATCTTGGGCGGCTTGCCCAACAGCACGTTCATGGGCATGTCCACGGGGAACTTCTGGTCGCCGGACTCGACCGCTGTGTCTTCCAGCACCAGCTGGCGCTCTTCGGTGGCCACACCGATCACGGCGAACGGGCAGCGCTCGCGCTCGCAGAAGGCGGTGAACTGGGCCAGCGATTCGGGCGCGATGGCCAGCACGTAGCGCTCTTGCGATTCGTTGGACCAGATTTCCTTGGGCGACAGGCCCGACTCTTCCAGCTTCACAGCGCGCAGGTCAAAGCGCGCGCCACGGCCGGCGTCGTTGGTCAGCTCGGGGAAGGCGTTGGAGATACCGCCGGCGCCCACGTCGTGGATGGCCAGGATGGGGTTCTCGGTGCCCTGCGCCCAGCAGTGGTTGATGACTTCCTGCGCCCGGCGCTCGATCTCGGGGTTGCCGCGCTGCACCGAGTCGAAGTCCAGTTCCGCCGCGTTCGTGCCCGAAGCCATGGAGCTGGCCGCACCACCGCCCATGCCGATGCGCATGCCGGGGCCGCCCAGCTGGATCAGCAGCGTGCCAGCGGGGAATTCGATCTTCTTGGTCAGCTCGGCGTCGATCACGCCCAGGCCGCCGGCGATCATGATGGGCTTGTGGTAGCCACGGGTGATGTCGCCGACCTGCTGCTCGTACTCGCGGAAATAGCCGGTCAGGTTGGGGCGGCCGAACTCGTTGTTGAACGCCGCGCCACCCAGGGGGCCTTCGATCATGATCTGCAGCGGGCTGGCAATGTGCTCGGGCTTGCCGACTTCGCTGCCCCACAGCTTGGAGACGGTGAAGCCGGTCAGGCCGGCCTTGGGCTTGGAGCCACGGCCGGTCGCGCCTTCGTCACGGATTTCGCCGCCGGCACCGGTCGAGGCACCGGGGAAGGGCGAGATGGCCGTGGGGTGGTTGTGCGTTTCCACCTTCATCAGCACATGGTTGGTCGCGACCTTCTTTTGATAGCTGGGCGCGCTGACTGTGCCTGCCTTGGCATCGAATTGGGCCACGAAGCGCTCGACCACATGGCCTTCCATGATGGAGGCGTTGTCGGAGTACGCCACCACGGTGTGCTGGGGAGAGACGGCTTCGGTGTTGCGGATCATGCCGAACAGCGACCTGTCCTGCTCTACACCGTCGATGGTGAACTTGGCGTTGAAGATTTTGTGGCGGCAGTGCTCGGAATTGGCCTGCGCAAACATCATCAGCTCCACGTCCGTGGGGTTGCGCTTGAGGTCATTGAAAGCGTTGACCAGGTACTCGATCTCGTCGTCGGCCAGGGCCAGGCCCCACTGCTTGTTCGCGGTTTCCAGCGCCGCGCGGCCACCGCCCAGCACGTCCACGAACTCCATGGGCTGGGCCTGCAGGGTGGAGAACAGCTGCTCGGCTTCGGCACGGGTGGCGAAGACCGATTCGGTCATGCGGTCGTGCAGCAAGGCCGCGATCTGCGCGGTCTGCGCTTGCGACAGCTCGGGCTTGCCACCCAGCAGACCGGACTTCACCTCCACGCGGTACTCGGTCATGCGTTCGACGCGGAACACCTCCAGGCCGCAGTTGCGCGCGATGTCGGTGGCCTTGGAGGCCCAGGGCGAGATGGTGCCCAGGCGCGGGGTGACGACCAGGGCCACGCCGTCGCTGCCGCCGACATACGGGTCGCCATACGTCAACAAGGCCGCCAGACGCTGAGCTTGCTCGGCGGTCGGGGCGGCCTCGGTGGCAACCAGGTGCACAAATCGGGCGCTGATGCCCGTGATCTTGGGGTGGATGGCGACCAGATCGGTCAGGAGTTGCTGGGCGCGGAACGAGCTCAGGGCGTTTCCACCCTCAAACTGAGTCAAATGCAAGGTCACGAGGCGGCCTGTTTATGTGAAGGCTGGTCAAAAGCGTCCCGCCCTGAGGACAAGCACCAAGGCAGGGACGCTGAATTGAGAGAGTGGCGATTTTACCGGGTCGAATACCCTATATATGGAAAGCAATATGAGCAGGGGGAATAGACACATGCTTTGCACACAATCGCCAACACCCTGCTAGCAACTTCCCCAAACGGGCCTGTGCCGCCACCGAAAGCCGGCCGATGGAATAATCCAGGGCATGAGCATCACCATCAAAACCCCGCAAGACATCGAGCGCATGCGCATTGCAGGCCGACTGGCTTCGGAAGTGCTGGACTACATCACCCCCCACATCAAGCCCGGCATCACCACCGCAGAGATCGACCGCCTGGGCGCCGAGTGCATGGCCCAGCAGGGCACCCGGTCCGCCACCATCGGCTACCAGCCCCCGGGCTACCCTCCCTACCCCGGCCACCTGTGCACCTCGCCCAACCACGTGGTGTGCCACGGCATCCCGAACGACAAGCCGCTGAAGAAGGGCGACATCATCAACGTGGACGTCACCGTCATCACCGAAGACGGCTGGTACGGCGACAACAGCCGCATGTTCATGATCGGCGAGGGCACCATCGCCGGCAAGCGCCTGTCCAAGCTGACCTTTGAAGCCATGTGGCTGGGCATCCAGCAAGTCAAGCCCGGCGCCACGCTGGGCGATATTGGCCACGCCATCCAAACTTTTGCCGAAAAGCACAACCTGTCGGTGGTGCGCGAATACTGCGGCCACGGCATCGGCCAGAAATTCCACGAAGAACCCCAGGTGCTGCACTACGGCAAGCCCGGCACGGGCACGGTGCTGGAAGAAGGCATGGTCTTCACCATCGAGCCCATGCTGAACCTGGGCAAGCGCGAGGTGAAGGAACTGGGCAACGACGGCTGGACCATCATCACCAAGGACCGCAGCCTGTCGGCCCAGTGGGAACTGATGCTGGCCGTGACCAAGACCGGCTACGACATCCTGACCTGGTCCGAGGGCTCGCCCACGCCGCCGGACTTCATCAGCGGCATCCGCACCTGATGCGGCACCGGCCCTGACGCCCAGTGACAAGGCAGTCCCGCTGCAGGCGGACTGCCTTTTTTCATGGCGGGATCGTGCACACTCGGGCTCCAGGTCCATGCCGCCGCCACGCCTTGCATATTTCTTGCTTGCCTGTGGTCCAGTTTTTGCCTGACAGGTCTTTCTTGCCATGAACATCGAACTCGGCGCCCTGCGCACTGCCTACCGCCAGGACAAGGCGACCCTCACCGACGCCTTGCGCACCCCTGCCAGCAGCACCCGGGGCATCCGCAGCGTGCTGCAAAAGCTCTCGCGGCTGACCGACCAGCACCTGTGTGCCATCCGCGCGGCCAGCGGGCTGCCGGCCGAGGTGGCCCTGGTGGCCGTGGGCGGCTATGGCCGCGAGCAGTTGTTCCCCGCCTCCGACGTGGACGTGCTGTTGCTGCTGCCCGGCCACAGCACCGAGGGGCACGCCCCGCTGAAGGAGGACCTGGAGCGCTTCATCGGCGCCTGCTGGGATGCGGGCCTGGAAATCGGCTCCAGCGTGCGCACCATCAGCGAATGCGTGGCCGAGGCACAGAACGATGTGACCGTGCAGACCTCGCTGCTGGAAGCCCGGCTGATCGACGGCGATGCGGCACTGTTTGCCGAGTTCCAGCGCCAGTACCGCGCCTCGCTCAACCCCAAGGCCTTCTTCACCGCCAAGACGCTGGAGCTGCGCCAGCGCCACATCAAGCACGAGGGCACGCCCTATTCGCTGGAGCCCAACTGCAAGGAATCACCCGGCGGCCTGCGCGACCTGCACACCATCCTGTGGGTGGCGCAGGCGGCCGGTCTGGGCAGCAACTGGCGCGAGCTGGCGGCCAGCGGCATTGCCACCGAGTTCGAGGCCACGCAGCTGGAGCGCAACGAGGCCACGCTGAGCCTGATCCGCGCCAAGCTGCACGCCCTGTCGGGCCGGCACGAGGACCGGCTGATCTTCGATTTGCAGACCGCCGTCGCCGAGTCCTTCGGCATCCAGAGCCACACGCCCGTGGGCGAGACCATGCCCGTGCGTGCCAGCGAGGTGCTGATGCGCCGCTACTACTGGGCGGCCAAGGCGGTGATGCAGCTGCAGCAGATCCTGCTGCTGAACATCGAGGAGCACCTGTACCCGAACAACGCCGAGCTCAAGCGCATCGACGACCGCTTCTTCGACAAGGACGGGCTGATCGAGGTGGCCAGCGACGACCTGTACCAGAAAGACCCGCAGGCCATCCTGGCGACCTTCCTGACCTACCAGAAGTCGCCCGGCCTGCGCGACCTGTCGGCGCGCACGCTGCGCGCCCTGTACAGCGCGCGCGACCTGATGGACAACACCTTCCGCCAGGACCCGGTGAACCGCGACACCTTCATGCAGATCCTGCAGGAACCGCGCGGCCAGACCCATGCCTTCCGGCTGATGAACGCCACCTCGGTGCTGGGGCGGTACCTGTGGTCCTTCCGCCGCATCGTGGGCCAGATGCAGCACGACCTGTTCCACGTCTACACCGTGGACCAGCACACGCTGATGGTGCTGCGCAACATGCGGCGCTTCTTCATGGCCGAGCACGTGCACGAGTACCCGCTGTGCTCGCAACTGGCCAGCGGCTGGGACAAGCCCTGGCTGCTGTACCTGGCAGCGCTGTTCCACGACATCGGCAAGGGCCGCGGCGGCGACCACTCCGAGATCGGCGCCATCGAGGTGCGGCGCTTCGCCCGCCAGCACAACATGGCCGCCGAGGACGCCGAGCTGGTCGAATTCCTGGTGCGCGAGCACCTGCAGATGAGCACCGTGGCGCAAAAGCAGGACACCAGCGACCCGGACGTGATCCGCGCCTTTGCCGACCGCGTGGGCACCGAGCGCCGCCTGACGGCGCTGTACCTGCTGACCGTGGCCGACATCCGCGGCACCAGCCCCAAGGTCTGGAACGCCTGGAAGGGCAAGCTGCTGGAAGACCTGTACCACGCCACGCTGCGCGTGCTGGGCGGGCGCGCGCCCGATGCCGCCGCCCTGGTGGAGGCGCGCAAGCGCGAGGCCCAGGTGGCCCTGGCCCTGACGGCCCAGCCCTACGAGTCGCACAAGGCGCTGTGGGACACGCTGGATGTGAGCTACTTCATGCGCCACGAGCCGGCCGACATCGCCTGGCATGCGCGCCAGCTGTCACGCCACGTGGGCAGCCCGGCGCCCGTGGTGCGCGCGCGCCAGTCCCTGGTGGGCGAAGGCGTGCAGGTGCTGGTGTACGCCCCGGACCAGTCCGACCTGTTCGCCCGCATCTGTGGCTACTTCGACAACGCCGGCCTGATGGTGGTGGACGCCCGCATCCACACGGCGCGCAATGGCTATGCGCTGGACACCTTCCAGATCGCCTCCGAGCAGTTGCAGATGCACTACCGCGAGCTGACGACGCTGATCGAAAACGGCCTGCCCCAGGCCATCCTCAGCAAGGAGCCGCTGCCCGAGCCCGGCAAGCGCCGCCTGTCGCGGCGCGTGCGCAGCTTCCCCATGGTGCCGCGCGTCACGCTCACGCCGGACGACAAGGCGCAGAGCTGGCTGCTCAACATCTCGGCCAGCGACCGCGCCGGCCTGCTTTATTCCGTGGCGCGCATCCTGGCGGCGCACGGTTTGAGCGTGCAGCTGGCCAAGGTCTCCACCCTGGGCGAGCGCGTGGAAGACAGCTTCCTGGTGCAAGGCCCGCGGCTGAACAGCAACGCCCAGCAACTGCTGATCGAAACCCAGTTGGTGCAGATGCTGCAGGAGTGAGCCACGGCCTGCACGCGGCCCGAAGAAAAAAAGAGCGCCTGGCGCAGGCTTGACAAGGATTTCAGAGGATTTTGACTCTGAAAGCCTTGCAGGACCTGCGCTAGGCGCTCTGTTCGTGGAAGTGGCTCCACCGGCACCGGGCCCCTGCAGGCCCGTGCGCCACACCGCTCAATAGTGCGGTGGCAGCTCGTCGCGCAGATTGCGCGGCGCGCCCTGCCCGCCTTCCGGCACCTGCTGGCGCAGTTGTCGCACCTCGTTGATCAGCGCGTCGATCTGCTGCTGCTGGCGGTAGATGGTCATGTTCAGCTGCTCCAACAGATCGTCGGTGTAGCTGGCCTTCACCTCCAGGTCCATGATGCGCGCCTCCAGCGCCTCGGGCGTGGGCTGCACGCTCATGCCCGCAGCGCCTTGGCCAGGCGTGCCACGCCTTCGCGGATCTTGTCCTCGTCCGCCGTCGCGAACGACAGGCGGAAGGTGGACAGGTCGGGGTGCTGGCTGAAGAACGGCGCCCCCGGCACAAAGGCCACGCCCTGCGCGATGGCCTGCTTGGCCAGCACGTTGGCATCGGCCAGCGCACCGTGCGCGCCGGTCAGGCGCACCCACAGGAACAGGCCGCCCAGCGGCTCGGTGAATGCCACGGCATCGCCCAGCTCGCTGCGCAGCGCCGCCATCATGGTCTGGGCGCGCTGGGCATAGACCTTGCGCACCTTGGCCAGCGTGGCGGGCATGTGGCCGGCCAGCAGGTAGTGCGCCGCGGTGGCCTGGGCAAAGGTGCTGGTGTGGGCGTCGCTGAACTGCTTGCACATCACGGCCTTGGCCAGCAGCTCGGGCGGGGCGATCAGCCAGCCGATGCGCAGGCCGGGGCTGAGCACCTTGGACAGCGAGCCGCAGTGCGCCAGCCAGTCACGGCTGCCGGGCACCTCGCTGGACAGCGCCAGCAGGCTGGCGGGCGGGGGAGCGTCGAAGTACAGGTCGCCATACGGGTCGTCCTCGACCACCAGGGTCTGGTACTTCACGGCCAGCTCCAGCACGCGCTGACGGCGCTCCAGGCTCAGCGTGGCGCCGCTGGGATTGCCGAAGGTGGGGATCAGGTAGACCAGCTTGGGCTGGTGCTCGGCGATCAGCTTTTCCAGCTCGTCCACGATCACGCCCTGGCTGTCGATGGGCGCGCTGATCACTTCGGCGCCGTACAGGCGGAAGCACTGGATGGTGGCCAGGAAGGTCGGGCCTTCGACGATCACCTTGTCGCCGGGCGAGATCATGCACTTGCCCAGCAGGTCCAGCGCCTGCTGGCTGCCCGTGGTCACGACCAGGTTGTCGGCGTACACATCCTTGGCGCCCTTGGCCGCGGTGAAGGCGGCCAGCTGTTCGCGCAGCGGCATGAAGCCTTCGGTCGCGCCGTACTGCAGGGCCAGGCCGGCGTCCTGGGCCAGGGCCTTCTGCGCGGCGTCCTGGATGCCCGCCACGTCGAACATGGCGCTGTCGGGAAAGCCCCCGGCAAAACTGATGATCCCGGGCTTGCCCAGCAGCTTGAATAATTCACGGATCGCGGATGTTTCTACGTTGTCCAAACGTTGTGCAAACTGCATGGAGCATGTCCTCTCGGTAAAAATCCAGTGCCTGGTGCCGGGGCTGTGCACCAGGCCGGCGGCGGCCTGCCGCCTATGCGCTGCATTATCGCGCCTGCCACAGGCCGCGCCGCGCCATGGCCGGCCACCGCCGCCCGGCGCTTGAAGGAAAATCCGCAGCAACCATCCCCACCGAGCGCCATGAAAAAATCCGAGATCGTTCCCTTCTTCACCCTGCTGCGCGACGCCAACCCCAGCCCGCAGACCGAGCTGGAATACACCACCGTCTTCGAGCTGCTGGCGGCCGTGCTGCTGTCGGCCCAGGCCACGGACGTGGGCGTCAACAAGGCCACGCGCAAGCTGTTTCCGGTGGCCAACACGCCGCAGGCCATCCTGGACCTGGGCCTGGAGGGGCTGGAGGGCTACATCAAGACCATCGGCCTGTACCGCAGCAAGGCCAAGCACCTGATGGCCGCCTGCCGCATCCTGGTTGACCAGCATGGCGGCCAGGTGCCCGCCACGCGCGAAGCCCTGGAGGCCCTGCCCGGCGTGGGCCGCAAGACGGCCAACGTGGTCCTGAACGTGGCCTTCGGCCAGCCGACGATGGCGGTGGACACGCACATCTTCCGCGTCAGCAACCGCACCGGTCTGGCGCCCGGCAAGACCCCGCTGGAGGTGGAAAAGCAGCTGCTCCAACGGGTGCCGGACGAATTTGCCGTGGACTCGCACCACTGGCTGATCCTGCTGGGACGCTACGTCTGCCAGGCGCGCAAGCCCAAGTGCTGGGAATGCCTGGTCGCGGCGCACTGCGATTTCAAGCCCAAGACCGTAGCACCCACCGGACGCGCCTAGGCCCGGGCCCGCAACGCCTGAACGCCCTCCGCACCACGGGCCCAGTGCTGCGGGTTCAACCCATGAAAAAAGCCCCGCACAGCGGGGCTTGGAAGGGTCAACGGCAGACCGTTCAGTGGGCCGCGAAATCGTGGCGTTGCACGGCACGGCGGGCCGCCCAGTACTGCAGCGCACGTGGCACGATCAGCACCAGCAGCACGATCACCACCAGCGTGAGCGACATAGGGCGCTGCAGGAAGATCCAGAAGCTGCCCTCGCCGATCGACACGGCGTTGCGCATCTGGGCTTCGGCCAGCGGGCCCAGGATCATGCCGACCACCACGGGGGCCGTTGGGAAGTCAAAGCGGCGCATCAGCACGCCCAGCAGACCAATGCCATACAGCAGGAACAAATCGAACGTGCTCTGGCGCATGCCATAGGCACCGACGGTGGCGAAAATCAGGATCCCGGCGTACAGCTGTGGGCGGGGAATCTTCAGCAGCTTCACCCACAGGCCCACCATGGGCAGGTTCAGCACCAGCAGCATCAGGTTGCCGATGTACAGCGAGGCGATCAGCGCCCACACCAGGGCACCGGCGCTGCTGAACAGCTGGGGCCCGGGGTTGATACCGTAGTTCTGGAACGCGCCCAGCAGCACTGCCGTGGTGTTGCTGGTGGGAATGCCCAGGGTCAGCAGCGGAATCAGCGCCGCCGTCACCGTGGCGTTGTTGGCCGCCTCGGGACCGGCCACGCCTTCGATGGCGCCCTTGCCGCCGAACTCGGCCTTGTCCTCGCCCTTGGCCAGCTTCTTCTCGGTGGCGTAGCTCAGGAAGGTCGGGATCTCCGTCCCGCCGGCGGGAATGCAGCCAAACGGCGTGCCGATGATGGTGCCGCGCAGCCAGGCCGGCACGGAACGCTTCCAGTCACGGCGCGTCATGTGCACGCGCGTCACCTTGTTCTGCGACTGGTCGACCTTGCCTTCGTACAGGGCGGCGTACAGCACCTCAGCCACGGCGAACAGGCCCACGGCCACCAGCACGATGTCCACGCCGTCCATCAGTTCCATCTTGCCGCCGGTGTAACGGGCCGAACCGGTGATCTGGTCCATGCCCACGCACCCCAGGGCCAGGCCGACGAACAAGGCCGTCATGCCGCGCAGGCTGCTTTGCCCCAGCACCGCGCTCACGGTGGTGAAGGCCAGCACCATCAGCATGAAGTACTCGGGCGGGCCCAGGCGCACGGCAAAGTCCGCCACAGTGGGCGCGAACAGCGTCACCACCACGGTGGCCACCGTGCCCGCCACGAAGGAGCCGATGGCCGCCGTGGCCAGCGCCGCGCCGGCGCGGCCACTCTTGGCCATCTTGTTGCCCTCCATGGCCGTGACCATGCTGGCGGTTTCCCCCGGCGTGTTCAGCAAGATGGAGGTGGTCGAGCCCCCGTACATGGCACCGTAGTAGATGCCCGAGAAGAAGATCATGGAGGCGGTGATTTCCACCTTGGCCGTGATTGGCAGCAGCATGGCCACGGCCACGGCGGGGCCGATGCCCGGCAGCACGCCCACGGCCGTGCCCAGGGCGCAGCCCAGCAGCGCCCACAGCAGATTGATCGGAGTGGCCGCCGTGGCAAAGCCTTGCATCAGTGCGTCGAACATGTCCATCACAGCCACCCTGTTTCCGTCAGACCTGGCAGGTTGATGGCCAGGAACTGTGTGAAGGCCCAGAACACAGGGGCCGCAATCGTGAAGCCCACCAGCACGTCCTTGAGCAGGGCCTTGCCGCTCAGGGTGCCCGTCTGGCCCTGGGCCCGGCGCAGGCCTTGCACGGCCAGGGTGAAGCACAGCGTGCAGCTGATGATGAAGCCCAGGTGCTCGATCAGTCCGGCATTGAGCAGCAGACCCGCAGAGACCCAGACGAAGGGGCCGACATCGGCCTTGGCACTGCCGCCGGGCTCACCTGCCTTGCGGTAACCCCCAGTCAGGGCCTCCCACACCAGCCAGACGCCGCACAGGGCCAGCACTGCGGCACACAACCAGGGCAGAAAACTGGGGCCTACTCCGCCGTAGCCGGCGTCGCCGGCAATCTGGCTGGCACCGACGCCCATGCCCACGGCGACCAGCACCACCCCCACGCCCACGGCGGCTTGCCAGCGCGCGGACGGAATTGCACTGTGCCAGGCCGGCTCGGCGGGCACAGGGTTCAAGCTCTCAGACATGCAGAGCTCCTTTAAGAGAGAAATCAGGCTCTAGCGCTTGTGCAGCAAGCGCTTTCAGCTATCAAGTTCTGCAGCACGGCGCACGCACCGTGCTGCAGGACCGCGCGTTACACCATGCCGGCGCGGGTCATGGTGTCTTGCAGGCTGCTGAACTCCTTGTCCACAAAGGTGGCGAAGGCATCGCCGGCCAGCCATGCCGGGGTCCAGTCGTTCTTCTTCAGGGCTTCCTGCCAGACCGCGCTCTTGGTGGCCTTTTCCAGCTTGGCGATCAGCTCGTCGCGCTGCTGCTTGCTGATGCCGGGGGCGCCGTAGACACCGCGCCAGTTGCCGATTTCCACGTCAATGCCCTGCTCCTTCAGCGTGGGTACGTCCAGCGACGGCAGGCGCTCGGCCGAAGTCACGCCCACGGGCTTCATCTTGCCGCTGGCGATGTACTCGGCAAACTCGCTGTAGCCGCTGCCGCCGATGGTGACGTTGCCACCCAGGATGGCCGAGATCGCCTCGCCGCCCCCACGGAAAGCCACGTAGTTGATCTTGGCGGGGTCCACGCCCACGGCCTTGGCAATCATTGCAGCCGCAATGTGCTCGGTCGATCCGCGCGAGCCACCACCCCACTTCACACTGCCGGGGTCTTTCTTGAGCTGGGCGATCACCTCGCCCATGTTCTTGAACGGCGAATTGGCGGGCAGCACGAACACGTTGTATTCGCTGGTCAGTCGCGCCAGGGGCGTCACCTGCTTGAGGGTCACCGGGGGCTTGCCGGTGATGATGCCGCCCAGCATGACCGCGCCCATCACCATCAGGGCGTTCGCATCGTTCTTGCTGCCGTTGACGAACTGCGCCAGGCCGATGGCACCGGCCGCGCCGCCCTTGTTGTCATAGGTCACCGACGAGGCCACACCCGCATCCTGCAAGGCCTTGCCCAGAGCACGGCCCGTGGTGTCCCAGCCGCCACCGGGATTGGCGGGCAGCATCATCTTCATGGCAGCAGCCTGGGCCCAGCTGGTGGGGACGGTGCCGGCCACCGCCAGGGCAGCCATGCTCTTCAAGAAAGTATCGCGTCGCATCATCTTGTCTCCTGTTTATAGGTTCGTCGTCAGGAAAAGCAGCACCAGCCGCAACCTGCACTGCTT
The DNA here is from genome assembly GCF_000739875.1 of Comamonas aquatica NBRC 14918. GTDB lineage: Bacteria > Pseudomonadota > Gammaproteobacteria > Burkholderiales > Burkholderiaceae_C > Comamonas > Comamonas aquatica. The sequence continues at coordinate 44,771 of NZ_BBJR01000044.1, forward strand.
GAGCAGCATGATGCGGCGACTGCCTGTCAAATGGCTGTCCTGCAGGGGCCGTGAAAACCCCAAGCTGCACAGCGACAAAACCCGGTCGCCGCAGTGCTAACGTGCCGCCCATGCACATTCTCCTGGTCGAAGACGATCCCGCCATGCAAACCAGCCTGCAGCGCGCCCTGGCGCGCCGCGGCATCCATGTCAGCCTGTGCGCGGACGGGCTGCAGGCCATCCCGCAGTGGCAGGCCCTGCAACCCGACGTGGTGGTGCTGGACCTGACGCTGCCCGGCCAGGATGGCCTGCAGGTGCTGGAGCACCTGCGCGCGCTGCGCGCCACCACGCCGGTGCTGATCCTGACCGCGCGCAGCACCGTGGGCGACCGCGTGCTGGGCCTGAACGCCGGGGCCGACGACTACCTGGCCAAGCCCTTCGACCTGGACGAACTGGAAGCACGCCTGCGTGCCCTGGAGCGGCGCGCCCAGGGCGCGGGCGGCACCTCCGCCCAGGCCGACCATGACAGCTTCGGCACCCTGCGCCTGGACCGCGCCAGCGGCGCCATCTACCACCTGGGCCTGCCCATGGACTTCACGCCGCGCGAGCGGGCGCTGATGCTGGCCCTGCTGGCACGCCCGGGCCAGGCCATCGCCAAGGAGCGCCTGTACGAGCTGGTCTTCCCCGGCGAGGTCGACGTCAAGTACGAAGCCATCGAGGTGGTGGTCTACCGCCTGCGCAAGAAGCTGTCCGGCACCGGCATGGACCTGGTCACGCTGCGCGGCCTGGGCTACCTGCTCAAGCCCACGCCGCCGGGGGCCGCGGCATGAGCGAGGCCCAGCACCGCGGCATCTGGTCCTTGCGCAGCCAGCTGCTGGTGGGCATCTTGCTGCCGGTGATCGCCTGTATCGCGCTGAACATGCTGTGGTCCTACCGCGCCTCGCTGCAGGCGCTGCACACCGCCTACGACCGCACGCTGCTGGCCTCGGCCAAGACGATCGGCGAGCAGCTGGACGTGGACGGCTATGACGAGCACGCCCGCATCCACGCGCTGGTGCCGTATTCGGCGCTGGAGGCCTTCGAGGCCGACACCCACACGCGCCTGTACTACCGCGTGTCCAGCCTGGATGGGCAGCTGATCTCCGGCTTTGACGACCTGCCCTTCTGGCGCGGCAGCATCCCGGCCCAGCCCCCCTACGCGGCCCTGGTGGACTTCTACGACAGCAGCTACCGCGACCAGCCGGTGCGCATCGCCGTGCTGCTGCAACCCGTGTCCAGCGCCACGGGGCGCAGCATGGCCGTGATCCAGGTGGCCGAAACCCTGCAGCTGCGCCACAACCTGGCCTGGAACCTACTGACCGAGACCCTGTGGCAGAACGCCGTGCTCCTGGGCCTGCTGGTGCTGACCATCATGATCGTCGTGCAGCGCGTCACGCGCGCCGTGCGCGAGGTCGGCCACGCCATCGGCCAGCGGCCGCACCATAATTTCCAACCGCTGCAGCGCGACGCCGTGCCGCGTGAGCTGCAGCCCTGGATCGACGGCATGAACCGCGCCATCGAGCGCCTGCGCGAACTGCTCAGCCACCAAAAGCGCTTTGTGCGCGATGCCTCGCACCAGCTGCGCACCCCGCTGGCGGTGCTGAAGGTGCAGGTGCAGTCGGCCCGCCAGGGCGACATGCCGCCCGCCACGGCCTTGCAGGAACTCGAGGCCACCGTGGACCGTGCCACGCAGCTGGCCAACCAGATGCTGTCGCTGGCCAAGGTGGAACAGCTGCGCCAGCAGCCGCAGGCCGCCACCGCCACCGGCTGGGACGCCATCGTGCGCGAGGTGGCGCTGGACCTGGCCCCGCTGATCGCCGACAAGATGCTGGACTTCGAGCTGCGCGCCGACACGCCCGTGCCGCTGTCCGCACACGAATGGATGCTGCGCGAGCTGGTGCGCAACCTGCTGCACAACGCCATCCGCCATGCGCCACCGGGCAGCGCCCTGCTGGTCACGCTGACCCCGCAGGCCGACAGGCAGCACGCCTGCCTGCACATCATCGACCAGGGCCCGGGCCTGTCCGAAGAGCTGCTGCAGCGCCTGTACCAGCCGTTTTCGGCCGGGGACACGCGCAATGGCTCCGGCCTGGGGCTGGCCATCTGCCTGGAAATCGTCCAGGCGCTGCACGGCCGCCTGGAGCTGCACAACCGCCAGCAGGGCCCGCGCATCCTGGGCCTGGAGGCCATGGCCTGCCTGCCCATGGCCCCGGCCGAGGGCGCCTGAGGGCGGCCGCCCGCGCCCGCAATAACCTCGAACCCTGAGCGGTTATCGCCCGGTTTTTGCGGGCCCGGGGAACGGTGGCCGCAACGCCCGCCCGGCCCATGCGCCTGGGGCGCTATGCATAGCGAAGCACTCTGCTGTAAGACATAAATCCCAAGCAATCCTAAGCCCATCCTGCACATCGCGCTATCAAAAATATCAGCAGAATGCCCGTTTCGCCGCGCATGCCGGGTGCATGCGCGCAGCCGCAACAACATTCGATAGCACAGGCAGGAAACAACAATGGGTGAAGCGCAGCAGGACAAGGCCGCACGGGTCGTGATCGTGGGGGGTGGGGTCGCGGGGCTGGAAATCGCCTCGGCACTGGGCAAGCTGCGCGACCCGCACACCGCCTCGGTGACCCTGGTCGATGCCGATTCCGCCCACGTCTGGAAGCCCATGCTGCACACGATTGCCGCCGGCACGCGCGACCTGGCGCAGCAGCAGACCACCTACCTGGCCCAGGCCACGGACGCCCGCTTCGCCTACCAGCCCGGCGCCATGGAAGGGCTGGACCGCGCACGCAAGGAAATCATCCTGTCCGCCATCTGTGCCCCCGACGGGCGTGAAATGGTGCCCGCGCGCCGCATCGGTTACGACAAGCTGGTCATCGCTGTCGGCAGCGGGGCCAACGACTTCGGCACGCCCGGCGTGCTGGAGCATTGCTACATGATCGATTCGCGCCGCAAGGCCGACGACTTCAACCGCGAAATCCGCCTGCGCATGGTGCGCGGCATGACCGAGGGCGAGACCCTGCAGGTGGCCATCGTCGGCGCCGGCGCCACCGGCGTGGAGCTGGCAGCCGAGCTGGTGCAGCTGTCCGAAAGCGCCGAAGCCTATGGCGCGCTGGGGCGGGCCGCCAAATTCCGCATCGTGCTGATCGAGGCCGGGCCGCGCATCCTGCCCAGCTTCCCCGAGGAGATCTCCCAGGCCACCCAGCAGCGCCTGGAGCACCTGGGCGTGCGGGTGCTGGTCGGCCGCCGCGTGCAGGCGGCACTGGCCAACGGCCTGCTGCTGGATGGCGACGAGGTCATCCCCGCCGGGCTCAGCGTCTGGGCCGCCGGCGTGAAGGCGCCCAGTTTCCTGGCCCAACTGGGCCTGCCCGTCACGCGCGGCAACCAGTTGATCGTGAACGACGACCTGCAGACCGCCGACCCCGACATCTACGCCGTGGGCGACTGCGCCAGCTACACCCTGCCCGGCCAGAGCACACCGCTGCCGCCCACCGCCCAGGTGGCCCACCAGCAGGCGCGCTACCTGATCGAACTGCTGCCCAAGGTGCTGGCCAGCCGCCAGCCGTATGCCGGCAAGGGCTTTGCCTACCGCGACTTCGGGGCGCTGGTGTCGCTGGCCAACTACGACGCCTATGGCTCGCTGGGCAAGTTCGGGCTGTTCAACGGCGGCATGATCAAGGGCCGGCTGGCCATGCTCAGCCACATCTGGCTGTACCGCTCGCACCAGGCGCGCCTGTACGGCTTCTGGCGCGGCGGCCTGCTGTGGCTGGTGGATTTGATGAACTCCCGCCTGCGCCCCACCATCCGGCTGGATTGACCCCAAGCGCCGCTAACCCCCAGCCCATCGAAGATTGGCGTCCGAGACGCAGCGTAAAGCCGCAGGCAGTCCCCGCGTACGACCAGGCCCAGCAACGACGTACCAGGGGTCACGCTAGTGGGTATAAAAAATGGAGCTGACCACGCAGCCCCTCCGCGCTTTTCAGAACGATTCGCTTTGAAATGCAGGCGGAAGGCGCGCAGTCAGCTCCTTTTTTTGAAAAAGCTTCAGCCGGCCTTGGTAGCCACGCCGGCCGAGGTGAAGCTGGCCATCTCGCGCAGGATGGCGCAGGCCGCGGGCAGCAGCGGCCAGGCTGCCGCCGCCCCGGAACCCTCGCCCAGGCGCAACTGCCAGTCCAGCAAGGGCCGCGCACCCAGCGCCTGCAGCAGCAGGGTGTGGCCGGGCTCGCCGGAGCGGTGGGCGTACACGCAGCGCTGCAGCACCGCAGGCTGCAGGCGGCTGGCCACCAGCACCGCCGCCGTGGTGATGAAGCCATCGACCACGATCACGCGCCGCTCGGCCGCGGCCTGCAGCACGGCGCCGACCATGGTCGCCACCTCCAGCCCACCCATGGCGGCCAGCACCGGCAGCGGCTCGGTCACGGCGGCATGCGTCTGCAGCACCTGCAGCAGCAAAGCGATCTTGCGTTGCACGCCCTGCGGATCCAGGCCCGTGCCCATGCCCGTGACCTCCGCCACGGACACACCGCACAGCCGCGACAGCAGCAGCGAGGCGGTGGAGGTGTTGCCAATCCCCATCTCGCCCAGCAGCAAGGCATTGCCCGGCAGGCGCTTGACCAGCTCCACCCCGTTGCGGATGGCCAGCGCGCATTCCTGCTCGGTCATGGCTGGACCCTGGCTGCAGTCCTGCGTGCCATAGGCCACCTTGCGACGCCACAGGCGCGGCTGGCCGGCCTTGGGCAGCTTGTCCTCGGGGTCCTGCTCGCGGGCGGCAAAGTCGCGCGCCACGCCGCAGTCCACCACATTCAGGGCAATGCCATGCTGGCGCGCCAGCACGCTCACGGCCGCGCCGCCGGCCATGAAGTTCTCCACCATCTGCCAGGTCACGTCCACGGGGTAGGCCGACACACCGCGCGCCGCCAGGCCATGGTCGGCCGCAAACACCACCATCTGCGGCGCCTCCAGCACCGGGGTGTCGCTGCCCAGGATGCAGGCCAGGCGGTGCGCCAGCTGCTCCAGCACGCCCAGGGAGCCCACGGGCTTGGTCTTCACGTCCAGCAAGCCCTGCACATGGGCGGCAAATGTGGCGTCCTCGATCGAAGCCACGTCAGGAATCACGGTCGACATTTCCATCCCTCATCACACACAAAAAAGGCGCTCCAGCGCCCGGGCCCAAGTATGCGCCTGCGTCCATGGCCTTGCCCCGCACCACATCAATCGCGGGCAAGAAAAAACCCGGCCAGGCCGGGTCGGGGGTACTGGGCAGCGCAGGCGCTTACTTGCGCATCGGCTCCATGGGCTGGGGCATCGGCTGCTGCATCATGGGCGCGTGCGGCATGGGCTGCTGCATCATGTGGGGGTGCTGGGCGGGCGGTGCGGCGGGCACCTCGATGGTCTGGGTGTATTCGCGGATCACCCCCCCGCCCTCGACGCTGCCGGAGAGCTGCGGTTGCTGCACGCGCGCCACACAGGCACTGCGGTCCAGCTCCTTGAAGATGTCGCAGCGGCGCAAGGCGTTGCGCTGCAGTTCATCCATGCCCATGCCCGGGGGGTTGACCGGCCCCTGCCCGCGGCGCTGTTCCGCCGCGACGGCCGCGGCCTCGCGCTGCTGCGGGCTCATGGCCGTGCCCTGGGTCCCGTGGTGCGGCATGGCGCGATGGTGCGGCGCCTTGGCCGGATGGTGGGGGGCTGCAGGGTGGTGCGCCCCAGGGGTGAGCGCAGCGGGAGCGGACGCGGGAGCAGCGGTTTGCGCCTGGGCCAAGCTTGCGCCGGCCAGTGCCACCATGCACAGGCCCAGGCGCCAGGAAGGGGTCCATTGCAACTTCATCAAAGCATTCTCCTTGGATGACAAACAATGCCAACAGCATGCCTGCCATGGCCCGGCATGGACTATCAGCCCAGCCCGCCCAGCCTTGCAGGCACAAGCCTACAACCGTAGCACCCGCTTACACCTCTTGCGCAAACCAGGCCTGCACGCCCTCGGCCAGGCGGGCAAACACCACCTCCAGCGACGGGGCCTGGGCGCCGAACAAGGCCTGGACAAAGGCCGTGTTCTCCAGCATGCCGTGCCAGTAGGTGCCCCAAATGTGGCCGGGGCCGTTCTGCCAGACCAGGCCCGGCACCACCTCCCGGGAACGCTGCGGCTGGCCGGCCTCCATGTCGGTGCGCAGCTGCGTCTGGCCGTGGTGGATTTCATAGACGTCCAACGCCATGCCCGCCAGCGACGACCAGGGCCCGTGCAGCGCCGGCAGGTGCACGCGCACGCGGCGCACGGTCTTGTCCGGCGCAAACAGCGTGACCAGTGGCAGCAGGCCCAGGCCGGCGGCGTTACCGTCCACACCGTGCAGGTCGATCAGGGCCTCGCCCAACATCTGCAGCCCCCCGCAAATGCCCAGCACCCGGCGCCCGGCATGGGCATGCGCCACGACCGCAGCGTCCAGCCCCTGGCTGCGCATCCAGTCCAGGTCGGCCGCCGTGGCCTTGGAGCCCGGCAGGATCACCCAGTCCGCACCCTGCAGTTGGGCCGGGCTGCGCGCCCAGACCACGCGCACGCCGGGCAGGTTCAGCAACGGCTGGAATTCATCGTGGTTGCTCATGCGCGGATAGGCCACGATGGCCACCGTGGTGTGGATGGCCCCGGCGCCCGTGCTGCGGGCATCGAACACGCCGTCCTCCTCGGGCAGGCCATGGTTCCACTGCATGGGGATGGTGGCCACCGTGGGCACGCCGGTACGCTCCTGCAGCATCTGCGGCGCCGGGGCCAGCAGGCGTGCATCGCCCCGGAACTTGTTGAGCACGAAGCCGCGCAGCAAGGCCTGCTCCTCGGGCGGCAGCAGGGCCCAGGTGCCGTACAGGTGGGCGAAGGCGCCGCCCCGGTCGATGTCCGCCACCAGCAGGCAGTGCGCCTGGCCATGCCGGGCCACGCGCATGTTGACCACATCGCTGCTGTGCAGGTTGATCTCGGCCGGGGAGCCGGCCCCCTCGATCACCACCACGTCGTTCTCGGCCCGCAGGCTGTCCAGGGCCTGGGCAATCTGCGGCCACACGTGCTGGCTGCGCCCGCGCCAGGGCATGGCCGACAGCGCGGCATCCACCTGGCCCAGCAGCACCACCTGGCTGCGCGTGTCGGCCTCGGGCTTGAGCAGCAGCGGGTTCATGCGCACATCGGGCACGCAGCCGGCGGCCAGGGCCTGCAGGTACTGGGCCGTACCGATCTCGCCCCACTGCCCGTCCGGCGTGGCCACCACGCGGGCGTTGTTGCTCATGTTCTGCGCCTTGAAAGGCGCCACCTTGTAGCCCTGGGCGCGGTACCAGGCGCACAGGGCCGTGGCCACCCAGCTCTTGCCGGCGTTGCTGCTGGTGCCCAGCACCATGACGCACAGGGCCTGGGTCTGCCCGGGCTGCGGCCGCGGCAGGCGGACGGGATCGAATGCGGTCGGACTCATGCCAACTCCTTGAGGTTCATCGCCGCCCAGGCCTGCGCCAGGGCCTGCTGGGAGGCCGGCGGCAGCACGCCCAGGCGCACACAGCCGGGCAGGCCAAAGCTGTGGGCATCGCGCAGCTTGATGCCCTGCGCGCGCAACACGGCCAGGGCCTGCGCCATGCGCGCCTGCCCGTCCTGGGGCCAGCGCGCCACGAAATAATTGGCCCGGTGCCCCGGCAGCACCTGCCAGCCCAGCCGGGCACACAGCTGCACTTGCTGCGCCTTCCAGGCCCGCAGCTGCACCAGGCTGGCCTGCAGCCAGGCCTGCACCGGCGGGGTGGTCCAGGCCTGCAGCATGGCCACGCCGTGGGCCCCCACCACCCAGGAGGGGGCCAGATCGCGCAGCGCCGCCAGCTCCTGCGGCGTGGCCTGTACGGGCGCAATCGCGTAAGCGGCGCGCACCCCGGTCATGCCCAGGGCCTTGTTGGGGGTCCACATCTGCCACACGTGGTCCAGGTTCGGCTGCACCGCGGCCGGCTCCAGCTGCAACGGGACATAGGCGCAGTCCAGCACGCGCCAGGCCCCCGCCGGGGCCGGCGATGGCCACAGCGGCCAGACGTCCTCGTCCAGGCCCAGGGGGCTGGACGGGGCACAGGCCCAGTGCAGCCCGGGGCCACCCGCGTGCGGGCTGCGCGGAACCACCGGCAACTGCCACAGACGCGCGGCATGCGGGTAGTCGCCATAGTGGTGCGGCGGCAGGCTGACCTGGCGGGCCCCGCTGCGCACGGCATGCAGGGTCAGGCGGTGGATGCATTCGCTGGCACTGCCGGCCAGCAGCACGCGCGCCGGGTCCACGCCGTGGAAGGCCGCGAGGGCTGCGCGCAGGTCGGTGTAGGCCGGGTCCGGGTACTGGGCCACGTGCGCGGCCTGCAGCGCCGCCACGACCTGCGGGCACGGGCCGCAGGCATTGCGATTGGTGGAAAAATCGTGCGCCGGCACGCCCAGTGCGTCCGTGCCACCGTGGATCTGGGCCTCAGCCATGGGCGATCACCCCCAGGCCCAGCAGCACCACCAGCGCGGCCACCGCGCAGGCCCCGACCACGCGCGCGGCCAGGCCCACGGCCTGCTGCACCTGCGCGGCCTGGGGCACCTGGCCCTGCGGGTTCAGCACATAGACGCCGGGCTTGCCCAGGCGCACGCCCAGGGCCAGCGCCATGCAGCCCATGGGCCAGCCGCCATTGGGCGAAGGCGTGATGGCCGCATCGCGGCGCAACGCGGACCAGGCCACGCCATGTGCCACGCCGGCCAGCAGCAGGGCCGTCAGGCGCGCAGGCAACCAGTTCAGCACATCGTCCGCACGCGCTGCCCATTTGCCGGCCCACTGCCAGTGGCGGCGCTGCGCGCCCTGCCCGCGCCAACCCGGGTAGCCCCACATGGCATCGGCGGTGTTGGCCAGCCGGTACAGCGCCGCGCCCGGCAGGCCGGCCAGCAGGAACCAGAACAAGGGAGCGATGACGGAGTCGCTGAGGTTCTCAGCCAGGGTCTCGATCACGCTTTCGCGCACCGTGCCCGCGTCCAGCTGCGTGGTGTCGCGGCTGACCAGCCAGGACAGGCGCTCGCGCCCTGCGGGCAACGACTGCTGCAGGGCGGCCTCGACGGCCAGCACCTCGTCCTGGAGCATGCGCCACGCCAGCAGCGGCTTGAGCAGCACGCCCAGCACCAGGCCCTGCCCCCACCAGGCCTGCGGTGGCAACAGCCACTGGCACAGGGCATAGACCACAAAAAAGAGAGCTGCCAGCGCGCACCACGCGGTCATTCCCAGTACAAAAGACCTGTAATCCCTGGTTCTTTCAGCGCAGGGCGCTATCCATTTACCCAAGGCCCCCAGCAGCTTGCCCATCAGCACCACGGGGTGCAGCCACACAGGGGGTTCGCCCCACAGGCGGTCCAGCAGCAGGGCCACCAGCACCGCCAGCGCGGCCGACATGAGTTGCTGCGCCCAGAAAAGCTGCGAGGCGCCCTCGGCGCCCCACAGTTGCCAGGCCCAGGCCAGCGGGCTCAGGGCCACGGCCAGCACGGCCGTCACATCCATAGCGATCATTCCATCTCGGCCGGTGGCGGGGTCTGCGGCGCCTGCCCCCAGCGTTCTTCAAACAGCATGTCCTGCAGGGGCGCGCGGGCGGCCCACTTTTCCTGCTGCAGCATGGGTTCGGCGTAATAGGCCTGCACCGGCCCCAGGCACAGCACGGCCAAGGGGTAGCTGCCGGCCGGCATCTCCAACAACTGGGCCAGGGCCTGCGGGTCGTAGATCGACACCCAGCCCATGCCCAGCCCTTCGGCGCGCGCGGCCAGCCACAGGTTCTGGATGGCGCAGGCGGCCGAGGCCAGGTCCATCTCGGGCATGGTGCGGCGACCGAACACATGGGCCTCGCGCCCGGGCGGCAGGGCCACCACCAGCAGCTCAGCAGCGTCCAGCACGCCCTGCACCTTGAGCTGCATGAAATCTTCCTCGCGCTCGCCCAGGGCCTGGGCGGTGAGCACGCGCTCCTGCTCCACCAGCGTGTGGATGCCTTCGCGCAGCGCGCGCTCCCGCACGCGGATGAAGCGCCACGGCTGCATGAAGCCCACGCTGGGCGCATGGTGGGCGGCGCGCAGCAGGCGCAGCAGCACCTCGTCACTGACCGTGCCGCCGGCAAAGTGGCGCATGTCGCGCCGCTCATGGATGGCGCGGTAGACGGCCGCCCGCTCGCTGTCCGTGAACGCGGTGGCGGCAATCGTGCGGTAGTGGTCGAGGTCGTGGGTGTCGTTCATGCTGCGATTGTCAGTCTTCGATGCCCCGCTGCGCAGGGACCCCCGCCTGGAAGGCGTGCTTGATCATCTGCATCTCGGTCACGGTATCGGCCATATCGATGATTTCCTGCGGGCAGCGGCGGCCCGTCAGGCAGACGTGCACGTCCTTGGGGCGCGCACGCAGAGTGTCGAGCACCTCCTGCAGGGGCAACCAGCCATAGATCAAGGGATACGTCACTTCGTCCAGCACCACCAGGAAATAGTCACCCGACAGGATGTCGGCCTTGGCCTTGTCCCAGCCTTCGCGGGCCAGCTGCGCCGACTGCTCCAGGTCCTTGCTCTTCCAGCTGAAGCCATCGCCCAGGCCCTGCACGGGCAGGCCCACCTGGTCGGCCAGGCGGTGCTCGCCAAAGCGTGCCGTGGGCACCTTCATGAACTGGTAGACCTTGACGGCCTTGCCACGGCCCGTTGCACGGAAGGCCAGGCCAAAGGCCGCCGTGGTCTTGCCCTTGCCATTGCCGGTGTTGACGATGACCAGGCCGCGGCGCTCGCCATCGGGCTTCTCGTAGGGTTTGGTGGAAGGTGGGGTTTCGATTTGCATAACAGAAGGGTCCCCGCGTGCAGCGCACGCCGGGTGAACAAGGTCCTGGCATCCAGGAAAAAAGCAAGGCACGGCGTGCCCTGCACGGGTAGCGGGTACCCACCGGCCGCGCGCAGGACGCCGCACCGGTGGAACGGGGCACGGGCGCACAGGGGATGTGCGCCCGCCGGCTTCAGACGGCCTGGTAGACGCGGCGCTCCAGCACGGCGCTGCCCTGCAGGCGGCGCCAGGACTTGGCCGCGGCCAGCACGGCCAGATCGATCAGGGGCTCCAGCAGCACCACGGTCATGTAGGCCGCGCCAAAGCTGCCGATGCTGGCGAGGTTCTCTGCGCCCACACCATGGCCGTAGATCGCCCAGAAGCCCACCCACAGCACAATGCCGCCCTGGTAGGCCACCGACAGCTTGAAGGTCTGGGCATAGCTCAGGTCCACATAGGCCATGTCGGCCGGAATCACCCGGCGCGCCAACACGGCCGTGGCGAACAGCGGCACCAGCAAGGTGGTCACGTTCATGCCGTACTGCGGCAGATCCTGCGGCGCAAAGAACAGGCTTTGCACCAGCAGGCCGGCCGCCAGGCCGATGGCCGCCGGTGCTGCGCCGAAGATGAGCAGCAGCGTGGTGCCCAGGATCAGGTGCACCTCGGACACCCCGACCGGGTGGTGCGGAAACACTTCAAAGAAGGCAAACACCAGGGCCGTGGCCACCACCGAGCGCAGCAACAGGGCCTGCACGCTGTTGCTGCGCACCATGTCCCAGGCCAGCTTGGCGGTATAGGCCAACGCCGCCGTGGCCGTGGCATAGCTCAGCAGAATCTTGGTTCCATCGACGAGACCGGGTTCGATATGCATCGCAGATTTCCTTTCAGAGTGGGTGCTTGCGAAGAAGCGGGAGGGACGAAAAAACAGGGTTCAGCCGGGCAGTGCCATCCACATGTCCTCGACCTGGCGGATGCGGATGCGCTGGTCGAACACCGCCTCCAGCGCGGCGTGCGTGGCCGCATCGTGCGTGGCGCCCTGGTGCAGCACCCGCCCGGCCTGCATGACCAGCATGTGGTCGGACTGCAGGGCAATGCCCAGCTCGTGCAGCACGCTGACCACGGTATGGCCTTGGCGCACCAGTTGCTGCACGGTCTGCATCCAGTCGCTCTGGTGCGGCGGGTCCAGGTTGGCCAGGGGCTCATCCATCAGCACCACCTGCGCCTGCACGGCCAGGGTGCGGGCCAGCAGCACGCGCTGGCGCTCGCCCCCGGACAGTTCGGCCAGCGGGCGATGGCGCCAGTCCCAGGCCTGCGTCATCTCCAGGCACTGCCGCACCACGGCGTGGTCGTAGGCACTGGGGGGGGCCAGCCAGGCTTGGTGGGGCAGGCGTCCCAGCATGACCACGTCATAGCTGCACAGCTCCTGCGCCACCGCTTCGTTCTGCCCCATCCAGGACAGGGCGCGCGCACGCTGCCGGCCCGACCATGCGGCCAAGGGGCGGCCCAGCAGGTCCAGTTGGCCCTGCCAGGCCTTGCGCGGCTGCAAACCCGCCAGGGCCCGCAGCAGCGTGGATTTGCCGGCGCCGTTCGGGCCGACCACGGCGGTCCAGCGCTGGGCCGGCACCTGCACCTGCACACCATGCAGCAGCAGCTGGGCACCGGCGGACACCCGCAGGTCACGCGCCTGCAGGGCGGGGGATGACGTCAAGATGGGCACCTCGGTCATGGTCTAGCCCCGCACCTGCCGGGCCGCATGGCCCCGGTGCATCAGCCACAGCAGGTAGCTGCCGCCCAGCAAGGCAGTCAGCACGCCCACGGGCAATTCCTCGGGCGCCATCACCCAGCGCGCCAGGATGTCGGCCACCAGCAGCACCACGCCGCCCATCAGACTGGCCAGCCAGATGCTGCGGGCATGGCCCACGCGCACCATGCTGCGCACCAGGTGGGGCGCGGCCAGGCCCACAAAGGCGATCAATCCGGTCTGCGCCACCGCCGTGCCCGTGGCCAGCGCCATCACGGCGATCAGGCCGGCGCGCATGGGCGCCAGCGGCAGGCCCAGGCTGGCGGCCGTGGATTCGCCCAGCGTCAGCGCATCCAGCACCCGGGACAAGGCCCAGGCCACGCCGCTGCACAGGGCCCAGGCCCCGAGCAGCAGCGCGCAGGCCGGCCAGCCGATGAAGGCCGTGCTGCCCAGGCCAAAGGCCTTCATGGGCTGCAGGATGTCGGGGTAGCGCAGCTCCAGCATGTCGCGCACGGCGCCCAGCACCACGCCCACCACCACACCGGCCAGCAGCATGCGCAGGCTGTTTTGCACGCCCTGCGCCAGCACCAGCGTCAGCACCACCGCTGCGGCCGCGCCGGCAAACGCCATGCCGGTCATGCCCAGGCGCTGCATCCAGGCCATGCCGATGGCCGCGGTACCGCTGAGCACCATGGCCAGCGCGCCGCCCAGGGCCGCGCCCGAGGCGCTGCCCAAAAGGTACGGGTCGGCCAGCGGGTTGCGAAACAGCCCCTGGGCCACGGCACCCGCCAAGCCCAGCAAGGCCCCGGCAAGCCAGGCGCCCAGGGTGCGCGGCAGGCGGATGTCCCAGACGATCTGCTGCACCACCGGGTCGTCCCGCAGCGACCACATGCTTTCCCAGCCGGTGCTGCCCACGCTGGCGCCCAGAAGCAGCAACACGGCGGTCAGCGCCAGCAGGCCTGCGGCCAGCCAGCGGCTGCGCGCGGCTTCGTGCGACAGGGCGCCCTGTGGCGGGTTACGGTGCATGGCGGGGGGCCTTGTCACGCAGGCAGCGGGCGATGATGCGCGCGGCCTCGTCCATGCGGGGGCCGGGGCGCACGACGATGCTGGACTCGCGGGCATCGAAGGCGCAGATGCGCTGCTGCCGAACCGCCTCCAGCGTGGTCCAGCCCGGGTAGGTGTGCGCCAGCTGCATGCTGTGGTTGCCCATCATGATCACGTCGGGGCGGGCGCGCACAATGAATTCGGGGTTTAGGCGCGGAAACGGCCCCATCGCATCGGGCACCACGTTGCGCATGCCCAGGCGCGTCAGCAGCTCGCCGATGAAGGACGATGGCCCGGCCGCAAACGGGCCGCGGCTGACCTCGAAGTACACCCGCCCGCCCTGCACGCCGGCAGGCAGCGTGCGCGCTGCGGCATCGATGCCGTCCTGCATGCGTTGCCACTGCTGCTGCACCTGCGCCGGCGGCAGGCGCAGCAGGTGGCCCACGCTGTGCAGCACGCGCTGCACATCGGCTTGGGTGCGCGGCTCCAGCGCCACGGTGCGCAGGCCCAGGGCCTCCAAGCGCTCCACCACGCGGGCCGAGTTGGACAGCAGCACCACATCGGGCTTGAGGGCGACGATGGCCTCGACGTTCGGGTCCAGGCCGCCGCCCAGCACGGGCAACCTGCGCTGCAGGTCTTCGGGCCAGTTGGAATAGCGGTCCACGCCCACCAAGCGGTCGCAGGCGCCCAGGGCGCAGACGGTTTCCGTCAGCGACGGCAGCAGGCTGACGATGCGCTGCGGCGCCTGCACGCGCGCCACCGGGCGGCCGCGATCATCCTGGGCCCCCAACGCCGCCAGGTCGGTCGCCGGATCGGCGGCCTGGACCTGGCCCAGACCGGCCGCCCACAGGCCCAGCGCCAGCCACAGGCTGCGGCGTGACAGCCGGATCATTTGAGCTGCAGCGGCAAGCCGGCCGCCATCAAGGTGACGTGGCGGCACACCTGCGCCACGTCCTGGTTCAGGCTGCCCAGGGCATCCACGAAGGCACGCACTTCGCGCCCCATGGGAATCACCCCCAGGCCAATTTCGTTGCCCACCACCACCACCGGGCCGGGGCAGGTCGCCAGCACTTCCAAAAACAAAGCACGCTGCGCGCTCCAGTCCTGGGCTGGAGCCTGATCAGACCCAAAATCCACGCCCTCCATGGGCATCATCCAGTGCGTCAGCCACAGGGTCAGGCAATCGACCACCACCAGGGTCTGCGGCTGGCTGCAGGCCTGCAGCGCCTGCGCCAGGGCCCGCGGGGCCTCCTGGGTGCGCATGCCGGGCACGCGGACGGCACGGTCGTCCTGGTGGCGCTGGATGCGCTGGCGCATCTCGGCATCCCAGGCCTGGCCCGTGGCCAGGTAGACGGCCTCGCGCCCGGGAGCGCCGTCCAGCCAGGTGCGCGCCGCCTGCTCGGCCCGGCGGGTCTTGCCGCTTTTCTGGCCGCCCAGGATCAATTCCTGCCAGGGCAGCGCGGGGGCGGAGGGTTGCATCGGAGAAGTCATGGTGTGGAGCGCAAATTATGGCTGTGCGGCCGTGTCCCATTGCACGGGCTCGGCCCCCAGCAAGGCGGCCACGGCACGCGGGTGCGAGGGAAACCAGGCATGGAAGTAACTGGCATGGACGCTGCCGTGCTGGTAGATGGCCTCGCCCTTGTCGGGCGCCACCGGCTGCCGGGGGCGGCTGGTGCGCGCCACCTCGGCCGCCTGGCAGGTGAAGCGCGAGTAATGGAAGGTGTGCCCACGCAGCACCCCACCCTGCAGCGCGCACTGCTGCATGCCCAGGCCGGCCAGGCGTTCCTGCATCCGCGCCTCGCCCGGCAGGATGCCCCACAGCGGCTGGCTCTGGTCCTGGGCATCGGTCATGCGCTGGCCCAGGGCCAGCATGCCGCCACATTCGGCCCACACGGGCTTGCCGGCCTGCACGTGCTGCTGCAGGTCGGCCTGCAGCCCGGTGTTGGCCGCCAGGGTGGCGGCGTGCAATTCGGGGTAGCCACCGGGCAGCCAGACGGCATCGCACACCGGCAGGCGCTCGCCCGCCAGGGGCGAGAAGAAGGCCAGGTTGGCGCCCATGGCCTGCAGGCAGTCCAGGTTGGCGGGGTAGATGAAGCTGAAGGCCGCATCGCTGGCCACGGCCACGGTGCGCCCGCGCAGCCAGGGCTGGGGGGCTGCCACGGGCTGCGCCGGGGCTTCAAACGCCACCGACCAGCGCTGCCAGTCCTGCCAGTCCATGCGCCCCAGGGGCGTGTCGGCCAGGGCATCGGCCGCGGCATTCAGGCGCGCCATGGCATCGGGCAGCTCGTGGGCCGCCACCAGGCCCAGGTGGCGCTCGGGCAGCAACTGCGCGTCCTTGCCCGGCCCCATGCGCTGCAAGCCGCCCAGCCACAGCTGTGGGTCGCGCAGGCTGCTTTGCAGCATCTGCGTGTGCATGCCGGTGGCCACGCGGTTGGCCAGCACGCCGGCCCAGGGCACGCCCGGCTGGTACTGCTGCATGCCCAGCACCAACGCGCCAAAGCTGCCTGCCATGGCCGAGGCATCGACCACCAGCAGCACCGGCACGCCCAGCTGGGTGGCCAGATCGGCCGCGGTGGGGCTGCCGTCAAACAGGCCCATCACGCCTTCGATCAGGATCACATCGGCCTGCGCGGCCGCGGCATGCAGGCGCGCGCGCACCTCGTCCATGCCCACCATCCAGCCATCGAGGTTGTGCACCGTGGCCCCGCTGGCCAGTTGGTGCCAGTACGGGTCCAGGTAATCCGGCCCGCACTTGAAGACCCGCACGCGGCGCCCCTGGCGGGCATGCCAGCGCGCCAGCGCCGCGGTGATGGTGGTCTTGCCCTGGCCCGAAGCGGGGGCGGCAATCAGCACCGCCACGCAGTGGTGCACGGGAGGGGATGGAGGGGTGATCAGTGGTGACATGCAAGCTCTCGGGGGTGCCCGCCAGGGCCACGGCGGGCAGATACAGCGTCGGCGGTTACCAGGGCATCCATTTCACGCCCAGCCACAGCGTACGCCCGGCGGTGGCGTAGTCCTTGACCAGGGTGTAGTCACGGTCCAGCGCATTGTCGATGCGCGCGGTCAGCGTGAAGTCCCTGGCCAGCTGGCGCGAGGCGGACAGGTTCACCAGGGTGTAGCCACCCAGGGATTTGACGGCCTCCGCATCGTCGTTGAAGCGGCGGCTGGCCGCCTGCAGCTCGGTGCCCAGGGTCCAGCCCGCCAGGGTGGTCTCTACCCCCAGGGTGGCAAAGCGCTTGGAGCGGCGCTTCAACAAGCGGTCATTGTCCACGTCGTGAGGATTCTGAAAGTCCACCGACGCGTACCACTTCAGCATGCCTGTGCGCCATTTACCCGCCAGAGTGATCCCCTCAAGCTGGGCTCTGTCCACGTTCATGTAGCAATAATTCTCGCCACAAGAACCCAAGCCCTTTTCATAGCTCACCAAATTGTCAACCTTGCTACGGTAGGCCGTAGCACTAAATGACAGGTCCTTGTCGCTCCAGCGCAGCCCCAGCTCCATGTTGCGACTTTCTTCGGGCTTCAGGCTGCTGTCGCCATTTTTCGAGAAACGTTGAAACAGGGTGGGAACTTTAAAGCCTGTACCGACAGAAGCCGTGGCCTTCCAGTGCGTGGCGAAGTCCCAGCCATAGGCCAGCGTGGCCGTGTTCTTGCCGCCAAAGTCGCTGTCCCGGTCATGGCGCAGATTCAACTGCACGGCATGCTGCTGCCAGTGCAGGCCATAGCCCAGGCCCAGCGCGTTCTGGTGGCGCGAGCGCTCGTGGCCGCCCACCAGGCTGGTGTTCTCCAGCGTGTCCTCGCGCCGCTCGGCCAGCACCGTGAAAGTGCCCACGCGGCTGCGCCATTCGTTGTGCACCAGGTAATTGCGCAGCAGGGTTTCGGTGCGGTAGTGCGTGGCCGTCCAGGTGTCGTAGCCGTGGCGCGACTGGCTCACGGCCACACGCGTGCGCCACGCGGATGTCCAGTCGCCCTGCCAGTTCAGGCCATAGGCATCCAGGGTGCGGACCGCACGGTCGTTGCCCTGGGCGCGGCTGTCGTAGCCGGCGTTCGAATCGCTGGTCAGGGCCGTGACGTCCAGGCGCTGGCCCGCGCTGAGCTGCAGGCCCACGCGCGCATTCGCCGATTTGCGCACGTAGCCGTCCTTGTCCAGATTGCGCTTGGAACCGCCAGTCTTGGCATCGAAGCCCTCGCTGTCGGCATAGGACAGGCCCAGGGCATAGTCCCAGACGCCCTGGCCGCCGCTGAATCCGGCTGTGCCCTTCTTGGTGCCGTACGAGCCCGCACCCACGGACACATGGGGCTTGAAGCCGGTCTCGCCACGGCGGGTGAAGATCTGCACCGTGCCCGCCATGGCGTCCGAGCCATACAGCGCACCGGCCGCGCCGCGCAATACCTCGATGCGCTCGATCGATTCCAGCGGCAGCGTCTCCCAAGGTGCGCCGCCGGAGCCATTCTGGGCATCGATGCGGATGCCGTCGACATACACCGCCGTGTGCTGTTTGTTAGCGCCCCGCATGAACAGATCTGTATCTGCACCCGGGCCACCGTTGCGTGTGATCTGGATGCCCGGCACCTTGGCCATGACATCTTCCAGCGCCAGGGCGCCGCTGCGCTCCAGGGCCTCCCCGTCCAGTACCGTCACATCCGCCAGCACCTCGCTCAGGCGCTGCTCGGAGCGCGTGGCCGAGACCACCACCTCATCCAGGGCCGCCGCAGCCGCCGGCAGCACCAGGCCCGCCAGACAGACCACAGCCAGAGAGACCGGGCGCCACGCCATCGCCGGCATCCAGGCACGCTGACGCCGTTGTTCGAACACATTCATTGGAAACATCACCAGATTCCACCCGTGTCAGCCTCCCCGCCGACCATGGGCAAACATGCCTGCCCTGGGGGCAGACACACGAATGTTGGCCGGTATCCGGGCTGGTCCCTCAGTCCATCGCCTTCCCAGGTGCTTGTTCAAGGCACCCAGTGGCTGTGTTGATGGAGGGGCGCTATGACAGGCGCCAGGGACTCACCGTTGCGGGGGCAGCGCAGGCTAGGCCGGGTCGAAGGCCGACCCACCATCCTGCTTCCCGTTGAACTGCAATCTTGCGAACCAAGTTGCGAGCACCAACAATGCAAGCTGGCGATTCTAACTGGGCGTGACGGGCCATGGTGCACCGCACAGCAGTGCCGCAGCCGAATGCAGGGCTGCACAAAAAATGAGCGGCATGCGCACAAAAACAAAGGACTTCAGATACAAACCGATCTGAAGCCCTTGTTCATTCAGCGCCAGGCGCTATCTTTTTCAAATTCTGCCCAGCGCCCGGTCCACGCCCAGGTTGGCCAGGGCATCGGCCCGCTCGTTGCCCGGATCGCCCGCATGGCCCTTGACCCAGCGCCATTCGATGCGGTGCCCCGCGCCGCTGACCAGTGCATCCAGCGCCTGCCACAGCTCGACGTTCTTCACCGGCTGCTTGGTCGAGGTCTTCCAGCCCTTGGCTTTCCAGCCGTGGATCCATTCCGTGATGCCCTTGCGCACGTACTCGCTGTCCAGGAACAGCGTCACATCGCAGGGGCGCTTGAGGGCGCGCAACGCTTCGATCACGGCGGTCAGCTCCATGCGGTTGTTGGTGGTCTCGCGCTCGCCGCCAAACAACTCCTTGGTGTGCGGCCCGGCCTGCATCAGCACGCCCCAGCCGCCCGGCCCCGGGTTGCCCTTGCAGGCCCCGTCCGTGTAAATCACTACTTGGTTCAAATTTCTTTCCTTTGTGGTGCTTGCTGGCACGCGGCCGCCGGGCGGGCCTGCGCCGCGGGCGCACGCTTGCGCCACGCAGGCTCCAGCAGGCGCATGCCATGCACCTTTTTCACAGCCAGCACGCAGTATGCACCGCCCAGCACCGGCCAGGCCTTGTTGCCCAGCCTATCCATCCAGCGCCAGCGCTGCAGCCAGGCCGGCGCCTCCAGCGCCGGGGCGTGGCAACCGAAATCGGCGGCCATCACGTCCATGGCCAGCACCTGCAGCCAATCGCGCACACGCCAGTACGGCAGGCCGCGCCAGGCATTCAACCCGGGCTCCGGCACACGCTCCAGCCCATGCTGAAGCCCCCACAGGCTATAGGGGTTGAGTCCAAACAGCAGCAGCCGCCCTTCGGGCACCAGCACGCGCACCGCTTCGCGCAAGGCGGCATGCGGATCCTGGCAATGTTCGAGGGTGTGGGGCAGGACCAGCAGGTCGACGCTGGACTCGGCGAACGGCAGCGCCTCGGGGGCGCACAACAGTTGTACACCATCAGGGACTTGGCAAGCCCCGGGTTCAAGGTTCCAATCGGTGCTTTGCGCGGCCACCCAGCGGTTGGGCATGCGGTTGTGGCGCAGCGCCTGCAGCAGGGGCCAGCCCAGCTGCACGCTGTGATAGCCGAAAATATCCGCCACCGCCTCATCACACCGCTGCTGCTCCCAGTCGAGCAGATAGCGGCCAAATGCCTTGGCCATCCACGGATGGCCCTCTTGCTTTGCATCGTTCATGAACCTGTTGCCGTTGCCTGCGTTTTCTGACAATTACATCTGGCTGCTGCACGACGGCCAGCACGCCGTGGTGGTGGACCCTGGCGACGCCGGGCCCGTTCAAGCGGCGCTGCACGCCCAGGGCCTGCAGCTGCAAGCCATTCTAGTGACCCACCACCATGCCGACCATGTGGGCGGCGTGGACGTGCTGCGTAATGCCACCGGCGCCACGGTCTACGGCCCGGCCTACGAGCCCCTGCCCGAACCCGTGGTGCGCGTCGACGCGCACAGCCGCATCCACCTGCTGGGGCAGGACTGGCAGGTACTGGAAGTGCCCGGCCACACCGCCGGCCACATCGCCTGGTACTGCGCCCCCGCGGATGCGGCCCCGCTGCTGTTTTGCGGCGACACGCTGTTCTCCGGCGGCTGTGGCCGCCTGTTCGAGGGCACGGCGCAGCAGATGTACGACTCGCTGCAGACGCTGGCGGCTTTGCCACACGACACCCGTGTGTTTTGCGCCCATGAATACACTCTGAGCAACCTGAAATTTGCCTGCGCGGTGGAACCAAGCAACCCAGCCTTGCTCCAATATCGCGCGCGTTGCGAGGCACTGCGCCAGCAACAGCAGCCCACCCTGCCCTCGACGCTGGGGCAGGAGCTGGCAATCAACCCTTTTCTACGTTGCGACGTTACAGAGGTTGCGCACAGCGCACACCACTTTTGCTCCACCGTAGACCCTACACAACCCGCCAGCGTGTTCGCAGCGCTGCGTGAATGGAAAAACGCATTCCGATGAATTTGCGCCATCTTTTAGTCCTCGCCAGCGTGGTTTGGCTCGCTGGTTGCGCGACCGCCCCCTCCACCTCCTCGTACGACGGTCCGCTCAAGCCCATCACCCGCGCCTCCCCCGGCACCTCCAAGGTCACCTCGCTGGAATACAACAGCGACCTGTGGGAACGCATCCGCCGCGGCTTTGCCATGCCTGACCTGGAGCACGAGCTGGTCGGCAGCCAGGAGCAGTGGTACAGCAGCCGCCCCGACTACATCGAGCGCATGACCACACGCTCCAGCAAGTACCTCTTCCACATCGTGGAGGAACTGGAGCAGCGCAACATGCCGATGGAGCTGGCCCTGCTGCCCTACATCGAGAGCGCCTTCAATCCCCAGGCCGTGTCCAGCGCCAAGGCCGCCGGCATGTGGCAGTTCATGCCGGCCACGGGTTCGTACTTCGAGCTGACCCAGAACGCGTTCCGGGACGACCGCCGCGATGTGCTGGCCTCCACCCGCGCAGCCCTGGACTACCTGGAAAAGCTGCACCGCATGTTCGGCGACTGGCACTTGGCCCTGGCCGCCTACAACTGGGGCGAAGGCAGCGTCGGGCGCGCCATCAAGCGCAATGAACGCATGGGCCTGGAGACCAGCTACACCGACCTGAACATGCCGGGCGAAACACGCAACTACGTGCCCAAGCTGCAAGCGGTGAAGAACATCATCGCCCACCCGGAAAAGTTCAACATCGAGCTGCCCAACATCGAGAACCACCCCTACTTCCAGGCGGTGGAGATCAAGCGCGACATGGACATCGAGCTGGTCGCCCGCCTGGCCGACGTGCGCCTGGAGGACTTCAAGGCCCTCAACCCCTCGTTCAGCCGCCCGACCATCTTTGCCGCCGGCACCACCCAGATCCTGCTGCCCTGGGACAACGCCAAGGTGTTCCAGCGCAACCTGGCCGCCTACGATGACGACCAGTACGCCAGCTGGACCGTCTGGGTCGCCCCCAGTACCATGACGGTGGCCAGTGCCGCCCAGCGGGTCGGCATGAGTGAGACCGACCTGCGCAGCGTCAACCGCATTCCGCCACGCATGATGATCAAGGCCGGATCGGCCCTGATGGTGCCGCGATCGCCCCAGCACCGCCAGGACGTGTCCACGCACATCGCCGACCACGGTACCCTGGCGTTTGCGCCGGAGATCACCGAAGTGACGCGCCGCACCGCGGTCAAGGTGCTGCGTGGCGACAACATGGCCAAGGTGGCCAGCCGCCATGGTGTGACCGTGGCCAACCTGGCGCGCTGGAACGACATGAAGCCCACGGCCTCGCTGCGCGCCGGCCAGTCGCTGGAGGTGTACAAGACCGTGCGCGTCAGCGCCGCCCCCACCCGCACCGCACAAGTCAGCAAGAGCACCAAGGCAAGCAACACCTCCAAGCGCCCGCGTGCCACCGGAACTACGAAAGAGAAACCCGCGGTCACCAAGGTGGCACAGCAAACGCGCGGCGACACGCCGACCAAGCGCAAGCGCTGAGCACCGAAGAAAAAAAGGGCTCTGGTTTTTCAGGGCCCTCTTTTATTGGGGAAGGTGCCTGAGAGCCACTCTCACAACCCAACCCCTCGGAGATGAAGGCTTGAAACGAGGTGCGAAGCCGCAGGCAGCCGCTCCGTACGACCATGCCAAGCGACGCCGTACCCGGGGTAGTGTCAACGACGCTCGACCAGGGCATGGGCGATCGTGCCCAGATCCACATACTCCAGCTCGCTGCCCACCGGCACGCCGCGCGCCAGCCGCGTCACCTGCACCTGGCGGCCCTGCATCAACTCGGTCACGGCATGCGCCGTGGCCTCGCCCTCGGTGGTGAAGCTGGTGGCCAAAATCACCTCCTGCACCACGCCATCGGCCACCCGCTCGAGCAGCCGTGGCAAACCAATGTCCTTGGCACCCACACCGTCCATGGGGGAGATGCGCCCCATCAGCACAAAGTAGTACCCGCTGTAGGCGCCGGTGCGCTCCATCGCGGCCAGGTCGGCCGGTGTCTCCACCACGCACAGGCGCGCGGCATCGCGCCCGGCATCGCGGCAGATGGGGCAGACGGCGTCGTGCGTGAAGGTGTTGCAACGGCTGCAGTGCTGCACCGAATCCACCGCCTCCTGCAAGGCGCGGGACAGCACGCGCGCGCCATCCTGGTCGCGCTGCATCAGGTGGAACGCCATGCGCTGGGCCGACTTCACCCCCACACCAGGCAAGCGGCGCAGGGCCTGGATCAGCGGGTCCAGCGGTTGAAGGTCAGACATGTCTCAAGCCCATGTGCCAAGAAAAAGGGAAAGCACCATGGCTTTCCCCTGGGGTCCTGCGGCGCAACGCGCTCAGAAAGGGAACTTCATGCCACCGGGCAGACCGGGCATGCCCGCGGTCAGCTTGGACATCTTTTCGTTCGAGGTTTCCTCGGCCTTGCGCACGGCGGCGTTGAACGCAGCAGCCACCAGGTCTTCCAGCATGTCCTTGTCGTCCTGCAGCAGGCTGGGGTCGATGGTCACGCGCTTGACGTCGTGCTTGCAGGTCATCACCACCTTGACCAGACCCGCGCCAGATTCACCTTCCACTTCGATGTTGCCCAGCTCGTCCTGCGCCTTCTTAAGGTTGTCCTGCATGGTCTGGGCTTGCTTCATCAAACCGGCGAGTTGTCCTTTGTTGAACATGGTTGGCTTCCTTTATTTGTCACTCAAAAAATCAGATGCTGCGATGGTGCCATGACTTGGCATGCCCCAGTCCCGGCGCATGCTATACCGGGCGGATGCTGCCAGGCACGATGGTCGCGCCAAACGTGGTTTGCAGGAACTGCACGTTCGGGTCATTGGCCACAATCGCCTCGGCCTGCAGTTGCCGTGCCTGGGCGCGCGCCTTGTTGCGCAAGGCCGGGGTATCGGTCACCTTGCCGCTTTCCAGCTGCAGGCTGGTGCAGTCAGTGACCTGGGCCAGGGCCTTGGCCAGGCGCTCACGCGCCACCGCCTGGTTCAGTGACGCCCGCTCCACGCGCAGCGTCCACACACCGGCCTCCTGGGCGATCAATTGTGACTGCAAGGCCAGCTCACGCACCAAGGCCGTGATCGCCTGCACCGCATCCAGCTGCGTGACCACGGCGTGCCAGACGTCACCCAAGGGCGTGGTCTCCACCGCAATGGCCGCGGCCGGTGGCGCCACAGGCTCTGCCACGGCGTCGACAGGCTCACACTCGGCGGCCATGCCCTCCCAGGGCGCCGCCTCCATGGGCACATCGTCCCACACCGGAGGCTCTGGCTCCTGCGGCTCCACGGCCTGCTCTGGCACATCGTCCCAGGGCGGCGACAGGTCGTCGTCCGCAGAGGTGGCATCGTCCATCGCCACGGCTTCGGGTGGCACCACCACCGGCTCAGCAGCGACTGCCTGCTCGGCGGGTTGGGCAGCCTCCAGCCGCGTGGCTGCGACGGCAGGCTGTGGCTGTGGCTGTGGCTGTGGCTGTGGCTGTGGCTGTGGCTGTGGCTGTGGCTGTGGCTGTGGCTGTGGCTGTGGCTGTGGCTGTGGCTGTGGCTGTGGCTGTGGCTGTGGCTGTGGCTGTGGCTGTGGCTGTGGCTGTGGCTGTGGCTGTGGCTGTGGCTGTGGCTGTGGCTGTGGCTGTGGCTGTGGCTGTGGCTGTGGCTGTGGCTGTGGCTGTGGCTGTGGCTGTGGCTGTGGCTGAGCAGCTTCAGCCTGCAGCACTGCGCGGTCAGCGGGTTTCAGTGTTTTTTTTTCAGCCGGGGGCGCTGCAGCGCTGGTGGCGGACCCGTTCTGGGGCTTGAAGGCCAGCAGGCGCAGCAAGGCCATGGTCAAGGCCGCGTATTCATCCGGCGCCAGGCCCAGCTCCTGCCGGCCGTGCAAACAGATGCTGTAGAGCAGCTGTGTTTCGTCCGCGGGCATCAGCTGCGCCAGGCGCACCATCTCCTGCGCATCGGGGTCGGTAGCATCGCCGGCCGCGGCCATGTCGGGCACAGCCTGCAGCACCGCCATGCGTTGCAGGATGCTGGACATTTCCTCCAGGGTCGAACCCGCCGACACGCCGTTGTAGCGCAGCGTGTCCACCGTCTCCACCACCGTGCGGCCATCGCCCTGCGCCAGGGCTTCAATCAGGCGGAACACATAGCTGCGGTCCACGCTGCCCAGCATCTGGCGCACCGAAGCTTCCTGCAACTGGCCGCAGCCAAAGGCGATTGCCTGGTCCGTCAGCGACAGCGCATCGCGCATGGAGCCGCGTGCACCGCGCGCCAGCAGTTTCAGGGCCTGGGGCTCGGCCGCAATGTGTTCCTGGGCCAGCACCTGCGTCAGGTGCTCGAACACCGTATCCGGCGCCATGGGCCGCAGGTTGAACTGCAGGCAGCGCGACAGCACGGTCACCGGCACCTTCTGCGGATCGGTGGTGGCCAGCACAAACTTGAGGTACTCCGGCGGCTCCTCCAGGGTCTTCAACATGGCGTTGAAGGCCGTGTTGGTCAGCATGTGCACCTCGTCGATCATGAAGACCTTGAAGCGCCCCTGCACCGGCTTGTACACCGCCTGCTCCAGCAGGCTTTGGACCTCGTCCACCCCCCGGTTGGAGGCAGCGTCCAGCTCGATGTAGTCAGGAAAGCGGCCGCTATCGATTTCCGTGCACGCAGGGCAGATGCCACAAGGCGTGGCAGTGATACCACCCTGACCATCGGCACCTGTGCAATTGAGCGACTTGGCCAGAATGCGCGACACCGTGGTCTTGCCCACGCCGCGCGTCCCGGTGAACAAATAGGCATGGTGCAGACGCTGCTGCGTCAGCGCGTTGCCCAGGGCCTGCACGACATGCTCCTGCCCCACCATTTCGGCGAAGTTGCGGGGACGGTATTTGCGGGCGAGCACGAGATAAGACATGGGGCCGGATTCTACGGGTTGCACGCCGGACACCACCAACACCGGCGGTTTATCTTCGCGCCGGCCTGCAGGGGGCCGCAACAGGCCCTATAATCCGTCCCTGACAGGCCCCCTCGCATGGGGAAGCAGCCAACCGGGTCAGGTGGGGAACCAAGCAGCCCTAACTGTGAAACCAGTGCCGAGGTAAGGCTTGTCATTTATCCTCAGGACTCCTTTAGCAATTAAAGGGATGCGCTCCTGAAATCCACCTTTTAGCCATTTTGTGTCACTCTGGTGTGTCACTTTGTCCATTACAGACCAAGTTGAACGACCATGGCGACCCCCATCGGGCTGCATCGTAGAGGTGGCATCTACCACCTGCGCATAGTTGTACCCAAAGACCTCCGAGCAAGGCTAGGACGCAGCTACTTCCGAAAAACACTAGGGACTGCTGATAGGTCTCAAGCCGAGCTACTGGGCACGATTGAACGCGCACGCTTACTGGCGCTTTTCAGCGCAGCCAAGGAAGCCCCCAACGCCACCTTGCCAAGCCTCTCAGAGCAGGCGCAGAGGGCATTAGCGCCTCTGCATGGGATACACCCAGTCCACACAGCGACCAGCACCCCAGCAACACCACAGGCAGCGCCACCAGCACCTAGCCAGTGCCTGACCCTCAGACAGCTCTATGAGCGGTGGCTGAAGTCCAAGAAGCGGACACGCTCTTCAGAAAGCTACTGCCTGCTTGCCGTGGATTCGTGTGTGCAAGTGATAGGCAACCTGCGCATAGACCAGCTGACCAGAGCGCACGGAGATACCTACAGGAGCTGGCTGCATACCCAAGACATCTCCAGCAAGACAGCGCGGATGCGGCTGGTCTGGGTCAAAACACTGCCGCGCTACGCCCACAAAGAGCTGGAGCTGATTCCTCGCCAGCCTTGGGAAGGCTTGGACATTCAGGTCAGCAAAGAGCAAACGCGGCGCGCATGGCGTGATGATGAGCTGCAGCAGCTATTCAGCCAGCCACTATTCACCAACTACGACACACCCAAGGGCAGCAAGTCAGGCAGCGATGCCGCGTATTGGGTGCCCTTGATAGGTCTGTACACAGGTGCACGGATTGGTGAACTGGCCCAGCTCCGGGCTGATGACATCTTCGTCGTTGATGGAACACCCATGCTCCGCATCACTGACTCAGGCGCTGGTCAACGCCTCAAGAGCGATGCAAGCAAACGGGACATCCCCATTCACTCTGAACTGGTCAGGCTTGGCTTGCTTGAATACGCCCAAGCCATCAAGGCTGCAGGCTATGAGCGTCTATGGCCGATTCTGAATGCCAACCCAGAGCGTCCTGGCCTATACATATCGAACTGGTTCGGTGAATTCAGGCGCGAGGCTGGGCTGACTGAGAAGTACCCAGACTTCCACTCATTCCGACACCTCATCCGCACA
This sequence comes from Comamonas aquatica NBRC 14918, assembly GCF_000739875.1. Taxonomy (GTDB): domain Bacteria; phylum Pseudomonadota; class Gammaproteobacteria; order Burkholderiales; family Burkholderiaceae_C; genus Comamonas; species Comamonas aquatica. The sequence goes on from NZ_BBJR01000044.1 coordinate 71,963, forward strand.
CGCATGTCCAAGGCAAAGATTCCAGAGAAGGTGCAAGACGCGATTACAGGCCATGAGACGCAGGGCAGCATCGGGACAAAGGTTTACCAAGGCATAGACCTTGAAGACCGCATAGAGGCGATTGAGGCCGTCTCCTTCCCGTTTCTGCGCCTACCCAAGACATACACAGCGCCGCGCTTGGAAAAGGCACAGAGGGGCGGATGGAAGGCTCGCGTGGAGGCTCGAAGAAAACGACAGGGCAGTACAGATGCATTCCATATAGTGGGAAAAGGTCGAAAACAGCAGATGGCAAAAAACCCCATGACCAAGACCACAGCTGCAGCAGGCACTGAGCATCACTGAAGGAAGCACAGCGCCAGCCAAGGCCGGGGTCTTGAACATGGGGTCTGATAGGTGGGCACAGCAGCCTGCATAGCTGCTCATTCGCTTTGACGGGGTACGGGGGACAACCGCAAACGCAGAGGCAGCACAGAGGCCGCTGAAGGGTTTGTAATGCAAACATCCTGACCAAGGCAGGGCAGGCACTGCGCATGAGCCTGACGCCTTCACCATGAGGTGCAAGGCTGCTGATGCTGGCGCTGGCTTGGAAAGGGGCGGGGAAGGGACACAGAGGCAGCAGAAGAACTTCACGACAACCACAACACCTGCTTCTGTGATGACCCCTTCCCCATTCATTCAATAGCGAGGAGCTGGGGGGCTGGTCTTGGCACTGCCTATGAATGGGACTCTTTCTTCATTCACTACAGCTACTTCACCAAGGATTGCTTGGAGATGCCAGAGGACTACCTAGAGGGAACCTGAAGATACCTATAGTCATTTCTTATAGATTGTCTTTTGGCTTGGCTTTCCTCTAGGCGTCCCCGTAATTCCAAGCCACGCCCAGCAATGGTTTCATGCTCCTTTAGTTGTAGCATCCAACCCAAGCCACTCAGGGGTGCTCTGTGGCGTTTTTACCCTTGAGTGCTACTACCCCCTTGCCCCAGACCGAACGGCGCTCTGTGGGCGCTTTACAGCAGCCCAAGAGCATCCCCACGGGCATGCAGCCTGCCTTTGCTTGCTTGGCTCCAATCTCAAGGTGGGGAGGGTGGCTGTGGTGGTCTGGTACGGTGCCATGCGTGCATCCGTGGGTTGGCATTATGCTGCTCATAAATTAAGCATTATTAAAATAATCAATCAAATATTAAGCACAGGGTGTGATAGGTTTTTGTTCCGCATCCGGGATTAATATTGTCAATCGCTATTTGGATTATGTGCAGATAATCGCTTGGCATAATCTACGCATTCGCTTTCATTAATACGGAAAAGACAAATGCAGTTGAACAAGCACACACCATTGACCACATCCAGCCTCGTGGAGTTGATGGACAAACACCTATGGAACGACCAGACAGAAGTAGTAGACGCTCTCTTTCCAGAGGCTGAAGAGCAACACCCAGAGGCAGCACGGTGGTTCGAGCTGAAGGATACACGCCCAACCAACCTGAAGCAGCTCAAAGCCCGTGGCGCTGCTGTCCTCTGCTTGGGAACACATGCATGGATTGGATTACCTGCAGACCCTGTTTCTGTTGCACTGGGTATTGATGAGTTAATGCCGAAGCACTGATTAATGTAGACATAAATAGTAGCCCCCTTGGTAATGCCTTGGGGGCTTTTTATATTGGTGGCAGATAACCCAGTCGCTGCATAGCTTCCGCCAGGCAGCGCCTGCATCCTCGGTCAGCTTCTTGGCCGTCATGGACAGCTTGCTACGCACGCTGGCAGGGAAGAACCAGCGAATGTTGGTACGGAATTCAGTGATGGTCAGGTGGGTGACCTCATGCTCCAGCAGCGCCTTCTCCTCCTTCAGCTCGTTGTTCTCCAGCTTCAGGGCTTCGGCACGCTCCAGCTCTTGCAGCCACAGCTTGCCAGCTTCCAGCAGGCTGGTGGGCATCTTCAGGATTTCCGATTGCTCGGGCTTGGTCACGACCACCTCGGCCTTGCCGCGCAGGATGTCGTCAATCACAGTGTCACACCAGACGGCGAACTTGGTGTCCAGCCAGCGTGCAAAGAACACGGCCAGCTTGGGGTGTGCCCAGGTGCCGCCAGTGCGGCCTCGGGAGGTCTCCACATATTCTGTGTTTTTCACAGATTTAAGAGTGGCGAGGTATTCCAGCGTCTCGGGTGAGCGCATGAAATTCTCCAGCGTCTTGCCGAAAGCCTTCGCAGCCTTGGTCATGTTGAACCAGCCGTCATTGCGGAAGGTCAGCACGGTGGTGTCGTTGTATGTCTTGGTGATGAGTGCGGTAGAAGTCATGATGTTTTCCTTTGGTTGCCTTTAAGCTAGGTGTCCCCGTATCGGTGGGGCATGCGTATGCCCAAGAGGAAAACAAAAAACCCCTGCAAGGCGAACCCTGCAGAGGCGTTTGTGGTGCTGTGGTGATAGGCGGATGCTCAGATGGTCTCTGTGGCTGCATCCCTTATGGATATGACCGATGCTCGGCTGATGCCGTTGTCCCGCGCCACCTGAGACACGGAGACCCCCTCATTCAGCCGTGCTCTGATGGCGTGGCGCTGCTCTTCAGTGGTCTTGGTGGGTCTGCCTAGCTGCTTGCCTTCAGCCTTGGCGCGTGCAAGGCCCGCCTGTGTGCGCTCGACCAGTAAGTCCCGCTCCATCTCAGCGACTGCCGCCAAGACACGCACGGTCACCTTGCCTGCCGCGCTGGTGAGGTCAACGTCTCCCAGTGCACTGACCTTCACCCTGATAGAGCGCTCCTCCAAGGTCTTGAGCGTCTGCAGTACGTCAATCATGTCTCGGCCTAGGCGGTCGAGCTTGGAGACCAGCAGGAGGTCGCCAGCCTCCATGCGTTCAAGGAGCTTGGAGAACTGGGGGCGCTCCTTGGCTGGCACCTTGCCTGAGATGGTGTCGGAGAACCAGCGCTGCGCCTGCAGCTCATGGCCCAGACTCTCCAGCTCTTGGCGTTGGTTCTCTGTCGTCTGGTCTGCTGTACTTACTCGGCCATAGCCGTACACCCGTGCGCTCATGCGTCCACCCCTGTTAATAATGGGTGTCAGTATGTCATTGGTGTAGAAAAGTCGCAACCCTATTTTTGTGGCATGTCTGCAGGGCTGTCTGAGGGGGTGTTAGAAACCGAACGTTTTTCTGCAGGCAAATAAGACCTCAGTTCCTGCTCAAGCTCGCCGCAGGTAGTGGCAACTGCTTTAGCCATGGATTGCATTCTGGATATTTGCTCAGCAGATAACGTTTGTCTTTGATTCATCATTGAAATGGAGAGTTGAAGCCCGCTTGTAGCTGCGCAAGCGTTTGCCATCAATACAGAAACTGTGTATGGATATGTCTCCGCTTCAGCCGCACAGGTTTTAAACAATGGCATTGCCAACGTTCCGAGTGCATATTCTTGATGCTTAGGATTCTTTTGAAGGTCTTCGCACTCTTGAGGATTACTGAGCTTCTGACCTGTAATCAGCGCTGCACGCAATTCCAGCCCCAAAAGCCCTGCAGCAACAATAGCTCGTTGTTTCTGCCTCTTCGCCTCCATACGCCTTGGCTCCAAGCCAACCCAAAGAGCGACCATTACCGCAATAGCTGTAACCACGGCTGCAATAGCTGTCCAGTCCACATACCAGCAACTCAGTTCATTCATTCTCCTACCCTCTCTTCTCTGAATTTGTTTAGAGCATACCCACCAGAGGGGGGGAAAGCACCTGTACCAACCCATTAAAGACAGCTCAGAAATTTCACCAAAAAACAGCCTACCCCTTGGTAAACTGCAACCCTATTCCGCGTGCCACTTCAGTGTGTCACTTTGGTCTAAAAAGGCGTGACAGGCCCCCTCGCATGGGGAAGCAGCCAACCGGGTCAGGTGGGGAACCAAGCAGCCCTAACTGTGAAACCAGTGCCGAGGTAAGGCTTGTCAACTTCGCTTCCGACTCCTCTTGCTTGACAAGAGGCCTTGCTCCGAAGCGCACCACTCCCCAGACAATTGCATTCCCATAAGATTGCGCCGCACACCGCGCCGTCTCGGACAGTTTTGCGCCTGCATGGTTCTGAATGCGGCCGGACATGCCCTGCCAATCCGGCTCCACGGCACCGCGACCGCACTGCGGCACGGCCCGCGGCCTCACAGCGCCAGCGCACGGTCGCCCCTACTCCATCAAAAAAAAGAGCTGATCGCGCAAGGAATAAGCTCATTTGCACGACAAAAACAGTGCAAATGCAGAATCCACGAGCGTCAACAGCTCTCTTTTTTATTTACTCCCCCAGGTAGCGCTGGATACCGCGCGCCGCCCGCACGCCCGTTGCAAAGCAGGCGGTCAGCAGGTAGCCGCCGGTGGGCGCCTCCCAGTCGATCATTTCGCCGGCGCAGAACACGCCGGGCAGCGCCTGGCACATCAGGTCCTCGGACAAGGCCGCCCAGGCCACGCCGCCGGCCGTGCTGATGGCCTCGTCCATCGGGCGCGCGGCCACCACGGTGATGGGCAACGCCTTGATGGCATGGGCCAGGCGCACGGGATCGTGCATGTCTTCCTTGGGCAGCAGCTCGTACAGCAAGGCGGCCTTGACGCCATCCAGGCCCAGCCGCCCCTTCAAGTGGCTGGACAAGCTGCGCGAGCCGCGCGGGTGGCGCACCTGCTCCAGCACCTTGTCCGCGCTGAAGGCGGGCAGCAGATCGAGCTGGAACGTGGCGGCGCCATGGCGTTCGATCTCGTCACGCAGCAGGTGCGAGACGGCATAGACCAGGCTGCCTTCCACCCCGGTGGCCGTGGCCACAAACTCGCCGCGGCGATCGAAACTGCGCCCCAGGCTGTCGGTGAAACGGATGGCCACCGACTTCAGTGGCGCACCGGCAAAGCGCTGGCGGAAGTGCTCGCTCCATCCCGGCGCGTTCGCAGACGACTGCCCCAGCAGCTCCTGCAGGAAGGCGCGGCGGGTTTCGTCCACCGGCAGCGGCGCCGCCGTGCGTCCCACATCAAAGCCACAGTTGGCCGACTTCAGCGCGTGCACCTGCACACCCTGCGCCTGCAACAGCGGCACCCAGGCACCATCCGAGCCCAGGCGCGCCCAGCTACCGCCCCCCAGGGCCAGCAAGGTGGCCCGGGCCTGGACCGGCTGCACGCCGTCGGGCGTGCCCATCACCAGGGTCCGCTCGGCACCCCAGCCCTTCCACAGGTGGCGCATATGAAACACCACACCCTGCGCGCGCAGACGCGCCAGCCAGGCGCGCAGCAAGGGGGCGGCCTTCATGTCGGCCGGGAAGACGCGGCCCGACGTGCCCACAAACGTCCCGATGCCCAAGCCCTCGGCCCAGGCACGCAGCTGGTCGGCGCCAAAGTCCTGCAGCAGCGGCTGCAGCAGGGGCTGTGCATCGCCATAACGCTCCACAAAGCGCTCGAAGGCCTCGGCATGCGTCAGGTTCAAGCCACCCTTGCCCGCCAGCAGGAACTTGCGCCCCACCGATGCCTTGCCGTCAAACACATGCACCTTGGCCCCCTGGGCCGACAACAGCTGCGCCGCCATCAGCCCTGCAGGGCCCGCCCCCACAATCGCGACATCGCAGTTCAAAACCGGCAGCACGGCGGCAGCTGACATAGGCATCCTTCTTTCTTCTCATCACCGGCGCGCAGCGCCAAAGGGCAGGCAGCATAACGCCATGGGGAAGACCTGGGGCCATCCCAGCCATCCGCAGATTGCCTGCCGCTATGGCTTTCATAGGCGTTTTTAGCCAGCCATGCTGCACGTCCGGACATTCGTTTCTGTCACAATTATCGGCAGCATTTTTCTCTGCGCACGCTCGTGCGCAACCGCCCCAACACTCACAACAAGGAACAACTCCATGGCAAGCGAACTCATCAAGCATGTCACTGACGCCAGCTTTGAATCGGACGTGCTGCAACCCGGCAGCACCGTGCTGGTGGACTACTGGGCCGAATGGTGCGGCCCCTGCAAGATGATTGCCCCGATCCTCGACGACGTGGCCAAGAACTACGAAGGCAAGATCACCGTCGCCAAGATGAACGTGGACGAAAACCGTGAAGTGCCCGCCAAGTTCGGCATTCGCGGCATCCCCACGCTGATGATCTTCAAGAACGGCGAGCTGCTGGCCACCAAGGTCGGCGCCCTGGCCAAGCCCCAACTGACGGCGTTCATCGACCAGCACGTCGGCTGATAAGCGCCTTTGCGCAGCCGTACACACGGCTGCGCGCCCCGCGTGCAGGCCCGTGTCACCCTGCCGCGCGTCCCACTTGTGCGACTGCATGACACAAACTCGTGTGCAGTTCGCTTTCTTTTCCTGTCATAATCAAAACGA
>NZ_BBJR01000043.1 GCF_000739875.1 Comamonas aquatica NBRC 14918
GTACTTTCAGGAAGAATTTTTTCTTCTTGCTCGCTGTCAGTTGTCGTGAGCAGCGAAGACCGCAATTCTATACCTATTTTTGGCACCCCCAGGGAAATCCCTTGGATTTCCTGCACCCGCTTGCAGCGGGTGCCTGATACCGCACTCAGGCAGCGGCCTGGACCGCCTGCTCCAGCGCATCCACGAACAGCGCCGGCACGTCGCAGCCGGTCTGCTGCTGGATCTCTTGGAAGCAAGTGGGGCTGGTGACGTTGATCTCGGTGACCTTGTCGCCGATCACATCCAGGCCCACCAGCAGCAGGCCGCGTGCAACCAGGATGGGACCCAGCTTGTCGGCGATGGCACGGTCGCTGTCGCTGAGCGGCTGGGCCACACCCTTGCCACCCGCAGCCAGGTTGCCGCGCACTTCATTGCCCTGCGGAATGCGGGCCAGGCAGTACGGCACGGGCTTGCCGCCAATGATGAGGATGCGCTTGTCGCCCTGGGCGATGGCAGGCAGGAACTTCTGCACCATCACGCTGGTAGCGCCCTGCTGGTTCAGGGTTTCGATGATGGAGCCCAGGTTCATGCCATCAGCGCCGACGCGGAAGATGCCCATGCCCCCCATGCCGTCCAGCGGCTTGAGGATGATGTCCTGGTGCTGGGCATGGAAGGCGCGGATGTCCTGGGGGTTGCGGGTGATGAGGGTGGGGCCCAGCACCTCGGGGAATTCCATCACCGCCATCTTCTCGGGGTGGTCACGCAGCGCCGCCGGCTTGTTGAAGACCTTGGCGCCTTCGCGCTCGGCCTGGCTGAGCATGTGCGTGGCATAGAAGAATTCGCTGTCGAACGGCGGGTCCTTGCGCATCAGCACGGCATCAAAGTCGGCCAGCGCCTGCTGTGCCACACCCACTTCTTCGTACCAGTCGTGCAGATCGCCGGTCAGGCGCAGGGCCCGCACCTGGGCCACCACCTTACCCCCCACCTGCCAGCTGATGTCCCGGGGCTCGGTCGCGAACACCGTATGCCCACGGCGCTGGGCCTCGCGCATCATGGCGAAGGTGCTGTCCTTCTTGGTGTTGAAAGATTCCAGGGGATCGGCGACAAACAGAAATTGCATGGTGGGCTGGGGCAGCGCCCCGATCAAGAAAGAAGAAAAGGTTCAACGCGCTTTTGTACGCCAAGGTTGGTACTGTTGCACGAACAGGGTCAAGCCACCGGCGACCACGCCCCAGAAGGCCGAACCGATGCCGGCAATCACCACGCCGCTGAGCGTGACCAGAAAGGTGATGAGCGCCGCTTCACGGCTGCTGTCCTGCTGCAGCGCAGCCACCAGCCCCCCGCCAATGCTGCCCAGCAGCGCCAGCCCGGCAATCGCCATGACCAGCTCCTTGGGGAAGGCCGCCAGCAGCCCGGCCACCACGGCCCCGAAGATGCCCAGCAGCACATAGAACAGACCGCACCAGACCGCTGCGGTGTAGCGCTTGGCCGGGTCGGCGTGGGCTTCGGTGCCCATGCAGATGGCCGCCGTGATGGCCGCCAGGTTGATGCCGAAGGCCCCGAACGGCGCCAGCAGCAAGGTGACGACACCGGTGGTGCCCACCAGCCGGGACACCGGCAGCGCATAGCCGGCGGTGCGGATGACCGCCACCCCCGGCAGGTTCTGCGACGCCATGGTGACCACAAACAGCGGCAGCGCCACGCTGATGCAGGCCTGCCAGGTGAAGCTGGGCGTGGTGAACACCGGCAGGGCCAGGCGCCACTCCACCTGCGACCACTGCATCTGCCCCTGCCAGGCCGCACAGGCGATGCCGGCCATCAGGGTCAGCATGACGGCATAGCGGGGCCACAGCCGCCGCGACAGCACATAGGTCAGCAGCATGCTGAGCACCAGGGGCAGGGCCGTCTGCGCCGACTCGAACACCTGCAGGCCAAAGCGGGCCAGCACCCCGGCCAGCAGCGCCGCCGCAATCGCCGCGGGGATGCGGTCCATCACCCGCTCGAACCAGCCGCTGAAGCCACACAGCGCAATCAGTGCCGCGCTGACGATGAAGGCGCCCACGGCCTCGGCCATGCTGAAGCCGCCTGCCACCCCGGCGGCCGCCAGCACCGCGGCCCCGGGCGTGGACCAGGCCACCATCACCGGCTTGCGCAGCAGCAGCGAAGGCACGGCGCAGCACAGGCCGATGCCCCAGCCCAGGGCCCACATCCACGAGCTGATCTCTGCCGGCGTGGCCCCGAAGGCCTGGGCCGCCTGGAACACCAGGGCCACCGAGCTGGTCACCCCCACCAACACCGCCACAAAACCGGCACTCAGCGCCGACAGGCTGAAGTCTCTGAAAAATTGCATGGCGCACATTGTGCGCACAGCCACCGCGCAGCGCCACCCGGCTCTGGCACGCCGGGGACGACGGCATAAAAAAAGCGCAGACCCGGAGCTGCGCTTTGAAAACAGAAGCTGGTTGCGCTGGTTTTACAAGGATTTCTAATAGATTTATATCTGAATTCCTTGCACAACCAGCGCTGGCAGCTATTCTTTTTACACCACGGCCGTGTCGTGTCGTGTCCTGACCCAGACCTCAGTCGTAAACCTCGGCGTCGGGGTTGGTGGCTTCCAGCTCATAGCTGGCGGCCAGCATGGCCAGGCGCGCGATGACGCCGTACATGTAGAAGCGGTTAGGCGCGCTGGCACCGGGGTGCATGCCGGGCTGGGGCATGTGGGTGCTGTGCGCGAACGCCAGCGGCACGTAGCTGGAGCCGGGGGCGTTCAGGTTCTCGTCGATGCCGCGCTCGGGGTGCATGCGGTAGAAGCCGCCAACCACATAGCGGTCCAGGGTGTAGACCACGGGCTCGGCCACGGCGTCGTTCATGCGCTCCGAGGTCTGCACGCCTTCCTGGATGATGAAGTCCTGCACGGACAGCCCATCCTTGATGATGCCCATCTTGTTGCGCGCCTTCTTGGTCAGGTCGTCCAGCTCCTTGGCGTCGCGCACCGTCATCACGCCCATGCCATAGGTGCCGTTGTCGGCCTTGACGATGGCGAAGGGCTTCTCCTTGATGCCGTATTCCTTGTACTTGCGGCGCACCTTGGTCAGCAGCGCATCCACCTGGGTGGCCAGGTTGTCCAGTCCCGTGCCTTCGTTGAAGTCCAGCTGCTCCACCTTGGCGAACAGGGGGTTGATCAGCCAGTGGTCAATCCCCAGCAGCTTGCCGAAGCGCTTGGCCACCTCTTCGTAGCTCTGGAAATGGCGGCTCTTGCGGCGCACGCTCCAGCCCGCGTGCAAAGGAGGCAGCAGGTACTGCTCATACAGCTCTTCCAGGATGCCTGGCGCTCCGGCCGACAGGTCGTTGTTCAGCAGGATGGTGCAGGGGTCGAAGTACTTCAGGCCGATGCGGCGCTTGGTGCGGATCACCGGCTCCAGCAGCACGCTCTCGCCGTTGGGCAGCTTCAGCTCGGTGGGCTTCTTGATGTCCGGACTGATGGAGCCCAGGCGCGCATTCAGCCCCGCCATCTTGAAGATGCGCTGCAGCTGCGCCAGGTTCATCAGGTAGGAGGGGTTGCGGTTGTGGTTCTCCGGAATGATCAGGAGGTTGCGCGCCTCGGGGCAGATCTTCTCGATCGCGGCCATGGTGGCCTGCACCGCCAGGGGCAACATCTGGTCGGTCAGATTGTTCCAGTTGCCGGGAAACAGGTTGGTGTCCACAGGGGCCAGCTTGAAACCGGAATTGCGGATGTCCACCGAGCTGTAGAAGGGCGGCGTGTGCTCCATCCACTCCAGGCGGAACCAGCGCTCGATGGCTGGCATGGAGTCGATGATGCGCTGCTCAAGCTCGTTGATCGGCCCGGTCAAAGCGGTGATGAGATGTGGAACCATGTATGTCCTCGAACGACGGTGGTTATGTAATTGTAGGTAATCGCTGCAAACTTAAGTGTTTACCCTTATGCCCTGAATCATACGCAGGTGCTCACTCACCGGCGCCAGAATGCAGGGGTCAGCAGTGCGAGAAAGCTCAAAATCTCCAAGCGCCCCAACAACATACCGAGCGTGCAGACCCAGATCTGAAAGTCCGTCAGCCCCGCGTACGAAGAGGCCGGTCCGATGCTGCCCAGCCCCGGTCCCAGGCAGTGCACGCTGGCCACCACGGCCGAAAACGCCGTGATGGGATCCAGGTCCGTCAGCATCATCACCATGCTCAGCAGCACAATCGTGCCGCCATACACCAGCATAAACGCCAGAACGGCAAAAATCATGCGGTTATCCACGACACGCCCACCGAGCACCACCGGTTGTACGGCGCGCGGGTGCACCAGCCGTGTCAGCTCACGCCGCGCCTGGCTGAACAGAATCAGCATGCGCATCATCTTGATGCCCCCGCCGGTCGAGCCCGCGCTGGTGGCCATGCCCGACAGGAACAGCATGAAGAACGGGGCGAACACCGGCCAGCTCAGGTAGTCGACCGTGGCAAAGCCCGTGGTGGTGGCCACAGAGACGGTGTTGAACATGCCGTAGCGGAAGGCCTCCAGCGGGCCGTACACGCCCTTGATCCACAGCAGCAGCGACACCAGCACACTGCTGCCCAGCAGCACGCCGACCGTGGCGCGCATCTCGGGGTCGCGCCAGAAGCCCTGCCAGTTGCCCTTGCGCATGGCCACGAAATACAGCGCGAAATTGCAGCTGGCCGCCACCATGAAGACGAAGGCGATGGCCTCCAGCAGCGGTGACTGGAAGTGGCCGAAGCTGGCGTCGTGGGACGACAGCCCGCCCAGGCTCACCGTGGTGAACATGTGCATCAGCGCATCCAGCGGCTCCATCCCCCCCAGCCAGAAGGCCAGCATGCAGGACACGGAAAACACCGCGTACACCCCCCACAGGCCCTTGGCCGTGCCGGTGATGCGCGGCGTCAGCTTGGTGTCCTTGACCGGGCCGGCCGCCTCGGCACGAAACATCTGGCTGCCGCCCACGCCCAGCAGCGGCATGATGGCCACGGCCAGGATCAGGATCCCCATGCCGCCCACCCACTGCAGGAAGGTGCGCCAGAGGTTGAGCGACACCGGCAGTTCGTCCAGGTTGGACAGCACGGACGAGCCCGCCGTGGTCAGCCCGGACACGGCCTCGAAATAGGCATAGGTGAAAGGCAGCTCGCGCCCCAGCAGGTGGTAGACCGCCATCATCGGCAGGGCCGCCGACAGCGGCAGGCAGACCCACACCAGGGTCACCAGGATCACGCCGTGGCGCGGCTGCAGCTCGCGCTTGTGGTGGCGCATGCAGAACCACAGCAGCAGCCCGGCCAGCGCCGTGGCCGCCACGGCGGCCGGCCAGGCAGGCCAGACCCCGTCCTGCATCCACCAGGAGGCCGCCAGCGGCACCGTCATGCCGAGGGCGAAGAACACCAGCAGCACGCCCAACACGCGCAGTACGGGAAACAGGTCTTGCATGCAGCGCTCCTGCGCGTTAGAAGAACGTGGCGCTGACGCGGAACAGCCGCTCCACCTCCTGCACCAAACGCTTGTTGGGCAGGAAGAAGACCACGTGGTCGTTGCTCTCGATCACGGTGTGGCTGTGCGGGATGATGACCTCGGGCTCCACCCCTTCGGCCTGGGCCTGGATGTCCTCGGTGTCCGGCAGGCCGCGGATGATCAGGCCGATGTGCACCTCGGGCGGCAGCTTCAGCGCCTCCACCGGGCGCCCCACCACCTTGGAGCTCTTGCGGTCGCCGCGCGCCACGATCTCCAGCGCCTCGGCCACGCCGCGGCGCAAGCTGTGCACGGCCTGCACGTCGCCCTTGCGCACATGGGCCAGGAACTCGCCCAGCATGGCCTGCGCGGGCGACAGCGCGATGTCGATCTGCGTGCCGTGCATCAGGTCGGCATAGCTGCGCCGGTTGATCAGCGCCAGCACGCGGCTGGCGCCCATGCGCTTGGCCAGCAGGCTGGCCATGATGTTGTTCTCGTCGTCCTCGGTGAGCGCCAGGAACAAGTCCGTCTCCTCCACGCTCTCGTCGGCGAACAGGTCCTCGTCCGTGGGGTTGCCCTGCAGCACCAGCACCTCGCTGGGCAGGGCCGCCGCCAGCACCTCACAGCGGCGCGGATCGCTTTCGATGATCTTGACGATGAAGCGCCCCGGCTCGCTCGCCAGGGCCTGGGCCAGGTGCAGGCTGACCGGATCGCCGCCTGCTATCAAAATACGACGCACTGCCCGCGCCGGCTGGCCGCTGGGGCGGTGAAAGACATTCAGCATCTGCTGCAGATGCTCGCTGGCGGCCAGCACGAAGACTTCGTCGCCCGGCTCGATGCGGGTGCTGCCGTCACAGCGCACGAAGCGGTCGGGCTCGTCGGCAAAGCGCCGGTAGATGGCCACGATGCGCATCGCCAGCTCCGGGTGGTGCATGCGCACGTCGCCGATGCGCATGCCCACGCCGGGCGCCCCCAGCCGCGCGCGCACCGAGGACAGGCAGGCGCGCCCGCCGGCGAACTCGCGCACCTGCAGGGCATCGGGGTACTCGATGAGCTTCAGGATGTAGCGCATCACCGAGGTTTCGGGACAGATGATGGTGTCCACCGCAAAGCCCTCGGGGCCCAGCAGCGGCTGCGACACATCGAAGCCCGCCGCCCGCACACGCGCCACGCGGGTGCGCACGCCGAACACCATGTGGGCGATCTTGCAGCAGACCAGGTTGGTTTCGTCCTGGGCCGCGCAGGCGATCAGCAGGTCGGTGTCGGCGGCGCCGGCCTCGGCCAGCACCTGCACGTCGATGCCGTTGCCCACGACCCCGCGCAGGTCGAACCGGTCCTGCAGCTCCTGCAGGCGCTGGGCATCGGTGTCGATGACGGTGATGTCATTGCGCTCGGAGACCAGGCTCTCCGCCACGCTGTAGCCGACCCGGCCCGCCCCCAAGATGATGATCTTCATGCCCTGTCCTTGTGATGCAGGCACCTGCCCAGGCCGCGCGGCCAACCGCCGCCGTCCGGCCTGCGGTCTTCAGCTGCGCACGTCGCCTTCGCCCAGCACGATGTATTTGAGCGAGGTCAGCCCCTCGATGCCCACCGGACCGCGCGCATGGAACTTGTCGGTGCTGATGCCAATTTCCGCGCCCAGGCCGTACTCGAAGCCGTCGGCAAAGCGGGTGCTGGCATTGACCATGACGCTGGCCGAGTCGACCTCGCGCAAAAAGCGCTGGGCGTGCACGTGGTCGCGCGTCAGGATGGCCTCGGTGTGGCCGCTGGAGTAGCGATTGATGTGGGCGATGGCGGCATCCAGGCCGTCCACCACCTTCACGCTGATGATGGGGGCCAGGTATTCCTCGCTCCAGTCGGCCTCGGTGGCCTCGGCCAGCTGGGCGCCGGCGACCTGGCGCAGGATGGCCAGGGCTTCGGGGCAGCCGCGCATCTCCACGCCCTTGGCGGCAAAGATGGCGCCGATCTTGGGCAGGAACTCGTGCGCCACGCCACGCGCCACCAGCAGGCTTTCGGTGGCGTTGCAGGGGCTGTACTTCTGGGTCTTGGCGTTGTCCGTGACCTTGACGGCCAGCTCGATGTCGCAGGGGTCGTCCACATAGGTGTGGCAGTTGCCGTCCAGGTGCTTGATCACCGGCACCTTGGCGTCGCGGCTGATGCGCTCGATCAGGCCCTTGCCGCCGCGCGGAATGATGACGTCCACATAGGCGGGCATGGCGATCAGCTGGCCCACGGCCTCGCGGTCCGTGGTCTGCACCAACTGCACGCCATGCTCGGGCAGTCCGGCTTCGGCCATGGCCTGGGCCACCAGGCGGGCCAGGGCCTTGTTGGAGTCGATGGCCTCGGAGCCGCCGCGCAGGATGCAGGCGTTGCCGCTCTTGATCGACAGGCTGGCGGCCTCGATGGTCACGTTCGGGCGGCTTTCGTAAATCATGCCGAACACGCCAATGGGCACGCGCATCTGGCCGACGCGGATGCCGCTGGGCTGCTGCTTCATGCCCGAGATCTCGCCGATCACATCCGGCATGTGGGCCAGCTGCTCGCAACCCTGGGCGCAGGTCTCCAGCACCTTGGGCGTCAGGCGCAGGCGGTCGACCATCGGGTCGGACAGTCCATTCGCCACGGCCCGCTCCAGGTCCCGGGCGTTGTCCACCTGCAGCGCCGCGACGTTGTCGCGCAGCAGGCGTGCCAAGGCCAGCAAGGCCTTGCTTTTGGTAGCAGCATTCGCCCGTGCCATCTGGGCTGCAGCCACTTTTGCTTGCAAACCCATGGTCTGCATGGTTTCGGCAATGTTCAGCGCGTTCATGCCCAGATTCTCGCCGAGAAGCGAGGTCTGTGCGGTGACAGGGCTGTCTGCCGCGCCCTACACTGCATACCAACACCCCGCCACCGAGGAGAACGGCCATGACCGCCCACACCGACGCCCTGCTGCAGCTGCAGGCCCTGGACGACGCCCTGCTGCGCCTGGAGGACGGCAGCCTCAGCGCCGCACAGCTCAACGACCAGGCGCGCGCCGCCCACGCCCTGCTGGCGGCCCTGCCCGAGCGCTACGGCCCGGTGCTGCTGCAACTGCTGGACCGACTGGAGTCCAGCGCCCTGTTCACCGAGGAAAGCTGCTCCTTCAGCCAGAGCGACCTGCACACCCACCTGCACGGCTGGATGGCCAAGGCCCGCGCCCAACTGGTCGACTGATTCCATAGCAACCCGCGCAGTCTGGATGGGCGCTAGCGCGTGATTTGACCCAGATTTTGCGCACAAAAAAAGGCACGCAAGCGTGCCTGGTGTTGGCCTGGGCTGGGGGCGTGACCGGCTCCGCGGCCCGCCGTGGCGCCGGCCTCAGTCCTGGGGATCGACGGCGGCGATCATGCCGCCACCGAGGCAGACCTCACCGTCGTACAGCACGGCCGACTGGCCGGGCGTGACCGCCCATTGCGCCTCGGGAAAGTCCAGGCGGAACTGTGTGGCGCTGGGGCAGGCCCCCAGGAGGGCCGGCGAATCGGGCTGGCGGTAGCGGGTCTTGGAGCCATAGGTGCTGGGCACGGGCGCATGGCCCGCCACCCAGCTGGCGTTGTCCGCGTCCAGACGGTGCGACAGCAGCAGCGGGTGGTCATGGCCTTGCACCACGCGCAGGATGTTCTTCTCCACCTCCTTGGCGGCCACGAACCAGGGGGCATGGTCGCCCGCACCGCGCGCCGCGCCCTTGTCCTTGACGCCGCCGATGCCCAGGCCCGAGCGCTGGCCCAGGGTGTAGAAGCTCAGGCCCACGTGCTTGCCCAGCTTGCGGTTGCGGTCGTCCAGGATGGGACCGGGTTCCTTGCTGATGTAGCGGTTCAGGAAATCGCGGAATGGCCGCTCGCCGATGAAGCAGATGCCGGTGGAGTCCTTCTTCTTGGCGTTGGGCAGGCCGATTTCCTCGGCGATGCGGCGCACTTCGGTCTTGTGCAGCTCGCCCACGGGGAACAGCGTCTTGGACAGCTGGGCCTGGTTCAGGCGGTGCAGGAAGTAGCTCTGGTCCTTGGACGGATCCAGGCCCTTGAGCAGCTCGAACAGGCCGGTCGTGGCGTTCTGGCGCACGCGGGCGTAGTGGCCGGTGGCGATCTTTTCCGCCCCCAGGCGCATGGCGTGGTCCAGGAAGGCCTTGAACTTGATCTCAGCGTTGCACAGCACATCGGGGTTGGGCGTGCGCCCGGACTCGTACTCGCGCAGGAACTCGGCGAAGACGCGGTCCTTGTACTCAGCGGCGAAGTTGACGTGCTCGATCTCGATGCCGATCACATCGGCCACGCTGGCCGCGTCCAGGAAGTCCTGGCGGCTGGAGCAGAACTCGCTGTCGTCGTCATCTTCCCAGTTCTTCATGAAGATGCCGACCACGTCATGGCCCTGCTGCTTGAGCAAATAGGCGGTCACCGCCGAATCCACGCCGCCGGACAGGCCGACGACCACTCTGTGCTTAGTCATAGCGAAATTATCCCCGGAGGTGGGCGGCGGTGCTGGCGCGCGCGGGCTTAGGCATGCTCGCCGTGGGCCAGGGCCTGGGCGATCTGGCGGCTGCCCTGGTCGGACGAGCGCTGGTACAGGGCCAGTCCAAACTGCGGCAGCACGCCGATCAGGTGATCGATGACATCGCCCTGGATGCCTTCGTACTCCACCCACACGGTGGTGGCGGTGTAGCAAAACAGCTGCAGTGGCACGCCGGTGGCCGTGGGCTCCAGCGTGCGCACCAGCATGAACATGCCGGGCGCCTTGGAGATGCCGGGGTGGGCCTGCAGGTAGGCATAGGCATAGGCCTTGAAGGCGGCCAGGTTGGTCACCATGTCCGGCGCCACGGCGGCCTGCGGGGGCAGCACGCCGCCCTGGCCGTCCTGCGCCAGCAGGCCCTCGCGCTCGCTCCAGAAACCATCCAGCAGGCGGATGCGCGCCAGGTTCTGGCGCTCGGCCGGGGTCAGCAGGTGCACGGTGGCGGCATCCACCAGCAGCGAGCGCATGATGCGGCGCCCGCCGGACTGGAACATGCCGCGCCAGTTCTTGAAGCTCTCGGTCATCAGCCGCCAGGTGGGGATGGTGGTGATGGTCTTGTCCCAGTTCTGCACCTTGACGGTGTTCAGCGCGATGTCCACCACGAAGCCGTCGGCGCCGGCCTGGGGCATCTCGATCCAGTCGCCCACGCGCATCATGTCGTTGGAGGCGATCTGCACCCCGGCCACGAAGGACAGGATGGTGTCCTTGAACACCAGCATCAGCACCGCCGACATGGCGCCCAGGCCCGACAGCAGCAGCAGCGGCGAGCGGTCCATGATGGCCGCCGCGATCAGCAGCGCACCCACGATGTAGGCCACCAGCTTGGCCAACTGCACATAGCTCTTGATGGAGTGGGTCTGCGTGGCCTTGGGGCCGTCGTGGCGGTCGTGGGCATCGTTGATCTCGCCCAGCAGCGTGGCCACCACGCGCACCACGTGGTACACGGTCAGCGCCGTCGCCAGGTTGCCAATCGCCTTGGTCGCGTTGGGCGGCAGGTGCTGCACCCAGTGGATGCCCAACTGCACCACGACGGAGGGCACGATCTTGGCCAGGCGCACCAGCACATGGTCGTGCAGCAGGATGGGCGCCCAGCCCATGGCCGGCATCGCCCGGCGCCACAGGCGCACGAAATGCAGCAGCACGCCCTGCACCACGAAACGCGACACCAGGGCCAGCAGGGCCAGCAACACCAGGCCGGTACAGGCCTGGGCCCACGGCTCCATCCCGGCATACAAAGCAACAGCAGTCAAATCCACGGCACACACCCGCGTTTGGCACCAGTCCAAACGAATGTCAGAAAAAGTCAGTCAGAGAAGGGGATCTGCAGGCAAACCGCACCGAAAGGGTCGCCCGTTCGCGCGCCAAGGGAACCGTCCTAGCGCCTAAAATCCAGAGAAAGCAGTATTTTGACTGCACAACCGATCTACCAGCTCATGCAAGACAAATACAACCACACCGAGGTCGAACGCGCGGCGCACGACCATTGGGCCGCCCGCGATGCCTACCGTGTCGTAGAGGACAGCAACAAGAAAAAGTTCTATGCCTGCTCCATGCTGCCCTACCCCAGCGGCAAACTGCACATGGGCCACGTGCGCAACTACACCATCAACGACATGCTCACGCGCCAGCTGCGCATGCAGGGCTACAACGTCTTGATGCCCATGGGCTGGGATGCCTTCGGTCTGCCCGCGGAGAACGCCGCGCTGAAGAACAAGGTGCCACCGGCCCAGTGGACGTACGACAACATCGCGTACATGAAGAAGCAGATGCAGTCCATGGGTCTGGCCATCGACTGGAGCCGCGAGATCGCCACCTGCGACCCCGAGTACTACAAGTGGAACCAGTGGCTGTTCCTGAAGATGCTGGACAAGGGCATCGCCTACCGCAAGACCCAGGTGGTGAACTGGGACCCGGTGGACCAGACCGTGCTGGCCAACGAGCAGGTCATCGACGGCCGCGGCTGGCGCACCGGCGCCCTGGTGGAAAAGCGCGAGATTCCCGGTTACTACCTGGCCATCACCAACTACGCGCAAGAACTGCTGGACCACGTGCAGGTCGGCAACGACAAGGCCACGCTGACCGGCTGGCCCGACAAGGTGCGCCTGATGCAGGAAAACTGGATCGGCAAATCAGCGGGTGTGCGCTTTGCGTTCACCCACGACATCAAGAATGCCGCCGGTGAGCTGATTCAAGACGGCAAGATGTACGTCTTCACCACGCGCGCCGACACCATCATGGGCGTGACCTTCTGCGCCGTGGCGCCCGAGCACCCTCTGGCCCTGCACGCCGCTGCCGCCAACGAGAAGCTGGCAGCCTTCATCGAGGGATGCAAAAAAGGCGGCACCACCGAAGCCGAGCTGGCCGTCAAGGAAAAAGAAGGCATGCCCACGGGCCTGTTCGTCACCCATCCCATCACCGGCACGCAAGTGGAAGTTTGGGTCGGCAACTACGTGTTGATGAGCTATGGCGACGGCGCCGTGATGGGCGTGCCCGCCCACGACGAGCGCGACTTCGCCTTCGCCAACAAGTACGGCCTGCCCATCAAACAGGTGGTGGCCGTGGAAGGCCAGGCCGCTTATGACGACAAGCAGTGGAGCGACTGGTATGGCGACAAGGAGCGCGGCGTACTGATCAACTCCGGCGATCTCGACGGTCTGAACCACAAGGATGCGGTGCAGGCCGTGGCCAAGATCGTGGGCGACAAGGGTTTGGGCGAGCTCAAAACCACCTGGCGCCTGCGCGACTGGGGCATCAGCCGCCAGCGCTACTGGGGCACTCCCATCCCCATCATCCACTGCGCCGATTGCGGCGCACAGCCTGTGCCAGAGCAAGACCTGCCCGTGGTGCTGCCGCAAGACCTGGTCCCCGATGGCTCAGGCAACCCCCTGGTAAAAAGTGAAGCATTCCACGCAGGCGTGGTCTGCCCTTGCTGCGGAAAACCTGCCCGACGCGAGACCGACACCATGGACACCTTCGTGGACAGTTCGTGGTACTTCATGCGTTATTGCGATGCGCAGAACGCCGACAAAATGGTGGCCGACGGCGCCGACTACTGGATGCCTATGGACCAGTACATCGGTGGTGTGGAACACGCCATCCTGCACCTGCTGTACGCCCGCTTCTGGACCAAGGTGATGCGCGATCTGGGCCTGCTCAAGATCGACGAGCCCTTCACCAAGCTGCTGACCCAGGGCATGGTGCTGAACCACATCTACAGCCGCCGCACGGCCAAGGGCGCCAAGGAATACTTCTGGCCCAAGGACGTCGAGCACGTCCACGACGAGACCGGCAAGATCATCGGTGCCAAGCTGAAGACAGAGGTTGACAGCGCCGACGGCCTGCTGCCCGTGGGCACGGCCATCGACTACGAGGGCGTGGGCACCATGTCCAAGTCCAAGAACAACGGCATCGACCCGCAGGAGCTGATCGAGAAGTACGGCGCCGATACCGCGCGCCTGTACACCATGTTCACCGCACCGCCCGAGCTGACGCTGGAGTGGAACGACGCCGCCGTGGAAGGCAGCTACCGCTTCCTGCGCCGCGTCTACAACTTCGGCGCCAAGCTGCTGGCCGGCAACTACGCCGCCGCCGAAGCCGCCACCGACGGCCTGTCCGACCTGTCCCAGGTGCAGTTCGGCAAGGACGCCAAGGCGCTGCGCCTGGAAATCCACACCGTGCTCAAGCAGGTGGACTACGACTACCAGCGCATGCAGTACAACACCGTGGTCTCGGGCGCGATGAAGATGATCAACGCGCTGGAAGGCTTCAAGGGTCTGGACAGCGCCGACGGCCAGATCGCTGCCATCGAAGGCTTTGGCATCCTGCTGCGCGTGCTCTACCCTGCCACGCCGCACATCACCCATGTGCTGTGGAACGAGCTGGGCTACGCCAACAAGCAGGGCGACCTGCTGGATGCGGCCTGGCCCCAGGTGGATGCCTCGGCCCTGGTGCAGGACGAGCTGGAGCTGGTGCTGCAGGTCAACGGCAAGCTGCGCGGCGCGATCCGCGTGCCCGCCGCCGCCGACAAGGCCCTGATCGAAGCCACCGCCCTGGCCCACGAAGAAGCCCAGAAGTTCATCAACGGTGCCACCCCCAAGAAGGTGATCGTGGTGCCAGGCCGTCTGGTCAACATCGTCGTCTGACGACGCCTGAGGATGCACGCCATGCGCAAACGTACGCTGCTTTCCCTGATGGTGCTGGCCCCCGTGGTCAGCGCCTGCGGCTTTCGCCTGCGTGGCGCGCCGTCCTTCCCCTTCAAATCGCTGTATGTGCAGGCCCCGGCGGGCTCGCCCTTCACCCGCGAAGTGCTGCGCCACCTGGCCACGGCCGGTGGCAACCTGACCGTGGTGCTGCCGCCCGCCAAGCCCGACACGGCCGAGGCCACCCTGCACCTGCTGGGCGAGAGCCGCCAGCGCGTGGTGCTGGCCAAGACCGTGTCCGGCCAGGTGCGCGAGGTGGAGCTGCGCCTGACCGGCCGCTTCAAGCTGGTCGACCGCGACGGCCGCGTCTGGATCGAGGACGCGGAAATCCAGCAAAAGCGCGACATGAGCTACAGCGAATCCCTGGCCCTGGCCAAGGACGAGGAAGAAGCCGCCCTGTACCGCAACATGTACGCCGACATGGCGCAGCAGCTGCTGCGCCGCCTAGCCGCCGCCCACCCCCCGGCGGAATAAGCCCCCATGCAACTGGCACTGAACCAGCTGGCCGCACACCTGCACAAAGGTCTGCGGCCTTTGTACACCCTGTACGGCGACGAACCGCTGCAGCAGCAGGAGGCGGCCGACGCCATCCGTGCCGCCGCGCGCGCAGCCGGCCACACCGAACGCAGCGTGCACACCGTGCAGGGGGCGCATTTCGACTGGAGTGCGGTGCTGGCCGCCGGTGGATCGCTGAGCCTGTTTGCCGACAAGCAGCTGGTGGAGCTGCGCATCCCCTCGGGCAAGCCCGGCAAGGACGGCAGCGCCGCCCTGCAGCAGCTGGCCGCCCACGCCGCCCAGGACGAGCACACGCTGACCCTGGTCACCCTGCCGCGCCTGGACGCCCAGACCAAGAAGGGCGCCTGGTTCGCCGCGCTGGACGCCAACGGCGTGACCGTGGCCATCGACCCCATCGAGCGCGCCGCCCTGCCCACCTGGATTGCGCAGCGCCTGGCCCAGCAGGGCCAGCGCGTGGCCTCGGGCGAGGCGGGCCAGCGCACCCTGCAGTTCTTCGCCGACCGCGTGGAAGGCAACCTGCTGGCCGCGCACCAGGAGATCCAGAAACTGGGCCTGCTGCAGCCCGAGGGCGAGCTGAGCTACGAGGTGGTCGAACAGGCCGTGCTGAACGTGGCGCGCTACGACGTCTTTAAGCTGTCCGAGGCCGTGCTGTCCGGCAACCTGCCGCGCGCCATGCGCATGCTCGACGGACTGCAGGCCGAGGGCACGGCCGAGGTGCTGGTCCACTGGACGCTGGCCGAAGACATCCGCAACCTCAAGCGCGCCAAGGACGCGCTGGCCGGCGGCCAGCCCCTGCCCATGGTGCTGCGCGGCCTGCGCATCTGGGGCGCCAAGGAAAAGCTGTTCGAGCGCGTGGTGCCCCGCCTCACGCCCAATGCCGCCGTGCGCCTGCTGCACTCGGCCCACCTAGTCGACGGCATCGTCAAGGGCCTGCCCGCCGACGGCTGGCCGCGCGACAGCTGGCAGGCCCTGCGCAAGCTGGCCATGGACATGGCCAGCGCCCTGCAGGCCGCCCCCGCACGCCGCTGAGAGCTGAGAGCTGAGAGCTGAGAGCTGAGAGCTGAGAGCTGAGAGCTGAGAGCTGAGAGCTGCGGACTGCGGACTGCGGACTGCGGACTGCGGACTGCGGACTGCGGACTGCGGACTGCGGACTGCGGACTGCGGACTGCGGACTGCGGACTGCGGACTGCGGACTGCGGACTGCGGACTGCGGACTGCGGACTGCGCAGGGTTGCACCAACCAGGAGCTGTCTGCGCAAGCCTGGCAAGGATTTCAGATACTTTTCAGCTTCAAAGCCACTACTGAAGAGCGCTGACCGCTCTCTTTTCTGCGAGCACGCACAAAAAAAGCAGCCCTCGGGCTGCTTTTTTCAGCGGCGCGTGGCGCCTGCTCAGGCCATCAGGCGCTGCAGGGCTTCGCGGTACTTGGCGGCGGTCTTCTCGATCACCTCCTGGGGCAGACGCGGCGCCGGGGCCGTCTTGTCCCACAGCTTGCCGTTGACCTTGGCCTGCTCCAGCCAGTCGCGCACGAACTGCTTGTCGTAGCTGGGCGGGTTCTCACCCTTGGCCAGCGCGTCCTCGTAGCCTTCCACGGGCCAGTAGCGCGAGCTGTCGGGGGTCAGCACCTCATCCATCAGCACCAGGGTGCCGTCTTCGGTCAGGCCGAATTCGAACTTGGTGTCGGCAATGATCATGCCCTTGGTCAGCGCGATCTCGGCCGCTTCCTTGTAGATGCGGATGGCGGTGTCGCGGATCTGGGCGGCCAGTTGCTCGCCCACCATTTCCACGGTGCGCTCGTAGGTGATGTTCTCGTCGTGGTCGCCCATCTCGGCCTTGGCGGCGGGGGTGTAGATGGGCTCTGGCAGCTTGGCAGCGTTGGTCAGGCCGGCGGGCAGCTTCACGCCACAGACCGACTGCGAAGCCTTGTATTCCTGCCAGCCGCTGCCGGCCAGGTAGCCGCGCACCACGGCCTCGATCAGCACCGGCTTCAGGCGCTTAACCAGCATGGAGCGGCCTTCGACCTGCTTGACTTCCTCGGGCTTGACCACGGACTCGGGCGCTTCGCCGGTCAGGTGGTTGGGGCAGATGTGGCCCAGCTTGTCGAACCAGAACAGTGCCATCTGCGTCAGCAGCACGCCCTTGCCGGGGATGGGTTCGCCCATGATCACGTCGAAGGCCGACAGACGGTCCGAAGCCACCATCAGGATGCGGTCGTCCCCCACGGCGTAGTTGTCACGCACCTTGCCGCGCGCCAGCAGCGGCAGGGACGTGATGTTGGAAGTGTGCAGGGCAGAAGTCGTGGGCTGTGTCATGGAGAAGGCAGACAAAAGGAATTCGAAACTTGGCAAAGTCGCCGTGCCGGGCAGGCCGTGCTGCAGGCCAGGATTTTAGGGCGGGGCCAGACGCTGGCGCACGCAGCGCCCCTGGTTGCGTCAATGTCGATGCCGGTCCTGCGCAGCGGTGCACACGCCCAGCAGACCGCAGCAAAAACGCCCCATTTTGCGCTCATTTGCGCCCCCCGTCTGCCGGGCGGCCATTTCCCCGCGTGCTACCCCAGCATGCGCTTGCACACCCCGGTCAACAGGCGCATAGTGGTCCGCAAGCGACGAATGCGCATTCAACCGCCCCAGGCCGCACCCTCCGGTGTGCGGCCCCCAGCTTTGCCACCCTGAAAGCACAGGAGGTTGATTTATGAACTTGACCATCAGCGGCCACCATCTGGATGTCAGCCACGCCTTGCGGGCCTACGTTCTCGCCAAACTGGACCGCGTGCTGCGCCATGTGGACCAAGTGATCCACGTGAAGGTGCTGCTGTCCACGCACAACGAAGCGCAAAAGGACGGGCGCCAGCGCGCCGAATGCAGCATCCTCGTCAAGGGCAATGCCCTGCACGCCGGCAGCAAGCACTTTGACCTGTACGCCGCGATCGACGAGTTGGCCGACAAGCTGGACCGCCTGGCCCTCAGCCACAAGACCCGCACCAAGTGCTGGCGCTGCACGCCGACCAAACACGCCGTGGCGGCCTTCGCGGCCCCTTAAAGCACCTTGTCTTTTGCTTGAATGCAGATTTGGGTAAAGTCTGCCCTGACAGGCCGCCAGTTGGCGGCCTTTTTGCTCCGGCGCACCAGCCAGCATTCTGGGTCCGGGCGATGCATAATTCTTCCCAACATGAACCGTCTAGCTTCCATCCTGTCGCCCGCTCAAGTGCTTGTGAGCGTTGATGCCACCAGCAAAAAACGCGCTTTTGAAGAAGCCGGTCTTTTGTTTGAAGGACTGCACGGCCTGTCGCGCGCGCTGATCACGGACAGCCTGTTCGCCCGGGAGCGTCTGGGCTCCACCGGACTGGGCCATGGCGTCGCCATCCCCCACGGCCGCATCAAGGGCCTGAAGGCCCCGATGGCCGCGGTGTTCCAGCTGGCCCGCGCCATCGGCTTCGATGCCCCCGATGAGCAACCGGTGCAGCTGCTGATCTTTCTGCTGGTGCCCGAAGCCGCCACCCAGCAGCACCTGGAAATCCTGTCGGAAATTGCCGAGCTGCTGAGCGACAGCGGCCTGCGCGAGTCGCTCAAGAGCGCCAACGACGCCCTGGTCCTGCACGAACTGATTGCCACCTGGCAATCCGCTGCTGCCAACTAACCCCACCTTGCCTGCTGCGAGGGCCGGCAAGGTTTCACTGCCCCCGCCATGCGCCACAAAGCCATCAACGCCAACCGGCTCTTCGAAGCTTTTCGTACCACGCTGCGTTGGGAATGGCTGGCCGGCCTGGGCGCCTCGGAACGCCGCTTCGATGAAATGGCCGTGCGCTCCGCGCGCTCCGGCGCCGATCTGGTCGGCTACCTGAACTACATCCACCCCTACCGCCTGCAGGTGCTGGGGGAACGCGAGGTGGCCTACCTGCAGAACGCCACCCCCGAAGACTGCGCCCGACGCATTGCGCGCATCGTCAAGCTGGAGCCCCCGGTGCTGGTGCTGGCCGATGGCCAGGCGGCGCCCCCCGCCCTGCTGACCATGTGCGAACAGGCACAAATCCCCATGTTCGCCACGCGCGAAGCCTCGGCCTTCGTCATCGACGTGCTGCGCGCCTACCTGTCCAAGCACTTTGCCGACCGCACCACCATGCACGGCGTGTTCATGGACATCCTGGGCATGGGGGTGATGATCACCGGCGAGTCCGGCCTGGGCAAGAGCGAGCTGGGCCTGGAACTGATCACCCGGGGCAACGGCCTGGTTGCCGACGATGCCGTCGACCTGTACCGCATCAACCAGACCACCATCGAGGGCAAGTGCCCCGAGCTGCTGCAGAACCTGCTGGAAGTGCGTGGCATCGGCCTGCTGGACATCCGCGCCATCTTTGGCGAGACCGCCGTGCGCCGCAAGATGCGCCTCAAGCTCATCGTGCACCTGGTGCGCAAGGAAACCATGGAGCGCGAGTACGAACGCCTGCCCCAGGAGCCCCTGACCCAGGACGTGCTGGGCATCCCGGTGCGCAAGGTGGTGATTCCCGTGACCGCGGGCCGCAACATTGCGGTGCTGGTGGAAGCCGCCGTGCGCAACAGCATCCTGCAGCTGCGGGGCATCGACACCTACCAAGAGTTTGTCGAGCGTCACCGCAAGGCGATGGAGCGCGACATGGGCCGCGGCGCCCAGTAAGGCGGCATAAAAAAAGGCATCACGAGGATGCCTGGTCAGCAGCAGGGCACGCTCGGCGTGCCGGCGCTCAGCGCTTGCCCACCTTGGTCGTGCAGTCGGCACACTGGCCGTACAGCGACATGGAGTGATCCTGGATGCTCCAGCCCATGCGGTCGGCGATCATCTGCTGGCGCTTCTCGATCTCGGGGTCATAGAACTCCTCCACCTTGCCGCACGCCGTGCAGACGAAATGGTCGTGGTGCTGGCCCTCGTTGAGCTCGTACACCGCCTTGCCACTTTCGAAATTGCTGCGCAGCAAGATGCCGGCCTGCTCGAACTGGGTCAGCACGCGGTAGACCGTCGCCAGACCAATGTCCGAACGCTCATCGAGCAGGACGCGAAACACGTCTTCGGCCGTCATATGGCGTTGCTTGCCACCCTGGAAAATCTCCAAGATCTTCAGGCGCGGCAGCGTCGCTTTCAGGCCTGTGCTTTTGAGGTCGTCGATGTTCTTCATGGCGTAATTGAAAGTGGGTTGCGGCACAAGCTTACGACAGCTTGCCCCTGACAACAAAACGGCCCAAAACCGGGTGCGCAATTGCGCGCCAGCCCCGACAGCACCTGCCGCTACAATGGGCCAGATCATATCCTTGGCTTATTACCCATGCATGTACACGCCCGTTGTCGCCTCCGGGTGGCGCTGACCCTGTCTCTCGTCTCGCTGCTGGCCGCATGTAGCAGCGTGAGTGAAACCACCCGCAATGCCATGAGCTCCATCACCCCCTATAAGGTGGAAGTGGTGCAAGGCAATTTCGTCTCGCGCGAACAGGTGCAGGCCCTGCAGCCTGGCATGAGCCGCCAGCAGGTGCGTGAAATCCTGGGCACGCCCCTGGTCACCAGCGTTTTTCACGCCGACCGCTGGGACTATGTGTTCACCATCCAGCGCCAGGGGGTGGAAGCCCAGAACCGCAAGCTGAACGTCTTCTTCGAAGGCGAACGCTTCGTGCGGGCCGAAGGCGATGAAATGCCCTCGGAATCTGAATTTGTGGCCACTCTGGGCAAGCCCACCGGCAAGCTGAAGGTGCCCAACCTGCAGGCCTCCGAAGAGCAGCTGGCCAAGTTTCCGGCCGCCAAGCCCAAGGCTGCGGACGCTGTCGCCCGCGACACCGCGCAACCCCAGCGCAGCTACCCCCCGCTGGAAGCCAACTGAATTTCTCTGCACATGCGCCTTGGCATGCTGCACACGGGCCGCTCGGTGCCTCAGGCGCTGGAGCGGCTTTGCACGTTCGACACACTGACAGGATTGCTATGACCGCCACCTCTTCGACCCCTCGCCTGCGCATCGCCATCGCAGGCGCATCTGGCCGCATGGGCCGCATGCTGGTAGAGGCCATCCAGAACAGCAAAGACTGCATGCTGACAGCGGCCCTGGACCTGCCCGGCAGCCTGGCCCTAGGCACCGATGCCGCCGCCTTTCTGGGCCAGAACAGCGGTGCGCTGATCGAAAGCGACCTGCACAGTGCACTGTCCAAGGCCGATTTCCTGATCGACTTCACCCGCCCCGAAGGGACACTGGAGCACCTGGCCGTGTGCGCCGAGCTGGGCGTCAAGGTAGTGATTGGCACCACCGGTTTCAGCGATGCGCAAAAGGCCCAGATTGCCGCCTACGCGCAAAAGACCGCCATCATGCTGGCGCCCAACATGAGCGTGGGTGTCAACGTCACACTGAAGCTGCTGGAGATGGCCGCCAAGGCGCTGGATACCGGCTACGACATCGAGATCGTCGAGGCCCACCACAAGCACAAGGTGGATGCGCCCTCGGGCACCGCCATCAAGATGGGCGAAGTGATTGCCGAAGCCCAGGGCACCAAGCTGGAAGACCGCGCCGTCTACGAGCGCTTTGGCCACACCGGGGAGCGCAAGGAAAACACCATCGGGTTTGCCACAGTGCGTGGCGGCGACATCGTGGGCGACCACACCGTGTTGTTTGCCGGCACGGGCGAGCGCATCGAGATCACACACAAATCCAGCAGCCGCGCCACCTATGCCGAAGGCAGCCTGCGCGCCGTGCGCTTCCTGGCCACCCAGGCGCAGGGCCAGTTCGACATGTTCGACGTACTGAACCTGCGCGCCTGAACACCGCCTGCGCAGCCCGGCCCGCAGGCCCCGGGCTGCGCGGGCGGGCTCAGCCTTCCAGCTCGGCCACCTGCACCCGGTTGCGACCGGCGGTCTTGGCGCGGTACAGCGCCGCATCGCTTTGGCGCAGGATGCGCTGGTAGTCGGGATGGCCGTCGAAGGTCGCCACCCCCACGCTGATGGTGACGCCCTGGGTCTGGTTGCGCGGCAGCTGAAAGCGCACCTGCTCCACCTGCTTGCGCAGCTTCTCGGCCACGCGCTGGGCCCCTTCGCTGCCGGTATCGACCAGCACCATCAGGAACTCCTCGCCCCCCAGGCGGAACAGGTAATCCCCCCCGCGGATGTTGTGGCTCAGCAGCGCCGCCATCTGCTGCAGCACCATGTCGCCACCCTCGTGGCCATGCTGGTCGTTGATCTGCTTGAAGAAGTCGATGTCGATGGTCAGCACGCTGAACGCCGCAGCGCTCTTGCGCGCATAGGACACCTCCTTGGACAGCACCACGGGCAGGAACTTGCGGTTGAGCAGTTGCGTCAGCACGTCGCGCCCGGCATCCAGTTCGCTATTCTGCGTGAACAAGGCCTCCAGATTCATGGCCATGTGACGAACCTGTTCGTGCAGCTGCAGCAGCGGCTGCGCCACCTCGCCGCCCTTGGCACGCATCAGGGCGGGCAGCAGCTCCTGGTCGATGCGTTCGATGGCGTCCAGAATGCTCTGCGCGGCCGGGGCGCCCTGGAACATGTCGGCGCCTTTGTGGCGGAACCACAGCCCGAAATTGGACGAGGCTAGGCTGCTCAGCGGCTGGCTTTCCGCGCCCAGCGCGTGCAGGTACAGGCACTGGTTCTCCCAGGCCAGCAGCTCGGCGCGCCGCTGCTCGCGCACGGTCGTGAGGTTCTGCGTCACGGAGAACAGGCGGTACGCCTCCTTGGTGCGCGAATTGCTGTCGCGCGACACCGCATAGCCTTGCGACATCGCCTCCATGGCGTGGTCGATCACGGCGGCCACCATCTGGCTGGCCAGCGTCTGCTGCTCGGGATGGTGCTGCGCCAGCAGGTGGTGCCAGCCGTCCTTGAGCCGGCGCGCGCCGCGCAGCACCAGGTGCACGGGCACGTCCACCCGCGCATGGATTTCACCGATCTTGACTTGGTGCTGCACCAGGGGCTCCAGGTCATCCTCCGGCTGCGCGCTCAGCACCTGGGCAATCCACTGGCGCATGGACCCCATCAAACGGGCATGCACCTGTTCGTGCGACAGCAGGCCCGCCGCGGCCTCGTCTTCCAGCATGGCGCTGTAAAAGTGCTCGGCCAGCGCCTGGTTGTGGGCCTGTGCCATCTCCGCCACCAAGCACCGGATCTGCGGGGAAAAACTCGACAACAGGCGACGCCATTGGTTGGCATAGAAAGAAGGCATGGGACAGGCAGACAAAGCCAAAACCTTGCAGTCTGCCCAGAACTGCCCAAACCTGCGCCTGGGGCCCACAAACCCCGCGCCCGCATCCGAGTTCTAGGCCCCGGCTTGCGGGCATAAAAAAACCCGCAGCGGGTGAACCGTGCGGGTGGTGCGATCAGGCTGTGGCCGTTCAGAACGGAATGTCGTCGTCCATGTCGTCAAAGCCGGAGGCTGCGCGCTGGGGCGGTGGGGCCATGGGCGCGGGGGCCGCCGCGGGCGGGGCCATGCGCTGCTGGGGTGCGGCCTGGCGCGGTGCGGGCGCTGGCGCGCGGCGTGGGGCCTGGGCCTCGTAGCCACCGTTGTCGCCATAGCCGGCGTCATCGCCATAGCCCTGGTTCTGGTTGCCGCCGCCCATGCCCTGGCGGCTACCCAGCATCTGCATACTGTCGGCACGGATTTCGGTGGCGTAGCGCTCCTGGCCGGTGGCCTGGTCGGTCCACTTGCGCGTGCGCAGGCTGCCTTCCACATAGACCTGCGAGCCCTTGCGCAGGTACTGGCCGACGATCTCGGCCAGGCGGCCGTTGAAGACCACGCGGTGCCACTCGGTGGATTCCTTGTTCTCGCCGGTGTTCTTGTCACGCCAGCGGTCGGTGGTGGCGATGGTGACATTGGCGACCTGGTCCCCGCTGGGGAAAGTGCGCATTTCGGGGTCGCGCCCCAAGTTGCCGACGATGATGACCTTGTTGACGGATGCCATGGTGAATACCTTTGTGCAAGTAGCGCGGGCAAAAAGTGGGGAGGTTCCCGCGCCAGATCAGTGAGTGCAGCACCCCCCGGTATGACTGCAGGCTGGCAGCATACCGCACCTGCCGCGCGTCGTGCAGCCCCGCACAACAACACCTGTGCGCCTGCCGGACATGCGGCGCAGGACGTTTCAAAAATCAGAGCAGGCCGCGCTGATTTAGAAATGGCTTCCATGCATTTCCGCATGGAAGCCATTAATCAGCCAGCGCTAGATGCTCTGTTTTTTAATGACGTGGCGCACGCCCAATCGGCTGCAGCGGCCAGGTGATCACCAGCCACAGCAGCATCAGCGCCGCCGTGGCCGTGAACAGGGCCGGCATGCCGCCCCACTTGGCCAGCCCCCCGCCCAAAAAGCCACCAGCAAACAGCCCCAACGACTGCAGGGTGTTGTACGCCCCCAGGGCCGCGCCACGCAGCGCCGCAGGGGCCATGCGCGAGACCAGGCTGGGCTGGCTGGCCTCCAGCGCGTTGAAGCCCACGAAGAACAGGAACATCAGCCCGCCCAGCAGCGCCAGCGAGGCCGGCAGCACCGCCTGGGCCACGGCCCCCAGGCCGATCTGCACCACCAAGATCAGGCCGATGGAGCCCAGCAGGGCGGCGCGCAGACGCCCCCGGCGCTCCAGGGCAAACAAACCGCCCATGGCGACGAAGGACAGCACCACGGCCGGCAGGTACAGCTTCCAGTGCACATCCTTGGCCAGC
Organism: Comamonas aquatica NBRC 14918; assembly: GCF_000739875.1. Classification (GTDB taxonomy): domain Bacteria; phylum Pseudomonadota; class Gammaproteobacteria; order Burkholderiales; family Burkholderiaceae_C; genus Comamonas; species Comamonas aquatica. The sequence goes on from NZ_BBJR01000043.1 coordinate 24,326, forward strand.
CCGGCCGACACCAGCAGCGCCGGCACGGCCACCCACATCGCCATCTGCACGGTGTGCAGCAGGAACACGCCGGCGTTCAGGCGCAGCAGATCGGGGTGCTGCCACAGCTCGGACGCCTTGCCGCGCGGTGCGTCCGAGTGCCGGACCGGCTCGGGCGGCACCACCAACAGCACCACGGCGATGCCGGCCAGCGTGAGTGCAAAGGTCAAGCCGAAAATGCCGGGCAGCCCGCCCCAGGCCGCCAGCAGCGGGCTGAGCACCAGGGCCAGCGCAAACATCAGGCCGATGGAGCCACCCACCAGGGCCATGGCCTTGGTGCGCACGCTGTCACGCGTCAGGTCGGCCATCAGCGCCGTCACGGCGGCCGAGACCGCGCCCGCGCCCTGCAGCGCCCGCCCGGCCATCAGCCCGAGCAGGGAATCGGCCAGGGCGGCCACCAGGCTGCCCAGCGCGAACACGGCCAGCCCGGCCACGATGACGCGCTTGCGGCCCCAGCGGTCCGAGGCCAGGCCCAGCGGCAGCTGGAACACGGCCTGCGTCAGCCCGTACAGGCCCATGGCCAAGCCCACCAGGGCCGCGTCCTGGCCGCCCGGGTATTTGGCCGCCTCCAGCGCGAACACCGGCAGCACCAGGAACAGCCCCAGCATGCGCAGCGCAAAAATCAGCGCCAGGCTGGCGCTGGCGCGGCGCTCCAGCGGGGTCATCGTGCTGCCGACGGCGGTGTCAGGCGAGGTGGAGGGGGTATCGGTGTGGGGCTGGGACACGCAACAAAACCAAGGTGGAACGGCACAAAAAAGCCGCAATCCGCGGCGCACGGAGCCCCGGTACAGCGGCTCCAACAAGTCCTTATTGTCTGCGATTGGGCAGATGACCGCCACACACCGGGCGGGCCAAATCTCTATGATGGATGATTTCCTTTCGGACCCCAGCCCTGACGTGACTGCCGCCTTGACTCCCTTCCCGCCTGCCGATGCGCCCGACCCTGACGGCCGCTACCTGGGCCAGGCCCTTGGGCATACGCGCATCAGCATCCGCGGTGCCCGCACGCACAACCTCAAGAACATCGACCTGGACATCCCGCGCAACCAGCTGGTGGTGGTGACCGGTCTGTCGGGCTCGGGCAAGTCCAGCCTGGCCTTCGACACCTTGTACGCCGAGGGCCAGCGCCGCTACGTGGAAAGCCTGTCGGCCTATGCGCGCCAGTTCCTGGGGCAGCTCGACAAGCCGGACGTGGACCTGATCGAAGGCCTGTCGCCGGCGATTGCCATCGAACAGAAGGCCGCCAGCCACAACCCGCGCTCCACCGTGGGCACGGTCACCGAGATCAACGACTACCTGCGCCTGCTGTTCGCCCGCGCCGGCACGCCCTACTGCCCCGAACACGATCTGCCCCTGCAGGCCCAGACCATCAGCCAGATGGTGGACGCCATCCTGGCCCTGCCCGAAGGCACCCGGCTGATGGTGCTGGCCCCGGTGGCACGCGCGCGCAAGGGCGAATTCGCCGAGCTGTTCACGCAGATGCAGGCCCAGGGCTACATCCGCTTTCGCATCAACGGCAGCGTGCGCGAGGCCAGCGACCTGCCGGTGCTGGACAAGCACGCCAAGCACGACATCGACGTGGTGGTGGACCGCGTCAAGGTGCGCCCCGACCTGCAGCAGCGCCTGGCCGAAAGCCTGGAGGCGGCACTGCGCATCGGCGGCGATGCCGCCAGCGGCCGCGTGCTGGCCGTGGACATGGACAGTGGCCAGGAGCACGTCTTCAGCAGCCGCTTTGCCTGCCCGCTGTGCACCTATGCGCTGGAGGAGCTGGAGCCGCGCCTGTTCTCCTTCAACTCCCCGATGGGCGCCTGCCCCACCTGCGACGGCCTGGGCATCAGCGAGGACTTCGACCCGGACAAGGTCGTGCCCTTTCCCTCCATCAGCCTGGCCAACGGTGCCATCCACGGATGGGACCGGCGCAACAGCACCTACTTCAGCCTGCTGCAAAGCATTGCGCAGCACTACGGCCAGGATGTGGAGGCACCGTTCGACAGCTGGCCAGCCGCCGTGCGCCAGGTCGTGCTGTGGGGCTCCGGCACCGAGAAACTGGCCTTCACCTACGACGGTGACGGCAAGCCCACCGTGGTGGAGCATGTGTTCGAAGGCGTCATCCCCAACATGGCACGGCGCCTGCGCGAAAGCGATTCGCAGATCGTGCGCGACGACCTGGCCCGCCTGCGCAGCCTGCGCAGCTGCCCCGACTGCCACGGCAGCCGCCTGCGCCGTGAGGCACGCCATGTGCGCGTGGGCGACGGCGATCAGGCCCGTGCCATCTACGAGGTCAACGCCGCCACCCTGGCCCAGGCCCACCAGTGGTTCAGCACCCTGCAGCTGCAGGGCAACAAGGCCGAGATCGGCGAGAAGATCGTCAAGGAAATTTCCTCGCGCCTGCGCTTCCTGCTGGACGTGGGCCTGAACTACCTGAGCCTGGAGCGCAGCGCGGACACCCTGTCCGGCGGCGAGTCCCAGCGCATCCGCCTGGCCAGCCAGATCGGCAGCGGCCTGACCGGCGTGATGTACGTGCTGGACGAGCCCAGCATCGGCCTGCACCAGCGCGACAACGACCGCCTGATCGCCACGCTGCAGCACCTGCGCAACATCGGCAACAGCGTGATCGTGGTGGAGCACGACGAAGACATGATGCGTGCGGCCGACTGCATCATCGACATGGGCCCGGGCGCCGGCGTGCACGGGGGCCAGATCATGGCCCAGGGCACGTTCGACGAAGTCAAGGCCACGCCCCAGTCCCCGACCGGCCAGTACCTGAGCGGCACCAAGCGCATCGCCGTGCCCTCCCGCCGCACGCCCTGGCTGCCCGTGAAGTCGGCCGACACGGCGGCAGCGCCTGCCGCCAGCGGCTTTCCGGCCATCCCCGGCAGCGGCAATGCCCCCGATCACCACGCCCTGCAAAGCCTGCGCGTGGTGGGTGCCCGCAGCCACAACCTGCAGGACGTGACGGTGGACTTCCCGATCGGGCTGTTCACCTGCGTGACGGGGGTCTCCGGCTCCGGCAAGAGCACCCTGGTCAACGACACGCTGTACGCCGAAGTGGCGCGCCAGCTGCACCGCGCCGGCACCGAACCCGGCGCCCACCAGGCGCTCGAAGGCCTGGAGCACCTGGACAAGGTCATCAACGTGGACCAGGCCCCCATCGGCCGCACGCCGCGCAGCAACCCCGCCACCTACACTGGGCTGTTCGCCCCGATCCGCGACCTGTTTGCTGAGACCGCCACCGCGCGCGAACGCGGCTATGGCCCGGGGCGCTTTTCCTTCAACGTGGCCGGCGGGCGCTGCGAAGCCTGCCAGGGCGACGGCATGATCAAGGTGGAAATGCACTTTCTGCCCGATGTCTACGTGCCCTGCGATGTCTGCCACGGCCAGCGCTACAACCGTGAAACGCTGGAGGTGCAATGGAAGGGCAAGCACATCGCCGACGTGCTGGGCATGACGGTGGAAGAGGCGCGCAGCTTTTTCCAGGACGTGCCCAGCATCGCGCGCAAGCTGCAGACCCTGCTGGACGTGGGCCTGGGCTACATCCGCATCGGGCAGAGCGCCACCACCCTGTCGGGCGGCGAGGCCCAGCGCGTCAAGCTGGCGCTGGAGCTGTCCAAGCGCGACACGGGGCGCACGCTCTACATCCTGGACGAACCCACCACCGGCCTGCACTTTGCCGATGTGCAGCTGCTGCTCAACGTGCTGCACCAGCTGCGCGATGCGGGCAACACCATCGTGGTGATTGAGCACAACCTGGACGTGATCAAGACCGCAGACTGGATCATCGACATGGGCCCCGAAGGCGGCACCGGCGGCGGCCAGGTGGTGGCCACGGGCACACCCGAGCAGGTGGCGCAGCATGCCGACAGCCACACGGGCCGTTATCTGACCAGCTACCTCCAGGCGGCCTCGCGCTAAGTCCGCCCTCAGCCAGCTAGGCCGATGGCGGCCTAGCTGGCCCTCGGTCCGCTGCGCGGCCGACTCCACCAGTGGCTACAGATAGCGCGACCACTGGACCTGCACCTGGGCATTGGGGTCCGTGGACTCGCCGCCCGTGCCCGGGGTACCGGGCTTGCCCCCGCCAGGGTCCATGGTTTTGGGCAGGTTGCGCAAATCAAAGGTGGTGCTGCCTCCCATGGAATTCTTGGCCGCCGTACCCTGCGCCAGGGCGGTGACATAGCCATGCACCGTGGTGCTGCCGCCGCTGGTGAATTCGTTGCCGGCCTTGACGCTGCCATAGATGTAGGCCGAAGAGCCCAGCGTGATGTTGCCGCCAACATAGCTGGCCAGATCCGCATAGTTCTCATCGCTGCGGCTGCCTGCCAGCATGGCGTAATTGCCCAGGCCTTCCAGGCCAGTCTGCAGGTACTTGGCTCCGGCCTTGTCGCACAGGTCCGTGGGGTACAGCCCCGGAAAGTAGCTGTTCTCGCACACCCCGGTCGGCGCATACTGCACGCCATCCACCCGGCCGCTGTAGCCGGCGTAATTCGGGGCGTAGACGCTGGTGCCGCCTGCCGTGGTAATGTTGCTGCTGGCAATGAAGGTGTTGTAGTACACGCCATTGCCCACCTCGAGATTGCCCTGGAACCACGCGATGCCGGGCGCGGCACTGGTGCCGTTGATGGACCACGTCTGGGTTTTGCTGTTGAAGGCAAAGCAGCTGTTGTACTCCGAATAGCCCTTGCACAGCGTGATGGACTGAGCGGGCAGGGGGTCGGCGCAGCGCACGGAAGACCCGCTCCCCGTCACCTTGGTGCACAGACGATCCTTGTAAGGCCCGCTGTCATAGTCCGCCAGGAAGTATTCGCCATCCTGAATCCCGGCCACGTGGCGCACCACCACTTTCTTGGAACCGGCTGCATTCACGAAGAACACATAGTTCGCCAGGTGGCGCACATCGTTCGCATTGAAGGTCTCTTTCGCCGCCTCCACCTTGGCCACCGCCGACACATCGACCACCAATCCACTGGTGACCTGGACATTGATCTTGTTGTTCCAGTTGGGTTTGCTCACGGTGCCACCGACGCGCCCCCCTGCCACCGTCGCATCGCTGTTGACCGTCAGCTTGCCCTGGGCCGTCAGTGCGGTCACCGTACCCGAAGCCAGCGTGACATCGCCCGCCGTCTGCACCTGGCGCGCGCCGGCACTGCCGGCACTCAGGTCAACCCCCCGCACCGCGGGCGCCGCACAGGTGGACGCAGCGGCGGAATTCCAGGGCGGGCTGTAACCGGGGGCCGCACAGGCGCCCACGTCCTCGGGATTGACCCGGGCGTACACCTCGCCGTTCTGCGACACCCCGGACTCCAGCTTGGCTGAACCGTTGGCCCGCAACACGCCCGGCACGCTGGCCCCGCCCAGCACGCAGGCATTGCGGCGGGCGTTGATCGTCTTGGCCGTCACGCTGCCGTCAATGAACACGTCGCAGTTCGCGTGCAGCTCATCGAAGGAGGAGCCGCTGCCGATCCGGATCGAACCGGTCGAAGTGATCTTCTTGACCCCGGTGATGGAGTTGCCGTCGGTGGAGACATCGCCGATCACCGAAATCTCATAGGCCTCGGCCCCCGCATCCTGCAGCACATTGATGCTGCCCCCCAGCTTCAGGTTGCGGCTGAACGTGATCACCCGATGATCGGGCTGCGCCGGTGTGCCACCGTTGCCGCCCGTGCCCTCCTCGCCATTGCCACCACTGCCGGGCATGGCATAGACGACTTCCAGGCCCACACGGGCCTCGGCCGGAGACCCTTGCGCCGTCATGCCCACGATCTGCGCGGTCACGGTCTTGGCCGTCGTGTTCACGGCCGTGAGCTGCGCCTCGACCACCCCGTCGACGCCTTCGCCCTGCAAGGTCAGCGTCTGCGGGAACGTGGCCCCCATCAACTGGGTCCACTGACCCTGCTGCCGGACATGCTGCAGGTACTGACGCACCAGTTCCGCGCCGGTCCAGGCCTTGAGCTGCGCCTGCGTCTGGGCGTGGTTGCTCAGGGTATAGACCTGCTGCTGGCGCAAGTACGCCGACGAGCCCAGCACCATGACCGTCAGCGTCAGCCCGACCAGCAACAACAGCAACACGGTGGCCACACCCTGCTGCCTACCGGCATGCCCTGGCCTGTGACCCCGCGCAGATGCTCGCTGCCCAGGCTTGTGCCCCCCCCATGCCCGTACTTCCATCACGATGCCCTCATATTCGCCAGACAGATGCTGGTGTGCAGCACCTGGCCGCTGCTGCTGGTTGCACTGAACGTCAGGCGAACCTGTTCCGCGGCCGGCCCGATGCCGAACGGTGCACAGGTCGCCGTGCTTTGCGCCAGGGTGATGGCGCCCTGCGGCACACGGTCCAGACTGCGCGGCGTACCCCATGCCAGGCTGGACCAGGCCGTCACATTGGCGCAGGCCACCGGCCCCAGCAGGCGCAAGCCACCGCCTTGTGCCGGGGCCCACAGCACCCGGCACTGCAACGCCCCGGTGATGTTGTCGCTCCACACCACGGCATTGCCCTGGCCATCGGCACTGTTCTGGCCGGTCAGCCGCTGGTGCTCGGCATCCCATGCCAGGTCCTTGAGCACCATGCCATGCGTGCCCCAGACGGCATCGGCAATTCCGAAGCCGGCCGACTGCAGGATCAACCCGGCCGACACGAAGCTGGCGTTGCGCTGCGCATTGGATTGGGCGTCCTGGCGGGCGTTCACCGTGGTCTTGACCATGCGCTGGAACAGCGACAGCGCCGCCAGGATGACGAGCATGGAAATGGCTAGCCCCACCAGCAAGCTGATCAGCGTCACGCCGCGCGGGCGCCGCATGCGGAAACCGGCCCCGCGCCTCATTGGTGGATCACCACGCTGCCCTGGCCCAGCAACTGCGTCGCCTGCGCATCACTGCCGGGAGTGGCGTAGCGCAGCTGCGTCACAACCGAGGTGATGGGCGCGGTCATCGCGGGCAAGCCGCCGCCAGCGGGCACCGTCACGCTCACCGACTGGGTCTGGCACTGCAGCGTCGGTGTCAGTTGCGCCGCACCGATCTGCAACGGCCCCACCGCCCCACCGCACAGGGCCTGCAAGCCCTGCGACTCCAGGGCAAAGCGCATCTGGCCCAGGGCCAGATCCTGCGTATTGGCATAGCGCTGCTGCGCCAGGATGCGCGCCGTCGCGTACGACAGCCCCAGCCCCAGCACGCCCAGCAAGACCATGCCTACCAAAGCCTCCAGCAGCATCTCGCCACGCTGCTTTCGGCGCTCAGTACCACTGGATCGTCTCATCGTTCTGAGCCCCCCCTCTTTGCACGACCAGGGAAGCGCCGGTCGCACCGACCGGCAACCCGCGGTTGTCGATGCCCCAGCTGTGTTGCGCGCCTTCGGACAGGGCAGCGCCATCAACCAGCACCTGGACCCCGGCCGGCAACTGTGCCGACCACGTGGGCACGGTGCGGCTGGACAGGTAGTTGCATGTGGCACTGCCCTGCGCCGCCTCCACCAGCAACCGATAACCGGCGCCCGCCAGGTGTTCCAGCGTCAGCACGGCCGCGGCCTGGCCTTCATGCGTCTGACAGGGGTTGCGCAGCGCCAGGGCCTTGGCCACCCCCCACCCCTGCTCCAGATCGCTGCGGGCCTGTTGGGTGCGCGATCCGTTAACCCAGTCACCGCCCAGCGAGACGCCAAGCAGCAGCAGGAAGGCCATGACCGTCAGCGTGACCATCAGCTCGATCAAGGTCAGACCCGCCTGGGCCGACAGGCCTGGGCGACCGCTCACCATGCACCCAGGGCCGGGCACGCGCTGGCCGCATTGCGCACGTTGTTGGCATCGAGGCTCAAGGTGCAGGCACCACTCTTGCGCGTCGCCGTCAGGGTGTAGGTCGTGCTGTCCGAGGTCACCCGGTAATCAAACAACTCCCCTTGCGTCGGTACCCAGGCGCTGAAGTCGGTCTGCATGCTGCCTTCACGGGCCGCCACGGTCCGCGGGACCAGCGCGTTCGCGTAGGTGGGGTAGACCAGGGTCTTCTGGAACCGGTTCTCCAGCACCAGGCTCAGCGCCACCAGATCGGCCGACGCGGCACGCGCTTGGCTCTTGGCCATGTACTGGCTGTACATGGGCATGGCCACGGCCGCCAGGATGGCCACCAGCGCCACCACGATCATCAACTCAATCAGCGTAAACCCTCGAGCAGCCACCGACCGGCTTGCCCGAACACCTGCAGAAAAATCCATAACTCTGGCCAAAAAACTTCTATGTGCGCGTAGAACGCTGGAAACAACAGAATATCGTGCGACTCGCGCAAAGCGATTGCGAAGGGACATAGGCTACAGGCCAGGCCCTGCTCAGGCCGTTGGTCGGCCTATTTCTGACAAGGGTTAACATTTATGCTGGGTCTAAACAACACCGCACGCCCTGCCACGCCCACCGTGCACCAAGGTGATGCACGCTGCTATCGTATTGCATGGCAATTAACGCTGGCCGTTACAGCGTTTCGCGCACTTTTCAAAGCCAAATCCAGTACTGGCAAGCGCTGCGCGCTCTCCATAAATTCAAAGCATGGAAAAAGGAGCCGCAGCTCCTTGAGGGGGGACAGGCCACGCGCCTCAGGCCAGGGCCAGTGACGGGCTGCGGGCCGACCGCACGTGCGGCACGGCCACGGCCTGCGCGGCGGGGGCGCCGTCCCAGCGGAACAGGGACACCGCCTGCACCAGCTCCTGCCCCTGCAGGTTCAGGCTGTTGGCGGCGGCGGCCATCTCTTCCACCAGGGCGGCATTTTGCTGTGTGGCCTGGTCCATCTGCTGCACCGCTTCGCCCACCTGGGCCACGCCGCTGGCCTGTTGCTGGCTGGCGCTGCTGATGGCGGCGACGATGTCGTTCACCTTCTGGATGGCGGCCACCACATCGTCCATGGTGTCACCGGCCTTTTGCACCAGCACATTGCCCTCGCCCACTCGCGCCACGCTGGCCTCGATCAGTTGCTTGATCTGCTTGGCCGCATCCGCGCTGCGCTGCGCCAGGCTGCGCACTTCGCTGGCCACCACGGCAAAACCGCGGCCCTGCTCGCCCGCGCGGGCGGCTTCCACCGCCGCATTCAGCGCCAGGATGTTGGTCTGGAAGGCGATGCCGTCGATGACGCCGATGATGTCGGCAATCTGGCGGCTGCTGTCGTGGATGCCCTGCATGGTCTGCACCACCTGGCCCACCACCGCGCCGCCCTGCACCGCCACATCGCGGGCCGAATGCGCCAGGTGGCTGGCCTCGCGCGCGTTGTCGGCGTTGTGGCGCACGGTGGCGCTGAGCTGTTCCATCGAGGCGGCGGTTTCCTCCAGCGCACTGGCCTGGCTTTCGGTGCGGCTGGACAGATCCAGGTTGCCCTGGGCGATTTCGGCGCTGGCCAGGGCCACACTGTCCGCACCCCGGCGCACCTGGGCCACCATGGGACGCAGGTGCGCGCGCATGGCCTGCTGCGCCTGCAGCAATTCACCCACTTCGTTGCTGCCCACGGCGTGGTCTTCACCACTCAGGTCCCCCTGGGCCACGGCCTGGGCCATGGCCACCGCCTGGTGCAGCGGCTGGGTGATGGAGCGCACGAACACCACGGCCAGCCACAGCCCGCCCGCCAGGCCCGCTGCCATCAGCGCCAGCATCGCGGTCAGTTGCTGGCGCAAGCGGCGCTCCTCGGCGCGCAGGGCCTCGGTCAAGGCCTCGGTGCCGCCCACGGCCAGTCCATTCACGGCCTCGATGCTGCGCGTCAGCGCGTCAAAAAAGGTCGGCGCGGCCAGGGACAGCTGCGGCGCGTTGATCAACTGGTCGGCCGCCATCTTCAGGCTCTCGCTGCCCAGCTGCTGGGCCTGGCCCCACGGTGCCTCCAGCACCTGGCGGTAACGGGGGTTGAGCTGCATGGCGCGCTTCAGCGAACGGCCCACGGACGCTTGCAGGTCCGCCACCCGCTGGTGCAGGGCGCGCAGACTGCCGCGGTTTTCAGGCGGCAGCGTGCCCTGGGCCAGGAAGCCGGCGCCCTGCCCGCGCAGCAGCCCCAGGCTTTCACTGAGCAGCGGGGCCTGGGTCAGCAGCGCCTGGATCATGGCCTGGCTGTCATCACGGGCCGTGGTGTTCAGGGCATAGGTGTGCAGCAGCGCTTCGTTGAGCAGCAACAGCTGCACCACCAGCTGGGTGTGCTGCGCCATGCTGTCGGGGCCGCGGATGCTGCGGCTGGCCACCGCCTGCTCCAGCGTCTTCCAGCGCTGCACCAGCTGGTCCAGTTGCTGGCGCAGCTCGGGCGGCGCCTCGGCCTGCGCCAGGGCCTGCTGGGCCTGCGCCAGGCGCTGGTGGACCGTCTCGCGCACCGCGTCGCGGCGGGCGGCCATGGTGGCATCGCCGCCCAGCATGCCGGCGGCCGTGCCGCGGTGCACCTGCAGCTGCTGCACGGCGGCATTGACGGCCATCATGGGCGGCATGCCGGTGGCCTCGCTGCGCGCGTGGCGCAGATTGCCCAGCACATCGGTCACATACAGCGACAGGGGCAGCGCCACCATCACCAGCGCCACCAAACCCAGAATCAGCAGCTTGTGGGACAAGCGCATGCGATGCAGCACAGAGGTCATAGCAAATTGCGATACAGCCACTGCTGTCCGCACAGTCAGTGCCCACACCGGCTCGAAAAAAGTTGGTGAAGCAAGTATCCGCAGTAAGCCTGTCAGCGCAGCGATCCGGCGGGCAAAAAAGTGGAGGCTTGCATCCAAAATTGACACAGATCAAGCAAAACACCGCCTGGGAAACCCCTGGGCCGTCGCCACCACCCCTTCACAAGGGCCAGAACCCGCGTATCGTTGCAGGCATGAGCGAAGCAACTAGCAATATGCAGGCCCAGCAATGGGACATCGTGGTGATTGGCGCCGGCATGGCCGGGGCCAGCACGGCCTGGCAGCTGGCGCAGGCGGGCCAGCGCGTGCTGGTGCTGGAGCGCGAAACCCAGCCCGGCTACCACACCACAGGCCGCTCGGCGGCCTTGTTCGAAGAGCATTACGGCCCCCCCCAGGTGCAGGCGCTGACGCGCGCCAGCCGCGCCTTCTATGAAAATCCGCCCCCCGGCTTCACCGATGTGCCGCTGCTGCACCCGCGTGGCGTGATGTACGTGGCCACGGCCGCGCAAAAACCGCTGATCGATAGCGCCTATGCCGAGGCGGTGCGCCACTCCCCGGGCGCCCAGCGCCTGGACGGCGATGCGCTACGCGCCCTGGTGCCGGTGCTGAACGCCAGCATCGTCGATGGCTTTGTGGACGATGGCGCGCGCGACATCGAGGTCCACGCCCTGCACCAGGGCTTTCTGCGCGGCCTGCGCCAGCAGGGCGGCCAGGTCTGGTGCCAGGCCGAGGTCACCGGCCTGCAGCACGACGTGTTCGCCAGCCGCTGGACGGTCACGCTGGCCGACGGGCGTCAGCTGCAGACCCACGCACTGGTGAATGCCGCCGGCGCCTGGGCCGATGGCCTGGGCGAGCTGGCCGGGGCCCGCGCCATCGGCCTGGTGCCGGCGCGCCGCAGCGCCTTCACCTTCCCCGCACCCGAGGGGATGGAGGCCGCGCACTGGCCGGCCGTCATCAGCGCGGACGAGAGCTTCTACTTCAAGCCCGATGCCGGGCAGCTGCTGGGTTCCCCGGCGAATGCCGACGCCACCTACCCCCACGATGTGCAGCCCGAGGAGGAGGACATCGCCACCGGCATCTGGAACATCGAGCAGGCCACCACGCTGCGCATCCGCCGCCCCTCGCACACCTGGGCGGGGCTGCGCTCCTTCGTCGCCGATGGCGAGATGGTGATCGGCTGGGATGACGAGGTCCCCGGCCTGTTCTGGGTGGCCGCCCAGGGCGGCTACGGCATCCAGAGCGCCGCCGCCTACAGTCTGCTGGCGCGCAACCTGCTGCTGGACGAGCCCATCGACCCCAGCCTGATGGACGAGGGCGTGGACCTGGCCGCGCTGGAGCCGGCACGCCTGCAGCGCGAGCGTTGATCCACAAAGCAGAGCAGGTAGCGCAGGTTCTGCAACCCTTTCCAGCGCTTTCAGGCCTGCAACCCTTGCCAGACAAGCGCTAGCAGCTCCTTTTTTGATAAACCACCATAAAAAAATCCCGTCCGGCGCTAACCGGACGGGCTTTGGGGTGGGCTCAGGGCATGCCTGCGCAGCCGGCTTACAGTTCGATCTTCGCGACGTCGATGATCTTCTTGTACTTGGCGATTTCGCCGTTGATGTACTTGCCCGCATCCAACTTGCTGTCCATCACGGACGCGCCGGCGTCTTCCATCTTCTTGCGGAACTCGGGCGAGGCCATGGTCTTGTCCAGCGCCGCCTTCAGCTTGGCCGCGATGGGCGCGGGCAGGTTGGCGGGGGCCATCATGGCGAACCAGGAGTTGATGTCCACATTCTTGAACTCGGGCGTTTCCGCCAGGGCAGGAATGTCGGGGGTGGCGGCGTAGCGCTTGGCTTCGGTGGTGCCGATGGGGGTCACCTTGCCGGCCTTGATCAGCGGCAGGCCCGAGGACAGCACGAACACGCCGTACTCGATGTTGTCGCCCAGCACGTCGTTCGTCAGCGCAGGCACGCCGCGGTAAGGCACGTGCTGCATGTCGATCTTGCCCTGGTCCTTCATCATTTCACCGGCCAGGTGCAGGGCCGTGCCCACGCCCGACGAACCGTAGCTGAACTTGCCGGGGTTGGCCTTGACGGCCTTGACGAACTCGGCGGCATTCTTCACGCCGGCCTTCTTGGAAGCCACCAGCACCATGGGCTGCGACGCCACCATGCCGATGGGTGTGAAGTCGCTGATCTTGTACTTCACGGCCTTGTTGATCTGGTTGGCAATGGCGATTTCGTTGTTCGCGCCCACCAGCAGCGTGTAGCCGTCGGGCTTGGCGCTGGCCACCTTCTGTGCACCAATGGCGCCACCGGCGCCGCCCAGGTTCTCGACCACCACGGTCTGGCCCAGGTGCTTTTCGATTTCGTTGGCCACCAGACGGCCCACCAGGTCGGTTGAGCCGCCCGCAGGGTAGCCCACGACGATGGTCACGGGCTTGTTGGGGAAGGAAGCGGCGTCATCCGCCAACGCGGAGCCGGCTGCCAGCATGGCAGCACCGCAGGCAATCAGGGTGCGACGAAGAATGGTTGTGGTCATAAAAGGTCCTTGTTGCCCGGATTGTGAACAACTTTTCACAATGTTTGCATGAATATATGCAATGTTGACATGCCACATGCGCAAGACCGGCGACCCGAAACAGGGCGCCCGTCCCGTGCAGGGTGCACCCCGCACCAAGATGGCACCTGCAGCAAAGCCGCCACGCACCCATGAAAAAAGCCCGCAGGCAATGCCTGCGGGCCGGGGTCTGTCAGGCGCGGGGCGCCGGCAGCGTCAGTGCGCTCAGTTCACAACCTGGGCCAGTTCGCCCGCGGCGTACTTCTTGGCCATCTGCTCCAGGCTGTAGCCCTTGATCTTGCCGCCCTGGCCTTCGCAACCGAACTCCAGGTAACGCGCCTTGCAGACCTGCTTGGCGGCTTCGCGCGCGGGCTTGAGCCATTCGCGGGCGTCGAACTTGTCGGGGTTCTCGGCCAGGAACTTGCGCACCGCACCGGTCATCGCCAGGCGGATGTCGGTGTCGATGTTCACCTTGCGCACGCCGTACTTGATGGCTTCCTGGATTTCCTTGACGGGCACGCCGTAGGTTTCCTTCATCTTGCCGCCGTACTGGTTGATGATGGCCAGCAGTTCCTGGGGCACGGAGGAGGAGCCGTGCATCACCAAGTGGGTGTTGGGGATGCGGGCGTGAATTTCCTTGACGCGGGAAATCGCCAGGATGTCGCCCGTAGGGGGGCGGCTGAACTTGTAGGCGCCGTGGCTGGTGCCGATGGCGATGGCCAGGGCGTCCAGCTGCGTGGCCTGCACGAACTGGGCGGCTTCCTCAGGGTCGGTCAGCATCTGGCTGTGGTCCAGCTTGCCTTCGGCGCCAATGCCATCTTCCTCGCCGGCTTCACCGGTTTCCAGGTTGCCCAGGCAGCCCAGTTCGCCTTCGACGGTGGCGCCGATGCGGTGGGCCATGGCCACGACCTGTTTGGTCACGTCCACGTTGTAGTCGAAGGACGAAGGCGTCTTGCCGTCGCTCATCAGCGAGCCGTCCATCATCACCGAGCCGAAGCCCAGGTTCAGCGCACCCTGGCACACCTCGGGGGTGGTGCCGTGGTCCTGGTGCATCACCAGGGGGATGTGGGGGTACATCTCGGCGGCGGCCTGGATCAGGTGCTTGATGAAGGGCTCACCAGCGTACTTGCGGGCGCCGGCGCTGGCCTGCAGGATCACGGGTGCGCCGACTTCGTCAGCCGCAGCCATCACGGCCTGGACCTGTTCCAGGTTGTTCACGTTGAAGGCGGGGATGCCATAGCCGTTTTCGGCGGCATGGTCGAGCATTTCACGCATCGAGATCAGAGGCATGGTCGTGGTCCGGTCAAAAAAGTTGGAATGTAGCGCGGCCGTAACCGCGTCGTAACCGCCGATTTTAACCGCCCCTACCCCGGCTGACCATGGCGCGGCGCAATCGCCCGCCCGCCCGCTGGGGTGGCGGCGCGCCGCCCTCAGGGCACGCGGCAGATCTGCAGCATGTTGGTGCCGCCGGGCTGGCCCATGGGCTCGCCGCAGGTGATGGCGTAGACATCGCCGGACTGCACGATGCCGCGCATGCGCAGGTGGCTTTCGGCCTGCACCAGGGCGGTGTCACGCTCGGCGCTGGTGTCCATCAGCAGCGGGCGCACATTGCGGTACAGCGCCATCTTGCGCTGGGTGCTGACCTTGGGGGTCAGCGCGTAAATGGGCGTGTGGATGCGGTGGCGGCTCATCCACAACGCGGTCGAGCCGCTGTCCGTCATGGCCACGATGGCCTTGGCGTCCAGCTTGTGGGCGGTGAACAGCGCGCCCAGGGCGATCGCCTGGTCGATGCGGGTGAACTCGCGCTCGCCGAACTGTGCGTCCTGGCTGCGGTCCTCGGCGGCCTCGGCCGCGGCGCAGATGTGGGCCATCTCACGCACCGTCTCCAGCGGGTACTTGCCGGCCGCGGTCTCGGCGCTGAGCATCACGGCGTCCGTGCCGTCGAGCACGGCGTTGGCCACGTCGCTGACCTCGGCGCGCGTGGGCACGGGGTTGGTGATCATGCTCTCCATCATCTGGGTCGCGGTGATCACCACCTTGTCCATGTCGCGCGCCATGCGGATCATCTTCTTTTGCAGTGCCGGCACGGCGGCGTTGCCCACCTCCACGGCCAGGTCGCCACGCGCCACCATGATGCCGTCCGAGGCCTTGAGGATTTCCTCCAGCAGCGGGATGGCCTCGGCGCGCTCGATCTTGGCGATCAGGCCGGGGCGGTGGCCGCTGCCGGCGCAGGCCACGGTGCACAGCTGGCGCGCCATTTCCATGTCGGTGGCGTTCTTGGGGAAGCTGACCGCCACGTAGTCGGCGCCCAGGGCCATGGCGGTCTTGATGTCCTCCATGTCCTTGGCCGTCAGCGCCGGCGCCGTCAGGCCGCCGCCCTGCTTGTTGATGCCCTTGTTGTTGGACAGCTCGCCGCCGATGGTCACCGTGGTGTGCACGGCATCGCCCAGCACGCGCTCCACGGTCAGCACGATCAGGCCGTCGTTGAGCAGCAGCACGTCGCCCGCCTTCACATCGCGCGGCAGCTCCTTGTAGTCCAGGCCCACGCCCTGCAGGTCGCCCGGCTCCTTGCGGCTGGCATCCAGCACGAAGCTGGCCCCCGCCACCAATTGCACCTTGCCGTCTGCGAACTTGCCGACGCGGATCTTGGGGCCTTGCAGGTCGGCCATGATGGCCACTTCGCGCCCGGCCAGCACGGCCGCCTCACGCACGGCCTTGGCGCGGTCGATGTGGTCCTGGGCGGTGCCGTGGCTGAAGTTCAAGCGCACCACGTTCACGCCCGTGGCAATCATCTTGGCGAGCAGATCCACCTCGCTCGAGGCGGGGCCCAGGGTGGCCACGATCTTGGTGGCACGGCGGATGTACAGGTCTTGCAGGCTCATCAAACAGGTCTCTCTTGGGGGGGGTAATCGCGCATCAGGGCTTCGATCTCGGCCACCTCCACGGGCACGCCGCGGGTGATCAGCTCGCAGCCCGTGTCGGTCACCACGGCATCGTCTTCGATGCGGATGCCGATGTGGTGGAAGGCTTGCGGCACGCCGGGCGCTGGGCGCACGTAGATGCCGGGCTCGATGGTGGTGACCATGCCGGGGCGCAGGATGCGGCTGGGCCGGGTGGTCACCACCTGGCCGCTGAGCGCATCGGTGTGCTGCGTGCTCTGGTCGATCTCGCTCGGCTCCACGTAGCTGCCGCAGTCGTGCACGTCCATGCCCAGCCAGTGGCCGGTGCGGTGCATGTAGAACTGGAAGTAGGCGCGCTGCGCGATCACGTCCTGGGCCGTGCCGTAGACGTTGCGGTCCAGCAGTCCCACGTCCAGCATGCCCTGCGCCAGCACGGCCACGGCGGCATCGTGCGCATCGCTGAAGCGGTTGCCGGCCTTGGTCACCGCCACTGCGGCCTTCTGGCTGGCCAGCACCAACTGGTACAGATCGCGCTGCGGGCCGCTGAACTGGCCGTTGGCCGGGAAGGTGCGGGTGATGTCGCTGGCATAGCCGTCCAGCTCGCAGCCGGCGTCGATCAGCACCAGCTCGCCGGCGCGCACGGGCGCCTTGTCGGCGCGGTAGTGCAGCACGCAGGCGTTGGCGCCGGCGGCGACGATGGACTCATAGGCCACGCCATTGGCACCGCCCTGGCGGAATTCGTGCAGCAGCTCGGCGTCCAGGTGGTATTCGCACACGGCCTCGCCGGCGCGCAGCATGCGGGCCGAGCGCTGCATGGCACGGATGTGGGCGCGGGCGCTGATCTGGCCGGCGCGGCGCATGAGGTCCAGCTCGTGCGCGTCCTTGACCAGGCGCATCTCGTCGAGCAACGTGCAGACATCACCCTGCGCCGCCGGGCACAGCGCCCCGGCACGGGTGCGGGCGCGCACCTGGCCCAGCCAGCCTTCTACGCGCGCGGCCAGCCCCTCGTGGGTGGCAAACGGCCACCAGACGGTGGCCTGGTTTTCCAGCAGGCGCGGCAGGCGCGTGTCGAGGTCATCGATGGACAGCGCCTCGCTCACGCCCAGGGTCTGCACCGCGGCCTGCGGGCCCAGGCGGTAGCCGTCCCAGATCTCGCGCTCCAGGTCCTTGGGCTGGCAGAACAGGGTGCTGCTGCCATCGGCCCGCAGCACCAGGCAGGCGCCGGGTTCGGTGAAGCCCGTCAGGTAGTAAAAGTAGCTGTCATGCCGGTACAGATAGCTGTTGTCGCGGTTGCGACCGCGCTCCGGTGCCGTGGGAATGATGGCGATGCCGCCATCGCCCAATTGGGCGGCCAGGCGGGCGCGGCGTTGTGCGTAAACAGAAGTCATGCCACCGATGGTACTGCGCCGGAATGCCCCTGCGCGCCAGGGTTCAGGCCCATAGCAGGCTGACACCGGCCAGCATCAGCAAGGCGCACACCAGCCACTGCAGGGCCCGCTGCGGCAGCGGCGGCGGATGCCGCGCCACCAGCCACGTCACGGCGGCCACCACGGGCAGGGCCACCGCGCTGACCAGCACCGAGGACCAGGCCAGCTCGCCCATGGCGATGACCACCCCCAGGCGCAGTACATTGCCCATCAGGAACAGGGCCAGCAGGCTCTGGCGCACCACCAGCGGCGACAGCGGCTGGCGATACAGGTGGTAGACCAGGGGCGGGCCGGACGTGGAAAACAGGCCGCCCAGCACGCCCGCCAGGCCCCCGGCCAGCCACGTCGACGGCCAGGGCGAGGGCGCCGTGCGCTGCGCCTTCTGCAGCAGCAGGACCACGGCGCACAGCACGATGGCCGCGCCCAGGATCATGCGCAGCACGCCCAGGGCGCTGCCGCTGAGCCAGTGCAGCAGCGCCAGCCCCAGCAGCGTGCCCAGCAGGCTGGTGATGGCCAGCGGCTGGAGCACGTCCCAGCGCGGCTCGAACGGGTGGCTGCGCAGGTAGACCGCACCGTTGACCAGCGACAGCAGGCAGGCCACGTTGGCGGCGTCGGCGATCGGCATCAGCTGCAAGGCCCCGGCCACGCCCACAAAGATCAGTCCAAAGGCAAAGCCCGTGAGGTTCTGGCACATCGACGCCAGGGCCACCACCACGAACAATTGCGCGTATTCCCACACCACCATCTCGGGTCTCCCATGCGGCGCCCCCGGGCCCTGCCGCGGCGGAATGCGCCGCATCCAACGAAAAAAGGATCTGCACGCGCGCGTCCCACCTGGGTTTCAAAGCCCTAAGCCTTGAAAACCTCGGCGCAGCGCGCGCCACCTGCTCTTTTTTATACAGCCTGGTTCAAGGCCGCCAGGCGCTCGGGCGTGCCCACATCGGTCCAGCGGCCGGTGTACAGCGAGGCCCCGCAGCGCCCCGCATCCATGGCCTGGCGCAGCAACGGTGCCAGCGGCGCGGCCACGCCCTGCGGGTTGCCGGCGGCGATGTCGCACCAGGGCGCGGCAAACAGCGCCGCCTTGAGCAGGGCGATGGTGCTGTAGGTGTAGCGCGGCGGCGCACCGGCCTGGCCGGCCGGTGCGGGCGGCAGGTTCAGCGCGCGGCCCGTGCCGCTGCCGGGCGTGCTTTCCTGCAGGCCAAAGTCGCCACCCGGGTGGTGCGCCGGGTTGGGCACCAGCCACACATGGGCCAGATCGTCGGACGCGGCAAAGGCCTGCGCCTGGGCCGCGTCGAAGACGAAGTCCGGCGCGTACACATCGCCCGCCGCCAGCCAGAACGCGGCGCCCAGCCGGGGCACGGCGCGGGCGATGCCGCCAGCGGTTTCCAGGGCTTGGCCGAAGTCGTCCTGCTCGTGCGAGTACTGCAGCTGCAGGCCCTGCGCGGGCCAGACGGCATCCAGGTGCGCAGGGATCTGGGCGCCCAGCCAGGCGGTGTTGACCAGCACCTGGCGCACGCCATCGCGCTGCAGGGCCCCCAGGTGCCAGTCCAGCAGGGCACGGCCTTGCACCGTCAGCAAGGGTTTGGGGGTGGTGTCGGTCAGGGGGCGCATGCGCTCGCCGCGGCCGGCGGCCAGCAGCATGGCGGGAAGGGAGGCAAAAGTCATGGCGTAGCAGTTTTCTCTGGCGTGCGCAGGCACGCAGCAGCCCACACTGTAGGCGATGCAGGGGGCTATGTAATCGACTGGAAACCGCCGCCAGCCCACACCGGTAAAATCCCGCAATTCTTTGCACCAACACCAACCCCGGAGCCAATCTCCCATGGCAAACACCCCGATGATGGCCAACGCAATCCGTGCGCTGGCAATGGACGCCGTTCAACAAGCCAACTCCGGTCACCCCGGCGCCCCCATGGGCATGGCCGACATGGCCGTGGCGCTGTGGAGCCGCCACCTGCAGCACAACCCCACCAACCCCCTGTGGGCCAACCGTGACCGCTTCATCCTGTCGAACGGCCACGGCTCGATGCTGATCTACGCGCTGCTGCACCTGAGCGGCTACGACCTGCCCCTGCAAGAGCTGAAGAACTTCCGCCAGCTGCACAGCAAGACCGCCGGCCACCCCGAAGTGGGCATCACCCCCGGCGTGGAAACCACCACAGGCCCCCTGGGTCAGGGCATCACCAATGCCGTGGGCTTCGCCCTGGCGGAAAAGCTGCTGGCCGCCGAGTTCAACCAGCCCAAGCACGCCATCGTCGACCACCACACCTTCGTGTTCATGGGTGACGGCTGCCTGATGGAAGGCATCAGCCACGAAGCCGCCGCCCTGGCCGGCGCCTGGAAGCTGAACAAGCTGATCGCCCTGTGGGACGACAACGGCATCTCCATCGACGGCCAGGTCACGCCCTGGTTCGGCGACGACACCCCTGCGCGCTTCGAAGCCTACGGCTGGAACGTGATCCGCGCCGTGGACGGCCACAACGTGGACGCCGTGGACGCCGCCATCGCCCTGGCCAAGAAGAGCAAGGACAAGCCCACACTGATCTGCTGCAAGACCAGCATCGGCAAGGGCTCGCCCAACCGCGCCAACACCGCCAAGGCCCACGGCGAACCCCTGGGTGCCGACGAAATCGCCCTGACCCGTGCCGCCCTGGGCTGGACGCACGCGCCCTTCGAGATCCCCGCCGAGGTCTACGCCGACTGGGACGCCAAGGCCGCCGGCCAGAAGGCCGAAGCCGCCTGGAACAAGAAATTCGCGGCCTACGCCAAGGCCTTCCCCGCCCAGGCCGCCGAATTCACCCGCCGCATGGCCGGTGACCTGCCCGCCAACTTCCTGCAAGTGGCCGCCCAGATCGCGTCCGACGCGCACGACCAGGCCGCCACCGTGGCCAGCCGCAAGGCCAGCCAGCTGGCCCTGGAAGGCCTGACCGCCGCCCTGCCCGAACTGCTGGGCGGCTCGGCCGACCTGACAGGCTCCAACCTGACCAACACCAAGTCCACCCCTGCCTTCCGCGTGGACGCCAAGGGCGCCGTGGTCAAGACCGAAGCCGGCCAGATCGGCCGCCACATCAACTACGGTGTGCGCGAGTTCGGCATGGCCGCCATCATGAACGGCATTGCGCTGCACGGTGGCTTCATCCCCTACGCCGGCACCTTCCTGACCTTCTCCGACTACAGCCGCAACGCCATCCGCATGGCGGCCCTGATGAAGCAGCGCGTGGTGCACGTGTTCACGCACGACTCCATCGGCCTGGGCGAAGACGGCCCCACCCACCAGTCCATCGAGCATGCCGCCTCGCTGCGCCTGATCCCCGGCCTGGACGTGTGGCGCCCCGCCGACACCACGGAAACCGCCGTGGCATGGACCGTGGCCCTGAGCCAGAAGCACAAGCCCACGGCCCTGCTGCTGAGCCGCCAGAACCTGGCCTACGCACCCAAGAGCGAAGACGCGCTGGACCACATCGCCAACGGCGCCTACGTGCTGTCCGAGCCCAAGGATGTGGGCCTGAAGGGCAAGGCCCAGGCCGTGATCATCGCCACCGGCTCCGAAGTGCAGCTGGCCCTGGCCGCGCAAAAGCAGCTGGCCGCCCAGAAGATTGCCGTGCGCGTGGTCTCCATGCCCAGCACCACCACCTTCGACAAGCAGGACGTGGCGTACAAGACCAGCGTGCTGCCCGCCGGCCTGCCCCGCATCGCCGTCGAAATGGGCGTGACCGACTTCTGGTGGAAGTACGGCTGCGCCGCCGTGGTGGGCATCGACACCTACGGTGAATCGGCCCCCGCACCCGTGCTGTTCAAGCACTTCGGCTTCACCGCCGAAAACGTGGCCGCCACCGTGATCGAGGCGATCCAGCGCAACAAGTAATCACGACTGAAACACCCGCCCACGCCTTGGCCGAGGCGGGTGTTTTACGTACAGTGACCCGGTTTTGTTTTCACATTCCATAGCAACGAGGCAACTATGACTATCAAGGTTGGCATCAACGGTTTTGGCCGCATCGGCCGCAACGTGCTGCGCTCTGCAGTGCAAAACTTCTCCGACATCGAGATCGTTGGCATCAACGACCTGCTGGAGCCCGACTACCTGGCCTACATGCTGAAGTACGACAGCGTGCACGGCCGTTTCGACGGTGAAGTCGCCGTGGAAGGCAACACCCTGATCGTCAACGGCAAGAAGATCCGCCTGACCCAGGAACGCGATCCCGCCGCCCTGAAATGGAACGAAGTCGGCGCCGACATCGTGATCGAGTCCACCGGCCTGTTCCTGACCGACGAAACCGCCCGCAAGCACATCGCGGCCGGCGCCAAGAAGGTCATCATGTCGGCCCCTTCCAAGGACGCCACCCCCATGTTCGTGTTCGGCGTGAACGACAAGACCTATGCCGGCCAGGACGTGATCTCCAACGCCTCGTGCACCACCAACTGCCTGGCCCCCGTGGCCAAGGTGCTGAACGACAAGTGGGGCATCAAGCGCGGCCTGATGACCACCGTGCACGCTGCCACCGCCACACAGAAGACCGTGGACGGCCCTTCCAACAAGGACTGGCGCGGCGGCCGCGGCATCCTGGAAAACATCATCCCCTCCAGCACCGGCGCTGCCAAGGCCGTGGGCGTGGTGATTCCTGAGCTGAACAAGAAGCTGACCGGCATGTCCTTCCGCGTGCCCACCTCCGACGTGTCCGTGGTCGACCTGACCGTGGAGCTGAACGCCGAAGCGTCCTACGAAGAAATCTGCGCCGAAATGAAGGCCCAGTCGCAAGGCGCGCTGAAGGGCGTGCTGGGCTACACCGAAGACAAGGTGGTGGCCACCGACTTCCGCGGCGAGACCTGCACCTCCGTGTTCGACGCCGAAGCCGGTATCGCCCTGGACAAGACCTTCGTCAAGGTCGTGGCCTGGTACGACAACGAGTGGGGCTACTCCAACAAGTGCCTGGAAATGGTGCGCGTGGTGGCCAAGTAATCTTCCGGATTACCTGCCAAAACAGGCTCCAGCGCTTGCCCATCCAGCGCTGGCAGCTATGAAAAAAGCCAAGTCATCGACTTGGCTTTTTTTGTGCCATGGCCCCCGGGGCCGGTGGCGGCGCCTCAGCGCAGGATGGCGATGCTGCCCTCGTCCACGTAGTACATGAACTCCTCGCGCGCCAGCGTCACCGTGACCGGCTGGCCCTCGCTGGTCCAGGACACCACCATGCTGGCCAGGGCCACGTCCACCTGCACTTCCTGCCCTTGGGGGATATCGTCCAGCGGGCCATCGCCTACGCGGTGCTGGACCCGGCCTTCGATGCGTGCCTGAAAGCGTTCGGGCAACTGGGTGATGGCGTCGGTCTCTGGGATTGTTGTCATAGGTTCCTCCTAGTTTGCGGGGCGCGGCCGTGGCCGGCGCTGGGCCTGCCATCTGAACATGCCGCGCGCGCCCTGTCTGTCAGCCAGGGGGCCGTATCACCGCCCCGACCGCAGGAACCCAGGGCCGCTGATACACCGTTTTAGACACATGTTTTCGCACTGCTTCAGTGCGATATGCGACAAAAACCACTAATCTATGCAATTTATTCATTTTTATGCGATTTATTTAGGCAAATACACGCAAAAAGCACCTTGAAAGTGCAAATGCACGGCATCTATGCACAAATGCGGTGCAACCCATGCGCACGGCTTTCATAATCCCTGGCAATGCCCCGCGGCGCCCCCGGCCCTGCGACCGGGCACACGGCCCCGCCATCCGGGCCCTGCACGCCGCCTGTCCGGGCGGCGTTTGCACGTCTGGCGGGTCGGCACGCCATTCAACGAGAGAGCCACACCGCCATGCGCCAGGAACACGACTTTTTGGGTCCCAAGGACATCCCCGACCACGCCTACTGGGGCGTGCACTCCGCCCGGGCGGTGGAGAACTTCCCCATCACCGGCCACACCGTGGCGCAGATGCCGGCCCTGGTGCGCGCCCTGGCGCATGTGAAGCAGGCCGCGGCCGCCGCCAACCTGCGCCTGGGCGTGATCAGCCAGACCCAGGCGGATGCGATTGCCCAGGCCTGCCAGCGCCTGATCGCCGGCCAGCACCATGAGCAGTTCGTGGTGGACGTGCTCCAGGGCGGAGCCGGCACCTCAACCAACATGAACGCCAATGAGGTGATCGCCAACCTGGCGCTGGAAATCCTGGGCCTGCCCAAGGGCCGCTACGACGTGATCCACCCCAACGACCACGTCAACGCCTCGCAGTCCACCAACGATGCCTACCCCACGGCGGTCAAGCTGGCCACCTACTTCGGCATCCAGGACCTGCTGGCGGCACTGGCTGCGCTGCGCGGCGCCTTCCAGGCCAAGGCCGGGGAGTTCGCCCACATCCTCAAGATCGGCCGCACGCAGCTGCAGGACGCCGTGCCCATGACGCTGGGCCAGGAGTTCACGGCCTTTGCCCAGATGATTGCCGACGATGAGCAGCGCCTGCGCGAATCGGCGACCCTGATGTGCGAGATCAACCTCGGCGGCACCGCCATCGGCACCGGCATCAACGCCCCCGTGGGCTATGTGGACGTGGTGGTGCCCACGCTGGCCGCGCTGTCCGGCGTGCCCGTGGTCAAGGCGCGCGACCTGATCGCCGCCACAGGCGACACCGGCGCCTTTGCCGACATCTCCGGCATCCTCAAGCGCATCGCCGTCAAGCTGTCCAAGATCAGCAACGACCTGCGCCTGCTGTCCTCCGGCCCGCAGGCCGGCGTGGGCGACATCCGCCTGCCCGCACGCCAGGCTGGCTCGTCCATCATGCCGGGCAAGGTCAACCCGGTGATACCGGAGGTGGTGAACCAGGTTTGTTTCGAGGTCATCGGCCATGACGCGGCCATCACCATGGCCGTGGAAGGCGGGCAGCTGCAGCTCAACGCCTTCGAGCCACTGATGGCCTGGGCCCTGCACCAGAGCCTGAGCCACCTGGGCCGCGCCTGCCACACCCTGCAGCGCAACTGCGTCGAGGGCATCGAGGCCAACACCGCCCTGCTGGACGCGCGCATCCACGAGTCGGTGACGCTGGTGACCGCCCTCAACCCACTGATCGGCTACGAGAAGGCCGCCCAGATCGCCAAGACGGCCATGGCCTCGGGCAAGCCCATCACCCTGGTGGCCGAGGAGCTGGGCATCATGGACCAGGCGCAGATGCGCGCGCTGCTGGTGGCCGACAAGCTGACCACGCCCGGCGCGCTGACGGCCACGGCGGCCTGAACCAGGCAGCAGCGCAGGCCGGCCTTGCGCGGGCCCGGCCCATGAAAAAAGCCATGGCCGAAAGGCCATGGCTTTGGGGTACAGAAACTGTCGGTGGCGGTGTGGGAATCAGCCGTTCGTGCCGGTGGCCGCGTCGTCCACCCCGCGCACGCTTTCACGGCCGTTCTTGTCGCGCAGCTTGTCCAGATCGGCTTCCACGGTGCGGCGCAGCTTTTCCAGCGCGGCATTGAATGCGTCCTTGACCTTTTCCGCCTCGGCATTCACGGCCACCGGAGGGCGACCGTTGGCCCGGGTTTCCAGCACGCACTTCTTGCCCGGGCCGCCCGTGGCTTTCAGGGCATCCACCCCGGTCAGGAACACCTCGACGCGCACCACATGCTCCTTGAGCCGGGCCAGTTTGGTGTTGATTTCCTCATGGGCCCATGTCTCCAGCGAATCGCCACCCTGGATGGTTGCGTCGGTATGGACTTGTACTTGCATGCATCTCTCCTTGTCACCAAATGCCGTGCCCTTGATCGCACGACGGGTTTTGCTGAGGCCAGCGGAAATCAGGTTGCTGCACACATCCTAGCAGCGCTGCAGCCACCTGCCGCCCGACAACCACAGTGTGGGGTCAAAAACTGCCGCTGCAAGTCAGTCCAGGGCGTCTGATTGACCCGGATCAACCCGACCACCGCCGCCGCGGCGTCGGCCGGTCGCCACACCCCGGCCGGGCCGCGGGGCCGGATAGACTCAAAATACATAGCACGCCAGCCAGTCTGGATGGATGCCACCGGGCGGCGTTCTGCGGCAGTTGCGGCAGCTCTCCTACATGACAAAACCCGGGGACGCGGTTACAAACCCAAGCATCGCCATCCCTGCCGTGCCTGTCGCCATGTCCCCACCTGCCTCGCGCCGCCTCAAGATCGGGCTGTCCGCCTGCTTCTCCCACGCCGACCCCAGCCGCCCGTTGTTCACCGGCAAGACCCTGCAGTACGTGGAGCAGTCGATCGCGCACTGGATCATGTCCTCGGGCGCGATGGTGGTGATGGTGCCCTGCCCCATGGGCGAGACCGCCAAGGGCGATGTGACCCTGGCGCATTACGCGCAATGGCTGGACGGCGTGGTCATGCACGGCGGCGCCGATGTCTGGCCCGGCAGCTATGGCGAGGAGCCGCTGCGCCCCGAATGGCTGGGCGACCGCGTGCGCGACCTGTACGACCTGGCCGTGGTCGAGGCCTTCAGCCAGGCGGGCAAGCCCATCTTCGGGGTGTGCCGCGGGTTGCAGCTGATCAACGTGGCCTTTGGCGGCACGCTGTACCAGGACATCCTGACCCAGGTGCCGGGCGCGCAGATGCACCGCAACGCCACCACCTACGACCGGCACCAGCACGACATCCACATCGTCAAGGGCTCGCGCCTGGCCCAGCTCTACCCCAACACCTACATGGCGCGGGTCAACAGTATCCACCACCAGGGCATCAAGGACGTGGCACCGGGCTTCGAGGTGGAGGCCTGGAGCGTGCCCGACCACATCCCCGAGGCCATCTACCGCCGGGCCCCGGGCCAGAGCTACATCGCTGCCACGCAGTGGCACCCTGAGTTTCATCACCCGGACAGCCCCATCATCGACAGCAGCGTGCTGCTGGGCGACTTTCTGACCGCCTGCCAGCGCGCCAAGTTCCAGCCCGCGGTGGGCCACAGCCCGTTCCGCATCCGCGACCGCGCCGCGCGCCTGCTGCGCCGGGCACTGCTGCGCAGGCGCTAAAAAAAGGAGCAGTCCGCACCCATCCTGCGCTGGTCTTACATGCAAAACGCATCAAAAACCACCTAAGACGAGCGCGGACCGCTCACTTTTTTCACCAACCCCACCGCAGCGGGGCTGCCGGCCCGTCGCTCAGGCGCTGTCGCCCACCAGGGCCTGCGGGGCGCGCGCCGCCGCGCGGCGGGCGCGGCGCTTGCGCTCCCAGATGACGATGCCCGTGACCGACAGCATCACCACCATCAGCCCCATGACCGACATCAGGATGCGCCCGGGCAGGCCCAGGATGCGGCCGGAGTGCAGGGGCAGCTGCAGCTGCACGAAGACATCGGCCGCCGTGCCATGCCAGGGGCGGTGCTGGCCCAGTACCGCGCCGTCCTCGGCGCTGACGTAAAGGTTCGACAGCCCCATGCCCTGCGCACCCAGCTCGTTGCTGGGGTCGAAGAAGGAGACGTTGTAGAACGGAAAGTCGCCGCCGTACCAGATGCCCCCGGGCGGATGCTCGAAGCCCTGGCGCTCGCCCTCCGCGCGCGCGATGTCGATCGCCTGGGCGAACGAGATCTTGGGCTCGATGAAGCTGCCAAACGGTGCGGGCGTCAGCGTTTCGTAAGGGCCCGGCGTGGTGGTCGATATCTGGCGCATCACGGGATAGAACACCTCGCGGTACAGGTTCAGCGAGAACGAGGTGAAGGACACCACGATGATGATCAGCCAGACCCACAGCCCTCCGGCCCGGTGCAGGTCGAAGTTGAGCTTGTAGCCGCCAGCACGCCAGCGCACCACCCATGCGGGCTGCCAGCGGGCCCACCACGAGCGCGCCGGCGCGGGTGCCGCGCGTGCCCTGCGCACGGCCGCCAGGCGGCGTGGCAGCGTCAGGTACAGGGCCACGAAGCTGTCGATCAGCCACATCAGCGCCACGCCCCCCATCAGCCAGAAACCCCAGCGGTCGCTGCCCCAGAAGGCCGGCATGTGCAGGCTTTCGTGCAGGTGGCGCAGCCAGGGCATGAGGTTGCGCTGGCTCAGCACCAGGCTCTTGGAGTTGCGCTGGCCCGTCACCTGGGCGGTCACGGGGTCGACGAACACGTTGTTGTAGCCCAGGGCGTAGGGCGCACCGGTCGCCGGGTCCTTGCGCGGACGCACCAGGAACGAGGCGGCATGGCCTTCCTCCAGCCCCAGGGTCATGTACGACACCTCGGCGCGCGGATCGTGCGCCTCCACGGCCGCGGCCAGCGCCAGCGGGTCCTGCAGCGCGCCCCGGCCGGGCGTGTGCATGATGTCGGCGTTCAGCCACTCGTCGATCTCGTGGTCCCAGGAAATCACGGCGCCGGTGGCCCCGGCGACGATGAGGAACAGCGCCACCGTCAGGCCCAGCCAGCGGTGGACCACGGTCCAGAATTCACGCATGCGAGCCTAGCCTCAGAAGTCCACGCTGGCGCTGAGCGTGAAGGTGCGGGGCGCGCCCTGGACCAGGTAGCCGCTGCCTGGGTAACCACCGACCGAGGCCCAGTAGTCGCGGTCTGCCACGTTGTCGATGCGGGCGTTCAGCGTGACCAGCTTGCCGCCGACCTCCATCAGGTAGCGCGCACCCAGGTCCAGGCGGGTCCAGGCGGGCACGCGCAGGGTGTTGGCGGCATTCGCCTGCTGCGCCCCGGTGTAGATGGCGCGGGCGTTGAGCGACAGGCCCTGCACGCCGGGCACATCCCATTCCGCACCCAGGTTGGCCTGGCTGCGCGGGACCCCCACCACACGGCGGCCGTCGTTGGCCTGGTTGGCGGTGGAGCGGTAGGTGGCGTCCAGCAGCGTCAGGCCCCCCAGTACCCGCAGGCCCTTGACCGGTTCACCAAACAGGTTGAATTCCAGGCCCCGGTTGCGCTGCTCGCCAAACACGCCATAGACGTTGTTCTCCACATAGGCGCTGGGCATGTCGGTGGTGAAGAAGGCGACGCTGCCGCCGATGCGGCCGCCGTCGTACTTCAGGCCCACTTCCTTCTGGCGCGAGACATAGGGCGCGAACACCTGCCCGGCATTCAGCACCGGCTGGCCGCCATTGGTCGCGGGCGCCGTGCCGCCCTTGACCAGCCCTTCGATGTAATTGGCATACAGCGACAGGTCGGGGCGCAGCTTGAACACGGCTCCGGCCACCGGCGTCACGCGGCTTTTCTCGTACTGGCCTGAACTGGCACCCGTGGTGGCGTCAAAGCCTTCCACCTCGATGGTCTGGTGGCGCAGACCCAGCGTGAGGCGCACACGGTCGTCCATGAACCCCAGGGTGTCGGCCACAGCCAGGCTGGTGTTCTTGATGCGCTCGGTTTCACGTGGGCTGCCCAGGATGCCGCCAAAGCCGGTCAGGGGCGGCGGGGTCAGGGCCACGGGCTGGTAGATGTTGTTGCTCAGGCCGGTGCCATAGTTGTAGCCCCAAGCGTTGCGCTCGCTGGAATCAAACAGGTTCAGCGACGCCACGACCGCGTGCGTGACGGCACCGGTGGCGAACTGGCCACGCAGGCCCAGCTCGCCGGTTTGGATGTGGTTTTCGCGGGTGTTGTCAAAACGGTTGACTGTGGCATCGCCCGCAGCGCTGGACAGCGTCAGGCCCGACAGGCGGTTGTCCTCCTTGCCACGGCGCATGCCCACGGCGGCCCAGCCGGTCCATTGCGCGTTGAAGTCGAACTCGCCGCGCACGGTGCCAAACAGGTCCCGGCTGTTGGAGTACGTCCAGGGCTGGCCGTAGTTGGTGGCCGCGTCCGGCGCCTGGGGAATGGGCAGTGCGGCGCTGGGCGTGACGGCGGGGCGCGTGCCGCTCATGTTGTGCTCCTGCCAGCCCAGGTCGGCCGACAGGCGCGCACGGCGGCTGCGCCAGTCCAGGCCCAGCGATGCCACGGTGGTGCGGGCCTTCTCGTCATCCACGCCGGTGCCCCCGCTGCGGCGCGCCAGGTTCAGGCGCACGCCGGTGGCATTGTCGGGACCGAAGCGGCGCGACAGATCGGCCCCGCCATAGCTTTGCCCGCCACTGGCGCCGCCGACCGTGACCCGGTTGAGCGGCTCATTGCTGGCGCGCTTGGGCACCACGTTGATCAGCCCGCCCAGGCCACCACCGCTGACGCTACCGGCGCCCGCACCGCTCAAGAACGCGTTGGCGCCGCGAAACACCTCGACGCGCTCGACGAACTCGGTCGCCATGTACTGCCGCGGCACCAGACCGTACAGGCCGTTGTAGGCCACATCGTCCGAGTACAGGGTGAAGCCGCGCACGAAATAGGTCTGCTGGAAGTTGCCAAAGCCGCGCGCCTGGCGCACCCCGGCGTCATTGAGCAGCACGTCCCCCACGCTCTTGGCCTGCTGGTCCTGAATCAGGCTGCTGGTGTAGCTGGTGGCGGAGAACGGCACATCCATCATGTCTTGCGTGCCCAGCACGCCCGCACGCGCACCGCGCGCCACCTGGCCGCCGGCAAACGGCTTGGACAGGCCTTCGGCCGAGGCATCGGCACTGGCTTCGACCGTGACGGTCTCCAGGGTGGCGGCAGCCTGGTTCTGCGCGGATGCGGCCGAACCCAGGGTCCAGAACGACAAAGCGACCGCAACCGGTCGCAGGGGGAAGGCAGGAGAATGCATGAACTGAAGTATTATTGAGAACTATTTTTATTTATACCACTCCAAGCCCGCCTGCTCCAGGCAGGAGCCCCATTCGCAGTGGGGACTAACACACGCGCTCACCGATGGCACCGCGCCGGCATGGCAGTGCGCGCCCCTGGGATCAAGGGTGCCCTAGCCAAATGCGCTGGCCAGGTCCGTGCGCACCGCTCTGTGGCCTGCCCACCACCAACTCTCCCGGGCCCCAGCCAGCCCGCTGCACGGCGGGATCCATACTTTTCAAGCCTTTTCGGCATCCAGCCCTTGCCCTGCCTGCGCCAAGCGCTCCTGTTTTTCGAGAAAACACCATAAAAAAACCGCCTGACGGCGGTTCTTCCTGCGGGGTGCAGCGGGCTCAATGGTGGTGGCCGTGGCCGCCGTGCACGTGGCGGTGCGCTACTTCCTCTTCCGAGGCGGCACGCACTTCGGTGATCTTGCAGCTGAAGCGCAGCGCCTTGCCGGCCAGGGGGTGGTTGCCGTCCAGCTGGACCACGGGGCCCTTGATCTTCACCACGTTGTAGATCTGGGGCAGGCCCTGGTCGTTGGTGCCGCGCAGCTGGCCGCCCACCTTCACGCCCGCGGGGAATTCGCCCTTGGGGATGGTGCGCTGCAGGCTGGGGTCGTGGGGGCCGAAGGCCTCGTCCACGCTCAGGTCCACGGTCAGCGACTCGCCCACGGCCTTGCCGTCCAGCGCGGCCTCGACCTTGGCAAACAGGTTGTCGTAGCCACCGTGCAGGTAGGCCACGTCGCCCTTGTCCAGCAAGGCGCCGGCGATGCCGCCCTGCAGCAGTTCGTGGATCTTGTAGTTCAGCGTGACCGCCGTGTCTTGGGTGATGTTCATGTGCGTTGCCACAAAAAAGTGGCGGCCAGGCCGCCACGGTTGGAATGCGCTGCATTGTCCACCATCGCCCGCCTGCCCTGCAGGCACCGGGTGGGCATCACGTCAGGCGGATGCGGGCACTTCGTCCGCGGTCTGCCCCGGATGGCGCGCAAAACGGCGCGGCGTGGCGCCGTGCACCGGGGCCTGGCTGTCCCAGGGCCAGCCCCCGAACTGCGTGCGGCGGAAGTCCTGCATGGCCTGCATGATCTGCTGCTGCGTGTTCATCACGAAGGGGCCGTACTGCACCACGGGTTCACCCAGCGGGCGGCCCTGCAGCAAGAGCAGCTCGGCCACCTCGTCCCCGGTGTTGACCAGGGCCAGGTCGCGCCCGGCCTCCACCTGCAGCGCGGCGTGCGCGCCCAGGTCCTCGCCCTCCAGCTGCAGGGCATCGCCCACAAACCAGTACAGCATGCGGCGGGTGGCCGCCCCTGCGGCCCGGGGCAGGGTCCAGCGGGCGCCGGGCTGCAGGCGGAGGGTCCAGATGGCGACGTCGGCCTCGGCCTGGGAGGCCCAGGATTCGGGCGGCGGGGGCAACGGTGCCCCCGCCCCTGCCAGGGCACCGGCGACCACGGTCACCGTGGTCTGGCGCCCGGCGGCATCGGTGTGCTGCAGGCGCGGGATGCGCTCGTTCCACAGCATGGTGAAGTGGGGCGGGACCATCTTCTGGCTGGCCGGCAGGTTCAGCCAGATCTGGAACAGCTCCAGCGGGTTGGAGCGGTCGGTGTGCAGCAGCGGAAACATCTCCGAGTGCATGATGCCGGCGCCGGCCGTCACCCACTGCACGTCGCCGCCGCCAAAACGCGCGGCCGCGCCCAGCGAATCGGCATGGTCAATCAGGCCTTCGCGCACCAGGGTCACGGTTTCAAAGCCGCGGTGGGGGTGGCCCGGGAAGCCCGGCACATGGTCGCCGTGGTACATGGAAAAGCCGTCCTTGCCGCTGAAGTCGCTGCCCATGGGGCGGTCTTCCAGCTCGACGGCCTGCACGCCCAGGGCGCCGTCCCCGGCGGGGTAGGCGTCGTTGTGGTGGGCGCAGAACAGAAAGGGGTCGATGCACGGCCACTGATTGCCCAGAGGCAGGCGTTGAAGGATGGGGGATGCGGACATGGCCGTCGCTCCTGCTGGGTGCCGCCATCCCCGTCCCCTGCGGACGGGCAACACTGCGGCGTTGCACATGCTCCGAAGATAAGGGCGCGGGCCGCCCGCTCCAAGCCCTGCCACTGCAACAGAGCGTTCCAGCAGCAAGACGGTGGCAGCGCAGGCACCGCCAACGTCCCAGCGGACAAGCGCAGGGCCACGGCCCGCAGCGGGTGCGCGGGGTGCGCAGCCTCACCCCTGCCCGTGCGCAGCGGGCCCCTTGCGCGCCGTGCTCAGGCCGCCGCGGCAGCAGGCACGCACAGGCCGCGCTGCACGGCGGGGCGCGCCAGCCAGGCCTGCAACACGCGCTGCACGTTGGCGTAGTCGGCCAGGCCCAGCAGGGCATCGGCCTCGTAGTTCACCGACAGGCAGCGCACCCAGGGCAGCACGGCGATGTCGGCGATCGTGTAGTCGGTGCCCAGGATCCAGTCGCGGCCCTGCAGGCGCGCATCCAGCACCCCCAGCAGGCGCTTGGCCTCGGTCACATAGCGCTGCAGCGGGCGCTTGTCCTCGAAGTCCTTGCCGCCATAGCGCCAGAAGAAGCCCACCTGGCCGAACATGGGACCGGCACCGCCCATCTGCCACATCAGCCACTGCAGGGCTTCATAGCGCCGCGCAGGGTCCTGGGGCAGGAGCTGACCGGTTTTTTCGGCCAGATAGACCAGGATGGCGCCGGATTCGAACAGGCCCAGCGGCTGGCCGCCCGGGCCGTTCGGGTCCCAGATGGCGGGGATCTTGTTGTTGGGGTTGAGCGCCAGGAATTCGGGTGTGAACTGGTCGCCGGCCTGGATGTCCACGCGGTGGGCTTCGTAGGGCAGACCCACCTCTTCCAGCATCACCGAGACCTTGATGCCATTCGGTGTGGGCAGCGAATACAGCTGCAGGCGCTGCGGGAACTGGGCCGGCCACTTGCCGCCGATGGGGTGTGCGTGGGATTGCTGCATCAAGTCGTACCTCCGTCCATGGGCCGGCCACCATGGCGGCCCCGAGTCGTCCGATGGTAGCGGCGCCGGCAACAACACCGCGGCGCCTGCGGGCAAGGGCCTCAGGGCTTGGCCGCCGCGTCCTTGGCGACGATGGCCACGTCCAGCCCCTGCGGGGTCACGGTGATGGCGCCGGGCTGCAGGCCCAGGCTGTCGGCCAGCTGCAGCTCCTCGGGCTTGACGTGGTACAGCGCAAAGGCCTCCAGCGCCTGCGAGGCCAGGCGCGGGCCATAGGTGGAGACCATGTCGGCCACGGCGGGATCGGCGCCGTCGAACTGCAGGCTCAGCACCTCCACGCGGTGCGCACGCACGGTGCGGTCCTGGGGCTCGTAGCGCAGGGCAAAGCGCACCTCCATGCGGCCGGCATAGCTCTGGCGCAGGGCGGGGCCGGACAGTTGCACGGGCAGGTGCGTCTGCAACTGGTTGCTGGCCGGCAGCAGCTGCAGGGCGGGGCGCTGCATTTCCAGCTGCAGCAGGCCGGCGACGGGGAAGCGCTTGGGGAATTGCTGCAGCAGGCCCTGCTCGAGCTGGGCCTGGCTGACGCTGATCTTGGTGGGCACGGCCTGGGAGCAGGCGCTGAGGGTCAAAGTCGTGGCGGCGGCAACGGCCAACAAAAAATGGCGGCGGGACATGGCGGGCTCGGTTGCAAGACCGCAGCCAGCCCGGACAGCGCGGGCAGCCGCAGCCTCAATTTGTATCAAAACAGCAGTAAACGCTGATCCATCCTGCGCTTGGCGCTCTTAATTTTGTGAAGTTTAGCGCAAGCCGCAGCGGGGTGCTGTCGCGCGCCGCTCAGCCTTCCAGGTAACGCTGGGCCAGGCGCTGGCGGGCCGCGGCGTCCACGCCCAGCACCTCGGCCAGGTAGCGGTCCATGCTGCCGGCGTGCTGCTCGGCCAGCACGAAGGCGCTGTCCAGAAACGGCATCTGCACGCGCCACAGCACGTCCAGGATGTCCTGCGGCACGGACTGCGCGGCCTTGGCCGCCAGCTCGGCCGGACGGCGGTAGAGCTGGTTGGTCAGCAGGTAGTCCTCGCGCACCGCCTCGCGCGACACGCCCAGCGCCAGCAGGATCAGCGCAGCGGCCCAGCCGGTGCGATCCTTGCCGGCGGTGCAGTGGAACACCAGCGGCTGGTCGCTGTCCTGCAGCAGGCGGAACAGGTGGGCAAAGCGGTCGGCGTTGTCGATGACGAAGCTGCGGTAGGTGTCCTGCATCAGGCCCACGGTTTCGTCGGCGGTCAGGCGGTGGCCCTGCTGCACCAGGGCCAGGGCACGCTGCACCACGGTGGGCTCGATGCCCAGCACTTGCTGGTCCAGAAACGGCCAGACATAGCCCTGGTTGGCACGCTCCTGCTCACCACGGAAATCCACGGCGCGCACCACGCCCAGGGCCTGCAGGGTCTGCAGATCGGCCGGACTCAGCCCCGCCAGATGGTCCGAGCGGAACAGCCTGCGCCAGCGCACGGCACGCCCGTCGGCCCCCAGGTAGCCGCCCAGATCGCGGAAGTTGGTCGTACCTTGCAGGGCGATGCTGCGCGTCAGCGGTGCGGGGGCGGTGGCCAGGTCCATGGGAACGACTCCTTGAGGCAAACATCCAGGGCGGGCGGCAGATGCCGCCACGGGACAGGCCATGCTGCCAGCAGCGTATGTCCGGGCCATGAACCCAGGCGACACACCGCCTGCGTGCCCGGCAACGGGTGCCGGCGCGCGGCCTGCCCGCAGGGGCTCAGGCCTCGCCCTGGTTCACCAGGTGCTGGCCCACGATGCCGGTCAGCTCGAACATGTTGATGCGGTCCTTGCCGAACACGGGCAGCAGCTTGGCATCGGCCACGATGACGCGCTTGTCCTGGGGGTCTTGCAGGTTGTGGGCCTTGACGTAGTCCCAGACCTTCTTGACCACCTCGGTGCGCGCCACGGCGCCATCGCCGATCACGGCGGCCAGCGCGGCATCGGGCCGGTAGTTGGCGGCCGCGGGCTTGCGCGCCGCGGTCTTCTTGGCCGCAGGGGCCTTCTTGGCAGCGGGTGCTTTTTTGGCTGCAGCGCTCGTCCTGGCTGCGCTAGCAGCTCCTGTTTTTGCTGCCGCGGTCTTGCGCGCCGGGTACTTGGACTCGCGCTGCTCGAACTCGAAGTTCACCTTGCCCGCTTCCTTGTCCCAGACCAGGAAGGCCTTGAAGGCGCGGCGCGTGCGGTTGGAGACGAACTTCTCCAGCAGGTCGGTCTTGCCGGTGGCCAGCAGCTTGCCCATCTGCTCGCGCTCGATGGGCTGCTGCAGGATGATCTGGCCGCTCTTGAAGTCGCAGCTGGGCACGGCCTGCTGCGGCGTGGGCACGGCCTTGGCGCAGACATAGTTGGCGCCATGCTCGAACACAGGCGCGCCGCACTTGGGGCAGGCGCCCAGGCTGTGCTGGTGGCTGAAGTCGACGATCTCGCCGGACTCCTCGTCCTTGTCGTCGCCGAAGTCGAACTCCAGCTTGAAGTTGCCAGCCTCCTCATCGCGCACGATGCCGACCTCGGCCACGAAGGGCCAGCCGGCCTTGGAGCGGAAGCCCTCCAGCGGGCCGATGCGGCGGTCGCGCAGCAGCTGCTCGGCCTCGGCGGTCTCGAAGGTGCGGCCCGCGGGCGACTTGGTGAAGGAGAAGCCACAGCCCTCGCTGGTGCCGTGCACGCCGGTGCAGGCGTAGCGGCGGTAGTTTTCCTTGACGATGCCGCCGCAGTTCGGGCAGGGCGTGGCCAGCGTCGCGTAGTCCCCGGGGATGGTGTCGCGGTCGTATTCCTTGGCCTTCTTCACCATGCGCTCGGTCATGGCGGCGATTTCCTGCATGAAGGCGGCGCGCGACAGCGCACCCTTTTCCATCTGCGACAGCTTGTACTCCCACTCGCCGGTCAGGTCGGCGCGGCACAGCTCGTCCACCTCCAGGCCACGCAGCAGCGTCATCAGCTGGAAGGCCTTGGCCGTGGGGATCAGCTCGCGGCCTTCGCGCAGCATGTACTTCTCGGTCAGCAGGCCTTCGATGATGGCCGCGCGCGTGGCGGGCGTGCCCAGGCCTTTTTCCTGCATAGCGCTGCGCAGCTCTTCGTCGTCGATCTGCTTGCCGGCGCTTTCCATGGCGCCCAGCAGCGTGGCTTCGGAGTAGCGCGCGGGCGGCTTGGTCTTCAGGCCCTTGGACTGGGCATCGCTGGTGCGCGGCTGCTCGCCGGGCTGCACCGCCACCAGGGGCTGGCCCTTGTCGCCTTCCTTGGCATCCTCCACCTCGTTGGCGGCTTCCTTGCCGTAGATGGCCAGCCAGCCGGGTTTGACCAGCACCTTGCCCTCGGTCTTGAAGCTGTGCTGCTCCACCTTGCTGATGCGCGTGGTGACTTGGTATTCGGCGCTGGGGAAGAACACGGCCATGAAGCGGCGCACCACCAGGTCGTAGAGCTTCTGTTCGGCCTCGCTTAGGCCCGATGGGGCCTGGGTGGTGGGGATGATGGCAAAGTGGTCCGACACCTTGCTGTTGTCGAAGATACGCTTGCTGGGCCGCACATAGCCCGCGCCGATGGCCTGCTGGGCGAACGGCTCCAGGTGGCGCATGCCGCTGGCCGCCAGCATCTCGAAGGTCTGCTTGGCCACGGGCACGTAATCCTCGGGCAGGGCGCGCGAATCGGTACGCGGGTAGGTCAGGGCCTTGTGGCGCTCGTACAGGCTTTGCGCCAGCGCCAGCGTGGTCTTGGCCGAGAAGCCGAACTTGCCGTTGGCCTCGCGCTGCAGGCTGGTCAGGTCGAACAGCAGGGGCGAGGCCTGGGTGGTGGGCTTGCTCTCTTCCGTGACGGTGGCGGGCTTGCCTTTGACCGCTGCGGCAATCGCTTGCGCTTCGGCAGCGCTCCACACACGGTCGGCCTTGGCCTCGGCGTCTTCGGTTTTCTTCCACTGGGGGTTGAACCACTTGCCCAGGTACTGGCCGGCCTGGGCGTCGAAGGTGCCGTGCACTTCCCAGTAGTCACGGCTGACGAACTTGCGGATCTTGTCCTCGCGGTCCACCACCAGCGACAGCGTCGGCGTCTGCACGCGGCCCACGGTGGTCAGGAAGAAGCCGCCATCGCGCGAGTTGAAGGCCGTCATGGCACGCGTGCCGTTGATGCCCACCAGCCAGTCGGCCTCAGAGCGGCTGCGCGCCGCATCGGCCAGGCCCTGCATCTGCTGCTCGCTGCGCAGCTTCTCGAAGCCTTCGCGGATGGCCTGCGGGGTCATCGACTGCAGCCACAGGCGCTGGATGGGCTTGCCCAGGCCGCCCTTGGCGCCGCCGGCGTACTGCTCGATCAGGCGGAAGATCAGCTCCCCTTCGCGGCCCGCGTCACAGGCGTTGATCAGCTGCGTCACATCCTTGCGCTTGGCCTGCTTGACCACGGCATTCAGGCGGCTCTTGGTCTTGTCCACGGGCTTGAGGTCGAAGCGCGGGGGGATCACCGGCAGGTTGGCAAAACTCCATTTGCCGCGTTTGACGTCGAACTCCTCGGGCGCCTGGATCTCCACCAGGTGGCCCACGGCACTGGTGACCACGAACTGCTCGTTCTCGAAATGGTCCTCGTGCTTGTCAAACTTGCCGTAGGCGGGCGTGAGGGCCCGCACGATGTCCTGTGCCACCGACGGTTTTTCCGCTATCACCAAGGTCTTTGTCATTGAGTGCTCTCGTCTTTTTGCAGCGGTGGCCGCCACGCCGGGCAGCCACCGCTTCTACAATCCATCTTCACGCACGCGTGCGTGCGCATGCACATGTGCGCGCATGTGCGCATGTGTGCCTATTTAAGTTATCAGAGATTCCAATGCCCAGCACTGCCAATCCCCCATCTCACGGCAAGCGCATCCAGGCGCGCCGCTCCGGCGTCCATGGCAGGGGCGTGTTCGCCGTGCAGGACATTGCGGCCGGCGAAACCATCATCGAGTACCGGGGCGAGGTCATCAGCTGGGACGAGGCACAGCGCCGCCACCCGCACGACCCCAGCCAGCCCAACCACACCTTCTACTTCCACGTGGACGAGGATGTGGTGATTGATGCGGCGCATGGCGGCAATTCGGCACGCTGGATCAACCACAGCTGCGCGCCCAACTGCTACACCGACGAACGCGGGGGGCGCATCTTCATCGTGGCGCTGCGCAACATTGCCGCCGGGGAAGAGCTGAACTACGACTACGGCCTGATCATCGAGGAGCGCTACACGCCCAAGCTCAAAGCCGAGTACGCCTGCTGGTGCGGCGCCCCCACCTGCCGCGGCACCATGCTGGCGCCCAAGCGCGGCTGGCGCCCGCCCATGCCCGAGGACTTCGCCGCGCAAGGAACCACCCCGTGAGCACCACCCCGACCCGCTGGCCCGCGGAAGACCTGTGGCTGGAGATCGCCCCGCGGCTGCCGGGCTTCACGGTCGAAGTCCTGCCCGAGATCGACTCCACCAACACCGAGCTGATGCGCCGCGCGCGCAGCGGCCAGGTCGATCCCATCGTGCTGGTCGCTGAATCGCAGACCGCCGGCCGCGGACGCCTGGGGCGCCAGTGGATCAACCAGCCCGGGGATTGCCTGATGTATTCGCTGGGCCTGATGCTGCAGCCCGCCGACTGGTCCGGCCTGTCCCTGGTGGTGGGACTGAGCATTGCCGAGTCGCTGCAGGCCGCGCCCGACGCCAGCACCCCGCGCCTCGGCGTCAAGTGGCCCAACGACCTGTGGCTGTGGGACGGGCGCAAGCTGGCCGGCACCCTGATCGAGACCGCCAACGTGCCCGCCGACCTACTGGCCCCGGCCCATGGCAGCGGCCCCGGGCCGGCACGCTTTGTCATCCTCGGCACCGGCATCAACGTCTGCCCGCCACCGTCCCGCAGCGACGCCCTGCCCACCCCGGTCGCCTGCCTGCAGGACCTGGACCCGCGCTGGAGCGCCCCGCTGGCGCTGCAGCGATTGCTGCCACGGCTGGTGGAGGACGTGCTGCTGTTCGCCGACCACGGTCTGGCGCCATTCGTGGACCGCTTTGCACACCGCGACGTGCTGCGCGGTCGGGGCGTGCACCTCAGTGATGGCAGCCAGGGCGTGGCCGAAGGCATTGCCGCCGACGGCAGCCTGTTGCTGCGCACCCCCCAGGGACTGCGCCCCGTCATCAGCGGCGATGTCAGCGTGCGCCCGATCGACATGGCCTTGCCCACTGCCCGCCCCTAACCCACGGAGCTGCTGCCATGTTGCGTTTTGCCTTGCTTGTCTTGCTGCTGGCCAATGCGGGTTACCTGGCCTGGACCCAGGGCTGGATGGCGACCCTGGGCTGGACCCCGGCCGTGCAGTCCGAACCCCAGCGTCTGGCGCGCCAGGTGCGGCCCGACGTGCTCAGCGTGGTGCGCGAGCCCACCGTCACGGCGCCCCCTGCGCCTGCACCCCAAGCCGCCCCCGCAGCCCCAACACCGGCCATCCCTGCGCCCGACGTGGCGCTGCCGGCACCCACCGCGCCCGTGGCCGCAGCGGCCGCGGCGCCCGAACCCCTGGTCTGCCTGCAGACCGAGAGCATGGACGAAGCCCAGGCCAACCGGCTGCGCCAGGCCCTGCGCCAGAGCGAGCTGCCCGCCAGCAGCTGGGAATGGCAGACCAGCGCCGTGGCGGGGCGCTGGATGGTCTACGTCGGCAAGTTCGCCAACGAGACGGCGCTGGAAAAGCGCCGGGCCGAGTTGCGCGCGCGCAAGATCGGTTTTGACCGGGCGGGCGGCAGCCTGGAGCCCGGCCTGTCCCTGGGCCGCTTCTCGACCGAGGAAGCCGCCACGCGCGAGCTGACCAACATGCTGAACCAGGGCGTGCGTGGCGCCCGCGTGGTGCAGGAGCGCGCCGCACAGACGCTGTACACCCTGCGCCTGGCACAGCTGACGCCCGCACAGCGCAGCAGCCTGCAGGCCTTGCGCCCGGCCTTCGCGGCCAAGCCGCTGCGCCCCTGCGGCGACTGAGCGCCCGCCACAAGCCGGCGCCCTGCAAAAAACGGCCCCGTTGCCGGGGCCGTGTGGTGGTGAGTTGGGCGCGGTATGCGCTCAGTCGATGCTGATGCCCGCGGCCGCCGCCACGCCCTTCATCTTGGCGACTTCGCTGGCGATCTGCTTGGTGAAATCGGCACTGGAGGTGCCGGACACGAACAGGCCCTGGGCATCCATGCGTTGCTTCACGGCGGGGTCCTTCAGGGCCTCGGCCACGGCCTTCTGCACGCGGGCCACCTGCTCGGGCGGCGTGCTCTTGGGCGCAACCAGACCGAACCACGAAGGATCGTTCAGCTCGGGGTGGCCGACCTCCTTGTAGGTGGGCACATCGGGCAGCACCGCCAGGCGTTCGTTCCAGGACACGGCGATCGCGCGCAACTTGCCCGCCTTGACGTGGGGCAGCGAGGACGCCACCTGGTCGAAGTACACCGGCACCTGGCCGCCCAGCACGTCATTGACCGCCGGACCGGCCCCACGGTAGGGGATGTGGACCATGTCCACGCCGGTGGATTTGATGAACTGCGCGCCCCACATGTGACCGATGGTGCCGTTGCCCGGGGTGGCATAGCTGACCTTGCCGGGGTGGGCCTTGAGGTAGGCCACCAGCTCGGCAAAGTTCTTGACCGGAATGATGGACGGGTTGATCACGATGACGCCCGGCGCCTTGACCACTTCCGTCACCCCGACGAAGTCCTTGACCGCGTCGTAGGGCAGCTTCTTGTAGACGGCGGGGTTCACCCCGTGCGTGGACAGGGTGGCCACACCAAAGGTCAGTCCATCGGTGGCACGCGCCACCTCGGTCATGCCGATGGAGCCGCCGGCGCCGGCCTTGTTTTCAATCACCACGGGCTGGCCCAGCAGGCGGGACAGTACATCCTGCATGTTGCGCGGCACCATGTCGGTGGCCCCGCCCGGTGGGAAGGGCACCACAATGCGCAGCGCGCCCGATTCCTGGGCGGTCGCGCCCAGGGGCAGGCTGGCGGCCAGCACCGCGGCGGAGAGGGAAGCAAACCATGTGCGTCGTTGCATCAGACAGACCTTTCAAACCATCAAAACCGGCGCGACGGCGCGCCTTGGAGGTCAACTGGTATGCAAGCTGCGTGCCATGCCCCACGGCTACGCCGGGCATGAAAAAACCCGCAGGCGCTGGGCACTGCGGGTGAGCGGGAGACCGGCGAACCGGATCAGTTCACGCTGATGTTGGCCGAGGCGGCCACGCTCTTCATCTTGGCGACTTCGCTGGCGATCTGCTTGGTGAAATCGGCGCTGGACGTGCCCGAGATGTACATGCCCTGGGCATCCATGCGCTTCTTCACAGCGGGGTCCTTCAGGGCTTCGGCCACGGCCTTCTGCACGCGGGCCACGGTCTCGGCCGGGGTGCTCTTGGGGGCGACCAGACCGAACCACGAAGGATCGTTTAGCTCAGGGTGACCAGCTTCCTTGTAGGTGGGCACATCGGGCAGCACGGCCAGACGTTCGTTCCAGGACACGGCGATCGCGCGCAGCTTGCCGCCCTGGATGTGGGGCAGCGACGATGCCACCTGGTCGAAGTACACCGGCACCTGGCCGCCCAGCACGTCGTTGATGGCAGGGCCCGCACCGCGGTAGGGGATGTGCAGCATGTCCACACCCGTGGCCTTGATGAACTGCGCGCCCCACATGTGGCCGATGGT
Source organism: Comamonas aquatica NBRC 14918 (assembly GCF_000739875.1). Classification (GTDB taxonomy): domain Bacteria; phylum Pseudomonadota; class Gammaproteobacteria; order Burkholderiales; family Burkholderiaceae_C; genus Comamonas; species Comamonas aquatica. The sequence continues at coordinate 66,047 of NZ_BBJR01000043.1, forward strand.
GCCGTTGCCGGGGGTGGCGTAGCTCACCTTGCCAGGGTTGGCCTTCAGGTAGGCCACCAGTTCGGCAAAATTCTTGGCAGGAATCAGCTTGGGGTTGATCACGATGACGCCCGGGGCCTTCACGATCTCGGTCACGCCGACGAAATCTTCGATCGCGTTGTAGGGCAGCTTGGTGTAGACGGCGGGGTTCACGCCGTGGGTCGACAGGGTGGCGATGCCGAAAGTCAGACCGTCGGTGGCGCGGGCCACTTCGGCCATGCCGATGGAGCCGCCGGCACCGGCCTTGTTTTCCACGATCACGGGCTGACCCAGCAGCTTGCCCAGGACGTCCTGCAGGTTACGGGGCACCATGTCGGTCGAGCCACCGGCAGGGAAAGGCACGATGATGCGCAGAGGGCGCGTATCCTGGGCCACAGCCATGCCGGAGACAGACACTGCTGCAGCGGCGGCAACAGCGGAGATGAAGTGACGACGTTGCATCGTGTGGGCTCCTATGTCGAGAAAGCGGGTTATCTATAAGACCAGCACATAAGGTTAGGGTAAATCCGGGTTGTGACCAAACAAATACTCCTATTGTTATTATTCCCACAAGGAATGCATTCACATGTCCACCAGCTTATTGCCCCTCCGCCGGCTCACGCCCCCCATCCACCTGCTGCGTGCCTTCTCCACGGTCGCGCGGTTCGGCGGCGTCTCGCGCGCAGCCGAGGCCCTGCACCTGACGCAGAGCGCCGTCAGCAAACAGATCCAGGAGCTGGAGAAATGGGTGGGCGTGGACCTGTTCGAGCGCAGCCGCAAACGCCTGACGCTGACGCCGGCGGGCGAGCGCTATGAAAAAGCCGTGCGCGCGCTGCTGTCGCAACTGGAATCGGCCACGCTGGAGTTGATCACCAGCACCGACGGCGGCGGCGCCCTGCACCTGTCCAGCCTGCCCACGTTCGGCGCCACCTGGCTGATCCCGCGCCTGCCGCAGTTCCAGCAGCAGCACCCCCAGGTGACACTGCACTTCGTGCCCTACAGCTACGACCTCGAAAGCCCCAACCTGGACTGCTCCATCCTGTTCGGCGAAGGCCACTGGCCTGGCGCCCGTGCGCACTACCTCGACGGCCAGGATGTGGCCCTGATCGCGCCGCCGGCCAGCTTTGGCGGCCCGCCCATCCGCAGCCCGCACGACGTGGCCCAGTACACGCGCCTGCGCCACCTGACGATTCCGCACGCCTGGCTGACCTGGACCCACGCCTGGGACGTAGAGAACCTGGACCCGCTGGCCGGGCTGCAGTTCGACCAGTTTCAGACCATCATCCAGGCCGTCATGGCCGGCATGGGCGTGGCCCTGGTGCCGCGCTGCCTGGTGGAAGACAAGATTGCCGCCGGCCTGGTCAGCGAGCCCCTACCCGAACACGGGCTGGTCAGCAACCTGGGCTACTGGCTGTGCTATCCCGAATCGCGCGCCAACATCGCACCACTGGTGGCCTTCCGCAACTGGCTGCTGACCCAGGCACGCCCGTACAGGGAGCCGACCACCACCAGCCTGGCCGCCCAGCAGAAAAGCCGCACCAAGCTGCGCGGCAGCGGCTCGGACTTCACGTAAAACAGGGCTTGGCCCTTGCCGGTCAATCGTTTTCAGCTTCGAAAACAGGCGCTTTGCGCAATGCCGGAAAGCGCACGCTGAACAAGGCGCCGCACGGCTGGCGCTGTGGCTGGGCGTCGTCCAGCACCACCTCGGCGCCATGCTGGCGGGCGATCTCCTGCACGATGGGCAGGCCCAGGCCCGAGCCGTCGGCGCCCGTGCCCAGGGCGCGGTAAAACGGCTGGAACACCAGCTCGCGCTCCTCGGGCGGCACGCCCGGGCCGGTGTCCTCCACCTGCAGCAGCACCATGCGCGCCAGCGGGTCGGGCAGCACGCGCGCCGTCACCACCGCCGGCTGCTCGGCGCTGGACGGGCTGTAGTGGATGGCGTTCGTCAGCAGGTTGCGCACCAGTTCCTTGAGCAAGGTGGCATTGCCGTGCAGCCAGACGCCGGCACTGCCCGGATCGGCGCCCTCGTAGCCCATGTCCACATGCCGGTCCATGGCCAGGGGCAGCAGCTCCTGCACCACCTCGATCACCAGCTGCGCCAGGTCGCAGGGCGCGCGCTGCAGGCCGGCCCCGGCGGCCTCGGCCCGCGCCAGCGACAGCAGCTGGTTCACGGTGTGGGTGGCGCGGATGCTGGAGCGGCCGATCTGCTCCAGCGAGCGCTTGAGCTCCTCGGTGCTGTTGCCATCGCGCTGCGCCAGGTCGGCCTGCATGCGCAGGCCGGCCAGCGGCGTCTTGAGTTGGTGTGCCGCATCGGCCAGGAAGCGCTTTTGCGTGGCCAGCGATTCGTTGAGGCGGCGCAGCAGGTCGTTCACCGCATCCACCAGCGGCACCACCTCCATGGGCACGCCACGGTGGTTCAGCGGCGACAGGTCCTCGGGCTTGCGCGCCCGGATGCGCTCTTCCAGCCGGTGCAGCGGCTTGATGCCGCGCGCCAACGCCAGCCACACCAGCAGCACGGCCAGCGGCAGGATGACGAACTGCGGCAGCATCACGCCCTTGATGATTTCGGCCGCCAGCACGCTGCGCTTTTCGCGGGTCTCGGCCACCTGCACCAGGGCCAGTTCGTCGTCGCCCACCAGGGGCAGGCGCACCCACATCGCGGCCACGCGGATGTCCACGCCGCGCAGTTCGTCGTCGCGCAGCACGACCTCGCCGGCCGGCACCTCGTAGCGCGGGTGCGCAGCGGGAAAGTCGCGGTCGCCCGACAGGTGCTCGCCCTTGTTGTTCAGCACCTGGTAGAACACCATGTCCGACTCGTCGGCGCGCAGGATTTCGGTGGCCGGCAGCGGCAGGTTGAACTGGATGCGCCCGTCGTCCTCGACCATGATCAGCTGGGCCAGGGCGTGGACGTTGTACTCCAGCGCGCGGTCGAAGGGCTTGTTGGCCAGCGACTGCGCCACCAGCCAGGTCAGCACCAGGCTCACCGGCCACAGCAGCAGCAAGGGGGTGAGCATCCAGTCCAGGATTTCACCAAACAGGGAGCGCTGCTCGCGCTGGAAGATTTTCACGGGCTGCGACCTGGAATGTGGGTGTTTTCAGCCTCCAGCGCCGATGCAGCAAGCGCCGACAGCTATCGACTATTCGGTGATTTTCTCCAGGCAATAGCCCAGGCCGCGCACCGTGGCGATGCGGATCGGCCCGCGTTCGATCTTCTTGCGCAGGCGGTGGATGTAGACCTCGATGGCATTGTTGCTCACCTCCTCGCCCCACTCGCACAGGCGCTCGACCAGCTGGTCCTTGCTGACCAGGCGCCCGGCGCGCTGCAGCAGCACCTCCAGCAGGCCCAGCTCGCGCGCGCTCAGCTCCACCATCTTGCCGTCGATGGTGGCCACCCGCCCGGACTGGTCGTAGACCAGCGGCCCGTGCTTGATGGTGCTGCTGGCCCCGCCCATGCCACGGCGCGTCAGCGCACGCACGCGCGCCTCCAGCTCGGACAGCGCAAAGGGTTTGGCCATGTAGTCATCGGCCCCGAAGTCCAGGCCCTGCACGCGCTCCTCCACGCTGTCGGCAGCGGTGAGGATCAGCACCGGCAGCGCATCGCCGCGCCCGCGCATGCGCTTGAGCACTTCCAGCCCGTGCATGCGCGGCAGGCCCAGGTCCAGGATCAGCAAATCAAAATGGTGGTTGGTGACCAGGGCCGTGTCCGCCTCGGTCCCGCTGGCCACGTGGTCCACCACCGCCCCGGCACCGCGCAGGCTGCGCAGCAGGCCGTCGGCCAGCACTTGGTCATCTTCTGCTATCAGGATGCGCATCGCTTCGTCTCCTTGCCGCGCCGCGATCTGCTGCCACGGGCTGCGGCGTCGTGCCTGCCTTGTCACCAACGGCACTCCCTGCGCCGTCCATCGGGCCATTCTAGGAGCCGCACTGCAGGCGCCCTACAGGTGTTTACGCGGGTGCTGCAGTGCAGCAGCCCGGCCGTCTTGACCTACGTCAAGCCACCCGCGCTAGGCCAGGTCGCCGGCCTCGCTGCCATAGGCGTCCAGCCCCAGGCGCACCACGGTGGCCACCTCCTGACCGACGGACTCGACGAACTCGGCCTCGGCCTGCTGCACGGCGCGCTGGAAGGCCCAGTGCCACTCGCGCCCGGCCTCGGTGTAGACCACGCGCTTGGCCCGGCGGTCGTGCGGGTCGGCCTGGCGCGTGACCAGGCCCCAGGCCTCGCACTGGTCCACCAGGTCCAGCATGGCCTGCTTGCTCATGCCGGCGCGCTCGGCCAGGTCGGTGATGCGGTCGCCCTGCAGCGACAGGTGCCGCGTGATGTGGATGTGCGCCGCGCCCACCTTGTCGCGCGCCGCCAGGTTGGACAGGGCCAGCGGCGTCTCGTCGTCCTGCGCCATCAGGCTGCGCACGCGCGCATCGAACTTGCGCTGGGCATGGCCCAGCAAGCGCCCCAGGTGCAGGTGGCGCCAGGCTTCATCGGGCAGCGAGGAGGTCACATTCTTCGACATGGTCAGTTTTTAGAAACGTCAAACAAACTGACTATATATTTTTCAGAAAGCACCTACACTACTGTTCAAGCATCCAGCCTGTGAACATGCACAGGGGTGCCAACTTCCACCCCTCTCTGTCTTTTTGCAAGGAAACCGCCATGAACGCCATCGCCCGCAACACCGACGCCAACAGCGAAAAAGCCAAGGCCCTGGCCGCCGCCCTGGCCCAGATCGAAAAGCAGTTTGGCAAGGGCACCATCATGAAGCTGGGCGAAGGCGAGGCCGTGGAGGACATCCAGGTCGTGTCCACCGGCTCGCTGGGCCTGGACGTGGCCCTGGGCGTGGGCGGCCTGCCCCGCGGTCGTGTGATCGAGATCTACGGCCCCGAGTCGTCCGGCAAGACCACGCTGACCCTGCAGGTCGTGGCCGAAATGCAGAAGCTGGGCGGCACCTGCGCCTTCATCGACGCCGAGCACGCGCTGGACACCAGCTATGCCCAGAAGCTGGGCGTGAACCTGAACGAGGTGCTGATCAGCCAGCCCGACACCGGCGAGCAGGCCCTGGAAATCGTCGACAGCCTGGTGCGCTCCGGCGCCGTGGACCTGATCGTCGTCGACTCGGTCGCAGCCCTGGTGCCCAAGGCCGAAATCGAAGGCGAAATGGGCGACCAGCTGCCCGGCCTGCAGGCCCGCCTGATGAGCCAGGCGCTGCGCAAGCTGACCGCGACCATCAAGAAGACCAACTGCACGGTCATCTTCATCAACCAGATCCGCATGAAGATCGGCGTGATGTTCGGCTCGCCCGAAACCACCACCGGCGGCAATGCGCTGAAGTTCTACGCCTCGGTGCGCCTGGACATCCGCCGCACCGGCACCATCAAGAAGGGCGACAACGCCATCGGCAACGAGACCAAGGTCAAGGTGGTGAAGAACAAGGTGTCGCCCCCGTTCAAGACGGCCGAGTTCGACATCCTGTTCGGCGAAGGCATCAGCCGCGAGGGCGAGATCCTGGACATGGCCGTGGAAGCCAAGCTGCTGGAAAAGTCCGGCGCCTGGTATGCCTACAACGGCGAGAAGATCGGCCAGGGCCGTGACAACGCCCGCGAGTTCCTGAAGGAAAACCCCGCGCTGGCCGTGGAAATCGAGAACAAGGTGCGCGAGAGCCTGGGCATCAGCCTGATCCCCGTGGCCGAAGGCGAAGCAGCCGCCAAGCCCGCCAAGGGCAAGAAGGCCGACAAGGCCGTGGCCGATGAAGACGGCGTGATCGGTTGATCACATAGGTCAACAAAATGGCTGCCAGCGCTGATCTAGCAAGCGCTGGCAGCTATTTTTTTGAGACTTTCACACCATGGGATTCGACAAACTCTCGCTCACCGGCCGCGCCCTCAAGCTGCTGGGCCAGCGCGAACACGCGCGCCTGGAGCTGGAACGCAAGCTGGCCCCGCACGTGGAAGACGGCGACGACCTGGCCGCCGTGCTGGATGCGCTGGAGGCCAAGGGCTTCATCAGCCCCGAGCGCGTGGCCCAGTCCGTGCTGTACCGGCGCAGCGGCAAGCTGGGCAATGCCCGCGTGCTGCACGAGCTGCGCAGCAAAGGCCTGGACGATGCCACCGTGCGCGCGGCGGCCGAGCAGCTCAAGGACACGGAACACGCCCGCGCCTGGGACGTCTGGCAGCGCAAGTTCGGCACCGTGGCGGCCACGCCGCAGGAGCGCCTGAAGCAGATGCGTTTTCTGGCCAGCCGCGGCTTTGGCGGTGACGTGGTCAACAAGGTCTTGCGCGGCCAGTCCCCGGACGGCGAGGAAGGCTGAGCCAGTGCCAGCCACCGGCGCCGTGGCCAGACACCACGGCCCTTCCACCAACGGTAGGGCCTAGGCGCCCGCGCCGCTGGCCCACAGGCCCAACACACCCCCGGCCAGCATCGCCAGCAGGCCCAGCGCCACCAGCACCCCGTAGCGCACCCCACCGACCACGAACGCCAACGCGCCCTTGCTGACGCAGCTGGCGCCCAGCACGGCCAGCGTGCCCCAGCGCCCCACCTCCAGCGGCATGCCGCCCTTGGCCACCAGTTGGGCCACGCCCGCGGCCGCGGCCTGCACCTCCGCCAGCGCCACCATGGCCGCCGCAGCCAGGGCCCCGGTGTGGCCGAACAGTTGCTCCAGCCACGCCGCCAGCAAGGAGACGCCGGCGATCAAGCCGGCAATCAGCAAGGCATGCGAGAGCTTGAAGGCCCGGTCTTCCTGCGGGGCCTGCACCGCCGGCGCCGTCACCCCGCCCAGCCACCACAGCGCGGCAATCGCCGCCAGCAAGCCCAGCACGGCCGCCACCCAGCTCCACAGCGTGGCCTGCAGCAAGCTGGGTGACACCGCCGCCACCACCGCCACGAACAGCAGCAGCGAGGCCAGGTTGGCCAGCAGCGCCGCCGCCGCGCTGGGCACGACCAGGGCGGCATCGGCGCGCGCCTGCTGCCCCAGGCTGCTGACCGCGGCGGTGGACGAGGCAAAGCCCGAGAAGAAGCCGGCGATGGCCAACCCCCAGCGCGCACCCAGGATGCGCTGCGCGAAATGGCCGAACACCCCCACCGCCATCACCAGCACCACGATGCGCCAGACCAGCATGGGGCGGATGGCGCCCCAGGGGTCAATCGGCTCGCGCGGCAGCAGCGGCATCACCACCAGTGCCGCCGCGCCCAGCAGCAGGGCATCCTGGATCTCCCGCTCACTGATCCATTCGCGGCTGATCTTTTGCAGCGGCGCCTTGGCCTGCAGCAGGATGGCCACCAGCACCCCCAGGGCGCCGGACAGTGCCGCCTCGTGCGCGGCCAGGGCGCCCAGCACGGCCGCCAGCAGCAGGGCCACCTCGCCGGTGAGCCCGGGGTCCTCGTGGGCCGACTGCAGGTAGGCGGCCAGGGTCAGCGCCGCCAGCGCCAGCAGCGCCGCGATGAACACCCAGGGCCCCAGCAGCCAGGTGATGCAGCCCAGCAAGGCCACCAACGCGTGCGTGCGCGTGCCGGCCGGCAGCAGGTGGGGGGGCTGGGTGCGCTCGCGCACCACACCGATCATGAGCCCGACGCCCAGGGCGGTCAGCAGGGCTAGGCTGGTGGCATTCCAATCCATAAACCAGGGGATCCAAAGCAAGGGAAGAAGGAGCCCGCAGCTTAGAGCAGCGCAGGCCGCCGGGCAAACGACCGGGGCTGCGCGGGATCAACGCCCGCGCGTGGCGCCCCAGCAGACCAGGGAGCCCAGCGTGACCAGCACCACGCCCTGCCAGAACGGCAGCCCGGGCCGCACCGCCAGCCAGACGCTGGCCCACAGCGCCGACAGCACCGGCGTGAAGTACGAGCCCGCGGCCAGCACCGCCAGGTTGCCGCGCTGGATGCCATGCTCCCAGCAGCTGTAGGCCAGGGCCGTGCAGCCGCCCACGGCCAGCACCTGGGCGGCGACGCCCCAGCTCCACTGCATGGGCACAGTCGGCAGGGCCAGCCACTGCGCCCACAGCAGGCCGGAGGTGAACAGCAGGAACAGCCCGACCCCGTTGAAGCCGCCACCATGCACGCGCGACAGCACCGAGTACGCGGGCCACATCAGCGCCGCGCCAAAGGCCAGGGCATAGGCCAGGGGGTTGGCCGCCATGTGCGCCACCAGGCTCTGCCAGCCGGGGGCATCGCCCGCCGGGGCGCCATCGCCCATCACCAGGCCCAGGCCCCACAGGCACAGCGCGGCGCCGGGCCACAGCCACCAGCGGGCGGCCTGCTGGCGGCACAGCACGGCCAGCACGATGGTCAGGCTGGGCCAGAGGTAGTTGATCATGCCCAGCTCCATGGCCTGCTGGCGGCCGTGCGCCAGGCCGATGGCCACGGACAGACTGATCTCGTAGCAGGCAAACAGCAGGCCGCAGGCCACCAGGTACACGCGCGAGACGCTGCGCAACTGGGCGCGCGTGGGCAGGCCGCGGACCAGCAGCACGAAGGCGGTGCTGACGCTGAACAGCACGGCCGCGCCGCCCAAGGCGCCCAGGGCTTCGGACACCGAGCGCATCAGGCCGACGGTGCCGCTCCAGCACAGCACGGCCACCAGGCCGATCAGGGTGGCACGGCGGATTTCGGCAGAACGGGCAGACGGTGCAGACATGGATGAATCAAGAAAAGGAGCAGTTTGCGCAGGTTCAACAAAGGTTTCAGGTCGATAACTACCTGCAGCCCTCGCCAGTGCTGCGCCAGCCGCTATACAGATGCCAAGGCACCGGGTGCAAAAAAGCGGCCCGCAGGCCGCTGGTGTGCAGGGCACAACGACCCGCTCAGAGCCCCAGCATCAGCTGCAGGTTCTGCACGGCCGCGCCGCTGGCGCCCTTGCCCAGGTTGTCCAGGCGGGCAATCAGCACGGCCTGGCGGTACTGCTCGTTGGCGAACACGCGCAACTCCAGCTGGTTGGTGCCGGCCAGCGTGTCAGCGGCCAGCTTGTGGTCCTCCGTGGGCGGCAGCACCTTGACCCACTGCGCGGGCGCGTTGGTCTGGGCGTAGTGGCTGGCCAGGGCATCGTGCAGGTCGGCGGCCTTGGGCGCGCCGGGCAGCAGGTCCAGGTGCAGGGGCAGCTGCACCAGCATGCCCTGCGCGTAGTTGCCCACGGCAGGGATGAACACGGGGCGGCGGGTCAGGCCGGTGTACTGCAGGATTTCGGGGATGTGCTTGTGCGACAGGCCCAGCGCGTAGGCTTCGTAGGGTGCAGCGCCACCCGCCTCATAGGCCTCGATCATGCTGCGGCCACCGCCGCTGTAGCCGGACACAGAGGGCAGGCTCAGGCCGTAGTCCGCTGGAATCAGGCCCGCATCCACCAGCGGGCGCAGCAGCGCGATCGCGCCCGTGGCGTAGCAGCCGGGGTTGGACACGCGGGTGGCGGTCTTCACGACGTCCAGCTGGCCGGCGCACAGTTCGGGGAAGCCATAGACCCAGCCCGGGGCCACGCGGTGCGCGGTCGAGGCATCGATGATCTTGATGGCGCGGCCGGTCTCGGCGGTGATGCCGTCCACCATGGCCGCCGTCTCGCGCGCGGCATCGTCGTGCAGGCACAGGATCACCAGATCCACGCCGGCGATCAGCGCGCGCTTGGCGGCGGGGTCCTTGCGCAGCTCGGGCGCAATGCTGACCAGCTCCACGCCAGCCATACCCTGCAAGCGGTCACGAATCTGCAGACCCGTGGTGCCGGCTTCGCCATCAATAAAGACTTTGGACATCTCAACGCTCCCGCGCCCTCTGGCGCATATCTGTGTCTGGGCCACATGCCGCGGCGCCATCTGCTGAAAAACGCCGATTGTCCACTGCATTCGCGGTGTGCGCGCACTCATCGGCAAATGGCGCGCAATTGCGCTAGCCGCACAGGTTTTCTACGTATTAACCTACGTACATAAATACGTAGATCACGCTTGACAAAGCACTTTTTGGTTGCACTGCACCATGGTACATTCTTCGATTGCCATGTCATACGAGCCCGGCTCCGCATGTTTAGGCAGCAGGAAAACGGGCATTTCCCCTCCGTTTCAGAGAGACAAAACTCATGAAGATTCATGAATACCAAGGCAAGGAAATCTTGCGTCAATTCGGCGTGCCAGTCCCCCGTGGCATTCCGGCATTCACCGTCCAGGAAGCTGTAGAGGCAGCGCAAAAGCTTGGCGGCCCCGTGTGGGTGGTGAAGGCGCAGATCCATGCCGGCGGCCGCGGTAAAGGCGGCGGCGTCAAGGTGGCCAAGTCCATCGAAGATGTGCAAAAGCTGGCCGAGCAAATCCTCGGCATGCAGCTGATCACGCACCAGACCGGCCCCGAAGGCCAGAAGGTCCGTCGCCTGTACATCGAAGACGGCGCCGACATCAAGAACGAACTGTATGTGTCGCTGGTCACCGACCGCGCGACCCAGAAGGTGGCCCTGATCGCTTCCAGCGAAGGCGGCATGGACATCGAGGAAGTGGCCCACTCCACCCCCGAAAAGATCATCACCGAGATGATCGATCCCCTGACCGGCATCACCGAAGCGCAATCGCGCAAGGTGGCAGCTGCCATCGGTCTGGAAGGCAAGTCCATCGACCAAGCCGTAGACATCTTCGCCAAGATCTACAAGTGCTACATGGACACCGACGCGTCGCTGGTGGAAATCAACCCCCTGAACTGCGACTCCAAGGGCGACCTGATGGCCCTGGACGCCAAGTTCAACTTCGACCCCAACGCGCTGTTCCGTCACCCTGAAATCGTGGCCTTCCGCGATCTGGACGAAGAAGACGCTGCCGAAATCGAAGCTTCCAAGTTCGACCTGGCCTACATCTCCCTGGAAGGCAACATCGGCTGCTTGGTGAACGGCGCCGGTTTGGCCATGGCCACCATGGACACCATCAAGCTGTTCGGCGGCGAGCCCGCCAACTTCCTGGACGTGGGCGGTGGCGCCACGGCCGAGAAGGTCACCGAAGCCTTCAAGATCATGCTCAAGAACCCTGAAGTCAAGGGCATCTTGGTCAACATCTTCGGCGGCATCATGAAGTGCGACACCATCGCCAACGGCGTGGTCACCGCCTGCAAGGCCGTGAACCTGAGCGTGCCACTGGTCGTGCGCATGAAGGGCACCAACGAACAGCTGGGCAAGCAGATCCTGGCTGATTCCGGTCTGCCCATCATCTCGGCCGACACCATGGCCGAAGCCGCCACCAAGATCGTTGCTGCCGTCAAGTAAACGCCCCCGGAGATAAAAACATGTCGATCTTTATCAACAAAGACACCAAGGTCATCACCCAGGGCATTACCGGCAAGACCGGTCAGTTCCACACCGAAAAGTGCCAGGAATACGCGAACGGCAAGAACTGCTTCGTGGCCGGTGTGAACCCCAAGAAGGCCGGCGAGCGCATTTTTGACATCCCGATCTTCGGTTCCGTCAAGGACGCTGCCAAGGAAACCGGCGCCACCGTGTCCGTGATCTACGTGCCCCCAGCAGGCGCGGCCGCTGCCATCTGGGAAGCCGTCGAAGCCGACCTGGACCTGGCCATCTGCATCACCGAAGGCATCCCTGTGCGCGACATGCTGGAAGTGCGCAACAAGATGAAGGCCAAGGAAGCCGCCGGCGGCAAGAAGACCCTGCTGCTGGGCCCCAACTGCCCCGGCCTGATCACGCCCGACGAAATCAAAATCGGCATCATGCCCGGTCACATCCACAAGAAGGGCCGCATCGGCGTGGTCTCGCGCTCCGGCACGCTGACCTACGAAGCCGTGGCCCAGCTGACCGAACTGGGCATTGGCCAGTCGTCGGCCGTCGGCATCGGTGGTGACCCCATCAACGGCCTGAAGCACATCGACGTGATGCGCGCCTTCAACGACGATCCTGACACCGACGCCGTGATCATGATCGGCGAAATCGGCGGTCCCGACGAAGCCGAAGCCGCCATGTGGTGCAAAGCCAATATGAAGAAGCCCGTGGTCGGCTTCATCGCTGGCGTGACCGCCCCTCCCGGCAAGCGCATGGGCCACGCCGGTGCGCTGATCTCTGGCGGCGCCGACACGGCCGACGCCAAGCTGGCCATCATGGAAGAGTGCGGCTTCACCATCACCCGCAATCCTTCCGAAATGGGCCGCCTGCTGCAAGGCCTGCTGAAGAAGTAAGCCCCAGCGCGCCCTGCTGACCCCAAGCCGCCCCGATCCTGTCGGGGCGGCTTTTTTTGTGCGGTGCGCAGGCCACCGACAGGCTCTGGTCGTACCTTGCCCTGCAGGAAAGGCTGGCCGCGGCCGGCACACACTGGCCTGGCTGCACACCCACAGCGTGCGGAAGGCGCGTGATGCCCCCATGGATTTGGCGATGCCCCCCGCACCTGCGGTTACGCAAAACTACGCACGCCACGCCTCCCCCCCGGGCGTAAACTGCCCACTCCCAACAAGAAACGCCGGTCTGCGCACGCAGGCTGGCGTTTTCAATTCATAACAGTGGAGTAAAAATGGAGTTTCTCAATAGCGCCGACTTCTGGATCGGCCTGGTGAAGATCGTCTGGATCAACATCATCCTCTCCGGCGACAACGCCGTCGTCATCGCCCTGGCCGCCCGCTCGCTGCCCCCCGCCCAGCAGAAAAAAGCCATCATGTTCGGCTCCGGCGCCGCCGTGGTGCTGCGCATCGTGCTGACCATCGTGGCCGCCAAGCTGCTGGAGCTGTCGTTCCTGCAGGTCATCGGCGGCGTGCTGCTGCTGTGGATCGGCTACCAGCTGCTGACCGGCGATGAAGACGAAGAAGGCGAAGCCAAGGGCCATGGCTCCATGGTGGCCGCCATCCGTACCATCCTGATCGCCGACCTGGTCATGAGCCTGGACAACGTGATCGCCGTCGCCGCCACCGCCCAGGGCAACATGGTGCTGCTGGTGCTCGGCCTGGCCATTTCCATCCCGCTGGTGATCTTCGGCTCCACCCTGATGATCAAGCTGATGGAGCGCTTCCCCGTGATCATCACCCTGGGCGCCGCCCTGATCGGCTGGGTCGGTGGAGAGACCATCGTCAACGACAACCTGCTGCATGGCTACACCCTGGCCCACCCCTGGCTGCACTACGCGGCAGCCGCCGCCGGCGCCCTGCTGGTCGTTGCCGTTGGCAAGTGGATGCAAATCCGCCAAAGCAGCCAAGCCGCCTGAGTGGCCACCTGCCCCCTCAGTCCCACCAAGCGCCTTCGGGCGCTTTTTTCATGGGTGCGCTGTA
>NZ_BBJR01000042.1 GCF_000739875.1 Comamonas aquatica NBRC 14918
GCTTCAGATTTCTTGCTTCGCCGTGATCAGCGAAGCTTTGAACTATACCAGAATTTCTAACCCTAAAATTTTTAGGAAATTCTTCAAACCTTTTCACCATAAAGAAAGAAGCTTTTGCGAGCTTCTTTCTTGCATTTGGCGGAAACGGAGGGATTCGAACCCTCGATGAGGCTCTACACCCCATACTCCCTTAGCAGGGGAGCACCTTCGGCCACTCGGTCACGTTTCCGGAATGACGTTATTGTAAACAGCTTTTTTGAGCGTTTTTGGAAAGTTGCGAAAATTATTCGCTCTTGTCCAAGCCAAACGCTGTGTGCAAGGCGCGCACAGCCAGTTCCAGGTACTTCTCGTCGATCACCACCGAGGTCTTGATTTCGGAGGTCGAGATCATCTGGATGTTCACGCCCTCTTGGCTCAGCGCACGGAACATGGTGGAGGCCACACCCACATGGCTGCGCATGCCGATACCGACGATGCTGACCTTGGCGATGTTGGTATTGCCCACCACTTCAGAAGCGCCCAGCGCAGGCGCCACCTTGTCGCGCAGCAATTCCAGGGCACGCTGGTAGTCGCCCTGGTTCACGGTGAAGGAGAAATCGGTCTTGCCATCCTTGGAGATGTTCTGAATGATCACATCGACTTCGATGTTGGCATCGGCCACAGGACCCAGGATGCCAGCAGCGATACCAGGGGTGTCGGGCACACCGAGCACGGAGATCTTGGCTTCGCCGCGGTTGAATGCGATGCCGGAAACGACGGCCTTTTCCATTTTTTCGTCTTCCTCAAAAGTAATCAGGGTGCCGGACTTGGCTTCTTCGGCCAAGTCAATGTCCCAGGGCGTGAAGCTGGAGAGCACGCGCATGGGCACTTTGTACTTGCCCGCGAATTCCACGGAACGGATTTGCAGTACCTTGGAGCCGAGGCTGGCCATTTCCAGCATTTCCTCAAAGCTCACGGTACCCAGGCGCTTGGCAGCAGGCACCACGCGGGGGTCGGTGGTGTAGACGCCATCCACATCGGTATAGATCAGGCACTCGTCGGCCTTCATCGCCGCTGCCACGGCCACGGCCGAGGTGTCCGAGCCGCCACGGCCCAAGGTGGTGACGTGGCCTTCGGGATCGATACCCTGGAAGCCAGTGATGATGACAACGCGACCGGCATCCAGATCCTTGCGCACGCGGACATCGTCGATCGACTCGATGCGGGCCTTGGTGAAGGCGCTGTCGGTGCGCACAGGCACTTGCCAGCCGGCGTAGCTGATGGCATCCATGCCTTCGGCCTGCAGGGCAATCGCCAGCAGCGCCGACGAAGCTTGCTCGCCGGTGGCGGCCAGCATGTCCAGCTCGCGGTAGTAGGAGGTCTTGGCAGAAGAAGGCGCCAGCTCGCTGGCCAGACCCAGCAAACGGTTGGTTTCGCCACTCATGGCGCTGGGCACAACCACCATCTGGTGACCCGCCCGAGCCCACTTGGCCACACGCTTGGCGACGTTGCGGATGCGCTCGGGAGAGCCCATCGAGGTGCCGCCGTATTTATGAACGATCAGTGCCATTGGATATTGGGGTGACGAAACTGCTTGCCACGGCGCTGTTGGATGAAAGCGTGTTTTGGCGCGCCGCCGGTTTTCGTACTCAAAGATTGGGACCAAAACTCAGGGATTGTACCAACCGAGGTTCGCACCATTCCTTACGGCAAACCCGTAGCCCACCTTGATATGGATACGGTGCCCCCGCGTTTGGCATGCACCGATCTGTCGCAGCAGCTCCTGCAGCTGCGCCGCCGTCGGGGTCGCCTGGTGGTGCTGCAACAGCCAATGCCGCAGCACATTGGCCTGGCGGACCGGGCTGAGCTGCTGCAGCGCCTGAATGCGCGGCGGCACGCCAATCGCCTGCAGGTCCAGCTGCGCCAGCTCCTGCTGCAGCTGCTTGGCCTGGGCCGCGTGGGCACTGCTGCGCGCAAACGTGTCCCGAAACTGCGGAAACACCTGCTCCAGCACCGGCAGCAACTGCTGGCGAATGCGGTTGCGCGTGTAGCGCAGGTCGGTATTGGTGGGATCGTCGATCCAGGCGATGCCCTGGTCGAGCAGGCCTTGGCGAATGTCGGCCGCACTCACCCCCAGCAACGGCCGGTGCCAGTGCAGACCATCGCGCTGCCACTGCGCCGGCATGGCCGCCAGCCCTGCCACACCAGCCCCGCGCGACAGGGCCAGCAGCAAGGTTTCCACCTGGTCGTCGGCATGCTGGGCCAGGGCCACGCTGGCCATGGGCCGGTCGAAGGCCGTGCGCGCCTGCGCCGCCAGGGCGGCATAGCGGTGGCGGCGTGCGGCATCTTCCGGACTTTGGCCGGGCTGGTGCCGCGCATCCACGGCAGCCACCACCAGCGGCACCTGCCACTGGTCACAAGCCTGGCGGCAGTGGGCAGCAAAACCATCGGCCGCCGCCTGCAGGCCGTGGTGGACATGGATGGCGTACACCTGCCCCGGCCAGCGCCGGGCGCAGGCGTACAGCAAGGCGGTGGAATCCGCCCCGCCGCTGTACGCCACGGCCAGGGGCAGCGCTGGCATCCATGCCTGCAAGGCCTGATCGACCGCAACCGTCACCACACACCTTTCATATTGATCACCATTTGATAGCTGTCAGCGCATGCCACTCGGTCACTTCAACATCCAAAGTATTGAAAGTCCTTATCTGTCGCACGCCACCCGCTACGTTTTCTGACACAGCCGAATGTCCAAAAAAAATGGCCCCGCAGGGCCATTCGAGGGAGTGCCTGCCGCCGTGGAGGGTCTCCACGGCCCCGGCATCAGCTGGCCTTGGTGTCGGAGAAGCGGCCGTAGCTTTGCAGACGCTCGTAGCGGCGATCCTGCAATTCCTTGGGCTTGAGGTCCGACAGCTGGCGCCAGGCATCGCCCAGGGCGCGCTTGAGCAGGCTGCCCATGTGCTTGTGGTCGCGGTGGGCGCCGCCCACGGGCTCGTTGACGATCTTGTCGACCAGGCCCAGGGCCTTCAGGCGGTGGGCCGTGATGCCCATGGCCTCGGCGGCCTCGGGCGCCTTCTCGCCGGTCTTCCACAGGATGGACGCACAACCCTCGGGGCTGATCACGGAGTACACGGAGTACTGCAGCATCAGCACCTGGTCGGCCACGGCAATTGCCAGGGCGCCGCCCGAACCACCTTCACCAATGATGGTGGTGATGATGGGGGTCTTCAGCTGGGCCATTTCGTAGATGTTGCGGCCGATCGCTTCGGACTGGCTGCGCTCTTCGGCGTCGATGCCCGGGAAAGCACCGGGCGTGTCCACGAAGGTGAACACCGGCAGCTTGAACTTCTCGGCCGTCTTCATCAGACGCAAGGCCTTGCGATAGCCTTCGGGGCGCGTCATGCCGAAGTTGCGCAGAGCGCGCTCCTTGGTGTCACGGCCCTTTTGGTGACCTATGACCATGCAGGGCTGACCATTGAAGCGGGCCAGGCCACCGACGATCGACTTGTCGTCGGCAAAGTGGCGGTCACCGTGCATTTCCACGAAATCGGTGAAGCACTCGCGCACATAGTCAAGCGTGTAGGGACGCTCGGGGTGGCGCGCAATCTTGGTGACTTGCCAAGGCGTCAGGTCGCTGTAGATGTCTTTGGTGAGCTGCTGGCTCTTCTTGCTCAGCTGGTCGATCTCTTCCGAGATGTCGACTGCATTTTCGGTCTGCACGTAACGCAGTTCTTCGATTTTGGATTCGAGTTCAGCGATCGGCTGTTCGAAATCCAGAAAGGTCTTTTTCGCCAAGTTAATTCTCCTTGTCCCGGCCTGCGCAATGGGGCCTGAGAGTCAATCAATAGGCCACAGGCTGCGGGTCGAGCGAGCGCCAAATATACCAAGTTGCCACGGTGCACCAAGGTTTCCAGGCCTCGGCCACCTCACGGGCATCGCTGCGGCTCACCGGATCACCCGAGAAATAACTCTGGCTGATCCCCTTGAGCAAGCCCACGTCATCCAACGGAAGAACGTTGGGGCGCAGCAGGTAAAAAATCAGGAACATTTCGGCCGTCCAGCGGCCGATCCCACGGATGGTGGTCAGTTCGGCAATGATGGATTCGTCGTCCATCTGCGCCCATTCCTGCACATGCAGGCGGCCTTGCGTGAAGTGCAGCGCCAGGTCGACCAGATAGTCCACCTTGCGCGCCGACAGCCCGGCGGCGCGCATGTCGTCCACCTTGAGCAGCAGCACCTGGGCCGGCGTCATCTCTGCCGGCAAGGCACTGAAACGCTTCCAGATCGAGGCGGCCGACTTGACCGACACCTGCTGGCCCACGATCGAGCGCGCCAGCGTGATGAACGGGTCGCCGCGCGTCTGCAGGGCTTCGGCGCTGAACTGGGGAATCAGGCGCCGCATGACCCGGTCCTTCTTGACCAGGTGCTTGCAGGCCTCGGCCCAGTAAGCAGGCGCATGCGCCGGCAGGGCCGGCAATTCTTTGGGAGAGGGCGACATGAATGCTCGCACCCAGCGCTTACTGGGCGGCCTCCCAGGTGGTGCCTGCGGGCGAGTCCTTGAGCACGATGCCCTGCTCCAGCAAGGCCTTGCGAATACGGTCGGCCTCTGCCCAATTCTTTTCAGCCTTGGCCGTGGCACGCGCGGCAATCTGCGCCTCGATGGCGGCGACATCCACGCCGGCAGCGCCCGCCTGCAAAAACTTTTGCGGATCGTCCTGCAGCAGCCCCAGGCAGGCCCCCAGTGCCTTGAGCAGCCCCGCCACCTCGGGCGACTTGCTGCGGTTCACTTCGCCGGCCAGATCAAACAGCACAGCCACCGCCTCGGGCGTGCCGAAGTCCTCGTTCATGGCGGCCTGAAAGCGCGCGGCGTAGGGCGAAGCCCAGTCGATCTGCACGGCGGCCGGCTCCACCAGGCTCAGCGCGGTGTACAGACGCTTCAAAGCGTTGCGCGCATCGTCCAGGTGCACGTCGGAATAGTTCAGCGGGCTGCGGTAGTGGCTGCGCACCACGAAGAAACGCACGGTCTCGGCGTCGTACGCCTGCAGTACATCGCGGATGGTGAAGAAGTTGCCCAGCGACTTGGACATCTTCTCGTTGTCCACGTTGATGAAGCCGTTGTGCATCCAGGTCTGGGCAAACGGCTTGCCGGTCGCGCCTTCGCTTTGGGCAATCTCGTTCTCATGGTGCGGGAACTGCAGATCGGCACCACCGCCGTGGATGTCGAAGCTCTCGCCCAGCATCTCGCAGCCCATGGCCGAGCACTCGATGTGCCAGCCGGGGCGACCTTCGCCAAAAGGGCTGGCCCATTTCACGTCGGCAGGCTCTTCGGGCTTGGAGGATTTCCACAGCACGAAGTCCAGCGGATCGTGCTTGCCATCGGCCACGGCCACGCGCTCGCCGGCGTTCAGCTCATCCAGGGACTTGCCGGACAGCTTGCCGTAGCCCGAAAACTTGCGCACGGCAAAGTTCACATCACCGTTGCCGGCCTGGTAGGCCAGACCCTTTTGCTGCAGCGTACCGATCATGGACAGCATCTGCGGCACGTACTCGGTGGCGCGCGGCTCGTGCGTGGGGCGCTCGATGCCCAGGGCATCGGCATCCTGGTGCAACGCGTCGATCATGCGATCGGTCAGGCTGCGGATGGTCTCGCCGTTTTCCACGGCGCGCTTGATGATCTTGTCGTCAATGTCCGTGATGTTGCGCACATAGGTCACGCGGTAGCCGCTGGCACGCAGCCAGCGTTGCACCACGTCAAACGCCACCATGGAACGGGCGTGGCCCAGGTGGCAGAGGTCGTACACGGTCATGCCGCACACGTACATGCGCACGTGTCCAGGTTCAAGCGGCGAAAACGCCTCCAATGCACGCGACAGCGTGTTGTAGATACGCAAACTCATGGAGTGTCAGAAACGGAATATGGGGTGGGAGCGGCACAGACGCCGGTGCGCGGCGCCGTCTCCGTGCAGCCGGGCCAAAGCCTGCGACAGGGTTGCGGACAGCAAATGGCCTTGACCCCCTCAGCTACAATCTTCCGCAGTATAAGCCCGCCACGCAGGCCATCTCCCGTCCCCCTTGGAAAGCACCTACATGTCTCCTGTCCTCCGCACCCGCCCCCTGTTGCGCCTGCTGGCCCTTTCCGGCCTGCTGTTGACAGGCGCAGTACACGCCGATGTGTACGGCGATGTCTCGAGCCTGGCCAAATCGGGCAAGACGGCGGAAGCGATTGCCAAGGCCGACCAGTACCTGGGCAGCAACCCGCGCGATCCGCAGATGCGCTTTCTCAAGGGCGTGGCGCAATCGCAGGCCGGCGACCTGACCGCTGCCACCGCCACGTTCGAGGCCCTGATCGAGGAATACCCCGAGCTGCCCGAGCCCTACAACAACCTGGCCGTGATCTACGCCAGCCAGAGCCAGCTGGACAAGGCCCGCAGCGCGCTGGAAATGGCGGTGCGCAACAACCCCAACTACGCCGTGGCCCACGAGAACCTGGGCGACATCTATGCCCGTCTGGCACACGATGCCTACCAGCGCTCCCTGCAACTGCACAGCAACAACCGCGCGCTCCAACTCAAGCTGTCCACCTTGACCGAGATGCTGCAGCCGCGCGCGCGCTGACGGAACCTCTGCCCTGTGGCGCACTCCCACAGGGCTGTGACCAGCCGGCCCGGCTGGCCTTCGTGATCCCTTGCGCGATCTGTTTCCCGTTTTCCGAATGCTCAGGAGCCGCCCTGCCATGACCCTGTCCCGCAGAACCCTCACCCTGTCCCTGGCCGCCGTCCTGGCCACCACCAGCACCCACTGGGCCATCGCGGCCGACATCGCCAAGACCCGTGTCAAGTTCACCACTTCGCTGGGCGACTTCGTGGTTGAACTGGACCCTGCCAAGGCGCCCAAAACGGTCGAGAACTTCCTGCAGTACGTAGCCGACAAGCACTACGACGGCACGGTGTTCCACCGCGTGATCGACGGCTTCATGATTCAGGGCGGAGGCTTCACCGCCGACATGCAGCAAAAACCCACGCGCGCGGCCATTCCCCTGGAAGCCAAAAACGGCCTGAAGAACGACCGCTACACGATTGCCATGGCCCGCACCAGCAATCCCGATTCGGCCACCGCGCAGTTCTTCATCAACGTGGCCAACAACGACATGCTGAACGCCCCCCAGCCGGATGGCCATGGCTACGCCGTATTTGGCAAGGTCGTGCAAGGCCAAGCCGTGGTGGACAAAATCCGTACCGTGGCCACCGGCAACCGTGGCATGCACCAGAATGTGCCCACCACGGCCGTCACCATCACGGCAGCCACGCTGCTCAAGTGATGGCGCGCCCCTCCCTTTTGTACAAACCTTCTAGAAAGTTGTCCCATGAGCAATCCTCAAGTTGAGCTGCACGTCACCATCAACGTGGCCGACACCGCCACCCAGGGCGTGATCACCCTGGAACTGGACGCCGTGAATGCCCCCAAGTCCACCGAAAACTTCCTGAACTACGTCAACGCCGGCTTCTACGACGGCACGGTGTTCCACCGCGTGATCAAGAACTTCATGATCCAGGGCGGCGGCATGACCCCTGACATGAAGCAAAAGGAAGCCCAGGCCCCCATCGAGAACGAAGCCAAGAACGGCCTGAAGAACGACAAGTACACCGTGGCTATGGCCCGCACCAGCGACCCCCACAGCGCCACCGCCCAGTTCTTCATCAACGTGGTGGACAACGGCTTCCTGAACCACACCACCCCCACCCCCCAAGGCTGGGGCTACGCCGTGTTCGGCAAGGTAGTCAAGGGTGAAGAAATCGTCGACGCCATCAAGAAGGTGCGCACCACCCGCAAGGGCTTCCATGACGACGTGCCGTTCGACGCCGTGGTCATCGACAAGGCCGTTGCCATCTAAGTTGCTGGTTTGGCCCAGGTCTTGACCGCCGACCACCTGTCGACCGTGTTGCCCGCGCAGGAGCTTGTGGCCCCTGCGCACTGGCACACGGTCGAATTCATTTCCGACCTGCACCTGGACCCGGCCGAGCCCGGCACGCTCGATGCCTGGCGCCACTACCTGCGCAGCTCCCGCGCCGATGCCATCTTCATGCTGGGCGACCTGTTCGAAGTGTGGGTGGGCGACGACACGCTGGACGAGCCCGGCAGCTTCGAAGCCGACGCTGCCGCCAGCTTGCAGCAGGCCGCGGCCCAGCGGCCCTTGTTCTTCATGGTGGGCAACCGCGACTTCCTGGCCGGCGCTGCCTTCCTGCAACGCAGCGGCATGACCGGCTTGAGCGACCCCACCGTGCTGGTGCTGGGCGAACGCCGCATCCTGCTGAGCCACGGCGACGCGCTGTGCCTGGAGGATGTGGACTACCAGAGATTCCGCGCCCTCAGCCGCTCTGCCGCCTGGATGCAGCACACACTGGGCCAGCCGCTGGCCGCCCGCCGTGCCCTGGGCAAGGCGATGCGCACGGAAAGCCAACTGCGCAAGGACAGCGGCGCGGAATACGCCGATGTGGACCTGTCCGCCACCTTGCAGTGGATGGACGCCACGGACACGCAGTGGTTCATCCACGGCCACACGCACCGCCCGGCAGACCATGCCCTGCCCGCCGATGCCCGGGGCCGCCCCCGCACCCGCATCGTGCTCAGCGACTGGCACCTGGATGCGCACACGCACCGCGCCGAAGTGCTGCGCGTGGACCCGCAGGGCTGGCAGCGCCTGGCCCTCGAGATGGCGGTGCCCCGCGCATGAGCTGGTGGCGCCGCATCGCCCAGGGGTTGCAGCGCTGGCGCACGCACGCGCCCGGCGCGCCGCGGCCGATCCCGGATGGCCTGTGGCAGGCCACGCTGGATGCGCACCCCTTCCTGCAGCAGCTCACCCCGGATGAGCTGCGGCAATTGCGGGCGCTGTGCCAGCATTTCCTGCACCACAAGGAGTTCACGGGCGCCCACGGCCTGGTCATCACCGATGCCATGGCCTTGTCCGTCGCCACCCAGGCCTGCGTGCTGCTGATCCACTGGGGCACGCCCCAGCAGGCTTTGCGCTGGTACGACGACTTCGTGGGCATCGTGATCCACCCCGATGACATGGTCGCACGCCGCACGGTGGTGGACGAGGCCGGCGTGGTCCACCATTACTACGAAACCCTGATGGGCGAGGCCATGGAGCGCGGGCCGGTCACCCTCAGCTGGTCGGCCATCCAGCCGGGCGGCCACCCCGGATTGGGCGCTGGCAGCAACGTGGTGATCCACGAGTTCGCGCACAAGCTGGACATGGCCCATGGCGGTGCCGATGGCTGCCCGCCGCTGCCGGCCGGCTTCATGGGCCACAGCTCGGCCCAGCAGGCGCGCCAGCACTGGTCCCGGATCTGGATGGCTGCCTACGAGGACTTTTGTGAGGCCCTGGCCGCCCACGAGCGCTTTGGCCAACCCGCCCCCTGGCTGGATGCCTATGCCGCCACGCACCCGGCCGAGTTTTTTGCCGTGGCCTGCGAGGCCTACTGGGTGGCCCCCGCCGCCTTCGCCCAGGCCCAGCCGACCTTGCGCCCACTGCTGGACGCCCTGTTCCAGCGCTCTGCGACACCGCGCACCATGTAAAAAGCACCCCGCAGGGTGCTTGTTGGGCCGGCGCTGCCGGATGGGGAAACTAGGCCGTTCGGTAGGCCATCGGCGCTGCGGTTTCGCGCCACTCCTGGTCCATGTAATTCTTGTACTGTTTCAGCGCCATGGTGGGCGCCGCATTGACCAGCATGGCGTAAATCTGCTCTTTCACCGCCAGCTTCTGCTTTTTCAGCCGCTCAATCTCCAGTTGCAAATCGTTGGACTTGCGGGCCACCAGCTGCTCAATCTGCTGGTCGAGCGCGCAATGCTTGTCATACAGCCGACTGAAATTGCGGTCATTCGCACGCAAATCGGCAATCTGGTCACGGTATTCAGGAAACATGTCCATCCTTTCGTCAACTACAGGCCGGGCAGCTGAACCTCCACTGCCCTTGAGGCAAGACCATTGTGACCACCGTCGCGGGGCGCAGGCTGTAACAACCCTACACCCAAGTCGTGCTGCGGCGCAGCAATTCCGGACCCGGGCAGGCGTTACAACTCACGCCGCCGTGCGCTGTGCCAGCCACTGCATGCTGTCGCGCAGCTCCTGGGGGTGGATGCTGTGCGCGCAAGGGTATTCCCTATAGACCAAATCCACGGACAGGGTTTCCAGATGGCGGCAGATGGCGTGGGCGCTGCCCAGCGGAATGACCTGGTCCACCGTGCCATGGCTCAGCCACACCTCGCGCCCCTGCAACTGGTCCGCCGCCACCTGCTGCGGCAGCACCTCGGGCAGCAGCCGGCTGTGCCAGACGCAGATGCCCTGCAGCAGCTGCGGCTGGGTCAGCAGCAGGCTCAGGCTCATGATGCCGCCCTGGCTGAAACCGCCGACGATCACGCGCTCGGCCGGGATGCCCAGCTGGGCGCTGGCGGCGGCCACGGTCTGCGCCACCAGGGCGCGGCTGTGCTGCTCCTGGGCGACATCGATGTGGCGCGAGCCATCGGGGTTCACCGAAAACATGAACCACGCGAAGGCCTGCGGCCCCATCACATTCGGGGCCTGCAGGCTGAGCACGTGGAACTGCGGCGGCACGGCATCGGCCAGGCCAAACAGGTCGTCGGCATTGCTGCCCACCCCGTGCATCAGCACCAGCAGCCAGGGCGCGGACGTGTCCGCTGCGGCCGGACGGTGGAGGTGGTGAAGTGGCAGATTCAGCATTTCAGTCTTTCCGGCGCCACGCGTGGCACCCAGGTGGGGGTGTTCAAATTCAAGTCAAAACGGGCTGTAGCGCTTATTCATCAAGCGCTAGCAGCTATCAATTATTCATCCTGCAGGGCAAAGGCATCCATGGCCAGCATGCCGTACATCACCTCGCGGCTCAGGTAGTGCGGCGTGCTGCCGGCACCGGCACCCAGGGCGAAATACAGGGGCAGAAAATGCTCGTCCGTCGGATGGGCGCGCAGGGCATGCGGGGCCTGCTGCTGCCAGTCCAGCAAGGCATCGATGGCGCCGGCCTGCACCTGCTGCTCCACCCAGCGGCTGAACTCGACCACATAGCTGGCCGCCTGGCGCTCACCGCCAAAGAACTCGCGCAGATTGTGGGTCATGCTGCCGCTGCCGACCAGCAACACGCCCTGTGACCGCAGGTCTTGCAGGGCCTGGCCCAGGGCATACACCGCCCGCGCATCCGCGTCGACGGGCAGGGCCAGCTGCACCACCGGCACATCGGCCTGGGGCAGCAGGTGCATCAGCGGCACCCAGGCCCCATGGTCCAGGGGACGCTCGGGGTTCAGCGTGGCGGCGATGCCGGCCTGCGCCAGCCGGGCCTGCACCTGCTGCGCCAGCACCGGCGCGCCGGGCGCGGGGTATTGCAAGCGGTACAGCGCGGGCGGGAAGCCGCCAAAGTCATGCCAGGTGGGGGGCTGCGCATGGGCCATCACCTCCACCCCGCGCGCCATCCAGTGCGGCGACAGGATGACGACGCCACGCAAGCCCGGATGGCGCTGGCGCAGCGCCTGACCCCAGCGGGTCAGGGCCGGGCCGGTCTCGCCGGCCTCCAGGGCAAACATGGGCGAGCCGTGCGAGACAAACAGGACCGGCAAGCGGTCGGTGGTCGAGGGGGAAGAGACAGTGTGGTCCATGGCTTGCATGGTAGGTTGTCCCGCAAGAAAAACTAGTTCTTCAGAACAATACGAACCGTCCCAAAAACCAAACCAATCAACCCAGCGGCACCTTGCCACGCAAGGCCTTGGTGGCGGCCGTGCGCTTCTTGGTCTCCACCCGGCGCTGGCGCGACGCCAGGGTGGGCCGCGTGGCCTTGCGCGCCTTGGGCACATGGCCGGCATGCGCCACCAGGGCGTGCAGGCGGGCGACGGCGTCCTGCAGGTTCTGCTCCTGCGTGCGGTGAGCCTGGGCCTTGATGATGACCACCCCGTCCTGGGTGATGCGGTGGTCGTGCCAGACCAGCAGGCGTTGCTTCAGATCCTCGGGCAGCGACGAGGCCCGGATGTCAAAGCGCAGGTGCACGGCGCTGGAGACCTTGTTGACGTTCTGCCCGCCGGCCCCCTGGGCGCGCACCGCCGTCCAGCTGTACTCGGTTGCAGGGATGTGCCAGCGCATGGCGCGCCTCAGCCGGCCAGCAGCGGCAGCAGCACCGCGTGGAAGGCGGCAGGCTGCTCGTACTGCACCCAGTGGCCCGCCCCGGCCACGCGCTGCAGCCCCTGCCATTCGCGCGCGGCGGCGGCCATGCATGCCGCCACCTGGTCCAGCGTGCCAGGGTACAGGGCATCCTCGGCGCCGTAGATGGCGGCCACCGGGCATTCCACCTGCGACAGCGAACGCACCAGGATGTCGGTGCTGGAGATGCGGCGGCGTGGCAAGCGGTCGCGCCAGACGTTGTGCACATGCAGGGCCACGGTATCGCGGTCAATGCGCGTGGCATCGTGCAGCATCAGCGCCCCGATGTTGAAGACATGGTGGGCCAGCTGGGCCTGCGCAGCCTCCAGGTGGCGCCAGCCCTTGAGGCGGAAGGGGTGTTTGTCCGTCAGGCCAATACCCGGCGCCCCGACCACCACCAGTTGCTGCACCAGGTGCGGATAGGCCGCCGCCAACATGCCGGCGGTCATGCCGCCGAACGAAAAGCCCACCAGCCGCACGGCCTGCAGCGGAAACTGTTCCTCCAGCATCTGTGCCAGGCCGGGCAGCATGCCGTCGGCATCAATCACGCCGGGCAAGGGGGCCGAATCGCCGAAGCCGGGCAGGTCCACCGCCCAGACATCGTGCCCGGCCTCGGTCAGCGGGCCGATGCTGCGCACCCAGTGGGTCCAGCTGCCGCTGCCGCCGTGGAACAGCACCACCGGCGCCAGGCCGTTCGGCACGGTGGCCGCCCAGTGGTGCAGCACCACCGCTCCGCCCGCATGGGGGTGCTCCACGCGCTCGGCCTGCTGCAGCCAGTGCTGCACTTCGCGGGACAGCACCGTGCCGGCCGCCACGGCTTCATAGTCGGCCTGCGGGCCCTCCCAGGGGACCCAGACAGGCACATCGTCGGCGGGTTCCGCAGTCATTGGCACGCCACTCACCACTGCGCCACCGCGTCGATCGCCAGGCTGTAGCCCGCCACGCCCAGGCCGCAGACCACGGCACGCGCGACCGGTGACAGGTAGGAATGGTGGCGGAAGGCTTCGCGGGCGTGCACATTGCTGATGTGCAGCTCCAGCAGCGGCACGCCCGTGCCCTTGACGGCATCCATCAGGGCAACGCTGGTGTGGGTGTAGGCCCCGGCGTTGAAGATCAGCCCCGCCAGTTCACCGCGCGCATGCAGTTGTCCGGCCTCGTGGATCCAGTCGATCAATTGGCCTTCGTGGTTGCTCTGGTGAAACCGCAGGGCCAAGCCCTGGCGCTGGGCGGCCTGCGCGCACAGGGTCTGCACATCGGCCAGGGTCTGCGCGCCGTACACGGCGGGTTCGCGCGTGCCCAGCAAATTCAAATTCGGGCCATTCAGGACAAAAACGGTCTTCGCCATTGCAACCACTCTGTAAAAAGCACAAGAGCCGCGATTATGCGGCCCTTGTCCGGGGTCATACCGCGCTCAGCGGCTGGCCATAGCCTCAATCACGGTCGCCATGCCGGTGGTGGCGGTGGTAGTGCTTGTGGTGCTTGTAAGGCCTGTAGGGCTGGTAGTAGCCATAGCCGCGCGGTGGGGGGGGCGCCCAGTAGCCGTAGGCAGGGGGCGCCTGGTAGACCACCGCCGGGGGCGGCGGCGCGTAGTAGACCGCACGCGGCGGTGGAGGTGGCGGCATCACATACACGGGCGCACCCGGCACGTGAATCCCCACCGAGATGCCCACATTACCGCCAGCATGCGCGCTGCCCGCAGCCGCCAGGGCCAGGAGCCCGGTGGCGGCCAGCCAGCGACGGCCATGCCTGCGCAGTGTGTCCAGGTTTCGGTCCATGTGTCTGTGTCCTTTCAATGTCGCGGTGCTTCTTCAACGCCTGAGCCCCGGCCCTGGATGTCACACAGAACGTAAGAGCCTGCATCAGAACGTAAGCCTTGCTGCCATGGGTACGCCAGGCAGAACACCCGCGCATGCCGCCCTTGCTCGCGAGCCGGCCTACAATCTTCCCCCTATGAGCACACCCGCCAACACCAACAACGACACCCCGGAAGTGGTCAAGCCCACCAACTTCCTGCGCCAGATCATTGAAGCCGACCTGGAAAAAGGCACCCACGCGCAACGTCACTGGGGCGGCACGCCCGGTGATGCCGCCCACCATGCCCTGGGCCAGGTGGATGCGGCCAAGATCCGCACCCGCTTCCCCCCCGAGCCCAATGGCTACCTGCACGTGGGCCATGCCAAGTCGATCTGCCTGAACTTCGGCCTGGCCAAGGACTACGGCGGTGTGTGCCACCTGCGCTTTGACGACACCAACCCCGAGAAGGAAGACCAGGAGTACGTGGACAGCATCAAGGATGCCGTCCAATGG
The DNA here is from genome assembly GCF_000739875.1 of Comamonas aquatica NBRC 14918. GTDB lineage: Bacteria > Pseudomonadota > Gammaproteobacteria > Burkholderiales > Burkholderiaceae_C > Comamonas > Comamonas aquatica. The sequence continues at coordinate 14,480 of NZ_BBJR01000042.1, forward strand.
CTGGGCTTCGACTGGCAAGGTGCCAATGGCGAGAGCCACCTCTACTACGCCAGCAACTACTTCGACTTCATGCACCGCTGCGCGGTCTACCTGATCGAGCAGGGCCTGGCCTATGTGGACGAGCAATCCGCCGAAGACATGAAGGCCAACCGCGGCGATTTCACCCGCCCCGGCGTGAACAGCCCGTTCCGCAACCGCAGCGTGGCCGAGAACCTGCAGCGCTTCGCCGACATGAAGGCCGGCCAGCTGGCCGACGGCGCCGCCGTGCTGCGAGCCAAGATTGACATGGCAGCGCCCAACATCAACCTGCGCGACCCGGCCATCTACCGCGTGCGCCATGCCGAGCACCACAACACCGGCAACCAGTGGTGCATCTACCCGATGTACACCTTCGCCCACCCCATCGAGGACGCGCTGGAGCACATCACGCACAGCATCTGCACGCTGGAATTCGAAGACCAACGCCCGTTCTACGACTGGCTGCTGGACCACCTGCGTGAAGGCGGCCTGATCGCCGCGCCCCAGCCGCGCCAGTACGAATTTGCTCGCCTGAACCTGACCTATGTGGTCACGTCCAAGCGCAAGCTCAAGCACCTGGTCGACAGCGGCACGCTGACCGGCTGGGACGACCCGCGCATGCCCACCATCGTCGGCCTGCGCCGCCGCGGCTACACCCCCGCGTCCATCCGCAATTTCTGCGAACGCATCGGCGTGACCAAGGACTACAGCTGGATCGACTACGCCACACTCGATGGCTGCCTGCGCGAAGACCTGGAGAACCAGGCCCACCGCGCCATGGTGGTGCTGGACCCCGTGAAGCTGGAGCTGACCAACTGGGCCGAGGTGTTCGGCGATGCCGCGCACCTGGAAGCCTGCAGCCTGCCCGCCTTGCCCCACCACGCCGAAGGTACCACCGTGCCGGAGCGCCACTTCACCCTGGGCCGCGAAGTGTGGATCGAGCGCGAGGACTTTGCCGAAGTGCCCCCCAAGGGCTACAAGCGCCTGTTCCCCGGCAACAAGGTGCGCCTGAAGGGCGGCTATGTGATCGAGTGCACGGGCTGCGAAAAGGATGCCGACGGCACCATCACCAAGGTGCTGGCCACCGTGGTGCCCGACACCAAGAGCGGCACCCCCGGCGCCGACAGCGTCAAGGTCAAGGCCGCCATCACCTGGGTGGGCGTGGCCGACGGCCTGCAGGCCGAAGTGCGCCTGTACGACCGCCTGTTCACCGATGCGCAGCCCGACGCCGGTGGCAAGGACTTCCTGGCCTTGCTGAACCCCGACAGCCTGAAGGTGGTGACCGCCTACGTCGAACCTTCGCTGAAGACCGCCCAGGCGGACGACAAGTTCCAGTTCGAACGCTTTGGCTACTTCGTCGCCGACCGCAAGGACCACAGCGCCGACCGCCCCGTGTTCAACAAGATCACCGGCCTGAAGGACAGCTGGGGCAAGTAAGCCATGCGTGTGGGTCCGCCGAGGCTGCCTGCGGGCAGCCTTTTTTCTTTCAAGACTTTTCGGCTTTGGCGCGCGTCCGGCATGCGCAACCAGCTATTAAAGTCAAAGTGACTGACAGCGCGTAGCCGCGCCGTATGGGGCCGCCGCAGCGCCAAAAAACAACAGCGCGGCGGCGTGCACCCAGGCCCTGCCCGGGCTTTCTAGAATCGCTGGGCGCCACGCGACCGCGCGGCATGCACCGGCACGACAACAAGGGGCAATCATGAAAAAACTGGCGATGGGCGTTCTCTGCGCAGGCGCTCTGGCAATCGCCGGCGCACTGGGGACCAGCTACTACATCGGCGGGCGCATCCAAGCAGCGTTTGAACAGACGGCCGACACCTGGAGCACCGAAGATGGCTTTGCCGTGCGGATCCTGGAATACCACCGTGGCCTGGTCACAGCCCAGGCGCAGACGCTGTGGTCCTTCGCCGATGCCGAGAACACCTACGACATCGTGGTCACGCACGACATCGTCCACGGCCCCTGGCCCCTGGGCCGCGCGGGCAAGGTGGTGTCGCGCTTTGTGCTGCCCGAGGACAGCGAGCCCGAACTGATCGAAGCCCTGCAGGACCGCGCCCCGCTGGAATGGGTGACTCTGGTCGGCTGGCAGGGGAACACCACCCACGCCATGACCTCGCCACACTTCACGGCACATTTCGCGGACGGCTCGACGCTGACCTGGGGCGGTCTCAAGGCCGACTGGACACTGTCGACCGAACAGCACGCTGCCCAGGGGCAGGTGCGCATGCCGGTGCTGCGCCTCAAGTCGGAAGACGGCAGCCGCATGGACCTGGAAGATGCCGAACTGGCCTTCGACTCCCGCATTCCCGAAGGCCACAGCTTCTGGGACGGCCCGGTCTCGTTCAAACTGGGGCTGCTGTCGGTGCTGAACCCCGGCGATGACAACGCGTTCAAGATCCAGCAGTTGCAGATGGACAGCACCACCCGCCTGCAGGACCAGTCGGTCGACATGGGGCTGGACACGCGCATGGCCAAGCTGGAAACCCCGGCCTACAGCGCCAGCGAGCTGGTGGCGAGCGTGCAGCTGCAGCGCATCGACGCCACCTGGCTGGACGAATGGATGCGCTGGGCCCAGGGCAACGGGGCGGCAGAAGACCAGGGCATCGCCCTGCTGCGCAGCCTGCCGACGCTACTGGCCGGCAAGCCCGAATTCGCCATCACACGCCTGGGGATGCAGACCCCGGACGGGCCGGCCGAGCTGTCGGCGCGCCTTGCCTACGTGGGCCAGCAGCCCGAAGCCTTCAACCCGGCCACGGACATTGAAGGTCAGTTCAAGGCACTGCTGCCCCAGCCCATGCTGGTGCAACTGCTGGACGCCAAGGTGCGCAGCGACTACCTGACCCTGCTGGAACAACTGGGCCAGGAGATGAGCGAAGAACAGCTGCAGGCGGCCGTCGACGACGGCGTGGTCAAGCGCATGAAGACCCTGCTGAGCCAGGGCGTGGTGGAAAAGCGCGGCGATGCACTGGAGGCCACCCTGGAGTTCTCCCAGGGCAGCTTCAAGCTCAATGGCCGCCCCCAGCCCCTGCAGCATTTGCTGGGGATTGGCGGCGCCCTGTGACCTGACGGCCAGGACTGCACCCGCGGCCGCGTGCTAGGCCCTGCGTGGCGCAGGCCCCGGTGCCGGGCCTACCGGGCGGGGCATGGTCGGCAGCTCATGCAGGACGTCCGCCAGCGTGGCCACCACCTTGCGCACGCGCTGGGCCTGGGCTGTCGTGGCCGCTGCGCCGCCAAAACGCACGCTGCCATAGGCATCCAGCACCTGCAGCACCCAGGCATGCGCCACCTGGGGCCAATGGGGGTAGCGCAGCCAATGCTCGCGCCGCGACTCGCCGGGCAAAGCCCTGCAACCCCTGCCGTGCAGGGCCCAGTCCAGGCTGCGCGTGGACAGGCGCATAGACAACCAGGGGCTCACCGGTTGCAGCCCCCAGGCCGCCAGCAGCCCCAGCTGCACGCCGATCCGGTGTCGCCAGTGCCACCCACACCAGGCTGCGGCCAGCACCAGCAGCCACCACCAGGGCGGGTATGGGATGGACAGCGTCTGCTGCAGGCTGTGCCAGCGCTCCAACAGGGCCTGGCCCTGGTCTGCCATACCGTGCATCGCACGGCGCTGCCACTGCGGAATGCTCCCATCCTGTGCGCTGTGGCGCATGGCATGGATCAGGGCCTGCCAATCCGAGGCCCCGGCCTGACCGGCACCGCCCTGCTCCCCCGCGCCCCCGGATCCCGAGCCGCGGGCCGCGCCTGCGCCCAAGGCCGCCGGCCCCTCGCCCGCCTCGGGCCGGGAACCTGCCCAGCCCTGCACATCCCCACCGGGCAAAAAGCCAAAGCCCAGGGACGGTGGACGCGGTGCCCACAGGAACAGGCTGCTGGTCAGGGTGACCACCAGTGCCATGAAACCGCAGGCCAGCGCGATCTTCTTCCAGCCTGCCAACGGGGCCTGGGCCGCATGGTGCCAGGCCAACGCCAGCGCCCCCCACAGCCAGGCCGGCCCCAGGTAGAACCACAGCGTCCAGTCGGCCGCCCAGTCCGTCGCCAGCCAAAAGCCCACGGTCATGACCACCAGCAAGGCCAGATAAAAATCACGGTCGGTGCGCATGCGCGGTGCGCGGGCCCCGGTGATCAGCAACAGGCACAGGCACAGCCACAAGATGGCGCCCCCGCGCAACAGCCCAGGGAACAGCAACACGGCCACCAGCGCGGTCACGCTGCCCATGGCGATGCTGCGCTTGCGCCCAGCCAGGGCTTCCTGGGCCAACACGTGCTTCCAGGCCCCTTGGAACCCCCACCAGGTCCACAGCGACCAGGCGACCAAGCCAAAGCCCATGCCCCCGGCGCGGCGGTTCAGGTACATCAGGGCCATGCAGGTGCACCAGTAGCTCAGCGCGGTCAACACCACCACACCGCGCGTGCCCAGCCGCGGCGAGTTCGGTGCGGTCGCGGGCGTGCGACGCCACAGATTCATGCCACCTCCGTATGGGTCAGATACCCGGCCTGTGCCAAGGCCGGCGCCAGCACCTGCGGCGTTGCCGCCCCTGCTGCCCCTTGCGCCAGGCACACCAGCACCGGCCCGCCTCGGGCCCGCAAGCCCTGCAGGGCCTGCAGCACCTGCGGGGGTGACAGGCTGGCCGGCAGCACCACGGCCACCGACGCCCCGGCCTGCAGTTGGGGCAAGGCTTGGTGGACCACCACCGGCAGGCTGTCGGGCACCGCCGGGGCGGCGGCCAGCGCCAGCAGGGCCGCCGCGGGATCGGTCAGGGCCTCGGCATGTGGCGGCAGGTGCAAGCGCAGTTGCACATGGTGGGCTTGCGCCGCAGCGACGATGCCGGCAGCCAGGCGGATGGTCTGCTCACCGTCGCTGTCCGGCTGGCCGCACGCCTGCGCATCGGGCACGGCCACCAGCACATGCAAGCGCAGGCTGCCGGTTTGCTGAAAGTGCTGGATCACCAACTGCCCCGCACGCGCCGAAGCGCGCCAGCTCACGCGCCCCAGAGGCTCCCCATCCTGGTAGGCGCGCAGCAGGCCCAGCTCCATGGACGGCCCCAAGTGGCGTGTCGAGCGTTCGCCCTGCGGGTCGGCCGTCACGGTCCAAGGCAAGGGCCAGACAAATGGACTGGGCCGCGGCAGCACCTGCACCGCCAGCTCGGGCGTGGGCATCTGCAGCTGCGCACGCAGCAAGCCCAGTGGGAAACCGCTGGCCAGACGCACCGACTGCAGCCGGTCCCCCCCCCGGCACGGAAAGGTGCACAGCTGCTCCAGCGCCACCGACCGCCCCCTGCGCACCAGCGCCACGGTATGGCGCATGACCAGGCGTTGCGAGGCCCAGACCCACTCGGCCTCGATCTCGACCAGAAAGGCTGGCCAGCGCGCACGGCGCTCCAGCACCAGGTGCAGCGGGTAGGCCTGGCCCTCGGTCACTTGTGGCGCCTCCTGTCCCAGCCAGCGCAGCTGCATGCCGCGCAAGGACAGCCAGGGCAGCAGATAGCCCAGCGTGCAGATCACCGCCAGGAACAGGAACACGCCGTAGGCCATGGGGTCCCGGCGGTTGAAGGCCGCAATCAGCATCAGGGCGCACAGCCCCAGCAACACGCGCGACTTGGACAGCCAGCGTTCCATGGCGGCGTGCCGTCAGCGCGGCGTGCGTTGCAGGGCCAGGATCTCGCGCACCACGTTTTCCGTGGCCTGCACGGGGTGCGCCTGCACATGCGGCTGGGCCAGCACGATGCGGTGGGCCAGCACGGCCGGTGCCACCTCGCGCACCACCGCGGGCTCCACGTAGCGCTGTCCGCGCACATGGCTCAGGGCGCGGGCCATGCGTGCCAGACCCAGCGTGCCGCGCGGGCTGGCGCCGAAGCGCAGCATCGGGTGCGTGCGCGTGGCCGCCACGATCTGGGCCATGAACTGGGCCATCTCCGGCGTCACGATGACGGCGCGGGCGCCCTCGGCCAGGTCCGCGAACTGTGCCGGCGTGCACACCGGCTGCAGGCGCTGGATGGGGTGGGCGAACTGCTGGCTCTGGATCAGCCCGGCTTCGGTCGCGAAGTCCGGGTAGCCCAGCGACAGGCGGATCAGAAAGCGGTCCATCTGCGCCTCGGGCAAGGGGAAGGTGCCAGCCATGTCCATGGGGTTTTGCGTGGCCAGCACCACAAACGGCTGGGGCAGCGGCAGGCTGTGGCCATCGAGCGTCACCTGCCCCTCCTCCATGCACTCCAGCAGCGCCGACTGGGCGCGCGGGTTGGCGCGGTTCACCTCGTCGGCCAGCACGATGTGGGCAAACACGGGGCCTGGGCGCAGCGCAAAGCTGCCGTCCTTGGGGTTGTAGACCGGACCGCCCACGATGTCCGAGGGCATCAGGTCGGCCGTGAACTGGATGCGCTTGAACGACAGCCCCACCGAGGTGGCCAGGGCCCGCGCCAGCATGGTCTTGCCCAGGCCCGGCACATCCTCCAGCAGCACGTGGCCGCTGGCCACCATGGCCGCCAGCGCCCATTCCACCTGCTGGTGCTTGCCTTGCAGCACCTGCTCGACATTGCGCACGATGGCTTGCGCCAGTGGTGCCCCCGACTGTGCCGGGGCGGCCTCGGTCACCGCAGCGTCCATGTCATTCCCTCTCTGTGTTTGTGTCTGGTTCTGGAATGCCGCCATCTTCCAAAGAAGCCGCCGTGCCAGCAAGCCCCCACCCCCAAAATGCCACAGGCATGAAAAAGGCTGCCCCGGGGGCAGCCTCGGTCGCACGCTTGCGAACCAAAATGGCCTTCAGCGCTTATCCAGCAAGCGCCAACAGCTATGCTTTTAGGCGTATTGCTGCAGACCGTGCTTGCTGTCCACCAGCTTGCCCGCCGACAGGGACATCATCAGCAGCGCGATCTGCTCGTGCATGATGACCGTGTGGGCATTGCGCGAATCCACCATGTACTGGCGCAGTTGCTCGCGCACCTTGGTCGCACCGGTCACGTCGATGATGATGTCCACCTGGGAGCCCAGGCTCACCAGTTCCATGAAGTTGTCGGTCACGGGCACCTGGTGCTGGCGGGCCAGCGCGATGCCGGGCAGCTCCAGGTTCAGATCGGCCACGCCCAGCACCTGCACGAACGGTGCATTGAACAGTTGCTGCAGCAGCGGGGTGCCAGTGTCACCGGCGCCGATGACTACAATGCGAAAAGCTTGCATGAGATAACTACCTTCCATCAGCCAGCCGTTCGCCCCAGAGGCGCGGACCTGGTCAGAACCCGCAAGTGTCCCCGCGCTGCCGGCTGCGTTTTCTGCGCCACGTCAAGGACTCGGCAGGCTGCCCCCATCACCTCGCTGTCGCGGCCGTGCACGGCTTTGGCCCGCGCCCCGGCGCAGGCACGCGACAATGCAGCGATGCGAACCGCAGTTTCGGAATCTCTCATGCAACGACGCGACTACCTGGTCGCACTGGGCCAACTGGGCCTGTGCGCCGCCCTGCCCGCCTGGGCCGCAACCCCGGCCGACACCCCCTGGTTCCCCCTGGACAGCCGCGTCCCGGGCGGTGTGGCCCGCCTGTCGCTGGGCCCTTCGTCCTTTCAGCCGCAGGTCACCACATCGGAAGGCATCCCGGTGCTGGTGGTGGGCGACATGATCGAGTGGACGGCCCTGGTCGGCATTCCGCTGTCGGCCAAGCTGGGCGTGCACACCGTCACCGTGCACAGCGACGACGGCACCCAATCCGTGGACTATGCCGTGCGCGACAAGCGCTACACCGAGCAGCAGTTGAAGGTCTCCCCCAAGACCGTCGACCTCTCGCCCCAGGACCTGGCACGCCACGAGCGCGAACGGGCGCACCAGCAGACCATCATGGCCCTGTTCAGCAGCCCGGCACCGCAGACGGGGGACCTGCAGATGCGCCAGCCCTGCCCCGGGCGCCGCTCCAGCAGCTTCGGCCTGCGCCGCGTCTTCAACGGCCAGCCGCGCAATCCGCACAGCGGCATGGACATTGCCGCCGCCACCGGCACGCCCATCGTGGCGCCGCTGCCGGGCAAGGTGGTGGATGTGGGGGACTACTTCTTCAACGGTGGCACCGTCTGGCTGGACCATGGCGGCGGGCTGCTGACCATGTACTGCCACCTGTCCAGCGTGCAGTGCCAGGTGGGCGATGCGCTGCGCACCGGCCAGGCGTTTTGCAAGGTGGGCGCCACCGGCCGCGTAACCGGTCCCCACCTGCACTGGGGGGTCATGCTCAACCGCAGCATGGTGGACCCCGCGCTGTTCCTGGCCGAATAGCCCCTCAGCGCTTGTGTATCAAGCGCTGAATGCTATCAATTCACAAGCCATAGCCGCAGCGCGGCTCAGCGTTTGTTGTGGGCCACGGGCTCCGCTGGCACATCGACCAGAAGGTAGCGGCGCATCAGGTCGAAGAAGCTGTCGTAGAACTGGTCGCTGGTCACGGTCTCACTGCCGATCTTGATCATGGAGTCGTGTCCGGCCGCCACGGGCACCGACACCGAACCCAGCATGCTGACGCCCAGGCTGGCCGAGTTGCTGGCCATCTTCAGCGCGAAGCTGTCCTGCAGCGCACTCACAAAACCCATGCTGAGCTGGCCGTCGCTGCTCTCGGGCACGCAGGTGACACGGATGTTCATCTGCACATGGCGGTCCGGCTGGGGCTGGAAGCTCTTTTGCCCCTCGACCGTTTCCTGGTCGGCCTTGTTCACGATGTAGCCCTGGCTGAGCAGGGCACGCCGCGCTGCCTCGCAGGTCTGCGCCGGCGTCGCATCAAACAGGCGCGAATAGGTCGCGGCCGAACCGAACTTTTCCTGCACCTTGGGCATGGCCTCGGGCACGGGCGAGCGCCCCAAGCCACCACACGCCGTCATCAACAGGGCCACCGCCACTGCGGTGCCGCCACGCACGGCGGCCTTGGCCCAACGGCCTCGCAACAATCTGGACATGAACGTTTCCACAAGACCCGAGATCCAACTTTCTGAACAAGCGACGGGCGGGCACTGCAGCTCAGCCTCATCGCTCACTATTTTATAGCTCCTGCCATTCTCACGCCGGGCATGCACAGCTGTCATGAACGGCTTGATACACCGGCATACGATTTCAGGGCTTGTCTCACACAAGCGCCCCCACACCGCCAAGATACTTGGGGTTTGCATACGCCCCCACCGGGGCGTTGTCCATTTTGATGCGAAGAACACCCATGCTGAACCGTACAAGCTTCACCGCCGCCAGCGTGCTGGCTGCCATGACCCTGGCAGCCTGCACCTCGGCACCGCATGCCACGACACCGGCCACCCCATCTTCGGTCAGTCTGCAATCCCATGAATGGCAACTGCATAAAGCCTTGAACGCGCAAGGGACGGTGGACCCGCAATGGCAGTTGCCCGGCAGGCCCCAGGGGCCAGCCCCCACCGTCGGCCTGCGCTTTGTCGATGCGCAGACGGTCAGCGTGGAGAACCTGTGCAACCGCATGCATGGGCGCTATACCCTCAACGGCACCAACATCCAGGTCGAGCGCCTGGCCAGCACCCTGATGGCCTGCCCCAACGCCAACCTGATGGCCCTGGAGCGCAAGGTGGGTCAATGGCTGCCCCAGGCCCGGACCTGGAGGATCGTGGGCAATCCCAACGCCCCGGTGCTGGAGCTGCAGTTTGACAATGGCGCGCGCTGGCAACTTACAGGCAGCCCCACCTACGAAACGCTGTACGGCGGCAGCGAGCGCATCTTCCTCGAGGTGGCCCCCCAGCAAATGGCCTGCAGCCACCCCCTGATGCCGAACGCCAAATGCCTGCAGGTGCGCGAAGTGACCTACGACGCCCAAGGCATCAAACAAGGCCACGGCGCCTGGGAGGCGTTCTACGGCGCGATCGAAGGCTATACCCACCAGGACGGCGTGCGCAATGTGCTGCGCCTCAAGCGCTACACCCGCTCGCCAGTGCCTGCCGATGCCTCCAAGTACCTGTACGTGCTGGACATGACGGTGGAAAGCGAACGCGTGCGCTGATACTGCCGTGCTCCGGCGCGGGCACCATGCAAAAAGCCCTTGGATCACCTCCAAGGGCTTTTTTGATGGCCCACTGCTCACCGCCATTTGTACCCAGCATCTGTGGGCCCAGCTGTGGACAACCCACGGGAAAAGCCGCCAAGCTTTTGAATCAAAACAGTTTTTACAAGCTGCTCAAAAATTAAGTAGATTCCACAAATCGGTCAGCCGCCCCATCGTCCTCAGACGAAATGGAAGGTGCCATCCACAAACATGGAGGCACGGTGCCCGCGTTCACTGAACTCGTCGGCGTACGACCAGAAGGCTTTCACGGTGCCGTTTTCGGTATCGATCACCTGGCTCACCGTGAAGCCCGTCTTTTCGATCCAGTTCAGGAAATGCAGCGTGTCTGACAGCTGGAGATAGCTAAGTCGCTCATTGCCCTGGGTCACATTGCCGTTCTTGTCCGTGACACACCAGTGCAAGTCTCCACGCACAGAATATCGGACCTGTGCCGTGCTTTCCGGGAATTGAATCACTGCCTCGCGTCCCAACAAGGCCCCGGTGTAGTGCATTGTCATACAAGCCCCCTTTGCAACCATGCTTTGGATACGGCGCTGGTCGCCATCGCCTGGACTTGATTGTTCTGCGGGCGCCACAGCCCATCCTGTGAGAATTTGGCGCATCCTCAAGCCATCACCTTGGCAGATGGCGACATAGGCGTTTGGCTGATACGGGACACCCCTATGTGGCCGGCAACGGCCCGGTGCGCACAGCGTTTTATTCGAGATTCCAGTTGTGGCGCACCCAGCTGAGCTTTTCCATGTGCACCCCCAAGCGCTTGGACTGCATTTGCAGCAGTTCACGGACCTCAACGGGCAGCGTCTTGCGCAGCACCCGCTGGTAGCTGGACAGCAAGGTGCGTTCGCGCAGCTCGCAGACCTCGAACACCTGGGCCGGTGCCCAGTCCGACAGGTCATCGCGCCACGCCATCCAGCGCCGGCGCAACCTGCTGGGCCACGTGGTCAAGCCCATGTCCTCTTTGTGAAACGCACGCTTCACATGGCTGTGCAAGGTGTAGGCAAAGTCACGCAGCATCAGGATGTGCCGCTGAATGACCTGGTGGGCGAAGTCACTCATGGGAATGGCGCACATGCGTTGCAAATCCTCGGCCAGCAGGGCGCAGCCGCGCTGCAGCGGCAACAGGCTGGCCGCGGTCTCGCGGCTGCACTCCACGCGGGCGACCGGCTGCTGCACCTTGCGCATTTGCTGGCTGGCATGCAGCCAGGCCGCATGCACGGCCTGGTGCACTTCGCGCCAGGGCAGCAGACTGGAGCCACTGCGCACGGCCCACTGCCGGTGCAGGCGATCGGCCAGGTCTTCAAACTCAGCATCCGGGTATTGCAGCGCTGTCTGCCAGCCCAGCTCATAGGCCGGGCGGTACTGGTCGTAGCTGCGCCCGGCGACGTAATAAGGCGCCTGTGAGAAGTGCTCGCGCCAGTAGGTGTCCTCCTGCTCGGAAACCAGGCGCATGTGGATATCTAGGGTCAGCACGGCAATGTCGCTGTCAGGAGGGGGGTCATAGCGTGCCACGCCGGTCTGCACCGCGGACAGTGCCGTGCTACGCGCCGGATAGCGGGGAAAAGTCAGCAGCATGGGCTATGAGAGAGTTCAAAAGCAAGTGAACGCCAACTTGGCGATGCTTTTGATTCTCAGAAACCATGTACAGTCCGACGGTCGGCAGATACGAACGGTCGATGTAGGACGACCCCGTCTGCCCTGCCCGACCCCGCCATCGCCATGAAAAAAGGGCATATCGCAGATATGCCCTGGTGCCGTGGTGCCTGTCAGCGGATGCGGCTAGACCTCGTCACCCGCTCCACGCTCGGGGCCGTCCAGCCCCAACTCCTGGATCTTGCGTGTGATGGTGTTGCGCCCGATCCCCAGGCGCTGCGCGGCTTCCATGCGCTTGCCGTGCGTCAGGCCCAAGGCGGTCGTGATCAGGCTGGACTCGAAGCGCTTGCTCAGCACGTCCCAGACCTCCTTGCAGTCACCCTGCAACAGCTTGCGGGCATCGGCCTCCAGCAGGCTTTCCCAGCCAGGCCCGGCATACCCCGCGGCGGCAGTGGCCACCCCACTGGCCTGCGGCTGTGCGGTGCTGGCGACCGGAACCTCCGCCACCGCGCCGATCTGCAAAGGCACCAGGCCCGCGGGCTCGACCGCTGCAGTGCTGGCAAGCGCACCCAGCACCTCCGGGGGCAGGTCCTGCACCGAAATTTGCTGCGCCGGGGCCATGACCGTCAGCCAGTGGCAGATGTTCTCCAGTTGGCGCACATTGCCGGGAAAACCGAACTGCGCCAGACGCTGCAAGGCGGCCTCCGAAATGCGCTTGGGCTCCACCCCCAGCTGCTTGGCGCTGCGCTGCAAGAAATGCTTGGCCAGCATGGGCACGTCCTCGGAACGCTCGCGCAGCGAGGGCAGACGCAGCCGGATCACATTCAGGCGGTGGAACAAGTCTTCGCGAAACACCCCATCCTTGACCCGCTGCTCCAAGTTCTGGTGGGTGGCAGCAATCACGCGGACATTGCTTTTGACCGCCGTATGACCACCAACCCGGTAGAACTGGCCGTCAGACAGCACGCGCAACAGCCGGGTCTGCAGATCGAAGGGCATGTCCCCGATTTCGTCCAGGAACAAAGTCCCGCCCTCCGCCTGCTCGAAACGCCCCCGGCGCTGCGTCTGCGCCCCGGTGAAGGCGCCACGCTCATGGCCGAACAGCTCCGACTCCAGCAAATCCTTGGGAATGGCGGCGGTGTTGATGGCCACGAAAGGGCCATTTGCCACGGGCGAATGCTTGTGCAAGGCACGCGCCACCAGTTCCTTGCCCGAACCGGATTCGCCGGTGATCAGCACGGTGACGGCACTCTGGCTGAGGCGGCCGATCGCCCGGAACACATCCTGCATCGCAGGCGCCTGGCCCAGCATCTCGGGCATGGCCGTCTGGCGTTCCTCGGCGACCTGCTCGCGCTCGCTTTCCTCCACCGCGCGGCGAATCAACTCCACCGCCTTGGGCAGATCGAAAGGCTTGGGCAGGTACTCGAACGCGCCGCGCTGGAAGGCCGACACCGCACTGTCCAGGTCCGAGTAGGCCGTCATGATGATCACCGGCAGCTCCGGCTGCTGCGCATGCACCTGCTCTAGCAGCTGCAAGCCCGAGCCGCCAGGCATGCGGATATCGCTGACCAGGACCCGCGGGCCCTGGTGCGCGGGGTCGCCTTCCGGCAGATCGGCCAAGGCGGCCAGCACTTCGCGGGGGTTGCTGAAACTGCGGGTGTCGAGGTTTTCGCGAGCCAACGCCTTTTCTAAGACGAAGCGGATCGAGGGGTCGTCATCTACTATCCAGATCGGCTTCATATGCTGTGTTTACCTTCCGTTGTTTGTTCTTGAAAGACCCGGTCTCACGGCAGCGGGATCAGGATCCGAAAATCCGTGCGCCCCGGCATGCTTTCGCACTCGATGAGGCCATGGTGGCGCTGCACGAATGTCTGCGCCAACGGCAGCCCCAAGCCCGAACCGCCGTCCCGCCCCGTCACCAGCGGATAGAAAATCCGCTCCTTGATGTGGTCCGGTACGCCGGGTCCGTTGTCAATCACATGCAATTCCAGTGCCAACCTGTGGCGCTGGCGACCAATCGTCACCTGGCGGGCCACCCGGGTGCGCAACACGATTTCGGCCTCGCCACTGGTGATCTTGTCTGAGAGCACCTGTGCGGCGTTTTGCACGATGTTCAGCAGCGCCTGGATCAACTGTGCGCGATCCCCCTTGAACTCCGGGATGGAAATGTCGTAATCCCGGCGTACTTTCAGGCCCTGGGGGTACTCCAGCAGGACCAGGGAGCGCACCCGCTCGCACACCTCATGGATGTTCAGGTCGGCCAACTGGTGCGGGTGACGGTGCGGGGCCAGCAAGCGATCGACCAGGCTTTGCAGGCGATCGGCCTCATGGATGATGACCTGGGTGTATTCCTTGAGCTCACGGCTGTCCAGCTCCATCTCCAGCAACTGGGCCGCGCCGCGGATGCCGCCCAGCGGGTTCTTGATCTCGTGCGCCAGATTGCGCACCAGCTCCTTGTTCGCCTGGGCCTGCTCGACCAGGCGCTCCTCGCGGTCCTGGCGGGCCTGCTGCTCCAGCACCCACAGCTCCACCAGGCTCAAGTCCGTGTGCTCGATCGGTGTCAGCGTGACGTGCACGAACAGCGGCTCTTGCACCGTGCGCTGCAGGCCGGTGTCGAAGCTCATCGCCGCATAGCCGTGCCCATCCGAGGATTGCAGGCCCGTGCGCAGCAGCGAGGGCGAGGCCAGGTACTGGGCGAACTCCACCCCTTCCAGCATGCGCCGCGACATGCCCATCGCGCTTTCCAGGGCGGCGTTGGCAAACACCACGGCCCCCTGCTGGTCGACCACCACCGCCAAGGTAGACAGCAAATCCAACGCAGCAAAACGCTGCACATCACGGGGAACTGCAAGCGACATGGACAGACCACTCAACTTTCAAAAACAATCAGCCGCCAGAATGGCGTGCCAGCTCTCGCTGGATGCCGGCAATGTCGCTCTCCTGGCGGGCAATGCTGGCTTTCAAGCTCTCCAGGCGCTCGTTGTAGACCTGCGAGTTGCGCAACTCCAGCGCCGACTTGGTCGGGTAGCCGTCGTTGTATTCGGCCTTGAGCGCCTTCAATTTTCCCTGGGCCTTGACCAGCTCGGCCTGCAGGATGGCCCGGGCATCGCTGTCACGGGCTTTTTGCTGGCTGGGATCGACCTGCACCGCACGGGCGCCCGCCGGCGCAGGCGTGGAGGCCTTGCCCTCACCAGTCCCGGCGGGGGTGGCAGACGCGGGCCGGGTGTGCACCACGGTCACATGCCCACCTTCCACCACCTGGCAGTTGCGCTGCTTGGCGATGGCGGCGCTGTTGGTGTACTCATTGCCACAACGGTAAATGCGCTCCTGGGCCTGTGCCGCAGGCAGCACGGCGGCACAGGCCAGCCAGCAGGCGGTTGCTCCGATCAGTTGCTTCATAGTGTTCACACCTCCAACGTTCAAATCCAGGTGCCATGCCGCAGAACCAGCATGCATGGCGTGTCTGTATGGCATTGTGCAATGCCCGACCTGCACTGTCCCGGATTGTCCGACCTGGGCCACCCGCTGCCGCCGACAAAAAAGGCAGCCTCTCGGCTGCCTTGTCGTGTCGTTCCAGCACAGGGGCCACGCATGCATGCCCAGCCCCTGGCGGCGGAATTACAGCGAGTAGTACATGTCGTATTCGACGGGGTGCACGGCCTGGCGGAAGCGGGTCACTTCGCCCATCTTCAGTTCGATGTAGGCGTCGATCATGCTGTCGGAGAACACACCACCCTTGGTCAGGAAGGCGCGGTCCGCGTCCAGGGCTTCCAGCGCTTGGTCCAGGCTGTGGCACACGGTCGGCACCAGCTTGTCTTCCTCGGGCGGCAGGTGGTACAGATCCTTGGTGGCGGCTTCGCCGGGATGGATCTTGTTTTCCACGCCGTCCAGACCGGCCATCAGCAACGCTGCGAAGCCCAGGTAGGGGTTCATCAGTGGATCGGGGAAGCGGGCTTCCACGCGGCGGCCCTTGGGGTTGGCCACGTAAGGAATGCGGATCGAGGCCGAGCGGTTCTTGGCCGAGTAGGCCAGCTTGACGGGGGCTTCGAAGCCAGGCACCAGGCGCTTGTACGAGTTGGTACCGGGGTTGGTGATGGCGTTCAGGGCACGGGCGTGCTTGATGATGCCGCCGATGTAGTACAGGGCAAAGTCGGACAGACCGGCATAGCCGTCGCCGGCGAACAGGTTTTTGCCGTCCTTCCACACGGACTGGTGCACGTGCATGCCGGAGCCGTTGTCTCCGCTGTAGGGCTTGGGCATGAAGGTGGCGGTCTTGCCGTAGGTGTTGGCCACGTTCCAGATCACGTACTTCTGCAGCTGGGTCCAGTCAGCACGCTCCACCAGGGTGGAGAACTTGGTGCCCAGTTCGTTCTGGCCAGCGCCGGCCACTTCGTGGTGGAACACTTCGACGGGGATGCCCAGGGATTCCAGGATCAGGGACATCTCGGCACGCATGTCCTGGGTGCTGTCGACAGGAGGCACGGGGAAGTAGCCGCCCTTAACGCGGGGACGGTGGCCACGGTTGCCGCCTTCAAACTTGGTACCGGTGTTCCAGGGGGCTTCGTACTCTTCGATTTCGAAGAAGGGGTTGTGGGGTTCGGTGCCCCAGCGCACGCCGTCGAAGATGAAGAATTCGGGTTCGGGACCGAAGTAGGCGGTGTCGCCCAGGCCGGAAGCCTTCAGGTAGGCTTCCGCGCGCTTGGCCACGGAACGGGGATCGCGGTCGTAGGCCTTGCCGTCACCGGGTTCGATCACATCGCACTGCAGGATCAGCGTGGTTTCTTCGAAGAAAGGATCGATGTTGGCGGTGTTGGGATCGGGCATGAGCAGCATGTCCGACGCTTCAATCCCCTTCCAACCAGCAACCGACGAACCGTCAAAGGCGTGGCCCGAAGTGAACTTGTCATCATCAAAGTGCGACACAGGCACGGTCACGTGCTGTTCTTTGCCACGGGTATCAGTGAAGCGCAGGTCAACAAACTTGACCTCGTTTTCCTTCACTAGGTTCATCACATCTGCAACGGTCTTAGCCATCAGGTTCTCCTGGAAAAGCGCTTCATAGAAAGTACGCAGTTAGCAAAGCAGTTTGTGTGCCAGCTCGCCCCACACCCATCCACAAGCGGAAAGGCTGTGAAGTCCATGTTTTCACAGCCTTTTGCAATTCACCACTTTGGTGCAAATTCAACAAGCCATTCCGGACTTGCTTTCCGCGCACCATTTTAGTTCCTGGATGTGCGCCACATTGGTGCAATCACCAATATGCGGCACGCCCTGCACCAAGTGGCAAAAAACACACAACGGTTTTCACGGCCGCGTGCCTGCCGGTGGTGCCGCCTGCCCGGCATCCAGCGCGACATGCTCCCGCAGACTGTGCAGGGCGGCCAGGCCATAGTGCGCAAACCAGAGCGAGGAAAACGCCAGCACCAGCGCATAAATCCACACCGCCACCGGAATCAGCACCCAGAACGCGGCGGCGAACACCACCCCCGACGCCCACACCAAGCTGGGCGCGGCGCCCAGGTAGCCACAGACCACACCCATCAACAGCAAGCGGTAGCGGTGGGTGGCCAGGAGGGTCTGGCGCTCGGCCGGGCTGGCGTGCTCGGCCAGGGCGTCAAAGGCCATGACACGGTAGGTCAGCCAGCCCCAGATCAGCGGTGGCAGGACCAGCACCAGCGGTGGCACCAGCCACAGCGGCATGGACAGCACCAGGGCCAGCAAGGCCACGGCCGTCGATCCCAGGGCCCACAGTGCGCTGCCCACCCAGCCCGCCCCCTGCTTGCGCTGCAGTCGCGGAAAGCGGCGTTCGGCCACCAACGCCACCATCTGCGGGGTCATCACCACGGCCACGATGGCCAAGGCCACCATCACCATCACCGGACTGATCACCAGCACCAGCAAAACCGCCGCCGCCACGGCGCTGGCCGCTGCCGTGCCCTGCCCCATCCAGCCCCACAACCATTGCAGCCAGCTGGCAGCTTCCAGCCAGGCCTGCACGCTGGCCGCGGCAGCGTCCCACCAGAACACCCCGACCAGCGCCGCCATGCCGGCCACCAGCAGCAGAGGAAACAAGGACCAGGCCATCACCCGACCCCGCAGGCAATCGGTCACCGCGCGCCACAGCGCATCCAAGATCATGTGCATGCTGCCAAGCATAGCGGCGCCGACCTGCCCGGCACAAGGCCAGTGGCACGCTGGCCCCTGCACACCCTAAGCGCATCAAAAAGCAGAGCTGCTGGCGCTCATCAACACTGGGTTGTAGATACTTTTTGGATTGAAAGCGCCGGATGACGCGCGCCAACTGCTCTTATTTATAGATTTTGGAAATAAAAAAGGAGCCCCAGGGGCTCCTTGTGTCGGACGTGCACGCTGTCTTACAGCTTCCACTTGTCCATCAGCTTCTCGGGCGACAGGTTGTCGTAGCCTTCGAAGGGCTGGTGGATCCAGGGGTTGGTGGGCAGGTCTTCCACGGAGTAGTCGGCGCGGAAGGTCGACACACCCTTGGTCCAGATCACGGCGGTACGCAGCTCGGTGATGGGCTGGTAGTTTTCCTTGAGCATCTTCACCACGGCATTCAGCGTCACGCCCGAATCGGCCAGGTCGTCAACCAGCAGCACGCGGCCGGCGATCTCGCCCTTGGGGGTGGCGATGAAGCGGCCGATGTCCAGGTGGCCCTGCACGGTGCCAGCCTCGGCGCGGTACGAGCTGGTCGACATGATGGCCAGGGGCTTGTCGAAGATGCGGCTCAGGATGTCACCGGGGCGTAGGCCACCACGGGCCAGGCACAGGATGGTGTCGAATTCCCAACCGGACTGGTGGATCTTGAGGGCCAGCTTTTCGATCAGGCCGTGGTATTCGTCGTAGCTGACGTACAGGTGCTTGCCGTCTTCAGTCAACATGGTCGTGTTCCTGTGTAATTTCGCGAGGAGCGTGTTTATAGAGGCAACGCCGCTTCAGCCCGCGCTGTAGGGGTTTTGCATCAGGATGGTGTGGTCGCGGTCGGGACTGGTGGAGACCATGGCGATCGGCACACCGGTCACTTCGGCGATGCGGTCCAGGTAACGGCGCGCATTCACAGGCAGCTTGTCATAGTCGGTCACACCCACGGTGGAATCGGTCCAGCCGGGAATGGATTCGTAGATGGGCTTGCAGCGCTCGATGTCGTCCGCGCCCATGGGCAGGATGTCGATCTTCTCGCCGTCCAGCTCATAGCCCACGCACAGTTGCAGCTCTTCGATGCCGTCCAGCACATCCAGCTTGGTGATGCACAGACCGGACAGACCGTTGATCTGGGCCGAGCGCTTGAGCAGCGCGGCATCGAACCAGCCACAGCGGCGCGAACGGCCGGTGGTCACGCCCTTTTCGGCGCCCACGGTGGACATGATGTAGCCCGGCGTGCCTTCCTTTTCCCACTCCAGCTCGGTGGGGAAAGGACCGCCGCCCACGCGGGTGCAGTAGGCCTTGGTGATGCCCAGGATGTAATGCAGCATGCCGGGGCCCACGCCGGCACCGGCGGCGGCATTGCCGGCCACGCAGTTCGACGAGGTGACGTATGGGTAGGTGCCGTGGTCCACGTCCAGCAGCGTGCCTTGCGCGCCTTCAAACAGCAAGTTGGCACCGGCGGCATGGGCGTCGTTCAGCTCGCGCGACACGTCGGCGATCATGGACTTGAGCAGCTCGGCATGGCGCATCGCTTCGGTGTAAACCGCGTCGAACTGCACTTCGCCGTCCTTCATGTAGGGGGCCAGGTGGGGACCGAAGTCGAACTGCTTGGAGCCCAGAACGTTCACCAGGATGTGGTTGTGCAGGTTCAGCAGCTCGCGCAGCTTGGTGGCGAAGCGCTCGGGATGCTTCAGGTCCTGCACGCGCAGGGCACGGCGGGCGATCTTGTCTTCGTACGCGGGGCCAATGCCCTTGCCGGTGGTACCGATCTTCTGCGTGCCACCTTGCTCGCGGGCCGCTTCACGCGCCACGTCCAGGGCCTGGTGGAAAGGCAGGATCAGGGGGCAGGCTTCGGACACGCGCAGGCGGTCCCGCACGGACACGCCGGCTTTTTCCAGACCTTCGATTTCCTCGAACAGCTTGCCCACGGACAGCACCACACCGTTGCCGATGTAGCACTTCACGCCAGGGCGCATGATGCCGCTGGGAATCAGGTGCAGTGCGGTCTTCACGCCATTGATCACCAGGGTGTGGCCGGCGTTGTGGCCGCCTTGGAAGCGCACCACGCCTTGGGCGCTTTCGGTCAGCCAGTCGACCAATTTACCCTTGCCTTCGTCGCCCCACTGGGTACCGACGACGACCACGTTGCGACCTTTGGTTGCTTTCATAATCTCAAATCCGATGAATTGAAAAATGCCTTAGATGGCTTGAACGACCCATTGCCCGGCGCTGGGCACCAGTGCGCGGTCGCAGTCGAATTCGTCCACTTCGCTCTCATGACCTGGCAACACGCACACCACGGTCTCGCCTTGGCTGCGCAACTGCGCAATGGCTTGACTGAGTTGTGCATCGTTGCCCCAGGGAGCGCGAATGGCCGCACGCAGCGGACGCGATGGCACCACCGACACCAGCTGCTTGATATCCAGTGAGAAGCCCGCCGCAGGGCGGTTGCGTCCAAACACAGCCCCCACTTCGTCGTAACGGCCGCCACGCACCAGCGCATCGCTGGCGCCCGGGGCGTAGACGGCAAAGCGTGTGCCGCTGTAGTAGGAGTAGCCACGCACGTCCGCCAGATCGAATGTCAGGTTCGCTTGCGGAAACTGTGTGGCAAACCACTTGAGGTGCTGCAGCACGTGCAGCGTTCCGGGTGTGCGGGCCAACGCCTTCTCTGCCTCGTCCAGCACGGAGACATCACCGTACAGCTGCAGCAAGGCCTGCAGGCCTTCGCGCGCGGTCTGGGGAAAACTTTTGGTGAGGGCCGCCAAGCCCGTGGCGTCCTTGGCGGCCAGCGCCGCGTGCACCTTCTGCAGCACGCTGGCATCCACCATGACCCCGGCCAGCAGGCTGCGCACGATGCGCACATCGCCCAGGTCCACGGTGAAGCCGGTCACGCCCGCACCCTGCACACAGGCCAGTGCCAGGCTCAGCGCCTCCACGTCGGCTTCGGGTCCGGCATGGCCATAGATTTCAGCGCCGAACTGCAGCGGCTCCCGTGAGGCACGGGGGCGATCCTGCGTGGCATGCAACACCGGACCACAGTAGCACAGGCGCGTCACGCCCTGGCGGTTCAGCAAATGCGCGTCGATGCGCGCCACCTGCTGCGTCATGTCCGCACGCAGCCCCAGGGAGCGTCCGGAAATTTGGTCGACCAACTTGAAGGTCTGCAGGTTCAATGCTTCACCGGTGCCGGTGAGCAAGGACTCCAGATACTCCAGGAGCGGAGGCATGACCAACTCATACCCATAGCTGCGCGCCGTATCGAGCAAACCTCGACGCAACTCTTCGATGTGACGTGCCTCAGAGGGCAGCACATCGGCGATGTGATCCGGCAGGACCCAAGCGGACATGGAAAAAAGGGGGAGGCTGTTAAAAACGTGATTCTATCGGCTATCGCCGGCCGCCCCCAACAAAGCCTTAAGGCCTAGCCATGATCCACGTTATTCAAGCCACCACAGCAGGCTTAAACCGACTGCGATACAGAGCAGCCCCACAGCGCGTATCTGGCCATCGCGCAAGGCCAGCAGCTGGGTCAAGGTGGCACGCCAGCGGCGCGGTGATGCAAACGGCAGCAAACCCTCGACCACCAACAACAAGGCCAAGGTAGTCCACCAAGAAAATCCGGATTCCATGGGGTGGGCTGGCCTTGGCCTGAAGGGCTACAGACGGTGCGCGCGCTTAGTTGCTGCTGGCTCCACTGCTGCGGTAGGACTTGAAGAAGTCAGAACTGCTGGGGTCAACCAGCATCACGTCGCTCTTGTTCGCAAAGCTGGCCTTGTAGGCTTCCAGACTGCGGTAGAACTTCGCGAACTGGGGGTCTTGCCCAAAAGCCCCGGCATAGGTTCGGGCTGCCTCGGCGTCGCCCTCGCCCTTGATCTTCTGCGCATCCCGGTAGGCATTCGCCACGGTGATTTCGCGCTGGCGATCGGCTTCCGCACGGATT
Source organism: Comamonas aquatica NBRC 14918 (assembly GCF_000739875.1). Classification (GTDB taxonomy): domain Bacteria; phylum Pseudomonadota; class Gammaproteobacteria; order Burkholderiales; family Burkholderiaceae_C; genus Comamonas; species Comamonas aquatica. The sequence goes on from NZ_BBJR01000042.1 coordinate 36,223, forward strand.
TTTTCACCCTCGGCAGCGCCGGTCGACCGCAGCTCGTTGGCCACGCGCTTGCGCTCGGCTTCCATGCGGCGATAGACGGATTCGGTGATGGTCTCCGCGTAATCCACACGGGTGATGCGCACGTCCACCACATCCACGCCCCAGGTCTTGCCACCGGTCACTGCATTCAGGACTTCCTGCTTGACGTCGGCCATCAGGGTGTCGCGCTTGCTGGACAGCAGCTCGCGCACGGTACGCTTGTTGACTTCCTCTTGGAAGGCATTGCGAACCACACGGTTCAGTTGCATGGCACCGGCACTTTCGTCCAGCCCCACGTTGCGGATGTATTCCGACGGATCGGTAATGCGCCAGCGCACGTACCAGTCGATCACCACGCGCTGCTTTTCGGCGGTCAGCATGGGTTCGGTATCGGTACTATCCAGTGTCAGCAGACGCTTGTCGATGTAACGCACGTTCTGGAACGGTGGCGGCATCTTGAAGTTCAAGCCCGGCTCGGTAATGACTTCCTTGATCTGCCCCAGGGCGTAGACCACGCCAAATTGACGTTGGTCCACCACAAAAAGCATGGAGCTCAGCACGGCCAGCACCACCAGCAGGCTAGAGGCAATAAATCCAACTCTGTTCACAACAGATCTCCTCAGCGGGACTCACGCTCGCGCGAGCGATTCACATCGCGCACACGGGCATCAATGGGGGTTGCGGGCACGACAGTGACACCGTTCTGCGCAGGCGTGCGAGCAGCATCCTGCGCGGCCTGTGGTGCAGCGCCAGAGCTGTGCAAGATCTTGTCCAGCGGCAGATACAGCAGGTTGGAACCCTGGCGCGAATCCACCAGCACCTTGGTCACATTGCTGTACACCTCTTGCAGGGTTTCGGTGTACAGGCGGTCACGCGTCACCTGGGGCGCCTTCTTGTATTCGGCCAGCACCGAGCTGAAGCGCTGTGCATCACCCTCGGCCTGCGCCGCGATGCGCTCGCGGTAGGCTTCGGCTTCTTCCTTCAAACGCGCAGCCGTACCTGCGGCACGGGGGATCACGTCGTTGGCATAGGCCTGGGCTTCGTTCTTGGCGCGCTCGCGCTCCTGACCAGCCTTGAGTACATCGTCAAATGCGGCCTGCACCTGCTCGGGCGGACGCACACCGCCTTGCTGCATGTTGATGCCGACCACCTCCACACCCACCTTGTAGCGGTCCAGGATGGTCTGCATCAAATCCCGCACGCGCGGCGCGATCTGGTCGCGCTCTTCCGCCAGTGCGGTATCCATCTTCATCTTGCCCACCACTTCACGCACCGCAGTCTCTGCAGCCTGCACCACTGCGACGTCGGGGCTCTTGCTCTCAAACAGCCAGGCCCGGGCATCGCTCAAGCGGTACTGCACCGCGAACTTGATCTCGACGATGTTCTCATCCTCGGTCAGCATCGCCGATTCGCGCAGACCGGTGCTCTTGATGATGGTGTCACGACCCACATCCACGGAACGGATCTGCGACACGTAGACCAGCTCATGGTTTTGCACGGGATACGGCAGACGCCAATTGAAGCCAGCACCCACGGTCGAGTGGTACTTGCCGAACTGCGTGATCACCGCCTGCTGGCCTTCCTGCACGATGAAGAAACCCGTGCCCAGCCAGATCAGCACAGCGATACCGGCGATCACGCCGACGCCAATGCCTGCACCCTTCATTTCTGGCGGCTGGCTGCTGTTACCCCCCTGGGGACCGCGGGGAGGCTTGCCTCCAAACAGCCCCGAGAGCTTGCGATTCAGGTCACGCCACAACTCATCCAGATCCGGTGGCTGACCCGCCTGCTGCTGGCCACGCGGCGGAGGGGGAGAGGAAGGAGGCTGCGCAGGACGGTCAGAATCCGGGCGCGACTCACCCTCCCCTGCTTGGTTGTCCTCTCCACGCCCCCAGCGGGGATCATTCAGATTGAACATTCCCCGCAAGCGTTCTGGCAGCACTGCCCAACGAGGGGCGCGATTCAGGAAATTCATGCGAAAAGTCTCAATTGGTATTGCTATGAACCATGTGGCATTGTGCCGAAATGTGCAGGTGCACTTTGCTCAATCGTCGTAGTCATCAAGGGACATTGGTTCAGACCTTTGGCCATCGCGACCATCTTGGACCTCCCCTTCGTCGGATGCATTCCGGGCTGCCAAAGCGGCCTGAGCCAGCAACTGGCGCAACTGCACCAGGCCTTCGCCCGTGCGCGCACTCACAAACACACGAGGAACGGCCACCCCATCCACCTCGTAGGTGTCCTGCGTGATGGCAGGCATGCGCTCCGGTGGTAAGGCATCCAGCTTGTTGAAGACCAGTACCTGAGGAATATCCAAGGCACCGATCTCGCCCAACACCCTGCGGACTTGATCCATCTGCTCAGGGAAAGTTTCATTCGACGCATCGACCACATGCAGCAGCAGATCGGCATCCACCGCTTCTTGCAGCGTGGCCTGGAACGCCTCGACCAGACCGTGGGGCAAATCGCGGATGAAGCCCACGGTGTCCGACAGGGACACGGACATGCCCGCTTCGCTCAGGTACAGCTGGCGCGTGGTCGTATCGAGCGTGGCAAACAGCTGGTCCGCCGCGTAGGCTCGCGCTTTCACCAGGGCGTTGAACAGCGTGGATTTGCCAGCATTCGTGTAGCCGACCAGCGAGATGTTGAACACATCTCGGCGCTCACGCTGCCGGCGCTGGGTGGCGCGCTGCTTCTTGACCTTCTGCAGCTTGTCCTTGGTGCGCTTGATGGCATCTGCAATCATGCGGCGATCCAGTTCGATCTGCTTTTCGCCCGGCCCACCACGCCCGCCGATACCGCCCATCTGGCGCTCCAAGTGGGTCCAGCGGCGCACCAGGCGCGTGGCCACGTACTGCAGGCGCGCCAGTTCCACCTGCAGCTTGCCTTCATGGCTGCGCGCACGCTGGGCGAAGATCTCCAGGATCAACAGCGTCCGGTCATTGACCGGCATTTCCAGATGGCGTTCCAGGTTGCGCTGCTGCGCCGGACTCAGGGCCTGGTCAAACAGCACCTCGCGGGCGCCATGCATCTGGGCCAGCATACGGATTTCGTCCGCCTTGCCACTGCCCACAAACAAGGCTGCATCGGGTGCTTTGCGTTTACAGGTGATGCGTGCCACAGGGCGCAGGCCGGCGGTTTGTGCCAGCAGGCCCAGTTCTTCAAGCTCGGTGTCGAAGTGTGGAAGTCCGAAGTCAACGCCCACCAGCACAACAGGAGTGGCGTCTTCGGGGGAGGATGCGGCGTTCACGCTCATGCCATCACCTCCCCCACCCTGCACGGCTGTGCAAGGAAGGGATAAGTCAACAGTTTCAAGCGGCAGCGGCCTCGTTGTCGTTGTTGTCAGCCAGGCTGAAGTTCACAGGGCGACCAGGGACGATGGTCGAGATGGCGTGCTTGTAGACCATCTGAGTCACGGTATTGCGCAGCAACACCACGTACTGGTCGAACGATTCGATCTGGCCTTGCAGCTTGATGCCGTTGACCAAATATATGGAAACCGGCACGTGCTCGCGGCGCAGTGCGTTCAAAAATGGATCTTGCAGGAGTTGGCCTTTATTGCTCACGATATTCTCCGTGTTCGGAAATGTTGTTGTAAACCGACACCTTACCACAGCGCCTTTTGTGCTTTCCCCTTGCAGGGATTCGCCCTCTGGCGCTGCGGCGATGGCTTCCCAGCTTAGTCGGAATAGGGGTTGTGGGAAGTCTTGAACTCGATCCTCAGGGGGGTACCCACCAAATCAAACTCCTTGCGGAAACGTCCTTCCAGGAAGCGGCGGTAGGCCTCGGTGATGTGCTCCAAGGAATTGCCGTGCACCACGATCACTGGCGGGTTCATGCCCCCCTGGTGCGCATAGCGCGGCTTGGGGCGATAGGCTCCCGCCTTCTTTGGCGTTTGATACTGCACGGCTTCCAGCAGGACGCGTGTGAGCACAGGCGTCGGCATCTTGCAGGTGGCCGCCTTGTGCGCTTGCACGATGGAAGCCCACAAGGGCCCCAGGCCCTGGCGCTTGGTGGCAGAGATGAAGTGCAACGCGGCAAATTTCAGGAAGCCCAGGCGGGTTTCAATCGCACGCTCGACCAGCTGGCGCTGGTAATCGTCCACGGCGTCCCACTTGTTCACTGCCACCACCACGGCACGGCCGCTTTCCAGGACGTAGCCCGCAATGTGGGCATCCTGGTCCGTCACCCCTTCGGTGGCATCGATCAGCAGCAAGACCACGTTCGCGGTCTCGATTGCCTGCAAGGTCTTGACCACCGAGAACTTCTCGATGGCCTCGAAGACGCGGCCCTTGCGGCGCAGACCGGCGGTATCGATCAGCTCGAAACGCTGACCGTTGCGCTCGAACGGCACAGCAATCGCATCGCGCGTCGTGCCCGGCATGTCGAACGCCACCAGGCGCTCCTCACCCAACCAGGTGTTGATCAAGGTGGACTTGCCCGCGTTCGGGCGTCCGGCCAGAGCCAAGCGCACAGGGCGCGCTTCCACGTCCTCGATGCTTTCCTCTTCGGGCTCGGGCAGGTTCAAGGAACCCAGCGCCAGCTCCACCAGACCGCGCACCCCCTGCCCGTGGGCAGCGGACACCGGATAGACATCCCCCAGGCCCAGCTCATAGAACTCCGCCAGCTGCGTGCCCGCCTTCATGCCTTCGGCCTTGTTGGCCACCAGCACACACGGCTTGCCCAGGCGACGCAGGTAGTTGCCGATGTCATGGTCCTGGGCCGACAGGCCGTCCCGCGCGTCGACCACGAACAGCACCACGTCGGCCTCTGCCACGGCCTGGCGCGTCTGCTTGGCCATTTCGCGGAAGATGCCCTTGGAGGCATCGGGCTCAAAACCGCCCGTGTCGATCACGATGTACTCGTGCTTGCCCTGGCGACCCTGGCCGTAGTGGCGGTCGCGTGTCAGACCGGCAAAGTCGGCGACGATGGCGTCGCGCGACTTGGTCAGTCGGTTGAACAAGGTTGATTTGCCCACATTGGGGCGCCCGACAAGGGCAATAACTGGCTTCATTCGAAAATTTTTGTCAATCCGGGCGGAAGCCGTAAATGCCGCCGCCGCGTGTCACAACCACCAAGGTATCGGCGGCCACCACCGGCGCTGCTGCCACGCCGGTTCCATCGGTATTCAATCGGTTCAGGTGCGAGCCATCCTGCTTGGACACCAGGTGCACCAGACCTGTCTCATCGGCCATCACCACGGCACGCCCCAGCACCAGCGGTGCAGACAGCTTGCGGTGCTGGAAACGATCGACCGACCAGCGCTTGGTGCCGTCGGCCAGATTCCAGGCCTGCAGAATGCCGTTGCTCTCGGTACCAAACACGTACTCTGCATCAGCTGCAATTCCCACTGCTCCCTTGGCAGTTTGTGACCATGCGGTGCGACCGACATTCGCATCCACGCAGCCCACGGCCGCCTGGAAGGCACGCGCACACACGGCATTGCCGACGCGGCTGGCAGGACCGACCAGATCCACCAGACGCTCCACATCGTTGGTGCCGCGCGGCGATGCCAGCGGAGCTTCCCACTCGACGCGGCCATCATCCGGGTTCAGGGCCACCAGGCGGCCGGACAGGCCGGCCAGCAAGGTGTTGCCATAGGGCATCAGCACCCCCTGCTGGCGCAGCACCAGGGGCTCGCCCTCGCGGCGCTGGGTCCACAGGTGGGCACCATTTTGTGCATCGAAGGCCGACACCGAACGGTCGGCCGCCAGCACAAAGATGCGACCTCCCGCGACCAGCGGGGCGGTGAAAACCGAGGTGCTGAGCGGCTTGCTCCACAGCTTGTTGCCGCCCTCTAGCACCACCAGTTCGTTGCCGGTGGTCACCACAGCCGCATGGCGGCCATCGGCGCCGACGCCGGTTTGCAAGGCCTTACCGGCCTGGCCACGCCAGCTTTCACGCCCATTGCTGGCGTTGATGCTGACCACCGTACCGTCGGCCGCTGCCACGATCACGTCTTGCCCCTGGACCTGGGCCCGCACATTCGCGTCCTTGATCGCGGGAATGCGCACCGTCCAGGCCTGGCGCACCGGCAGATTGACCACGTTGGGCCCCAAGTCCATGGGCTTGGGCGCACTGCCGGAACCGAACCACGCGCAGCCACCCAGGGCTGTCACCATGGCCATGGCCACCACCGTGCGCTGCACGGTCACTCCCCAAACTCGTCCTTGATCGCGTTGCGCGTTGTGATTCACTTGTTGGTCTCCGTCAAAGTCGCCATTCCGGATTCAGAGGTTGCCACCCCCAATGCATTCAGCTTGAAGCCCACCAGCGCGCGGTAGTCCACCTGCGGGTCCAGCAGCTTCCAGGCTTCCTGGTAGGCCGTGATCGCTTCACTGGTCTTGCCCTGCTGCTGCAGCACATCCCCCAGGCGATCGGCCGCCAGGCCCTTGAATTCGGCAGGGAAGCTGCCACGCAGCACGGCTGCGGCGGCCTCCAGGTCTTTTTCTTCCATCAGCACCGCTGCCAGACGCAGCTTGGCCGTGGCCTGGTAGCCCTCGTCCTTGGTGTGGTCCACCACCCATTGCAGGGCCGACTTGGCCTCGGGCAGCTTGCCTGCCTTCACGGAGGACTGGGCCACCAGCAAGGCGGCGTGCCCGGCCTGCAGGGTGCCAGCGTAGTCGGCCTTCACAGCATCGAACGCCTGGGCCACGCGGGCCTGGTCGCCGCTTTCCACGGCCACCGCCACCACATCGGCCAGGGCGGAGGCCTGCACCGCCTGGCGCTGCTGCCACATCTGCCAGCCATTCCAGGCGGCAAAGCCGCCCATCACGATCACGGCCACGCCGGTGATGGGAGTGCCCCACTTGTTCCAGAAGTGCTTGATCTGATCAAGTTGCTCTTGTTCTTCGAGGTCGAGATGCGTTGCCATACTGGGTGTTGTAAGAGATTCAAGCCTGAGATTGTAGGGTGGCGGCCCAATCGGCCACCTGCGCCAGCGGCTGCTGCACCTGGGCGCCCTGTCCATCGCGCAGCGATTTGACGGTCACCAGGCCCTGCGCCAGCTCGTCGGCACCGAAGATCAGCGCAAAGCGCGCGCCCGATCCGTCGGCCTTCTTGAACTGCGATTTCATCGAGCCCATGCCCTCGGCGACGGCCGTGTGCATCTGCGCACGCACGCCCGCATCGCGCAGTTGGGTGAGTGTGCGCAGCACCACGGGCATGGCGGCGGCATCGGGCACGATGGCGTACACGTCCAGACCGGGCTCGGGGATGTCGGTGCCCAGTTCCTTGACCAGCTCCAGCACACGCTCCACGCCCAGGGCCCAGCCAACTGCGGGGGCCGGCTTGCCGCCGACCTGCTCGATCAGGTAGTCGTAACGGCCACCCGCGCAGATCGTGCCTTGCGAGCCCAGCAGGTCGGTCACGAACTCGAACACGCTGAGGTTGTAGTAGTCCAGGCCGCGCACCAGGCGGGGGTTGACCGTCCAGGGCACGCCATTCGCGTCCAGGATGGCCTTCAGGCCGTCAAAGTGCGCCAGCGAAGCCTCGCCCAGGTAATCCAGCAATTTGGGCGCAGCATTCACCATCTCCTGCATCGCTGGGTTCTTGGTGTCCAGCACGCGCAGCGGGTTGCTATACATGCGGCGCTTGGCCTCTTCGTCCATGACGTCGGTATGCTGCTCCAGGTAGGCAATCAACGCCTCGCGGTGCGCCTTGCGCTCCTCGGGCTGGCCCAGGCTGTTGATTTCCAGGCGCCACTGGGTCAGGCCCAGGCGCTTCCACAGGGCCACGGCCAGCAGGATCAGCTCGGCGTCCACGTCGGGCCCGGCAAAGCCCAGGGCCTCGGCACCGATCTGGTGGAACTGGCGGTAGCGGCCACGCTGCGGACGCTCGTGGCGGAACATGGGGCCGATGTACCACATGCGCTTGCCGCCGTCGTACAGCAGGTTGTTCTCGATGGTGGCACGCACCAGGCTGGCCGTGCCTTCGGGGCGCAGCGTCAGGCGCTCGCCGTTGAGTTTGTCCTCGAAGGAGTACATCTCCTTCTCGACAATGTCCGTCACCTCGCCGATGCCGCGCACAAACAGCTGCGTGTGCTCGACGATGGGCGTGCGCACGTTGCGGTAGGCAAAGCGCCCCATCAGATCGCGCACTTGCGCTTCCAGCCACTCCCAGCGGGCGGACTCGCCGGGAAGGATGTCGTTCATGCCTTTGACGGCGGAGAGTTTGTCGGTCTTTGCCACTTCAGAAATCTCACCAAAAATACAGCCCTTCAAAAAGAAGAGCTGTTTGCGCTGGTTCAGCGCGGTTTTCAGAAACTTTTATCGTTGAAAGTATTTAAACACGCGCGCTGAAAGCTATTGTTTTATTCAAGCACCCGCACCCCAGCGGCGCTGCACGTAGGACTCGACGATGCCCTGGAACTCCTGCGCGATCCCCTCCCCGCGCAGCGTCATGGCTTTTTCGCCGTCGATGAACACCGGCGCTGCGGGCGCCTCGCCGTTGCCCGGCAGGCTGATGCCGATGTCGGCATGCTTGCTCTCACCCGGGCCATTGACGATGCAGCCCATGACGGCCACCTTCATGGCCTCCACGCCCGGGTACTTCATGCGCCACACCGGCATCTGGCCTCGCAGGTAGTCGTCGATCTGCTTGGCCAGCTCCTGGAAGGTGGTGCTGGTGGTGCGGCCGCAACCGGGGCAGGCCGTCACGCTGGGCACGAACACGCGCAGGCCCAGGCTTTGCAGGATTTCCGAGGCCACCACCACCTCCTGCGTGCGCGCTTCGCCCGGCTGGGGCGTGAGCGAGACACGGATGGTGTCGCCAATGCCTTCCTGCAGCAGCACGGCCAGCGCGGCGGTCGATGCCACCGTGCCCTTGGTACCCATGCCGGCTTCGGTCAGGCCCAGGTGCAGCGCGTAGTCGCAGCGGCGTGCCAGCTCGCGGTACACGGCAATCAGATCCTGCACCCCGCTCACCTTGCAGGACAGGATGATGTTGTCAGGGTTCAGCCCGATGCTCTGGGCCAGCTCGGCCGAGGTGATGGCCGAGGTGATCAGCGCCTCGTACATGACCTGGCGCGTTTCCCAGGGCTGGGCACGCCGGCTGTTGGCATCCATCAGCTCGGCCATGATTTCCTGGTCCAGCGAGCCCCAGTTCACGCCGATGCGCACCGCCTTGTCGTACTTGGCAGCGATCTCGATCATCTGGCCGAACTGCTTGTCCTTCTTCTCGCCCTTGCCCACGTTGCCGGGATTGATGCGGTACTTGGACAGCGCCTCGGCGCAGACGGGGTAATCGGTCAGCAGGCGGTGACCGTTGTAGTGAAAGTCGCCCACCAGCGGCACGTACTCACCCATGCGGTCCAACTGCTCGCGGATGTAGGGCACGGCGGCCGCGGCCTCGGGCGTGTTCACCGTGATACGCACCATCTCCGAGCCGGCCTGTGCCAGCTGGCGCACCTGGATGGCGGTTTCCACCGCATCCACCGTGTCGGTGTTGGTCATGGACTGCACGCGCACGGGCGCATCGCCCCCCACGGTGACCACGTTGTTGCGCCACACCACACGGGCCTGGCGGCTGCGGCGGGGCAGCGGGGCAGCGAGCGCGATCGGCGACGCCTGGAATGTGTTGTCAGACACTTGTTACTTCACCTCGAACCGGGCCACATTGTTCTTGGCCGCAGCGGCCAGATCGAATGCAGCGCCATCAATCTGCAAGGTGGTGGCGCCGGCATTGCCCACCACCACGTGCAGAGGCCGTCCGGCGGCCGTGTCCTCAAACACATCGCCAGACTTCAAAATCTTTTCCATCACCACGCGCTGCTGCGCATCGCGCACCTGTACCCAGCTCTCGGCATTCGCGGTGAAACGCAGTTGCATGCCATTTGCCGCCGGAGCTGCGGCGGCAGCGGCTGTCGCAGCCGGCATGGCAGGGGTGGCCACAGGTGCCGCGGCAGGCTCGGCGGCGCTGCTGGGTGCAGGGGCGGCTGGCGCAGCAGCCGAAGGGGCCACGGCCTTTTCCGCCACGGCGGGGGCCGCCTCCGCAGCAGGTGCCGCCTCGGTGGCTGCAGGTGCTGCGGCTTCGGGGGCAGGCATGAACAGCGGCTCCGCGGGAGCGGCTTCGCTCAGAGGGGTCTCGCCGCCGGCCGCGCCCTGGGCTTCCTGCCACTGCGGCAGGAAATACAGGCCGGCGCCACCGATGGCGGCAATCAGCACGGCGATCCCCAGTTTCACCGCACTGCCGGAGCCACTGTCCTGCGTGGGCGACATCAGGGAGCGCAGCGTCTTTTCCTTGAACGGCGTGTTGATGCCCTCGGGGTTGGACGCCAGCTTGGCCGCCTCGTGCTTGGGCAGCCCGGCCATCACCGGCGCCGAAGGAATCTGCAGCACGCGGCACACGCTCAGCGCCAGCGAACGCGTGAACACCGAATCCGTGAGCAAGTCCCAGCGGTCTTCCTCCAGGGCCTGCAGCTTGTGTGCCGGCACCTTGAGTGCGCCCGCCAAGGATTGCAGCGACACCTGTCGCTGCTCACGCGCCTGGCGCAGCATCTGCCCCGCACTGCTGCTGGGCAGCGTGCCCGTGCCGCCACCAACTTGTTGCTCTGCGTTGCTCACATCCACCACCTCAGTCATCAAACGCTCCCCGCTCAAACCGTTGCCATTCCTTGGAGTCAGGGAATCGCTTATGTAATTGATCCGCCAATTGCCGCATCGCCACCCGGTCCCCCAGGCTGCGCTCCACCTTGATGCCCAGCCACAGCGACTGCGCCGATGCCCATTGCCCATTGCCCATTGTTGATGCGGCGCACATAGAAGCGCGCACGCTCGGCCTCGCCCTGCGCCAGCAGGGCATCGGCAAAATTGTAGGCAACCGCAGGGCTGCCCGGCTCGATTTCGTTGGCTTTTTCCAGCGCCTGCAAGGCCTTGTCGATCTGACCAGCTTGGCGCAGGCACACCCCCTTGGCTAGCCAGATGCGTGCCACCGATTGGCCGCTGGCGCGCGGCGCACCCAAGGCCGCATCGAAATTGCCATCGGCCACCGCAAATTGCTTTTGCAGGCACTGCACCCAGCCCAGGTTGTACAGGCTGTCGGCATCGCCGGGGCGCAGGGCCAGGGCCTGCACAAAGCTCTGGTGCGCGTTCTTGTAGTCTTGCAGGCTCAGGTAGATCCAGCCTTGCAGGTTGAAGGCATCGACGTAACGGGGGTAGGCCTGCAGCGCCTGGGCAATTTCGCCCAGCGCCACTTCGGCGCGGCCTTCCTCAAAGTGCAAGGCCGCCAGTTGCAAGCGCGTCTTGGCCAGGCGGTGCACCTCTGTTTCGGCGGCAGACCCGGGAATGGCCTCCGGCTTGACGGCCGCCGGCGTGGACACACACCCGGCCAAGATACATGCTGCCACCACCCCCACGCCCAGATAGGCCTTGCTGAATATCTGCTTCATGGGAATGAATGGGGCTGGCATGCACATCCTTGCGGTCAAGAAACGGTTACGAAATGGGTGTCAGCGGTATGGTACGTTGCTTTGCCATGCGTTCCGCAGCCCGGGTCCTGTCATTGACATCGCCAGCCAGCTGCCCGCAGGCGGCATCGATGTCGTCCCCGCGGGTTTTGCGCACCGTCGTCACGATGTCCGCATCGCTGAGCGCCTTGGCAAAGGCCGTCACCGCCGCATTCGAGGACCGCAGCAGCCCAGAGGCCGGGAAGGGGTTGAACGGGATCAGGTTCAGCTTGCACCAGGGCTTGCCTTGGTGGCTGTATTTGCGCACCAGATCGATCAATTGCTGGGCATGCTCCGGCTGGTCGTTGACGCCGTCCAGCATGCAGTACTCGAAGGTGATGAAATCGCGCGGCGCAAATTCCAGATAGCGCACGCAGGCCTGCATCAGCTCGTCCAGCGGGTACTTCTTGTTCAAGGGCACCAGGTTCTCGCGCAAGGGGTCGTTGGGCGCGTGCAGCGACACCGCCAGTGCCACGGCACAGTCCTGTGCCAGGCGGTCCATCATCGGCACCACGCCCGAAGTCGACACGGTCACACGTCGGCGCGACAGGCCGTAGGCATGGTCATCCAGCATGGTGCGCAGCGCGGGGACCAGGGCCGTGTAGTTCTGCAGGGGCTCGCCCATGCCCATCATCACCACATTGGTGATGACGCGTTCTTCGGTTTGGAGGTGCTTGCGCAGGAAATGCTCGGCGAACCACAGCTGGGCGAGGATTTCACCCGTGCTCAGATTGCGGCTGAAGCCTTGGTGGCCAGTGGAGCAAAAACGGCAACCCACGGCGCAACCGGCCTGGGACGACACGCAGAGCGTGCCGCGATCATCCTCGGGGATGAAGACCGACTCCACCGCGTTGCCATCCCCCACGTCGAACAGCCACTTGATGGTGCCGTCCTGCGATTCGTGCTGGGTGATGACGGACAGGCCTTCGATGCAGGCGTTGCCCTTGAGCTTTTCGCGCAGGGACTTGGCCAGATCGGTCATCTGGTCGAAGTCGCTGGCACCGCGCTGGTGGATCCAGCGAAACAGCTGCGTGGCGCGAAAACGCTTTTCCCCCAGCGACTCGCAATATGCGGTCAGCCCCTGGAGGTCGAAATTCAAAAGATTCGTGGTCATATGCAGTACCTGGACCACTTACAGGGCGGCACTCCCATGCAGGGGTGCCGCCGTTACAGCAAGCACGGCCAGCATGGGAGACATGGTATTAACGTGCGTAGACGTTCATGCCAGGGAAGAAGAAAGCCACTTCGACAGCAGCAGTTTCAGCGGCGTCCGAACCGTGCACGGCGTTGGCGTCGATGCTGTCAGCGAAGTCAGCGCGGATGGTGCCGGCTTCAGCCTTCTTAGGGTCGGTGGCGCCCATCAGTTCGCGGTTCTTCAGGATGGCGTTTTCACCTTCCAGCACTTGGATCATCACGGGGCCGGAGATCATGAAGTCCACCAGGTCCTTGAAGAAAGGACGGGCAGCGTGCACAGCGTAGAACTGCTCGGCGTCAGCGCGCGACAGGTGCACCAGCTTGGCAGCGGCGATCTTCAGGCCAGCGCCTTCGAAACGGCTGTAGATTTGGCCGATCACGTTCTTGGCAACGGCGTCAGGCTTGATGATGGAGAGGGTGCGTTCGATAGCCATTTGGTTTTCCTAGTGAAAATGGAATGATTTTTTGCCGTATCGGCAAAACCCTTGATTCTAACGGGCCAGTGGCAACCCTAGAAAGCGCTGACCTAGCCCAGCCAATCAGCGCCCGCCGCGCCGCGCGCCAGGCTTGCGCTTCGCCTGTGCGCGGGCACGCGCCAGGCTGTCGTGACCGATGTAGCCTACCGAAGTCTTCAACGGATCCGGCTGAACGGACGGCAATTGGTAGTCGTTGTTGCTGGTCCGCTTGGGCGCGGACTTGGCCTTGCGCCGCGCACGCAGCTCGCGCGCCTCTGCGGCGGCAGTCACCCGCGCCTTGGCACGTGAACCGGCACGGTCCGACTCGCGACGCGCATTGCCCTGCGGCACAGGCTTGCGCGGCTTGGCCATGGACACGCCGGTAGCCTGGATCAAGGCCTGCACGTCCTGCTCGTCCAACTCCATCCAGGCGCCACGGCGCAGGCCGCGGGGCAGCTGCATGGCGCCGTAGCGGATACGGATCAGGCGGCTGACAGCACGCCCCACCGCTTCGAACATGCGACGCACTTCACGGTTACGGCCTTCGGAGATGGTCACGCGGTACCAGACATTGGCACCCTCGCCCCCGCCATCCTCGATGGAACCGAAGGCGGCCTCACCGTCTTCCAGTTGCACACCACTGGTCAGCAGCTGCTTTTCTTCCTTGGTCAACGCACCCAGCACGCGCACGGCGTACTCGCGCTCCAGACCGAAGCGAGGATGCATCAGGTTGTTGGCCAGGGTGCCGGAGCTGGTGAACAGCAACAGGCCTTCGGTGTTCAAGTCCAGGCGACCGACCGACTGCCACTTGCCGTTGTGCAGCTTGGGCAGGCGACGAAACACGGTGGGGCGGTTTTGCGGATCATCCAGCGTCACCACTTCGCCAGCCGGCTTGTGGTAGGCCAGCACGCGCACAGCCGGTGGATCGATCCGCACCTTGATGGGTTTGCCGTCCACCTTGATGCTGTCACCCAGCTGGATGCGCTGCCCCACGTGGGCCGGCTCGCTGTTGACGGTGATGCGCCCCTCGACAATCATGCGCTCCATCTCCAGGCGCGAGCCCAGGCCGGCCTGCGCCAGCACCTTGTGCAGCTTCGGCGATTCCACCTCGGGCTTGAGCACGCGTTTGACCGTGCTGGACTCGGGCTGCGTCTCGGCCGCATCCAGCTCCCCGGCAATCACGGCTGCAAAATCGTAGCCAGACTCGGCATTCGAGACATCCGTCAACGCGGGCTGAGGGGCGTTTGCCACTTCGGGCGTGGACGCGCGGTCCATCTGCGGCTTGCGCTCGGTGCTGCGTGGCGCACGGCGAGCGGGCTTGTGTTCTTTGGTCATGATTTCCATTTCTGCGCCCGCCCATTTCTATCGGCACGACGCTTGCATTCAATACGAGGCAGCTTGCCCCAGGGTCAGACGGGATCGGCCTCGCCGGTATCCACCGTATCCACGGCAGCCGGCGCTTCCACCGGAACAAACACCTGGTCCATGGGCAACGCAGGTTCGGCAAACAGATCGTCGGGTGCGGTATCCGCAGGTACGGCAGGATCTTGCGCCACCACGGCGTCGCCCGCCTCTGCATCCAGGGCCGAGAACAAGGTGGCCTGGGCCTCCGGCTCATCCAGCATGGGCAGCTCGTCGAGCGACTTCAGCCCCAGATCATCCAGAAACTGGCGCGTCGTGGCGAGCAAGGCAGGACGCCCCACCGTTTCCCGGTGACCGATCTCTTCCACCCACCCACGGTCTTCCAGCTGTTTGATGATCAGGCTGTTGACCGTCACGCCGCGAATGTCTTCGATATCACCACGTGTCACGGGTTGACGGTAGGCGATGATGGCCAGGGTCTCCAGCACAGCACGGCTGTAGCGCGGCGGCTTCTCGGGGTGCAGCTTGTCGAGGAAGGCCCGCATTTCCGGGCGGCTTTGAAAGCGCCAACCCGAGGCCACCTGCACCAGTTCCACCCCACGCCCCACCCACTCCTGCTGCAGGCCCAGCAACAAGTCCTTGAGGGTGTCCGCCCCCAAGTTGCCGTCGAACAGCGCGCGCAAATCCCGCAGCGGCAAAGGCTGCTGCGCACAGATCAAAGCGGTTTCCAGAACCCGTTTGGCGTCAACCGTATCCATGGTTCAAGCGCGGGATAGCCTCATGAAAAGAGGGGGATGGCAGACAGATGGACCGGACCCTCACGGGCAAGTGCACCAACAATCGCAGGGGCACCCACCAGGCGCCCAGCTTCAGAATCAGGACGGATTGTAGCGCAGGCCCAATTCTTCGATGGCCCGCAGGAAATCCGCAGGCGGCTCGGCCGCCAGCTCCAGGCTCGCGCCCGTGACCGGATGGGCGAATGACAGGCGAAACGCATGCAGTGCCTGCCGCACCATGCAACCGGCCTGCGCGCCCCCGTACAAGGCATCAGCCACCAAGGGGTGCCCCAAGGAAAGCATGTGCACACGGATCTGGTGGGTGCGCCCGGTGTGCAGCTTGCAATGCACCAGGCAATGCGCCTGCGTCGTATCCCAGCAGGTGATGTCGGTACGCGCTTCCTTGCCGGGATGCTGCGCCAGATCCACCACCGCCATGCGCAGGCGGTTGCGCGGATCGCGCCCGATCGGCGCATTCACCGCCTGCAGCTCCGGACCGCTCCAGCGCTTGTGCGCCAGGGCCAGATAGCGTCGGCTGACGTCGCGGCGCGCAATCAAGGCCACCAAAGCGTCCATGGTGGCACGCGTCTTGGCCACAACCATCAGGCCGCTGGTGTCTTTGTCCAGACGGTGCACGATGCCGGCGCGCGGCACAGCCGCCGCGCCGGCATGGTGGGCCAGCAAGCCGTTCAGCAAGGTGCCGCTCCAGTTGCCTGGCGCCGGGTGCACCACCAGGCCAGCCGGCTTGTTGACCACCAGCAGGTGCTCATCCTCGTAGACAACGTCCAGCGCCATGGCCTCCGCCCGGAAGGACTGGCTTTGCGCCGTAGGACGCATCTCCACCGCCAGCACATCGCCCAGCTTGACCTTGTGCGAGGCCTTGGTCACCCGGCGGTCATTGACCTGCACGGCCTCCTGCGCCAGCAACTGCTGCAGGTAGCTGCGCGAAAACTCCGGCACCAGGTCCACCAGCGCCTTGTCCAGCCGGCTGCCGTGCTGCTCCAGGGTCACCTGCAGCACGCGCAGCTCCACCTCCGTCGTCGCGACCTCCACGTCGGCGGCATCGTCCTCAACGGACAGGTCATGATCGGGGGGCAAGGACGTTTCACTCACACCAGCTCCTGGGTCAAAAGATGTCAAAACAAAAATGCCCGGTGCGGGTTGCACCGGGCATTTGCACCAGAGATCCGACAGACCTCCGGCCACGCATCAACGTGCGGGCAGATAGCGCGAAGGGTCGACCGGCTTGCCTTGACGGCGTACCTCGAAGTGCAGCTTGACGCGGTCGGCATCGCTGTTGCCCATCTCCGCAATCTTCTGCCCCTTCTTCACATTCTGGTCTTCCTTGACCAGCAGCTTCTGGTTGTGGGCGTAGGCCGTCAGGTAGGTGTTGTTGTGCTTGAGGATGATCAGGTGCCCATAGCCGCGCAGGCCAGCCCCCGAATACACCACGCGGCCATCGGCGGCGGCCATCACGGGATCGCCAGCCTTGCCGGCAATATCCACCCCCTTGTTGGTCGACTCGTTGAAGCCGGCAATCACCGGACCCGCAGCGGGCCAGATGAAGCCCAAACCGCTGGCATCGCCGCCCGCCGAGCCATTCTTCGCCGCGTCGGACGGAGGAGTCGCCACGGGCGTGGGCGTTGGAGCAGGTGCGGGCGCTGCGCTGCCCGAGCTGCCGGCCGGTGGCAAGGGCGTGGCCTGCACCTTGGTACTGGCCACGGGGCGGGCACCTTCGCCATCCGCGCCCCCTGGCGGCACCACGCGCACCACCTGCCCCACTTCGATCAGGTCAGGATTGGACAGATTGCTCCAGCGCGCAATGTCCTTCCAGCTTTGGCCGTGCTCCAGGCCGATCCGAATCAAGGTATCACCAGGCTGCACCGTGTAGTAACCCGGCTTGCCCGCATTCTCTGCACCAGGCAGCGTGCCAGGATCAACGCGCGCAGCGGACCCACCGCCCCAGCCGCGACGGTCTTCCACCGGAGCCTTGTTCACCTGAGCGCACCCCACCAGCAATCCGCCAACCACCAAGACCGCACCCAAAGAACCAAGACCTCGCGATAACAACATATTCATTTCCCTTTCAGGCAATCCCCGATTTTAGGGGGACAAAGTGCACTGCCTCGAGCACGGATTCCGTAAACCCGTGCAACGTTTTATCGATCACCAGCAGCACCTGCTGACCGGCATTTCTCACCATGGGCGCAACCAGACGCCCTCCCACAGCCAGCTGATCCAGCCATGCCTGGGGGACGGCATCGCCGCCCGCGGCCGCAATGATGCCCGCATAGGGCGCACCTTGCGCATACCCTTGCATTCCGTCACCAAACAAGAGGTGCACATTCCTGAGTCGCAGCGGCCGCAAATTGTTCCGCGCTTTTTCATGCAGGCCGCGCAGCCGCTCGATGGAATACACCTCGCGCGCCACGCGCCCCAACACTGCGGCTTGGTAGCCGCAGCCGGTGCCAATTTCCAGCACCCGGCCCAGTCCACCCGGAGCACGCGCGCACTCAGCCCCCTCCAGCAACTCGATCATGCGGGCCACCACGCTGGGCTTGGAGATGGTCTGCTGCAAGCCGATCGGCAAGCTGGTGTCTTCGTAGGCCTGGTTCACCAGGGCACTGTCCACAAACAGGTGCCGCTCCACGCCGCCCATGGCAGAAAGCACCGCCTGCGACTGGATGCCCGATGCCGCCAGCCGCTGCACCATGCGCATGCGCACGGCCACCGAATCCAGCCCCCACCCAACGGGCGCCATCGCCGGGCGCTGAGCGGTGCCGGCCGCCACGGGCGTGCGCGCACCTGCTGCAGGTTTGGGCGCCGCGGAGGACGCAATCCATGCCGGAAAACCGGGTCGCTTGGGTTGGCTCATGCCGCGGCCCTCGCACCTGCGTTGCCATCCAGGCGGGAGGCCGTCTGCGCCCAATAGACCAAATGTTCGTGGTCTGTCAGGTCCACCTTCAGCGGCGTCATGGACACATGGCCCTGGGCGGTGGCATGGAAATCTGTCCCCTCCGCATCGTCCTTGGCCGCGCCTGCGCTGCCGATCCAGTACATGGTCTCTCCGCGCGGGCTGACCTGGGTGATCACGGGCTCGGCCGAATGGCGGCGCCCCAGGCGACACAGCTTGACGCCCCCCATCTGCTCCAGCGGCAGATTGGGAATATTCACGTTGAGCAGCCAGGGGGCCTGACCCACCAGTTGCTGCTGCAGCATCTGCTGCACGATCTGCTTGGCCTTCTGCGCGGCCGCCTGCAGCTCGACCCAGTCGCGTTGCACCTGGGAGAAGGCAATGGCGGGCACGCCAAACAGGTAGCCCTCCATCGCGGCGCCCACGGTGCCGGAGTAGATGGTGTCGTCGCCCATGTTGGCGCCGTTGTTGATGCCGGAGACCACCAGGTCCGGGCGGTAGCCCAGCAAGCCGGTCATGGCGATGTGCACGCAATCCGCGGGGGTTCCGTTGACATAGCGAAAACCATTCGCACCACGGTGCACGTACAGCGGAGAATGCAGTGTCAGCGCATTCGACTTGGCGCTGTTGTTGTGCTCGGGGGCGACGACCTCGGCTTCCACCCCCTCAATGGAAGTCAAGGCAGCGTGCAGCGCGACGATGCCGGGGGCCTGATAACCGTCGTCGTTGGAAATGAGAATCTTCATGGGCTCTAAACAGATTACACCGATTGTAGGTGGCATCCAGACAATATCCAGCGGAGTATGAGGGCACACTTACACCCCCTCTGGGCCGCGAGGCTGCCCCGAAATTCGGCACACTCCCGAAATCCACCCCATAACTAGAAGGCATTGCTGTGGCCGCTCTCTCACCCGCTGAAATTGCACGCGACACCTTGAAGCTGTTGGCTTCGCGCCGGCTGCCCCCCACCCCGGAAAATTACCAGGCCATCTACGAAGAAGTCGCAGGCCTGCTGCCCAAGCTGCCCTTCCCCAAGCCACCGCTGCGCCGCATCGCCAGCATTTTGCCCACCCAGACCCCGGCGCAAAAACGCATCACCCACGAGTTTGCCGCAGCGGTGGAAGCCGAAGACTGGACCGGCCTGCAAAGCGCAATTGCCAGCTTCGCCAAGCTGGACCTGGGCAATTCCACCTTGCTACCCCCACCCGGCCCCGTGAACGAGACCGTGCACGTCCTGCCCCCGGCCCTGGCCGACCAGATGGCGCGCATGATGGAAAGCACCCTGGCCGTGCTGGGCGATGAAGACCAGCGCATGCACGAGCTGACCGACCAGTTGGCCACTTTTTTGCGCACCGCGCCGCCGCCGCTGCCCGCGCTGGAGCAGATGCTGCACAACTACAGCTACCGGCTGTCCTTCACCGCCGAGGACCAGGCGCAGCGCCGGCAGAGCATGCTGGCCATGCTGCGCATGGTGGCCGAGCACATTTCTGCCATCGCCGCGCAGGACCAGGCCCTGCAGCAACAGGCCCAGGCGCTGACGAGCGCCATGCAGCAACCCTGGTCCCTGGCACAGCTCGACACGATGCAGACGCACCTGAAGAACCTGCTGTTCCGCCACCTGCAGATCGAAGGCGCCCGCAACGATGCCTACCAGCAGCTCAAGCAGCTGCTGGGCGAGCACACCAGCCAGTTGGCCAGCCTGGGCAAGCTCAGCGCCACCCACGCCGAGGCCTTGCAGGAATGCGCCCAGCAGATCCAGCAGACCCAGGACCTGGGCAGCCTGGCGCAGGTGCTGGAATCCGTGGTCCAGTCCGGCCATGCCCTGGCCACCGAAAACCGCATGGCCCAGGCCCAGCTGGAAGATCTGCGCGCCCAGGCCCTGGCCCAGGAGCGCAAGATTGCCGAGCTGACCGATATCCTGACCCAGTTCGAGAGCAGCACCCGCCACGACCCGCTGACGGGCGCCCTGAACCTGCAGGGTTTGCAGGAAACCCTGCAGGCGGAAGTGGCCCGCACCCAGCGCCATGCGCAGCATGTCAGCCTGGCCACGCTGCAGCTGGACCCGCTGGCGGCCACGGACCTGCCCAGCCAAGACCTGCCGCCGGCCGAGCTGGCTGCGCTGACCCATGTGGCGCGGCTGGTGCGCAGCACCCTGCGCCCGCAGGATGCCCTGGGGCGGGTGAACGACCTGCAGTTCGCCATCGTCTTTCCGGCCACCGACCCTGGTGATGCCGCCCAGGCGCTGGCACGCCTGCAGACCGAGCTGGCGCAGCGCCCGCTGCTGCATGCCGAACACAAGCTGGGACTGAGCTTCAGCGCCGGGCTGATCGCCATGCGCAGCTCCGAGACCCCGGCCGAAGCCCTGGCACGGGCCACCCAGACCTGCGAACAGGCCCAGCGCATGGGGCGGGCCCGCGTGGCACTGTCCTAATCACCGCTGGCGCAGGCGCGCCGCGTGCCGCCTTCAGCCCCAACCCCGGCATGGCACCACCCTGGTGCACGGCGCGCGCCAGTGCCCACTGCGGCGCACAGCCCGCGCCTGCGTGGTCCGCAGGCCATGGGTTACCGCAGCGCCCGGGCGTCTTGCACAAGACTGCTATCACATTTCGCAGATAGCTATCATCGCATTCCCAGAATGCAACAGGGAAAACCCGCAAGCAGCAAGCGCTAACGCACATCTTGGTGCATAGTCCGCGCGCAGGACGTTCTGCCCCTGCGGCAGGACAGTCACATCTCGAAAAGTCATAGATGGCTTTTCAAAAAATCCAAAGACATTTGCCAGATAGCGCTTTATTTCTATGCGCCTCCAGCTATCCACTTGATAGCTGCAGATATATGCGTTGCGCATGACTGGCTCTCACACGTCTTTGACCGACCAACTTAAGCGCTTTTGGCCATGCCCCTGCTGCGGCCGGACATGGACCATCGCTTTGCCGCTTCTTGTGAAAGAGGACCCTTGATGCATGTGAATTTCAGTGCGTATTACACGCTCATCCTCGCCGTGCTGGTGCTGCTGCTGGGCAAGCTCCTGGTCTCGCGCATCCGCTTCCTGCGTGACTTCAACATTCCGGAACCCGTGGCCGGCGGCCTGGTGGTGGCCGCCGTGATTTATCTGTTGCACCTCAGCCTGGGCTGGACCTTTGGGTTTGAAAGCAGTCTGCAGACCGCGTTCATGCTGGTGTTCTTTTCCTCGATTGGCCTGAGCGCCAATTTCGCCAAGCTGCGCGAGGGGGGCTCGGGCCTGGTGCTGTTTCTGGGCGTGATCGCCGCCTTCATCCTGGTGCAGAACGCCGTCGGCGTTGGCCTGGCCAGTGCACTGGGTCTGGACCCGCTGATCGGCCTGGTGGCCGGCTCCATCACCCTGATCGGCGGCCACGGCACCGCCGGCGCCTGGGGCTCGGTGCTGCAAAACCAGTACGGCCTGAACGGCGCCACCACCCTGGGCATGGCCTGCGCCACCTTCGGCCTGGTGATCGGTGGGATTTTGGGCGGCCCCTTAGCCAAGCGCCTGGTCACCCAGCACCGGCTGGCCAAGTCCCGCAGCGATGCCGAACAGCTGAGCGAAGAAACCCCGGCGGTGTCCGAGCACAGCCTGGTGGCCAACTTCGAATCGCCCAACAAGACCCCACGCCTGATCACCGCGGATGCCGCCATCGAGACCCTGGCCCTGTTTGCCGGCTGCCTGGCGTTTGCCGAGTTCATGACCGGCGTGACCAAGGGCACGGCCATCCAGCTGCCCACTTTCGTCTGGGCACTGGGCGGTGGCGTCATCATCCGCAACTCGCTGGACTACATCTTCGGCTTCAAGGTGTTTGACCGCGCCATCGACGTGTTCGGCAACGCCGCGCTGTCGATCTATCTGGCGATTGCCCTGCTGTCGCTGAAGCTGTGGGAGCTGACCGATCTGGCCGCCCCCCTGATGGTCATCCTGGCCGCGCAGACCGTGGTCATGGCGCTGTATGCCACCTTCGTCACCTTCCGCATCATGGGCAAGAACTACGATGCCGCCGTGCTGGCCGCCGGCCACTGCGGCTTCGGCATGGGGGCCACGCCCACGGCCGTGGCCAATATGCAGGCCATCACCAACCAGTACGGCCCTTCGCACAAGGCCTTCCTGATCGTGCCGCTGGTGGGGGCCTTCTTCATCGACATCATCAACGCCTTCCTGATCCAGGCCTTCATCAAGTTCATCCATTGAACTAGCTGAAACTGCCTACGCGGTGGCACGCGGGCTTGGGGCACACTGGGGTTTTTTCACGGACCCCAGGAGACCGCCCCATGCACGCACCTGCTCTCGCCCGCACCCCCAACACCCTGCGCCCAGCCCCTGTGCTGGGCGCTGTCGTTTTGACGGCCTTGCTGGCAGGCTGCGGCACCCCCACCCGCCAAACCACAGGGCTGAACTACCAGATCCCCGCACAGCCCGAAGGCAGCTCCGGCTACACCGAGAAACCCGGCTGGGCCACCGAGCAATTCGCCGTCGCCGCGGCCAACCCGCTGGCCACCGATGCCGGCTACCAGGTGCTCAAGGCCGGCGGCAGCGCCATCGATGCCGCGATAGCCGTGCAAATGGTGCTGGGCCTGGTCGAGCCGCAGTCCAGCGGCATCGGCGGCGGCGCCTTCCTGCTGCACGCCGCGGGCTCCCAGGTGCTGGCCTATGACGGGCGCGAGACCGCCCCGGCTGCCGCCACCGAAAACCTGTTCCTGAAGGCCGATGGCCAGCCCATGGCCTTCCACGATGCCGTCGTCGGCGGCCGCTCGGTGGGCACGCCCGGTGCTGTGCGCATGCTGGAGCTGGCCCACCGGGAACACGGCAAGCTGCCCTGGGCCAGCCTGCTGCAGCCGGCCATCCAACTGGCCGAGCAGGGCTTCAAGGTCAGCCCGCGCCTGCACACCCTGCTGCGCAGCGAGAAATTCCTGCCCGGCGACCCCGTCGCGCGCGCCTACTTCTATGGCGCCGACGGCCAGCCCCTGCCCGTGGGCACGTTGCTGAAGAACCCCGCCTACGCCCAGGTGCTGCGCGCCATCGCCCAGCACGGCAGCCAGGCGCTGCACGAAGGGCCCGTGGCCCAGGCCATCGTCGACAAGGTGCGCAACCACCCCACCAACCCCGGCGTGCTGTCGCTGCAGGACCTGGCCGGCTACCAGCCGAAGAAGCGCCAGGCCCTGTGCCACGACTGGAACCTGCCCGCCAGCGCGCCCGGTGGTGCCGCACGCAGTTACACCGTCTGCGGCTTTCCGCCGCCCAGTTCGGGCGCCATCGCCGTGGGCCAGATCCTGGGCATCCTGGGCCACACACCCGCCGCGCGCATGCCACTGGGCAGTGACGGCCTGCCCAGCGCCGACTGGCTGCACTATTACACTGAGGCCGCACGCCTGGCCTTTGCCGACCGCGCCCTGTACGTGGCCGACCCCGACTTCGTCCAGCCGCCGGGCGGCAGCTGGCACACCCTGCTGGACCACCGCTACCTGCAGGAGCGCGCCCGCCTGATCGGCGCGCAGAGCATGAAGGTCGCCAAGCCCGGCAACCCGGCCCAGTTCAAGGTCGGCCATGCGCCCATGCCCGAGCAGATCGAATACGGCACCAGCCACATCAGCATCGTCGATGCCTTTGGCAACGCCCTGGCCATGACCACCACCATCGAGGACCAGTTCGGCAGCCGCCAGATGGTCCAAGGCTTTCTGCTCAACAACGAGCTGACCGATTTCAGCATGGCCCCCCGGGCCGCCGACGGCCAGCCGATTGCCAACCGTGTGCAACCCGGCAAGCGCCCGCGCTCGTCCATGGCCCCCACCCTGGTCTTCGACAAGGCCACGGGCCAGGTCATCATGAGCGCCGGCAGCCCTGGCGGGGCGCAGATCATCCACTACACGGCCAAGACGCTGCAGGGGGTGCTGGGCTGGGGGCTGACGCCGCAGCAGGCCATCAACCTGCCCAACTTCAGCAGCCTGAACGGCCCGACCTTGCTGGAGGCCAAGCGCTTCCCCGCTGCAACCGTGCAGGCCCTGCAGGCACGCGGCGCCGAAGTGAAGGAGCAGGACCTGACCAGCGGCCTGCAGGCCATCACGCGCGGCGAAGCCCACGGCAAGCGCTTCTGGTTTGGCGGCGCCGATCCGCGCCGCGAAGGCGTGGTGATGGGCGACTGATGCCGGTCCAGCCCACTGTTGCACCAGTCTTTTTGGCCTGTAGCGCTTGTCCAGCAAGCGCCGAAAGCTATGCTTTTTAGCAAGACCACGCCCCGGTACCAGTACCTGCCGTGGCTCGGGGCTGCCGTGCTGGTGGGCGGACTGGGCGCCTGCAGCCTGCCCGATCCCGTCCAGCCGCCCCAGGCCACGCAGGCCATTGCCCCGGACATGTCCGCGCAGACCGCCCTGGGTCAGGCCCATACGGCCCTGCGGCAGCAGGCGCAGGCCGCGGCCACGCACTCGGGCTTCTACGCCCTGGGCGATCCGCGCGAAGCCTTCGCCGCCCGCAGCCTGCTGGCGCGCGCCGCCCAGCACACGCTGGATGTGCAGTACTACATCTGGCGCCACGACAAGACCGGCCTGCTGCTGCTGCACGAGCTGCTGCTGGCCGCCGACCGCGGCGTGCGCGTGCGCCTGCTGCTGGACGACGGTGGCACCACCGGGCTGGACGACGCCCTGCAGGCCCTGCACAGCCACCCGAACGCCGAAGTGCGGCTGGTCAACCCCTTGCCCCTGCGCGGCTGGCTCAAGCCCCTGGGCTATGTCACGGACTTTCGCCGGGCCCAGCGGCGCATGCACAACAAGTCGTTCTCGGCCGACGGGCAGGCCAGCATCGTGGGCGGGCGCAATGTCGGCAACGAATACTTCGGCGCCACCGATGGCGTCGTGTTTGCCGACCTGGACGTGCTGGCCATCGGCCCGGCCGTGCTCGCCATCGAGCAGGACTTCGACCGCTACTGGAACCATGTCGCCGCCTACCCGGTCGACCAGGTGGCGCACCCGGTCGCCCCCGGGGCACTCGAGGGTTTGCGCCGCAGCGGCCAGGCACTGGTGCAGTCACCCGCAGCCCAGGACTACCGCCAGGCGCTGGAAGCCACCCCTTTCGTGCAGCACCTGCTGCAGGCGCAATTGCCCATGGACTGGGCCGTGGCCCACCTCGTGAGCGACCCGCCCGAGAAGATCCAGGGCCAGGCCCCGAGCACCGCCCTCATCGGCGAGCAGTTGCGCCGCGCCATCGGCACACCCACGCAGTCGCTGGACCTGGTGTCGCCCTACTTTGTGCCCACGGCCGCCGGGGTGCAGGCTTTCGCCCAGCTGCGCGCCCAGGGCCTGCGCGTGCGCATCCTGACCAACGCCCTGGAGGCGACCGACGTGGCCATCGTGCACTCGGGCTACGCCAAGTACCGCAAGCCCTTGCTGCAAGACGGCATCGAACTGTACGAGCTGCGCGGCACACCACCGGACTACGCCGAGGACGGCGACCGGCTGCGCCGACAGCTGACGGCCCTGGGCAGCTCCGGCAGCAGCCTGCATGCCAAAACCTTCGCGGTCGACGGGCAGCGGGCCTTTGTCGGCTCCTTCAACTTCGACCCGCGCTCGCTGCAGCTCAATACCGAGATGGGCCTGATGATCGAGAGCCCGCACCTGGCCCAGCAGATCAGCCACAGCTTTGACCAGACCATCCCGGCCCAGGCCTACCGCGTCAGCCTGAACGCGCAGGGACAGCTGCGCTGGCACAGCGGCGTCGGCGATCCCGCGCCGGTGTACGACACCGAGCCCCAGAGCCGCTGGCACCAGCGCCTGTCGCTCTGGTTCCTGGGCCTGCTGCCGATCGAGTGGTTGCTGTGAAATTATTCATAGAGTTGCCCAAACGCCCGATGAACGGTACTACCATCGGCCTCCATGCCCCGCCAGAACACCTGTCCCGCCGACTTTCCGCCGTTCATCCTGTCGCAGATCGAGCAAGTGGCCCAGCAGATCGTCGCCACCCGCAAGGCACGCGGGGAAACCCAGGCACAGTGGGCGCAGCGGCTGGGCATCTCCCAACCGACCATGGCCCGCCTCGAGCGCGGTGACCCGGCAATTGCCACAGCCACCTATGTGATGTGCCTGTGGCTGGTCAACCCGCAGCTGGACCTGCGGCAGCTGCTGCCCTCGGCGCTGCCCGCAACGCCACCGGCACAGGCGGCGACCGCCCCCGCGCCAGCACAGGCCCCGTCGCCGTCGGCCGCCGACGAGCTGGCCGACCTGCTGGCGTCCTGGAACGCCCCCACACTCTGAGCCCGCACCACGCAAGCCCCGGGCGCCCGGCGCCTAATCCCCGAAGCGCTCGCGGTAGGCCACGGGCGTGATGCCCAGTCTTTTCTGGAACAGGTGGCGCAGCGCCTGCTCCGACCCCAGCCCCACCTTGGCCGCCACGGTCTTCAGGGGCAGATCGCCACGTGTCTCCAGCAACTGCTTGGCGCCCTCCAGGCGTGCGTTCTCGACAAAGGCGCTGGGCGTGACGCCGGTTTCCTGCTGGAACACGCGGCGGAAGTGCCGCTCGCTCATGGCGGCTTTGTCGGCCAGCAGCGCCTGCGGCATGGGCTGGTCCAGATGCGCCAGCACCCACTGCTGGACCAGGCGCACGCCACTGTGCTGCACGGCCTGGCTGGCCAGCTGCACGCTGAACTGCGACTGCCCGCCGGGGCGCTTGAGGTACATCACCAAATCGCGCGCCACCTCCAGCGCCAGCGCGTGGCCAAAGTCCTGCTCCACCACGGCCAGGGCCAGATCGATCCCGGCCGTGACCCCGGCCGAGGTCCAGTACGGCCCCTCGCGCACATAGATGGCATCGGCATCCACCCGCACCTGGGGGTGGCGGCGCTGCAGCTCCTGCGCCACGCTCCAGTGTGTGGCCGCGCGGCGGCCGTTGAGCAGCCCGGCCTCGGCCAGGAAGAAGCTGCCGCTGCACAGGGCAATGGTGCGCGCCACCTGGGGTGCTACGCGCCCCACCCAGTCCACCAGCGGCGCGCTGGCCTGCAGCACCGTGGCAATGTGGCGCGCCCCCACCAGCAGCACGGTGCAGCCCGTATCCTGCTCTACATCGGCCAGGGTGTGCGTGGCCTCCAGCGCCATCAGCGTGTCCGAGCGCACCAGCCCGCGCTGCGCGGCCACCACGCGCAGGGCATAGCCATCGGCCAGCCCCTTGGCACGCAGGTGCACGTTGGCGTACTCAAAGACCGACATCGGGCCGATGGCCTCCAGCGCCTTGAAGCCGGGGTAGACGACGATATCGACGCGATGGGCGCCTGGGTGGCGGTGTTCCATATCAAAAAAAGTAGCTTTAAACACAGGTCAACAGAGGGCGACAGGCATTTTTGATTCAAAGCCGCCCACCGAGCTGCCGCCGACTATACGCAGGCCCGTGCCTGCGCCCACGCGGCGCGCCTGGCAACCATCGCTACAGTTGGGGCATCGCCGTCTGCGCTGCCCACTCCCCGATTGATGATTCCAGGCCCTTTGTTTTCCTGGCCCCAACTGCTGCTCCTGCTGGCCCCGTGGCTGGCTGCGGCGTTGGGCGCAGGCTTGCTGCTGTACCGCCTGCGGTGGTGGTGGCGCCACCGCCACCTGCCCGCTGCGCAGCGCCCACGCTTCTGGCGGGCGGGGATCGTGGCGCTGTCGGTGCTGGCAACGGTTGGCTGCCTCTGGGGGCTGGTGCTGGCGCAGCACATCTGGCAGATCCAGCAGACGCTGGAGCAGCAGCACCGCTACCGCCACAGCCGCCAGCACTTTGTGCTGCCGCAGGATTTTCAGTATGGCGAGCTGCGGATCCCCCAGGGCAGCCTGATCAACCGCTATGACCCGTTTGACAATGGGGAACCCCAACGACCGCTGAGCCTGCGCGGCTTGCGGGCCGTGCGCTTCCCCCACCCGGTGCAGGTGGCCGGTGCCTGGGCCACGGCCATGGAGACCAACCCCACCCGGTTGGAGCTGGCGCACGACCAGCAAATTCGCCCCGTCGCCCACTTCGACCGCCAGGCTGGCGATGGGTATGGCGCCTGGGTCCCAGCCCCCGGCCGTCCGCATCTGGACTGCCAACAGGGCGACTACGCCTGGTTCCACCGGCCGCTGATCGACTACGACATCGAGGCCGAATTTGGCCAACCCGAGCCCGACGGCCCCGCCGCGCGCTTCCGCCCCAGCCAGTGGGCGGTGACGCACTGCGAAAGCAGCTGGGGGCCCATCGAACTTCCGCCGGCCGACCCTGCCGGTGCCGCCGCCCCCGTCTGGGGCGCGCTGCCACCGAACGCTACCCCCTAACAGCCACTGCCGCCCGAATGCCCACCTGCATCTGCGGCCAACACACCTGCACCTGCGGCCATGGCCCGCCACCGCGGCCCGGCATGCTCTACAGTCAGGCACTTGCACCGCGAAGCCGTCCCGCGCCTCGCCTTCCCACGCCTTCAACAGAAAGACCATCATGAAATCCCGCGCCGCCGTGGCCTTTAAGGCCGGAGAACCCCTGCAGATCGTCGAGATCGACGTGGCCCCGCCCCAGAAGGGCGAAGTGCTGATCAAGATCACTGACACCGGTGTCTGCCACACCGATGCCTTCACGCTCAGCGGCGAAGACCCCGAAGGCCTGTTCCCCGTGGTGCTGGGCCACGAAGGCGCCGGCATCGTGGTGGAAGTGGGCGAAGGCGTGACCAGCGTCAAGCCGGGTGACCATGTGATCCCGCTGTACACCGCCGAATGCGGCGAATGCCTGTTCTGCAAGAGCGGCAAGACCAACCTGTGCGTGGCCGTGCGCGCCACCCAGGGCAAGGGCGTGATGCCCGACGGCACCACCCGCTTTTCCTACAACGGCCAGCCCATCTACCACTACATGGGCTGCTCCACGTTCAGTGAGTACACCGTGGTGGCCGAGGTCTCGCTCGCCAAGATCAACCCCGAGGCCAACCCCGAGCAGGTCTGCCTGCTGGGCTGCGGCGTGACCACGGGCCTGGGCGCCGTGAAGAACACCGCCAAGGTGCAGGAAGGCGATACCGTCGCCGTGTTCGGCCTGGGCGGCATCGGCCTGGCCGTGATCCAGGGTGCCAAGCTGGCCAAGGCCGGCCGCATCATCGCGATCGACACCAACCCCAGCAAGTTCGACCTGGCCAAGACCTTCGGCGCGACGGACTGCATCAACCCCAAGGACTTCGACAAGCCGATCCAGCAGGTCATCGTCGAGATGACGACCTGGGGCGTGGACCACTCGTTCGAGTGCATCGGCAACACCCAGGTCATGCGTGCCGCACTGGAATGCGCACACCGCGGCTGGGGCCAGTCGGTCATCATCGGCGTGGCCGGCGCGGGCCAGGAAATCAGCACCCGCCCCTTCCAGCTCGTCACCGGCCGCAAGTGGCTGGGCACGGCCTTCGGCGGCGTCAAGGGTCGCAGCGAACTGCCCGGCATGGTGGAAGACGCCATGGCCGGCAAGATCCAGCTCGAACCGTTCGTGACCCACACCATGGGCCTGGACCAGATCAACGAAGCGTTTGATCTGATGCACGAGGGCAAGTCCATCCGCTCGGTGGTCAAGTACTGACCCGGCCAGCGTTGATGCCCCCCGCCACGGTGTTGCCACCGTGGCTTTTTTTATGGCCGGGGGGCTGCGGCGGCGTCCTGGGCGCGCACGCCAAGCGCCACCGGCTTACAGCCAGCGCCGCACCTCCTGCAGATAGCGGGTGTAGGGTGCGCCGAACTTCTGCGCCAGCATGCGCTCTTCCGGCACGATCTGGAAGCGGTTCATGTACAGCACAAACGCCGGCAGCACCAGCATCGCCCCGGCATGGCCCAGCCACAGGCCCCAGCCCAGCAGCGCCAGGGCAAAGCCCAGGTACATGGGGTTGCGGCTGTGGGCATAGATGCCCGTGGTCACCACGCTGGACGAGGCCTGCGGCGTGGTCGGGTTCACCGTCGTGGCCGCGCGGCGGAAGGCCAGCACCCCAGCCAGCGCCACGCCCGCCCCCAGCGCGATGGGCAGCGCCCCCCACCACCAGGGCGCGGCCCACAGCGTGGCCCCCGGCCACACCGCGGCCATGCCCCCCATCAGCAGCCCACACACCAGCACCAGGGCCACCGGTGGCACCTTCAATTCCCAAGCATTCACCCGCGCGCTCCTTGTTGTCAGGGATGCAGGCATTGTGCAAAGACCGGCGGCCGGCGGGCTATGCCATGTCATTTGCTGCGGCTTCTGCTTGCCCCAGGCCTGGCCTGCCGCCAAAGCCCGACAATCACCGCCTTTGCTGCTTTTTGGCCCTTCGCCCATGCCCTTCACCGCCCTTGGCCTTGCCCCATCGCTGGCCCATGCCGCCGCCTCCCAAGGCCTGATCGCGCCCACGCCGGTGCAGTCCCAGTCCATCCCCGCCGTGCTGGATGGCCAGGACCTGCGCGTCTGCGCGCCCACGGGCTCGGGCAAGACGGCGGCCTATGTGCTGCCGCTGCTGCAGGCCTGGATGCTGGGCGATGCCGGCCAGCGCTCCGGGCCGCGCACCACGCAGGCCCTGGTGCTGGTGCCCACGCGCGAGCTGGCCACCCAGGTGGCCGAGCTGGTCTACCACCTGGGCGAAGCCCTGGGGCGCCGCCCCAAGGTGGCGGTACTGACCGGCGGCGTCTCCATCAACCCGCAGCTGATGGCGCTGCGCGGCGGCGTGGATTGGGTGATCGCCACCCCCGGGCGCCTGCTGGACGTGGTGGCGCACAGCCAGCTCAAGCTGCACAGCCTGCAGACCCTGGTGATGGACGAGGCCGACCGCCTGATGGACCTGGGCTTTGCCGAGGAACTGGAACAGGTGCTGGCCCTGCTGCCCGCCAAGGAGCAACGCCAGACCCTGCTGCTGTCGGCCACCTTCGGCCCTGCCGTGCAAGACCTGGTGGCGCAACTGCTGCGCCCCGGCCACGCCAGCGTGGAAGTGGAAAACACCCACCAGCAGGATGCCACCATCGCCCAGCGCGCCCTGTATGTGGACGCTGCCCAACGCACCAATGTGCTGCGCGCGCTGATCGCCCAGCACCCCGGCCAGCGCATGCTGGTGTTCGTGGCCAGCCGCTACAGCGCCGAGCATGTGGCCAACAAGCTGTATGCCAAGAAGATCTTTGCCACCGCCCTGCACGGCGAGCTGAGCCAGGGCGCGCGCCAGCGCGTGCTGCAAGAGTTCAAGGCCAACCAGTGGCAGGTGCTGGTGACCACCGACCTGGCGGCGCGCGGCATCCACATTGATGCCCTGCCCGTGGTCATCAACTACGACCTGCCGCGCTCGGCCGACGACTACACCCACCGCATCGGCCGCACTGGCCGCGCCGGCCTGTCGGGCACGGCCATCAGCCTGGTGTCCCCCGCCACCGCCGCGCACTGGAAGCTGATTGCCAAGCGCAACCAGCTGCAGCTGGAGCTGGAAACCCTGCCGGACCACCCCGTCACCGAAACCGTGCCCGAGCGTGCCGCACACGAAGACGGCGACCGCGGCGGCGTCAAGGGCAAGCGCATGAGCAAGAAAGACAAGCTGCGCGCCGCGGCCGCCGCCGCCAACACGCCCGGCGCCGGCAAGGCCTGAGCCCAGGCATCAGGGGCTGGGTGCTGAAACGGCCCCGTCAGGTGCCATCCACCGCGGCATCCTCGCTTTTGGCAGCATGCAGGGCCTCGGGCTCCAGCTCCTCGGCCGAGCGGTTCAGGTGCACGAACAGCCCCCAGCCCAGCAGCAGCACGCCCACGCTGGCGATGTGCAGCGCGGCATAGCGCAGGGTGGCCGGGTCTTCCTGGGCCTTGAAGGTGGCAATCAGGCCCTCGATGGCCAGGGCCACCACAATCACCACCAGAAACCGCGACAGGAAACGCCGCACCCGCGTGGGCCCGGCAATGCTGGCATCGCGCACCACCTCCTCCTCGACCACGGTCTGCGCAATCTGCAGCGCCACCACGGCCGCTGCCAGGGTGCCCAGGGCCTCCACCAGGTGCAAGGTGGCGCCATCGTCCAGGCCCAGCACCAGCGTGTCCCAGCCCTTGCTCACGGCCATCCACAGCAGAGCCAGCGACACCAGGGCGAACAGCAGCGCCATCAGCACATGCACCCCGACAAACAGCGAATGAACCAGTTTCATGTACCTGTCCCTCCAAAATCCGAAAGGCGCATCTTTCCATCGCCACGCCCCACGCCGCGTAGGACGGTGCAGGCAGGCGCCGGCAGTCCCGGCCCGGCAAGCACCCCGCCCCCATGGGGACAAGCGGGGGCCCCTACACTGCGCCACAGCCCCTGGCCAGCCTGCGCTGGCCCGCTGCACCACATCAAAAACAAGAGCTGGATGCGCTCATCCAGCGTGCACTTCGGGCATAAAAACCTCTAAAGTGCTTGCAACACGAGCGCCAACAGCTCTTCTTTCAGGAGTATCCATGTCCACGCCTTTCGAACTGCTCACCGCCCACGCCTGCTTTGGCGGCGCCCAGCGCTTTTACAAGCACGAGGCGCGCGAGATCGGGCTGCCCATGAAGTTCTCGGTCTACCTGCCCCCCAAGGCGGTGATGGGCGAGAAAGTGCCTGCCCTGCTGTACCTGGCTGGCCTGACCTGCACCGAGGAAACCTTCATGACCAAGGCCGGTGCGCAGCGCCTGGCGGCCGAACTGGGCCTGGCCCTGATCGCCCCCGACACCAGCCCGCGTGGCGCCAACGTGCCGGGCGAGGCCGAGGCCTGGGACTTCGGCGTGGGCGCCGGCTTTTACCTGAACGCCCAGCAGGCGCCGTGGCAGCAGCACTGGCGCATGGAAAGCTATCTGATCGAAGAACTGCTGCCGCTGCTGGGCCGCTACCTGCCCATCGACACGCAGCGCCTGGGCATCTTCGGCCACAGCATGGGCGGCCATGGTGCGCTGACCCTGGCCCTGCGCCACCCCGGCGTGTTCAAGAGCCTGTCGGCCTTCGCCCCCATCGCCAACCCCATGAACTGCCCCTGGGGCCAGAAGGCCTTCAGCGGCTACCTGGGCGACAACCAGGCCGTCTGGGCCCAGCACGATGCCAGCCGCCTGATGGCGGCGCAGGGCAAGGCACCCTACCCGGCCGGCATTCTGATCGACCAGGGCCTGGCCGACAAATTCCTGCACGAGCAGCAACTGCTGCCCGAAGCGCTGGAAGCCGCCTGCGCCCAGGTCGGCCAGCCCCTCACGCTGCGCCGCCAGGCCGGCTACGACCACGGCTACTACTTCATCCAGAGCTTCATCAACGACCACCTGCGCCACCACGCGGCACAGCTGGGCGCCTGAGCCTGCGCCGCGCCATGCGGCGGATGTCCCCGACGGCGCTCAGCCGCGCAACGCGGCCTCGATGGCGGCAATGTCGATCTTGCCCATGCCCATCATGGCGATGAAGGCACGCCGGGCCGCGGCGGCATCCGGGTGGGCGATCGCCTGCAGCAGCACGCGCGGCGTGATCTGCCAGGAGACGCCCCAGCGGTCCTTGCACCAGCCGCAGGCACTGGCCTGCCCGCCGTGGCCGACCACCGCCTGCCACAGGCGGTCGGTTTCGGCCTGGTCCTAGGTCACCACCTGGAAGGAAAAGGCCTCGCTGTGCGGGAAGGTCGGCCCACCGTTCAACCCCATGCAGGGCAGGCCCAGCACGGTGAATTCCACCGTCAGCACATCGCCCTGGCGGCCCGCCGGATAGTCCGCGGGCGCACGGTGCACGGCCTGCACGGCGCTGTCGGCAAAGGTCTGGGCATAGAACTCGGCCGCCTCGAGGGCGGCGCCATCGAACCAGAGACACACGGTGATCGGGGATGCCATGGCGAACCTCCTGTGCAGCAGCGCCAGCGGCCATTCTGGCCCCCGGCATCCTCCGCAGGCAAGGCCGTGCCACAGCGGCCACCCGCCGTCACCGGCGGGCAGCCCCACGGTGCCTCAATAGCGCAGATCGGCACGCAGCCACAGCGTGCGGCCGGGTTCGTGGATGCGCACACCGGCCGGCAGACCGAAGCCGGCGTTGCCCGCCAGGTTCAGGTGCTCGGCGTAGGCGCGGTCGAACAGGTTGTCGATGCCGGCCGTGAGCTTGAGCCGGCGGTCCACCTTGTAGCCGGCATGCACCGAGAACACGCCAAAGCCCGCGCTGGGCCCGAAGTCCTTGCCGACGACATTGCCCTGGCCCGTGGCGTGGCGGTGCTGGGCCGCCACCAGGCGCCACAGGGCCCCGGCATTCCAGGCGCCCTGCTGGTAATCCAGGCCCAGCTTGGCTTCCAGCGGCGGGGTCTGGGGCAGCGGACGGTCGTCCGTGGTGTTCTGCGCCCAGGCGTAGGCCAGCGTGCCCTGGGCCGTCAGCGCCGCATTCAGGCGGTAGCTGGCCCCGGCCTCCCAGCCGGCGATGCGCGCCTTAACGTTGCGCACCGAGGAGGACATGCCCCCCTGGTAGTCAAACAGGATGTAGTCCTGCACCTGGCCCACATAGGCCGAGGTCCAGGCCTGCCAGTCCTGGCGTTTCCAGCTCGCGCCCACGTCGATCTGCGTCGTCTTTTCGGGCTGCAGGCGCTGGAAGGCGGTCGTGCTGTTGCCCGGCGAGATCAGCTCCCAGTAATCCGGAAAGCGCTGGACATGGCCCAGGCCGGCGTACACGGTGGAGCCATCCTGCGATGCGCGCTCCCAGCGCACAAAACCGCTGGGCAGCGCCTGGCGCTCGCGGTGGTTGCTGTCGCCCTGCACGCCAGGATAGCGCCAGGCCTGGGCACGGTCCAGGCGCAGGCCGGTCAGCAGCTTGTCGTCGGCATCCAGCTGCTGCGTCAGCTCGGCAAACAGCCCCAGGTTGCTGAACTTGGCATCCCGCACCCAGGGCTTGGTGGTGTAGGGCACCATCTGCGAGCCCATGCGTTTGTCGTGCGGGCTGCGCAGGGCGTCCACCCCGGTCAGCAGCGTGGTCGCCGGGCTCCACTGCCAGGTGGCTGCGGTGCGCAGCCCTGTGGTGGTGCGCCGCACATTGCTGGCCATGGGCATGGCCATGCCACTGCCTGGCGCAAAGCTGCGCAGGCTGAAGTTGTCCATCACATGGTCAGCACGGTTGGTGTAGATCTGCGCCTCCAGCTTGCGCAGCACGGGCGAGAGATTGGTTTTCTCAAAACGCAGCCCGGCGCTTTCGCGCTGGAACTGCGTGCCGTCCATGCCACGGCCGCCATAGCGGGCCTCGCCGTCGCCGGCACCGGCGGTCAGCTCCAGCCAGGTGTCGGCATCGGGCGTCCAGCCCAGGGCGACATCGGCATTCCACTTGTCCCAGTGCGCGGGCACCACGCGGCCGTTGCCGTCGCGGTAGTCCTTGCTCTGCGAGTGGTTGGCCGTCAGGCGCACATAGAACTGGTCATTGCCGGCCAGAAAGTCCACGTTCTGGTCGCTGCGTGCCGCCGTACCCGCCAGGAGGCTGGCCGAAAACTCGATGCCTAGCTCGCTCAGCTGGGGCTTTTCGCGGTCGAAGCGCACCACGCCCGCAGACGCCCCCGGGCCCCAGGCCACGGTCTGCGGGCCCTTGATCACGGTCAGCGCATCGTAGGTTTCGGGGGAAATGTAGGAGCTGGGCGCATCCATGCGCCCCGGGCAGGCGCCCAGCAGCGTCGTGCCGTTGGTCAGCAGGGGCAGGCGCGAGCCGAACTGGCCGCGGAACACCGGGTCGCTGTTGGAGCCGCCGCTGCGGATCGCCGAGAAGCCGGGAATGCTCTTGAGGTAATCGGCCGCGTCGCTGGCCGGCACGGGCTGGCGTGGCTGCTTGGGATCGGCCACGACCTGCACCGGGGCGTGGTCGTGCACGGCGGTCACCACCACCTCCTGCAAGGCGGCCTCGGGCGTTTGCGCCCAGGCGCTCGACTGCCAGCCACCCAGGCTGAGCACGGCCAGGGCCACCGCCGTGCGGGCGGCATGGGCCTGGGACAAGGCGGAAGGACGGCGGGTTGCCGCGGCAGAGCCTGCGGTCTTCGTGGAAATATGCATAGAAAAATCCTCGGCCCACTGCGCCCCGGTCCCGAGCGGGACGGCGCGAGCGGCCAGGCTGGTGCGCCGCCCCGCAGGGCAGGCGCACCAGCCAATCATCAAAGGCACAGCCCGCCACGGCGCAGTGCGCGGTGGCCAGGACTGGTGCGGGGAAGATGCAGGACGTGCGAGGCGGCAGGCCGCCAGGCCTGCCTGCACGCCATCACACGAAGCGCTGGGGCGGGCCGCGTGCTGGCGGGGGGGTGGCCACCTCCAGCAGGGCCAGCTGGGCGGGCAGGCTGCGCCACTTCAGGTGGAAGGACGGTACGGGCGGACGGTGCACATCGGCCGTCCACAGCACCGGCGGCGCCAGTGCAATACACAGCACGCAATCGGGCGTGTGCGCACCGTGCGAGCCATCGGCCGCTACCGTGTCCCAGGGGGCGGGCACCGCGTGGTCTTCATGGCCCACGGCCAGCATCTGGCTGGTGGTGCAGACATCGGCGCCCACCAGGTCGGCGGGCGATGCCGCACGCACCCGGGCGCCGGACAGCGCGGCCGCCAGCAACAGCAAAGCGAACACCGCGATGACCACCGCGGCGAAAGTTTTGTGTTGACGGATGCGCTGCAACATAGATGTTGCGCAGTGTAACGTGCACAAACCGCCCCCTGAACGGGCACGCAGGGGCTGCAAACAGGCCTAGGTGGCGCGCGGCGCGCCGACTTCGTACACCTGCAAATCCCGGTTGCCCAGGCCCAGCGCGGGCCAGCTGGCCCGCCAGGCCTGCAGGTGGGCCGAGGCGAAATGGGCATCCAGGGCCGCCTGGTCCGTCCACAGTTCTTTGACATGGATCAGTCCGGGCACCAGCACATCCTCGGCGTAGTGGTAGGCCAGACAGCCGGCTTTGGCGCGCGAGGCCTCGACCATCGCCCGCATGGCGGGGCGCGCGTGCTCGAGGTTCTCAGCGGGCAGAGAGACGGTACCGACGATCAGCAGCATGGTGTTCACTCCTGGGCGCAGCCGGTGGTGCTCATCTGGTGACCCCCCTGGGTCTTGGAAAGGTACAGGGCCTGGTCGGCACGGCGCAGGATGTCTTCGGTGCTGCGGTCCTGGGGCAGAAAATGGGCGATCCCGATGCTCAGCGTGGGTGCGGGCTCCCCCGTGGCATAGGGCTGCAGCACCTGGCGCCCACCATGCAGCAGGCGCTGCGCCAGCGCGGTGACCTCTGCCAGGCTGCGCGCGGGGCATAGCAGAGCGAACTCATCGCCCCCCAGGCGGCACACCAGGTCCTCGGCCGCCGCGGCCTGTTGCACCATGCCGGCCAGATCGCGCAGCGCCTGGTCGCCCGCCGGGTGGCCCAAATCGTCGTTGATGGCCTTGAAGTGGTCCACATCAAAACTCACCAACCAGGTGGGCGTGGCCTGCCGCTGGAAGGCGGCGTAGGCCTCTTCCAGCACCTGCATGAAGCGCCGGCGGTTGTGCAGCCCCGTCAGTTCGTCGTTCATGGCCTGCTGCTGCAGTTGCTGCTGCAGCCGCTTGCTGGCGGTGATGTTGCTGGCCACCCAGACGACGGCGCGCTCGCCGCAGCAAGGCTGGTCCAAGGCGGTGATCCGGCCTTCGAACCAGATGGCATCCACCGGTCCATCGGTGGGCAGGCCCAGCACATCGTGAGCGCTCAGTTCGTACTCGACCACCAGCATTTGCTGGCGGGCCAGCGTGTCCCGGATCTGCTGCAAGAACCAGTCGGTCTTGGACGCCACCAGCACATCGGCGATGTACTTGCCGACCAGGGAGCTGCCGTCGTGGTAGTAGCGCTTGTCCTTGCCGCCCAGGATGGCCGCGTAGCGCCCCGTCTACGTCAGGATGAAGGTCGGGTCAGGCAGACTGGCGCAGATGGCTTCGTACTGACTGGCCGTGAAGAAAGTGGTATCGGTCATGACAAGTGCCAGAGCAGGGACAGCAAATTCTCTCAGATTCATCCGCCGCGAAAGGGCCGCCACCGCCCTGGAAACTACGGAGGTGGGCACTGACACCCTCCGGGTTGCGCCGGGATGTCGGCACAGGCACGGTGCTCCCCGGCGCCACACAGTCCAGCCTATAACCCAGTGCAACCGGCGGCACCGCCCGCCAGGCAGGCAGGCAGGCAGGCAGATGATTGATGCTGACCATGGATTCCAGCTGCAAAAAATACATAGCGGCTTGCGCAGTCTGGATAAGCACTATCCGCCAATTTTTTGGCACATTTCTCGGTGATGTCCATCCACAGCCCATCAGACAGACGAACCGCCCTGAACACCGGATGAGACGCCACGCCCGAGCTGGGTGGGGTTCACGCTGTCATGACGCAGACATTGAGCCGCATTGCTGTTGCCGGGGTCGCTGCCAACAGGCCCTCACCCGCCTTGTGGCAGGCCCGTCTCCAGTGCATCGCCCGCCAGCCGGTGCGCCATCACCACTGGGTGCGGGGTGGTTCACGGTCAGCGCTGGGCACGCTGGTGTTGCCGCAAGGTGTACAGGTACAGCTGCTCCACCTTCTCTCGCGCCCAGGGGGTCTTGCGCAGAAAGCGCAGGCTGGACGGAATGCTGGGATCCAGGTTGAAGCAGCGCACGGGAATGCGCGCGCCCAGCTCGGCCCAGCCGTAGTGGTCGACCAGGTCGGTGAGCATGCGCTCCAGCGTCAGGCCATGCAGGGGGTTGCGCGGTTGTTCTTGGGAAGTCATCGCCAGATCCTGGAATCGTTAAAAAAGCCCCTCCGGCCGTGGGCCAGGAGGGGCTTGCTCGCGCATGGCGGGCAAGGCATCACTCGCGCCAATGCTCCGCCACCCAGGTGGCGGGCTGGATGTAACGGAAGCGCCGATTGC
This sequence comes from Comamonas aquatica NBRC 14918, assembly GCF_000739875.1. Taxonomy (GTDB): domain Bacteria; phylum Pseudomonadota; class Gammaproteobacteria; order Burkholderiales; family Burkholderiaceae_C; genus Comamonas; species Comamonas aquatica. The sequence goes on from NZ_BBJR01000042.1 coordinate 75,164, forward strand.
GGCGACCTGCCAGGGCATCGGGCGGGTTGCATTCGCCATGGAAGATCACGATGCGCGCATTCGGTGGCACAAACGTGGGCTTCCAGAAGTTGGTCGGCCAGGTCGGGATGCAGTGGTACTTGAAGCTCGGGCACCACTCGGCCGGCCAGTACTTGAGCTTGCCTTGCTTGTGGATCGCATCCGACAAGTAGGCCTGCTCATTGCGGAACTGCTTGCGGATGTCCTCGAAGTGGCCGCGGAAATACTCCAGCACGTCGGCATGCGCCCCCAGCTCGAAGCGGTACACGGACGAGTTCCCCGTGATGCGCCACGGACGCTTGTGGTCGTGGATGATGAGGAACTCACCGGGGTAGGTGAAGAAGTCATCCAGAGGTCCGGTGATGACCACGTCCACATCCAGGAACAGCGCCGTTCCGCGCAGGCCGTGCAGGTCTTTGGTGAACGTGGTCAGCTTGGTCCAGCCACGCTCGGGGATGCCTGGGGGCAGGTCCAGCGAGGGAATGGGCAGGCATTCGACCTCGGAACGAATCCCTTCAGCGTTGTCGGTCAGGCAGACAAAGCGAAAATCACCACTGAGATGACGGCGCACCATGGCGTACAGGCGGTTCACATATTCCGGCCCGTATTTGGTGCCCCACTTCATGCACAGGATATGGCGCTGTGGCGCGGTGGAGGTGGTTGTGCTCATGCTGGTGCGCGGCAAGGCTTAGTGACCTTTTTTGGTCGACTTGGGGCCTGCCTTCTTGGCACGCTTAACGAGACCACCCTGGGTCAGGCGCTGGTTGCCCAGCACGCGAATCTGCTTGACCTCGGGCTTGCTGCCGGCACGGCCGAACTTCAGCAGCTTGATGTCGCGGGGGCCGGCCTTGCGGTCTTCGTCCAGCGCCTTGTCCTTGTCGGGAATGGGGCGCCACAGGACCAGCAGCTTGCCGATGTGTTGGATGGGAGCGGCGTTGAGTTCGTCGCACAGTTGCAGGTAGACCTGTTCGCGCGCGGCACGGTCGTCGCCGAACACACGCACCTTGATCAGGCCATGCGCATTCAGGGCGGCGTCAACTTCCTTCTGGACGGCGGGTGTCAAGCCGTCACCACCGATCATGACCACGGGGTCCAGATGGTGGGCGTTGGCGCGGTGTTCCCGGCGCTCCGCGGGAGTTAATTCAATTTGGGGCATGCCCGTATTATCGAGGCTGGAAGAAATTTGCGATGAATACCAAAACGAAAAGCAAGAAGGTCAACAAGAATTGGCTGAATGCCCACCTGAACGACCCTTATGTGCAAGCCGCCCAAAAGGACGGCTACCGCGCCCGCGCGGCCTACAAACTCAAGGAAATCGACGAAACCTTCAAACTGATCCGCCCCGGGCAGATCGTGGTGGATCTGGGCTGCACGCCCGGCGCTTGGAGCCAGTATGTGCGGCGCAAGATGTCGCCCGCCGGGGCTGCCGCCGGCACGCTGAACGGCACCATCATCTCGCTGGACCTGCTGCCCATGGAACCCATCGAGGGCGTGCACTACATCCAGGGCGACTTCCGTGAAGAGTCTGTACTCACCCAGCTGGAAGCCGTCGTCCAGGGCCGCCCTGTCGACGTGGTGGTCTCCGACATGGCCCCCAACCTGTCTGGCAACAGCACCACCGATGGTGCCCGGGTGGAGCACCTGATCGAGCTGGCCGTGGACTTTGCCAGCCACCACCTGCGCCCCGAAGGTGCCCTGGTGGCCAAGGTGTTCCATGGCCCCGGCTACGACGATTTGGTCAAGCTGTTCCGTGAGCATTTCAAGGTCGTCAAGACCCTCAAGCCCAAGTCCTCGCGCGACAAATCGTCCGAGACTTTCCTGATCGGCATGGGCCTGAAATAAAAACCGGGAACACCAGGGTTGACCCAACGCACAGCGGAAAACCCCAGTTTCCTATTGCCTTGGCGGGAATAAGGGTTCGGCCCTGCCGCTTGAAAGACCTAAAATGGGTCGCATATGGATGCATAGCGTCCATGTGTGACTGTATTTCTCCTTTTTTCCTTGGAGCCCCGCTTGAACAATCAGTGGTTTTCAAAAATTGCCGTCTGGCTGGTCATTGCCATGGTGTTGTTTACGGTTTTCAAGCAATTTGATAACCGCAGCAGCACTGGTGCAAACCACATCGGCTATTCGGAATTCCTCTCTGAGGTGCGCAACAACCGCATCAAGAGTGCAACCATTCAGGAAGGTCAGGGCGGTACCGAGATCGTTGCCTTGACCACCGACGATCGTCGCATTCGCACGACGGCCACCTACCTGGACCGCGGTCTGGTCGGTGACCTGATTGCCAACGATGTCAAGTTCGACGTCAAACCCCGCGAAGAAGGCTCGCTGCTGATGAGCCTGCTGATCAGCTGGGGCCCCATGCTGCTGCTGATTGGCGTGTGGGTGTACTTCATGCGCCAGATGCAGGGCGGCGGCAAGGGCGGTGCGTTCAGCTTCGGCAAGTCCAAGGCGCGCATGCTGGACGAGAACAACAACACCGTCACCTTTGCCGACGTGGCCGGTTGCGATGAAGCCAAGGAAGAAGTCAAGGAAGTCGTCGACTTCCTGAAGGACCCCAACAAATTCCAGAAGCTGGGTGGCCGCATCCCCCGTGGCCTGCTGCTCGTCGGCCCGCCCGGTACCGGCAAGACCTTGCTGGCCAAGTCGATTGCCGGCGAGGCCAAGGTGCCCTTCTTCTCGATTTCCGGCTCCGACTTCGTGGAAATGTTCGTCGGCGTGGGCGCGGCCCGTGTGCGCGACATGTTCGAGAACGCCAAGAAGAATGCCCCCTGCATCATCTTCATCGACGAAATCGATGCCGTGGGCCGCCAGCGTGGCGCCGGCATGGGCGGCGGCAATGACGAACGCGAGCAGACGCTGAACCAGATGCTGGTCGAGATGGATGGTTTTGAAACCAACCTCGGCGTGATTGTCGTGGCGGCCACCAACCGTCCCGACATCCTGGATGCCGCCCTGCTGCGCCCCGGCCGCTTCGACCGTCAGGTCTATGTGACGCTGCCCGACATCCGTGGCCGCGAACAGATCCTGAACGTGCACATGCGCAAGATCCCCGTGGGCCAGGACGTGAATCCGTCCGTGATTGCCCGCGGCACGCCTGGCATGTCCGGCGCCGATCTGGCCAACCTGTGCAACGAAGCCGCCCTGATGGCTGCGCGCCGCAACGCCCGCACCGTGGAGATGCAGGACTTCGAGAAGGCCAAGGACAAGATCATCATGGGCCCCGAGCGCAAGTCCATGGTCATGCCCGAGGAAGAGCGCCGCAACACGGCCTACCACGAAGCAGGCCACGCCCTGATCGGCCGCCTGCTGCCCAAGTGCGATCCCGTGCACAAGGTCACCATCATCCCGCGCGGCCGTGCACTGGGCGTGACCATGAGCCTGCCCGAGAAGGACCGCTACTCCTACGACAAGGAGTACATGCTGAACCAGATCGCCATGCTGTTTGGGGGCCGCATCGCGGAAGAGGTGTTCATGAACCAGATGACCACCGGCGCCTCGAACGACTTCGAGCGTGCGACCCAGATCGCGCGCGACATGGTGACGCGCTACGGCATGAGCGACGCCCTGGGCACCATGGTCTATTCCGAACAGGATGGTGAGCCCTTCCTGGGCCGCAGCTTCAGCAAGGGTGCCAACCTTTCGGAGGCCACCATGCAGAAGGTGGACGATGAAGTGCGCCGCATCATTGACGAGCAGTACAACCTGGCACGCAAGCTGATCGAAGACAACAGCGACAAGATGCACGCCATGGCCAAGGCCATGCTCGAATGGGAAACCATCGACACCGAACAGCTGGATGACATTTTTGCCGGCAAGGATCCCCGCCCTCCCAAGGACTGGGTCCCCCGCACGCCCAAGTCCAGCGATGATGGCAATTCGTCCGGGGGCGGCACACCCGCTGTGGACGCCGACCCATCACCGACTGCGGCTTAAGCGGACACAGCACAGCAACGGGGCCTTCGCGCCCCGTTTTCTTTTGGCCGCCTCCTGGCGCGATTCTTTGGGAGCCTGCCCATGTATTGGCAAACCTCACGCTTTCTACTGGACCTGCAACGCCCGCTGATCATGGGCATTGTCAACAACACCCCGGACTCCTTTTCCGACGGGGGCCGGCACCGGGATCTGGCGGCCGTGCGTCACGCGGAAAAGCTGATTCGTGACGGCGCCGACATTCTGGACATCGGCGGCGAATCGACACGCCCGGGCTCCCCAGCCGTGCCACAGGACGAGGAGATGCGCCGCGTCCTGCCCGTGGTGCAGGAAGCCGTCAAGCTCAGGGTCCCAATTTCCGTGGACACCTACAAGCCCGCCGTGATGCAGGCTGTGCTGGACGCTGGGGCGGACATCGTCAACGACATCTGGGGCCTCCGGCAACCCGGCGCCCAGGACGTGGTGGCCCGCCACCCCAGCTGTGGGGTCTGCCTGATGCACATGCACCAGACGCCCCAGAACATGCACCTGGACCACATGTCCGGTGACCCGGTGCCGCAGGTGCGTGATTTCCTGCTGCACGAAACCCAGTCGCTGTTGCAGCGCGGGGTGCAGCGCAACCGCATCGTCTGGGACTACGGGATTGGTTTTGGCAAGAGCGTGGCACAAAATTTTGCACTGCTTGCGCGCCAGCACGAGCTGCTGGAACTAGACTTCCCGCTTTTGGCAGGTTGGTCGCGCAAGGGCTCCCTGGGCACGGTCAGTGGCCTTGCGGTCGAGCAACGCATGGTCCCCAGCGTCGCTGCGGCGCTGCTGGCCGTCGAGCGCGGTGCACGGGTGGTCCGGGTCCACGATGTGGCGGACACCCGGGCCGCCTTGTCCGTCTGGCAAGCCATGCAACCACCCGCCACCTCCGCATAAAACCAAGGACAACACGCATGGCACGCACCTATTTCGGCACCGATGGCATCCGCGGCAAAGTGGGCCAGTCGCCCATCACCCCGGATTTCGCACTCCGTCTGGCACATGCCGTGGGGCGGGTGCTCAAGCGCACCCAGGAGCGCCCCTCCGTGCTGATCGGCAAGGACACCCGCATCTCGGGCTACATGCTGGAAGCCGCCATGGAAGCGGGCTTCAACGCCGCTGGCGTGGATGTCACCTTGCTGGGCCCCCTGCCCACCCCCGGCGTCGCCTACCTGACGCGCACCCAGCGCGCCAGCCTGGGCGTGGTCATCAGCGCCAGCCACAACCCGTTTTACGACAACGGCATCAAGTTCTTCAGTGCCCAGGGCACCAAGCTAGACGATGCCTGGGAAGAAGCCGTCGAGACCGCGCTGGACGAAGCCCCGCAATGGGTCGACTCGGCCGCGCTGGGCAAGACCAAGCGCCTGGATGACGCCGCAGGCCGCTACATCGAGTTTTGCAAGAGCACCTTCGACAACCACCTGTCCCTGCGCGGGCTGCGGATTGTGGTCGATGCCGCCCACGGCGCGGCCTACCACATCGCCCCCAAGGTGTTCCATGAACTGGGGGCCGAGGTCATTGCGATTGGTTGCCAGCCGGATGGTCTGAACATCAACCACGATGTCGGCGCCACCCACCCCGAAGCGCTGACACTCGCGGTGCGCGCCAACCACGCCCACTATGGCGTGGCGCTGGATGGCGATGCCGACCGCCTGCTGATGGTTGACCAGACCGGCCGCCTGTACAACGGCGACGAGCTGATGTACCTGATGGTGCAGGACCGCGTGCAGCGCGGCATGCAGGTCCAGGGTGCCGTGGGCACCTTGATGACCAACATGGCCGTGGAAGTGGCCCTCAAGCAGCGCGGCATCGAGTTTGTGCGCGCCAAAGTGGGCGACCGCTACGTGCTGGAAGCCCTGAACGACAAGGGCTGGCAGATCGGTGGCGAGGGCTCCGGCCACCTGCTGGCCCTGGACAAGCACACCACGGGCGACGGACTGGTTTCCGCACTGCAGGTGCTGCAAAGCTGCGTGCGCAGCGGCAAGACCTTGGCACAGCAGCTGCAGGAGCTGACGCTGTTCCCGCAGGAGCTGATCAACGTGCGCCTGGCCCCGGGCCAGGACTGGAAGAGCAATACCCAGCTGGCCCAGACGCAAGCGGCCATCGAACAGCAGTTGGGCGACAGCGGCCGCGTGCTGATCCGCGCCAGTGGCACCGAGCCGCTGCTGCGCGTGATGGTGGAGGCGCGCGATGCCGCCCAGGCCCGCCACTGCGCCCAGCAGTTGGCCGACGCCGCCCGTGCGGGTTGACCCACGATGGCAGCGCGGGGCTGGCCCCGCATCCAGATCCGCACCAGCTGCGTGCGGATTGCTTGCATTTATCTGGCAAGCGGCCACAATCGACGCAACGCACCATTTTTGTGCAGCCCTATGGCCCGGACAACCCTGTTGCCCGGGCCTTTCTCCGTGTAGGCGTCTGACCTTTGACACACGGTTTGTTCCACACATCCGCTAGGAAGCACCTCATGGCCACCACCAAGCCTGCTATCACCCTGTCTGCATTGGACATGGACCGCCTCGAAACCCTGATGGAAAAGCTGCCCAGCAACTTCCCGGGCCTGCAAGCCCTGGAGGCCGAACTCAACCGCGCGGACGTGCTGGAGCCGCACGAAATGCCGGCCAATGTGGTCACGATGAACTCCACCGTCCGCTTCACCCTGCTGGAAAGCGACAAGAGCCAGACTCTGACCCTGGTCTACCCCAAGGAAGCCGATGGCAGCCCGGACAAGGTGTCGGTGTTCGCCCCTGTGGGCACGGCCCTGCTGGGCCTGCGCGAAGGCGATGTGTTTGCGTTGCCCAGCCCAGCCGGCAAGCCCGTGACCGTCCGCGTGGATGCCATCACCTACCAGCCTGAAAGCGCTGGCGAACTGCACCGCTGAGCCAGCCAGACGCTGGACACACCCCGCAGCGCACGCGCTGCCTAGCGAAACACCGGAGCACAAGGCGGCGGCACTGGGAATTACCCATCCTTGCCGAGCCTGTGATTTCAGACAATGCTGAAAGCATCCATTCCTAGGCACAATGTTCGCCATGACACAGACACCCCCACTTCCTCCATTGAACCGGCAATTCGTTTCGCACTTTGGCGAGATGGGCAGCCGTTGGGGCATCAACCGCACCGTGGGGCAGATCTACGCGTTGCTCTACCTGTCGCCACGCGCGCTGAATGCGGAGGAAATCTCGGAAACCCTGGAGTTCTCCCGCTCCAACGTCAGCATGGGGCTGAAGGAATTGCAGTCGTGGCGACTGGTCAACCTGCGCCACCACCCCGGTGATCGGCGCGAATACTTCGAGGCCCCCCAAGACGTGTGGGAAATTTTCCGTCGCCTGGCCGAGGAACGCCGCCGCCGCGAGATCGAACCCACCCAGTCCATGCTGCGCTCGGCCCTGCTGGAAGAGGCCTCGTCCGATGACGAGCGCCACGCCCAGCAGCGCATGCAAGACATGTACGAGCTGATTGAAAAGCTCATGACCTGGTTTGACGATGTGCAGCGCCTCAAGCCCGAAACAGCCATGCAACTCATGGGCATGGGGGCGGCGGTGACCAAGGTGCTGGACTTCAAGGACCGGCTCATCGGCGGCAAGGGCAAGTCCAGCAAGGACAGCGATCCGACGCCGGAACAGTAAGCCAGGCACGCGCATCACCTGCGCGGCCTAACATCGACCAGGGCCTGCATGCAGGCCCTTTTGCTTGTCCGGCCCAAGGACCGCTCAGCCTCCGGGCCGCGTTGTCGCAATCTGGCTGCGCAAGGCGCGCAGCTGGGCCTTGAGGGTCTGGGCATGGCCCGGACCCAGGCGCAGCAGGATCTTGTGGCCTGCCGACAGCGACTGCCATTGGGAATCCGCCAATTCATAGCGCAGCCAGGGCTGCTGGGGCGCAACCGAACCCTGGACCTCCACCAGGCGCAACGCCACAGGCTGCGCAGACTCTGGCGCCTGCAGCAAGTGGTCAATCACAGCCACCAACCGGTCATTGAAGTACTGGCCGGGGTAGCCGAGCTCTTCATAGGCTTGTTGCAGCACTGGATAAAAGCGGCGGTACAGGGCTGCGGCCTTGACCACGTCCACACTGGCCACAAAGCCGACCACCGCGTCATAGCGCGCACTGTTCTCCGGGGCGATCTGCAAGCGGCCATCGGCTGTTTGCTGGGTAAGCATGCGCCCCCCGATGGGGTACAAGGGCCACAGGCGCGGCGCAGCATGGCCGCGCGGCAGGTTGTCGATGGTCGCCACGATGTGGTGGGCCAGCCCCTGCAGGGCCACGAACTTGAGCACCTGCGTGCGGCCCAGCCAGTCGCTGACCGCCTGTTCCAACCCGGCCGCATCGGGCGCAGGCGCACCTGCCTGGGTGGGTTCGGCTACCGGGTGCTGTGGGCCTTCGGGCTGTGCCGGTGCGGCAGCGGGCGCAGGTTCTGGGGGCTGCGACACAGGGGCGGCCTCCGGGGCTGCGCTCGATACCGGCGCTGGCGGTGCCACGGTTGGCGGGGTCTGCATGCGCTGCCAGGCATACCAGCCGCCCGCCGCCAGCGCCAGCAACAGGGCGGCAGCCGCCAGCTTGTTGCCACGGGACGTGGATGGCCGTGGGGGTCTGAGGTCGTGATCGGTCATGGCCTGGGGTTCTCCTGTCTGCGGGCTTGATCAGGTGTCCCACCATACCGCGCCCTGCCGCGCTTGCCTACCCATAGTGCGAGCAGGCATAAAAAAACCGCCTTCCCGGGAAGGCGGTCATGGTGTGTGAGCCCGCGCGTCAGTCGTGCGTGGCGCCGGCCTTGGCCAGCAGCTCCTTGCGCGTGGCCTCGTCGTCCATCAACTCAAACCACATAGCGTTGAGCACGGCAAACGCCGCCGCCAGCGGCAGTCCCAAAATCCAGGCGAAGTACCACATAGCAACTTCCTTTCAGCGATTGATTGTTCAAAAAAACAGAGCGCGTGGCGCTTGCCTATCGAGCATTTCAAGATGAAACATTCGAAATAACTTGATGGGACAAGCGTTGACCACTCACTTTTTAGTAAGCATGGCCCTTGCCCTGCGCAATCTCGTCCGGGCTCACCTTGCCCCGCATGATGTGGAACACCCAGCTGGTATAGGCCAGGATGATGGGCAGGAAGATGATGGTGGACACCAGCATGATGAACAGGGTCAGGTGGCTGGACGATGCGTCCCACACCATCAGGCTGAACTGCGGGTTGACCGACGACGGCAGGATGAAGGGGAACATGGACACGCCCACACTCAGCACGATGCCGGCAATGCCCAGGCCGCTGGACAGCAGGCCCAGCCACTCACGGCGCAGCTTCATGCCCAGGGCCGCGATCAAAGGCATGATCACCCCCAGCGCGGGCACAATCCACAGCAGCGGCTGCTTGGCATAGTTGGCCATCCAGGCGCCCTGGCCCACCGCTGCCGACTTGAGCAGCGGGTTGGACGGGCCGGTGGTGCTCATCGCTTCGGTCAGCACAAAGCCGCTCAGCTGCGCCAGCCAGACACCGGCACCGGCAAACAGCACCGTGGTCAGCACCGCGGCCCCCACGCCCCAGCGGGTGGCACGCGCCTGTACGGCACCTTCGGTCTTGAACACCAGCCACGCTGCGCCGTGCATCAGCAGCATGCTCAGCGACACCAGGCCGCACAGCAGCGCGAACGGGGTGAACAGGTCAAAAAAGCTGCCATCCCAGTAGATGCGCATGTCATCCGACAGGCGGAATGGCACGCCCAGCAGCACATTGCCCATGGCCACGCCAAACACCAGGGCCGCGCCCCAGCCGGACAGGGTCAGCACCCAGTCCCAGCCATTGCGCCAGGCGGCACCTTCGCGCTTGCTGCGGAACTTGAAGGCCACCGGGCGCAAGATCAGGCACACCAGCACCGCAAACATGGCCAGGTAAAAGCCCGAGAAGGAGATGGCATACAGCTGGGGCCAGGCGGCAAAGATGGCGCCACCCCCCAGAATCAGCCAGACCTGGTTGCCCTCCCAGACGGGGCCGATGGTGTTGATGACCACGCGGCGCTCGACATCGGTTTTGCCGGTGGCGCGCAGCAAGGCGGCGGCCCCCAGGTCAAACCCGTCGGTGACCGCAAAGCCCACGAGCAAAATGCCCAGCAGCAGCCACCAGATGACGCGCAGCACGTCATAGCTCAAAAGTTCATGCAAGATCATGTGTGACTCCCTCGGTTACTTGGCGCTGTAGGCATCTACGAGCTTTTTCGCGTAGCTGCTCAGGTGGGGGGCACTTTCCTCCTGCGGTCCCTTCAGGATGGCCTTGCGCATCAGCACCATTTCGATGACGAACATGACGGTGTAGATGGCCACGAACAGCGCAATCGTCAGCAGCACCGTGCTGGCGCCCAGGTTGGACACCGCCATGGCCGTGGGCAACACGCCTTCAATGATCCAGGGCTGGCGGCCCAGCTCGGCCACGATCCAGCCGCATTCGGCCGCAATCCACGGCAGGGGGATGGCAAACACCGCCACCTTCAGCAACCAGGGGTAGGCGTCCAGCTTGTGGCGGGCCGACAGCACGAAGAAGGTGGCCGTCAGCAGGATGAAGAACATGCCCAGGGCCACCATCACGCGGAAGGACCAGAACAGTGGACCCACGGGCGGAATGGTGTCCGCCGCGGCCTTCTGGATCTGCAGGCGGGTGGCCTGGCGCGGATCGTCGGTGTAGCGCATCAGCAGCAGGGCGTAGCCCATGTTGGCGCCATGCTCCTCGAATGTGTCGACGGCGCTCTGCGGCACTTCCGACGGCTTCTTGTAGCTGCGGATGGTCTGCAGCGCGTCATAGGCCTTGATGCCGGATTCGATGCGCTCTTCGGCACGCGCCACCAGGTCGTTGATGCCGGGGATCTGCGTGTCCAGCGAGCGGGTGCCGATCAGCCCCATCACCCAGGGGATGTGCACGGCATAGTGCGTCTCGCGCGCAGCCGTGTCCGGAATGCCCACGGCCGTGAAGGCGGCCGGCGCGGGTTCGGTGTCCCACATGGCTTCGATCGCGGCCAGCTTCATCTTCTGGTGCTCCGACGACAAATAGCCGCTTTCGTCCCCCAGCACCACCACCGACAGCGAGGCCGCCAGACCGAACGAGGCCGCCACCGTCATCGAGCGCTTGGCCAGGGCCACGTGGCGGCCCTTGAGCAGGTACCAGGCCGAGATGCCCAGCACAAAGATCGCCGCCACGGTGTAGCCGGCCGACACGGTGTGCACGAACTTGGCCTGTGCCACGGGATTGGTCAGCACGGCAAAGAAGTCCGTCACCTCCATGCGCATGGTCTGCGGGTTGAACGCCGCGCCCACGGGGTTTTGCATCCAGCCGTTGGCGATCAGGATCCACAGCGCCGAGAAGTTGGAGCCGATGGCCACCAGCCAGGTGGCGATCAAGTGCTGCACCTTGGTCATGCGGTCCCAGCCGAAGAAGAACAGGCCAACGAAGGTGGCTTCCAGGAAGAAGGCCATCAACCCTTCGATGGCCAGCGGCGCGCCGAAGATGTCGCCCACATAGTGGCTGTAGTAGCTCCAGTTCATGCCGAACTGGAACTCCATCACCACGCCGGTCGCCACACCCATGGCGAAGTTGATACCAAACAGCACACCCCAGAACTTGGTCATGTCGCGCCAGATGGTGCGCCCGGTCATCACGTAGACAGTCTCCATGATGGCCACGAGCACCGCCAGGCCAATGGTCAGCGGTACGAACAGGAAGTGGTAGAGCGCCGTTACCGCGAATTGCAATCGCGATAGATCGACGATGTCGAGGTCCATGGGAAATCCTTTCTCTCTTAAAAACCCTTGGCCGTTGCAGGTGCTGCAGGCTCGGCGGCGTCCTCACGCAGTCGGCCCAGCAACTTGTCAAAATCCGCCGTACCGCGCTGGGCATCTGCCAGCAAGCGGCCCCCCTCCACCCAGAGCAGACGGTCCGCTGTTTCGGCCTCTCTGCGCCAGTGGGTCGCCACGATCACGGTGTGCCCGTGCATCTGCTGGCGCAGGCACTGCAGCACATCCCGGGCCGTGGCGGCATCCAATCCTTCCGTGGGCTCATCCAGCAACCAGCACGCGGCGGGGTGCAGCAACAGCCGCGCCAGCGCCAGACGGCGGGCCTGCCCGCCGGACAAACCCAAGCCGCCCTCGCCCAGGCGCGTGTCCAGCCCCTGGGGCAGGGCGCGCACATCGGCGGCCAGGCCGGCATCCTCCAGCGCCTGCCACAGCTGGGCATCGCTGGCGTCCGGCTGGGCCAGGCTCAGGTTGTCGCGCAGGCTGTCCTGGAACAGCTCGGTGCGCTGGGTCAGCCAGGTGCAGGGCTGGGCCAGCACCTGGCCGTGCACGGCGGGCAGCTCGCCGGCGATCAGCGACAGCAGCGTGCTCTTGCCGGCGCCGCTGGCGCCGATCAGCGCCACCTGGGTGCCCGCGGGAATCTGCAGATCCACGGCCGCCAGCGCCCGGTGCGGGCTACCGCGGTGCTGGGCCGCCGCCTGCTGCAGCCGCACGGCACAGCCTGGCGGTGGTTCAGTCACTTTGATTTCGATAGCTGCTGGCGCTTGCACCACCTGGGGTGCCAGCCGTTGGACGGACAACCAGGTGCGGCCGGCTTCCACCGCGCCACGGCGCAAGGCGGCAAAAGGCTCCATCGCGGCCAGGGCCACCAGCAGGGCCAGGGCCGCCCCCGGCGCCCCCACCACGCCCTGCTCGACCAGCCAACCCACCGCCAGCAGCACGCCCACCAGGGTCAGCGTGCTGGCCATGCCAAAGGCCATGCTGGCCCGCGCTTCCAGGCGGTTGAGCTGGCGGTCGGCCTGGGCCACGCTGCGCTCCGTGGCCGCCAGGCGGGCACATTGCGCCGGCAGCCGGCCGGCCATCAACAGCTCGGTCTGGCCGGCCACCAGGTCCACGGCCTGGGTGCGCAAGCGCTCCAGGGCGGCTGCACGGCGCAGGGCCGGACGGCGGGCACGCAGGGCCAGCACGGCGGCAATCGCCATGCCCGCCACCAGCAGCCACAGGCCCAGCAGCAGGCCCAGGCCCGCGTGCATAGCGCCCAGCACCACGGCCGCCAGCAGCGCGGCCGCGCAGGCCGACACCAGCGGCACGGCCAGGCGCAGGTACAGGCTGTCCAGCGCGTCCACATCGCTGGTCAGGCGCTGCAGCCAGCGTGCGGGCCGCAGGCGCAGCTGCCACGCAGCACCGGCCGGGGCCCAGCTGCGGAACAGGCGCTCGCGCAGCGCCGCCAGCACGGCCAGTGTGGCATCGTGCGTGACCAGGCGCTCGCCGTAGCGCGCCCCGGTGCGTCCCAGGGCCAGCAAGCGGATGCCGGCACTGGGCATGAAAACGTCGAACACCAGGGCCGTGGCCGGCACCAGCCCGGCCAGCGCCGTGGCGGCAATGAACCAGCCGGACAGGCCCAGCAACGCCATGCCCATCAGCACGGTCAAGCTGGCCAGGGCCATGCCCCCCAGCCACAGGTGGCGCGGCGCCATGGCCGCCAGCGCCACCAGCATGGCGCGTGTGCTGCTGCGGGATGCCTTCATGCCAGTACCTCCGCGCCCTGCACCGGCACCACCCGGTCCATGCGCGCCGCCAGCAATGGGTCGTGGGTGGCCACGATCAGGGTGCGCCCCTGGGCCAGCTGCAGCAAGGCCTGCATGACCTGCGCGGCCGTCATCGGATCCAGATGGGCCGTGGGTTCATCCACCAGCAGCACCCCGGCCTGGGGCGCCGCCACGGCCAGGCGCGCCAGCGCCAGGCGCACGGCCTCGCCGCCCGACAGACCCTGCCCGCCCTCCCCCAGGCTGCTGCTGGGGCGTGCCTGCAGCACGGCCCCCAGGCCCGCGGCCTGCATGGCCGGGGCCACGTCGGCCTCGGCCACATCGGGACGGTCCAGGCGGATGTTGCGGGCGGCCGAACCCGCAAACACATGCGGGTGCTGGCCCATCCAGGCCATGCGCTGGCGCAATGCCGCCGCGTTGCAGTCCTCCATGGGCACGCCATCCACCCGCACCTGCCCCTGGTGGGTGGGCAGCAGGCCGGCGATCTGCGCCAGCAGCACCGACTTGCCGCTACCACTGGCGCCCCACAGGGCGACATGCTCGCCCGGCTGTATGTCCAGGTGCACCGCCGCGGCCAGGGCAACGGCGCCCGGCGCCTGGATGTGCACGTTGTGCAGCGTCACCCGTGCTGCGGCCTGCCGCGCCCCGGAGGCTTGGGGCGCGTGGGCCGCCAACGCCCCGGGCAAGGGCTGGGCCGCACGGGCCATGTCCTGCAGGGTCTGCACCGCGGCCTCGCCGGCGGCGCGGTCGTGCCACACGGCCGCCAGCTCGCGCAGCGGCTCGAAAAAGCTGGGGGCCAGCAGCAGCACGAACAAGGCCTGCCCTAGGTTCAGGCGGCCGTGCCAGGTGCCGAACTCCAGATAGCCCAGCAGGTGAAAGCCCACGTACACGGCCACCATGGCCACGCCCAGCGCCGAAAACAACTCCAGCACGGCCGAGGACAGGAAGGCAATGCGCAGCACGCGCAGGGTGCGCTGGCGCAGGGATTCGGCATGCGCACGCAGCCGCTGGGCCGTGGCATCGACCGCGCCCAGGGCACGCAGCGTGGTCAGGCCGCGCAGGCGGTCCAGCAGAAAACCGTTCATCTGACCCAGCTGCACCATCTGCTCCTGGCTGGCCGCCTGGGCACGCCAGCCCACGATGGCCATGAACAGGGGAATCAAGGGCGCTGCCACCACCAGGATCAGCGCCGCCACCCAGGATTGCCAAGCCACCACGGCGGCAATCACCAGCGGCAGCACCCGGGTGCGCCACATTGCGGTCTGGTAGCGCGACAGCCAGGGCACAATCGCCTCCGCCTGTTCGGCCACCGCGCTGGCGGCCTGGCCCGACGGCACGCGCCGTGTGTCCAGGGGTGAGCTGCTGGCCAGCGCTTGCACCACCTGGGCGCGCAGGGTGTCCAACTGGGCCCGGGCGGCCTCAAAGCTCAGGCGCATGCCATGGCCCTCGCACCAGGCCTTGGCCGCGCCCAGCACCAGCAGACCCAACGCCAACCCACCCACCTCAGCGGCACGGCCTGTGGCCATCCACTGCACGGCGGTGGCCAGCAATGCCGCCTGCGGCAGCCACAACAGCGAGGCCACGACCGACCACGCGGTACCGTGGTCGGGACGGCGACGCTGGGCGCGGGGCTTGCTTGCCGTTTGATCGAAGTCAGTGGATTCCATTTGATTCTGAATTTTCAGTATTTACTGAAATTTGTGCAGATGCTAGGGTTTCTGCAGAACAACTTCCGCACGGGCTCAGGTAGTCGAGTGAAACACTGCGGCGTTGATTTCCATCAATTCACCCGAATAGGAAGAGGGGTAATGACCGTGTCATGACCTCCATCCGCCCCGTGGTGCGCAGGCCCAAAAAAAGCGCCCCGAAGGGCGCTGGTGGGCGATGGCAGCATGCCGCGGCGATGTCACACACGCTGTGCGCCGCATGGTCTGCCGCGTTCAGCGCATGGTTGCCATCGTGGCCATCGCACGGGCCGTGCTTGGCCGCGTGGCTCAGTACTGCAAGGGCGTGACGTCGATGCTTTCGCGCGGGAAGTTGTTCTGCCACACCAGGGGCTTTTTCTTCTTCTCGGCGGCCAGCGGCAGTTCACCTTCCCAGGCCTGGGTCAACGGGGCGGTCTCAAAGCCCTTGGCCAGGGCCTGCACCTGCTCGCGGTACTGCTGCAGGTTCCACTGGGCGGCACCGGCGCGCTGCAGGAAGGCCACGATCTTCTCGGGCGGATTGGGCGCCAGGCAGTTGAAGGGCACGTTCACGGCCACCATCGCCGGGTGCACACCCTCGGTGACGTTCTGGGGCTTGCCCAGGGTGCAGGTGATGCGCTTTTGCGAATCGCGCACGTTGGCAAACAGCTGCACCGCGGCAGGCTCCAGCGCCTGCTTGTCAGCATCGCTCAGGCGGACGTTTTCCAGGAAGGTCGCGGCCAGATCCTTGGGATAGTCCCGGTCGACTTCCTGCATCTCGGCGACGTTGATGAAATCCCCCTGGCCAGGGAAGGTCCGCGCTGGGCGCAGGTAGGCGTTGAGGGCTTCCATGGACTTGACATCGATGTGGACGATGGACTTCAGGAACAGGTCGGTCACCGCCTGGGGGGTGGGTTCGGCGGCGTGGGCCGAAGTGGCCAGGGCCGGCGATGCCAGCGCCACGGCGCCGAAGGATGTCAATTGCATAAAAAATTCACAAAACAGCGCCCGCGAGAGCGCACTGAAAAAAGACAAGCCCCTGTGGTACAGACCGCCCGCTTCGCAGAGGGCAGCCTGGCACACAGGGGCTTGGCGGCTGCGCACGGCAGACCATGGCCTACCGAGGCGTTCGAATTGTAACTTTCTATGTCCTGCGCATCCAGTCCCCGATGGGACGGCGGCGCCAGGGGTCAGGCCGTGGCCAGTTGCAGGCGCTGGCGGGCTTCCTGGTATTCACGCTTGAAACGCGCAATCAGCTCGGCCGCAGGCAGGACCTGGTCGATGGCGCCAATCCCCTGGCCGCAGCCCCAGATGTCCTTCCAGGCCTTGGTGCGGCCCGAGCCAAAATTCATGGCGCTGGGGTCCGACACCGGCAGGTTGTCCGGGTCCAGGCCGGCCGCGCGGATCGACGGCGCCAGGTAGTTGCCGTGCACGCCGGTGAACAGGTTGGAATACACCACGTCGTCCGAGTTACACGCCACGATGGCCTGCTTGTACTCCTCGGCGGCCCGGGCCTCTTCGGTGGCGATGAAGGCCGAGCCGATGTAGGCAAAGTCCGCCCCCATCGCCTGGGCGGCCAGGATGGCGCCACCCGAGGCCATCGAGCCCGACAGCGCCAGCGGGCCGTCAAACCATTGGCGGATTTCCTGGATCAGGGCAAACGGGCTCTTCACGCCGGCATGGCCGCCAGCCCCCGCCGCCACGGCGATCAGGCCGTCCGCGCCCTTCTCGATGGCCTTGTGGGCGAACTTGTTGTTGATGATGTCGTGCATCACCACGCCGCCCCAGCTGTGCACGGCCTGGTTCACGTCCTCGCGCGCGCCCAGGCTGGTGATGATCAGCGGCACCTTGTACTTGGCGCAGACCTGCAGGTCGTGCTCCAGGCGGTCGTTGCTCTTGTGCACGATCTGGTTGATGGCAAACGGGGCGGCCGGCGATTCAGGGTGCGCCCGGTTGTGCGCGGCCAGCTCTTCGGTGATCTCGGCCAGCCAGTCCTCCAGCATTTCCGCAGGGCGGGCATTCAGGGCGGGCATGGAGCCCACGATGCCGGCCTTGCACTGAGCAATGACCAGCTTGGGGTTGCTGATGATGAACAGGGGCGAGCCGATCACGGGCAATGCCAAGTTTTGCAGCACTGCAGGAATTTTGGACATGCAACGGTCTCCGAATCTATTGTGATTGATAGAAAAAAAGCTTCAAACGCTGACCAGACAAGCGCCAGCAGCTCACTTTTCTAATGATAAGAGCAGCCATCCCATGGTCTGCCCTTACCGCGGTGCTGTCTGTCGCCAGGGCGTCAGAAGGCGTCCAGCGCCAGGGCGCAGGCGCTGTCGCCACCCGCCAGGATGCTGTCGCGCAGGCTGGTGGTGCGGGTCAGGATGTGCTCGGCGTAGAACTGCGCCGTGGCCACCTTGGCCTGCATGAAGGCCACGTCCTCGCCCTGGGCCAGCTTGTCCTGCGCCACCAGCAGGGCGCGGCCCATCTGCCAGCCGGCCACCAGATTGCCGGTCAGCATCAGGTAGGGCACGCTGCCCGCGTACACGGCGTTGGGCGAGGCCTTGGCCTTGCCGGCCACAAAGTCCACCACGTCCAGGAACGCCGCGCGTGCGGCCTGCAGGCGCAGGGCCATGGCCTGGGCAGCGGCGGTGCCGCTGGCCCGCAGCTGGTCTTCGGTCTTGGCGATCTGGGCGGCAATGTCCTTGGCGTTCTTGCCACCGTCACGTGCCGTCTTGCGGCCCACCAGGTCATTGGCCTGGATGGCGGTCGTGCCTTCGTAGATGGTCAGGATCTTGGCGTCGCGGTAGTACTGGGCGGCGCCGGTTTCCTCGATGAAGCCCATGCCGCCGTGCACCTGCACGCCCAGACTGGTCACTTCCAGGCTCATCTCGGTGCTGTAGCCCTTGACCAGGGGCACCATGAATTCATAGAACTCGGCATTCGCCTTGCGCACCTCGGCATCGGGGTGGTGGTGGGCCGCGTCATAGGCCGCCGCCGCCGTGGAGGCCATGGCGCGGCAGGCCTCGGTGGTGGCGCGCATGGTCATCAGCATGCGGCGCACATCGGGGTGGTGGATGATGGCGGCGCTGCCGGCCACGCTGCCATCCACGGGACGGCTTTGCACCCGGTCGCGCGCGTACTGCACGGCGCGCTGGTAGGCCCGCTCGGACACACCGATGCCCTGCATGCCCACGCCATAGCGCGCGGCGTTCATCATGATGAACATGTATTCAAGACCGCGGTTTTCCTCACCCACCAGATAGCCGACGGCGCCACCGTGGTCGCCGTACTGCAGCACGGCCGTGGGCGAGGCCTTGATGCCCATCTTGTGCTCGATGGAGACGCAGTGCACATCGTTGCGCGCGCCCAGCGAGCCATCGGCGTTCACCAGGAACTTGGGCACCACGAACAGGCTGATGCCCTTGACGCCCTCGGGCGCACCGGCCACCCGGGCCAGCACCAGGTGGACGATGTTGTCCGCCATGTCGTGCTCACCGTAGGTGATGAAGATCTTGGTGCCGAACACCTTGTAGCTGCCGTCGGGCTGGGGCTCGGCCCGGGTGCGCACCAGGGCCAGGTCCGAGCCGGCCTGGGGTTCGGTCAGGTTCATGGAGCCGGTCCACTCGCCGGTGATCAGCTTTTCCAGGTAGGTGGCCTTCAGGTCGTCGCTGCCCGCGGTCAGCAGGGCTTCGATGGCGCCATCGGTCAGCAGCGGGCACAGCGCAAAACTGATGTTGGAGCTGTTGAGCATTTCCACGCAGGCCGCGCCAATCGTCTTGGGCAGGCCCTGGCCGCCATAGGCCGCGGGGTGCTGCAGGCCTTGCCAGCCGCCTTCCACGAACTGCTGGTAGGCCTCCTTGAAGCCCGGGGTGGTGGTGACCTTGCCGCCCTCAAAGCTGGAGGGCTGGGTGTCGCCGGGAATGTTCAGCGGCTCCACCACGCCCTCGCACAGCTTGGCGCTTTCTTCCAGCACGGCCTGCGCCGTCTCCAGACCGGCGTCCTCGAAACCCGGAATCTGCGCCACCTGGTCCAGATGGGCCAGGTGTTCCATGGCAAACAGCATGTCTTTGATGGGGGCGGTATAGCTCATGTCTCAGCTTTCTTCTTGAGAGTAAAAATGGGTTCCAGCGCTTGTCCAGCTTGCGCTGACTGCTATTTATTGCGTCACGCGGCCTTGCGCGTTGACGATGCTCAAATCCACAAACCGGGAGCCCGACTGTGAGCCCCGCGCAAAGGTGACCCAGTAGCCACCAAGGTCCAGCGACTGGATGCTGCGCAGGCTGTCGGCCAGCCGCTCGCTGCTGAGCGGCTGGGTGCGGCGCATGGCCTCGACCAGCACCTTGGCGTTCACATAGCCTTCCATCATCGGATAGCTCACGCTCAGCGCCTCCTCCTTGGGCTGCTTGGCCAGCAGGTCGCGCAATTCCTTGTTCAGCCGGTTGGTGGAGCGATAGGGGTTGGGCACGACCTGCGCGATCGACACCCCGCGCATCAGCTCCACGGGCAGGCGGGTGGCCAGCTGCTCGATGTCAGCGCTGGAGGTGGCATACACCTGGGCGGCCCCGCCTTCCAGGCGGTAGGCCTCCAGGAACGCCGCACTGGCGGGGCTGGACGCCACCACCAGCACAGCCTGCGCGCGCGGCTCCGCGCGCTGCAAGCTGTCGATGGCCGCCTCCTGCGCCTGCTTGCCGGCCTTCCAGGGCACGTGCGCCAGCAACTGTCCGCCGGACGCGGTCACCAGGCTGCCGACCAGCTGGGTCAGGGCCTCGTCCTCGCTGCGCTCGTCGTACACCAGGGCCAGGCGCGTCAGGCCCAGGGTGGCCAGGTGCTTGGCAATCTTCTCCACCTCCTCTGGCAAGCCGGCACGCGTGCTGAACAGCTGCGGCGCCTTCAGCACCCGCATGTCGGTGCTGTGAAAGCCGACCAGGCTGATGGAGGCCTGCTCCAGCAGCTTGCTGTCCAGCAGGGCTTGCAGGTTGCGGTTGCCAAAGTAGCCGGCCAGGGCCACGGGCTTGGCCTCCTGAAGTAGGCGCTGCGTCTGCTTGACTGTTTCCTCGGGACTGCCGCGGTCATCGGCGGAGACCAGGCGCAAGCGGTCGCCGTGCACGCCGCCGGACTTGTTCACCTCGTTGAAATACAGGCGCATGCCCTGGGCGTAGGCCTTGCTCTGCACCGCCGTGGCCCCGGTCAACGGCGCCACCTGGGCCACCACCCAGTCCGCGTGCGCCAGACTGGCGCTGGCGGCACACACCACGGCCAAGGCCAGCCGATAGCGCATGCGCATGCTTGTCTCTTGCATATCCCGTCTCCGTGTTCGCAGGCTGTTGTTGTGTGGAAAGTCCTGGCGTCCTGCATCCCCCGATGCAAAAAAGGAGGGGCACGCCCCTCCTTTTTGTCTTCGCTGCTTACAGTGCCTTCACCAGTTCAGGCACCGCGGTAAACAGGTCGGCTTCCAGCCCATAGTCGGCCACCGAGAAGATCGGCGCCTCGGGGTCCTTGTTGATCGCCACGATCACCTTGGAGTCCTTCATGCCGGCCAGGTGCTGGATCGCACCCGAGATGCCCGCCGCGATGTACAGCTGCGGTGCCACGATCTTGCCGGTCTGGCCCACCTGCAGGTCGTTGGGGGCGTAGCCCGCATCGACCGCCGCACGGCTGGCACCGATGGCGGCGCCCAGCTTGTCGGCCAGGGGGGTGATGACTTCGTTGAACTTCTCGGCGCTGCCCAGGGCACGGCCACCGGAGACGATGATCTTGGCGGCGGTCAGCTCGGGGCGGTCGCTCTTGGTCACTTCACGGCCCACGAAGGCGCTCTTGCCAGAGTCGGCCACCGCAG
>NZ_BBJR01000041.1 GCF_000739875.1 Comamonas aquatica NBRC 14918
TACATGCAGCGGCAAGCGATGCGGGCAGGCAGCGGCCAGGCTACGCGGACGGCGCGAGTGCCGCGCCAGGGGGCACGCGACGGCACCAGTTCCCTCTTGCGAAGGAGCATGTCGGAGCCGCGGCAACGCGCCCTGCGAAAAAGAGCCCCCTGCGCAGCGACAGACCAACCGACGCAACGCCGCACCGGTGAGGCGCGCCGCTGTCAAACCGACGGCAACACCTCGGTGCTATGGCGGTTGGTAGGCATGGCGCCCACCCGCGCAGGCTGGGGCCGTGCGGGGCAGAGGGCACGCGTCGGGCAACGCGCGTTGGTGTGCCAGCCCAGGCAGAAGTGCTGAGTCTCCAATCAGCCTCTAGCGCTAATCTACAGAGCGCTGAAAGCTATGGTTTTTAGCTGCTTCTGGCGCAGGCAGTGCCCAGATCTCGCGGAACATCAGGCACAGCTTGTGGCCGGCCGGGTCTCGCACATAGGCCAGATAGCGGTCATTGCCCGGGGCCTTGCGCCAGCCTGCAGGGTCTTCGATGGCCACACCGCCGTGGGCCAGCGCCGCGTCCAGCGCGCGGTGCAACTGGTCGATGGAGGTGGTTTTGAAACCCAGCGTGAAGCCGTTGTAGTGGGTGCAGGGCTGGCCATCGCGCGGCGTGGCGATCATCAGGCGCGTGCCGTCGTGGTCCCAAACATAGCGTTCAAAACCGTTGACCTGGATGTGGCTGGCGGAGGGTGCGCCCAAGATGCCGAGCACGGCGTCATAGAACTGGCGGCTGGCGGTGAGGTCGTTGGTGCCGAGGAGGATGTGGGAGAGCATATGGAATTGAAAGCTATTTATTTAATCGTGCTTTGTTATTGTCCCACCAATCAGATCATCATCTTGATTTGACTTTTCTTTACTATCTTTTTTGTTGGAGAAAATATTTCTATACACACTGTTTAAATCTGGAAATTTATCTAAAGCATTTTTGAATGCACTTGATTCAATCAAATCATGAAATGGACTAGATGGAGTTTTTTGTTCCATAACTCGCATAGGTTCTTGGTCAAGGCGATCTAATGCACTACCAAATAATCGGTGTATAAATGCATCGTCAATTTCAGCAGCTTCTCTTCGATACCCTTCATAAGCTTTTGCGACTGATGATTTAAAAGAATAGTCTTCTGATAATTTGAATCTATATGAGATTAGAATTGTTGATATCCAGGCAAACCATAATGGTCCGCCAATACATAGAGTGCTCAATAATAAGTGAACGAAAATTGCAATAAAATTAATGTTATCTTTAGATAGCAATTCGTTCATGTAATTTATTCTTAATAGTGCAAGTATTGCGCCGCCTACCAGCGATACGCTCAATGCAGCAACCCACCATCGAATAGATATATTTAAATATCTTGCTCTTTCTTCAAATGCTGCAGCCAACCCAACGCTAGTTGATGCGCGAAGAGCTGTTTCGCATTGAGCTAATATTGCCTCGGCTTTTTGTTTGCTGCCTTCAAGTGAATTTTCTATTTTTTCAATTTTTCCTTTTAATTCTTTTGATTGAATCTCGCACCTAGCGGTTTCTTCTGCTGCAACATTCGCTTTGGACTTTGCGTTTCTTAAAGTTTCTAAGCTTTCTGGAAGCTCGTCCGCTGCTGCATAGGCATCATTAATTGTTTTTATCTTTTCTTGAAGTAGCTTGTGTTCAGGCTCTATTTCATTAATTCTTTTATCGATGGCAGATATTCTGCTTGCCAAAGATTTTGGCATCGCATTAGGGTTTTTTAATGTTGTCCATGATAGGATTGGATTGATTGAGAAAAAAGCCAATCAATAAAAGATAATAACGGTGGAAATGCTTGACCGCCATTCCCATTTTGAATGTGTGTTATGTTGTTTGATATGATTTTTTGAATTCTATCTGGAAGTGATTTGATGACATCAATTAATGAATCTGGAATTTTTGTTTTTTCATCAATTCTATCAATAGAGGAAATAATGTATTCGATTTGATCGTTTAATTCACTTTTCTTAATTGCTGGGGCATACCAACCGTAATGATCTATTAAAAGATTATCTCCAGCAATTGAGGAGCTTATACTTGTTTGTAGTTTTTTTAATGCTTCGATAGCATTTTTCTTAATGTCTTGCATATTGGTTTATGATTAATGCTGTTGCTCTTGTCGCCGCCACATAAGCCAATTTAGATTCCATCTCCAAATCTTTCTGGCTTAAATTTTCTCTAAGTTTTGACGTCGAATGCCACCAACGGAAATTCCAGAACTTGATGGCGTCATTAGTCTGCACTAGTTGAACCGTACAGGCTCTGGTCTTGTATTGGTGCGTTTGACAACCACAGTCCCGGCAATTTTGTCATGCCAACCTTGTTTGCGGCGGTCAAAACCGATCCAGAAAATACCCAAGCCGAGCGGAAGCATTGCAATAAAGTAACCGAGGTAGCGCAGCATGGCTTGACCGACGGTGACTGTTGCGCCAGTTTGTGCATCCACGACTTGAGCCGCCACAGCCATCTTCCCCGGAGTTGCTTTTTTGTAAAGCCAAAAAAGCACAGTGGCAAAAGCGGGTAGTACCCAGCTAATTAAGAAATCTGCAGGGCCCAGTACCAGGTCTTCAGTTTCTAAATATTCCCATCCGTAAATAGAGATCAGCAAGGGGAGGGTGATGAGCAAGAGTAAAATGCCATCAATCAATGCGGCGCCGGTGCGCGTCCAGAAACCAGCATATTCAAGTGGTTGTGTGTTCAATTTCTCTCTCCTTGGTTTGGGTTAGTTTTTTGTGAAGCTCTCTGGCGTGATAGTATTTGTGGATGTCAGGTATATAAATTGCAATACAAGCTGCACAAATCAATCCCAAAATGAAAAGCAATTTGCGTTGCTCTTTTTTAGTTTGTGTAATGTGATCACGCCATTCCTTGAATTCAAAAAATTCGCAGATGGTTTGAATCTCGGTAGGGCTGAAACCCGTGGTTTGCAGACGGGCTGGGTTTTGTTTTTGACAATCTCCACGATCCAATGGTGGTGTTACCAAAGGCCATGCAAATACCATTTCCACACTGTCTTCATTTAAAACAATCCAGCGGTCTGTGGCTTTGAGGGTGGCCAGTCCGGGTTTGGCGATGGCCACAAAAATGCTGACTCCGAGAAAAAAAATCAGAGTGCACAGCCACATGAAAAGGGCCACTCTGTAAGGCATTCCAGGCAGTTTGTTGGTGTACACCCGGTGGTTTTCCAAATCAAAGCAGTCGCCACAAGCGCTGATAGTGGCCATGGGCACTTGCTGTTTCTCGCTCCATGCGATCAGTTCGTGCGCTTGTGCCAGACTTTGCACTTGTGTGCCACTGAACAGGCGAAATGCGTAAAGGCTGGTTTGGTCGTGGGTAAAGGCTTGAATGCGTGGGTCTGGGATGTCTTTGTTGCCATGCACCAAGAGCCAGAAACGGCGCAGAAGAAAGTGCAGCGACTGCGCGCGCCAGCACAGGTAGGCAATCCCTAAGATCGCAATCGCGGAGAGGCTAGCCGTGAGCAGCGGGATGGGCGAGATCAGCGTTTCCATGGCTTATCTCTTGCAGTATTTTTCGCCCGCTGTCATGCGGTACAGGTAGGAAATCAGGGTAGGTATCAGGATGGCCATGTCTCAGGAGTGCGCTGCCCCTCCCTGGCAGGCTGCGCGGTTGTTGTAGCAATTCGTTGCGTTATAGGGGCGAACGGATGAACGGCAGTACATAGTCGAGTGAACTGTGGGCCATGGTTGCTTTGCGTGATCCGTATGTTTTTGGCTGTTAACTCTTATCTATTCAGCGCAAGCTGCTAGGAATTTTGATTTTTTGGTTCACACTTGCTCACGATGAACGGTGGTCACGGTGGACACCCTTCGGATGCAGAGGGGTTGGCCCAGCGCTGGCAGCGTGTGGCCCCCGCCATGCGGGCGAACAGGCGGGGTACACAGCACGGGCACATGGCGAGGTCATGCTTCCCCACGCATCCCACCGCGGGTGAAGCGTGCTCGGGGTTTGCCGTGCAGCGCATGCCTCCTATCGCTGTGGTGCTGCGGATGCCAGGTGTGCGGGTGGCCGAAGACCTGGCACACACGCTGCCCAGCGCGCAGTTCCAGAAGCTGCTGGATGCCGACTTTGTCAGCGTGGGCCAGATCGTCAAGGCCGCAGGCACCCAGCAGGACTGAAGCGCGGGCCGGTGGCTGGACCGTGCCAGCCCACGCCCAGGCTTTCCGTTGGAGAAGAATTTTTTGATAGCTGTTAGCGCAGGTGGGATAAGCGTTAGATGGTGATTTCGATGAAATTTTCACCCCGCAGGTCACAGGTGGGGTGAAGCGCGCTGCCTGCGGCGTGGCCCCGATCCCCTGACTGGGTGGCCACCCGAGTGGTCCCCCAAGCCCACCTGCCTGGTCGGGCGGACACGGCGCAGCAGCAGCGCATCTGCAGTGACCCAGCGCCGGGGTGCACGGTGGTGTGGAATCCTCCTCGTCAATCGCGTGCCGCTGCCCCCCATGGACCCCAGGCACGGCTGCAGCGTGGCCCTGCCGTGTCCCAATGGCAGCTCTCAGGTCATTGTCGGGGGGCGAAGCGGCCGGGCTTGCGGGCACAGCACCTGCAGACCGTGGGCTCAGGCCGCACCATCGAAAATGTGGCGGCCTTGCGCAGTCCGTTCGGACCAGGCCGACGTGGCAGTCGCGCGTTTGCTGTGCCCGCAGGGTGCCTTGATCACCTGCGTTGTGGTTCTACAGCGTCCCCCCACGGTCGGTCTTGCCTTGCATGGGGGGCGCAAGGCATGCACCATGGGCGCAGGCCGCACGGGCCGCATGAGATTACAGATGACAAGGAGTTTGCACATGTCCATCCCTTCCAAACCCTGGGCACTGCCGATCGCGTCGGTGCTGGATCCTCGCCTGTCGCAGGTGCTGGAGTACTGGCTGGGGGCGGAGTTGCCCACCAACGCCAGTGCGCAGACGCGCCAGGCGCTGTGGTTCACCAAATCGGAAGAGGTGGACGAGGAAATCCGCCACCTGTTTGGTGCGGTGCTGCAGGAGGCGCTGGCGGGCAAGCTGGACGGCGAGGGGCTGGAGTCCCCGCTGGGATGGCTGGCGCTGCTGATTGTGCTGGACCAGTTCACGCGCAACGCCTACCGCGGCACGCCCAAGAGCTTTGCCGGTGATGCCAAGGCGCTGGCGCTGGCCCTGCAGGGCATTGACCGGGGCTGGGACCAGGACCCCAGCATCCCGGAGATGGCGCGCATTTTTGTCTATCTGCCACTGGAGCATGCCGAGAACCTGGCGATGCAAGAGAGCAGCGTGGTGGCCTTCGAAGAGCTGCAGCGCAACGCGCCGCCGCAGCTGCGCGAGTTTTTCCAGGTCACGCTGGACTATGCGCACAAGCACCGCGAGGTGATTGCGCAGTACGGACGCTTTCCGCACCGCAACCCCATCCTGGGGCGCGAGAGCACGGCGGCCGAGAAGGCCTATCTGAGCCAGCCTGGCGCGGGGTTCTGAGAGGGGCGGTAGCACCCGCGGTGTCGGTCAACACTGCGGTGGCGCCTGCGCCTGCACCTGCACCTGCAACTGCAACTGCAACTGCAACTGCAACTGCAACTGCAACTGCAACTGCAACTGCAACTGCAACTGCAACTGCAACCCTGGGTCTGTCTGTGCCGCATGCTGCGCAGGCCAAGATCGCAATCCGTCAGCGTTCGCAAGCTTGGTGGATGGCCTGGGCATTCCCAATCCGATGGCTTTGATGCGGTGGCGTGCTAGGGCGATGTTGCCGTCTACGGTGGCCGGGCCGTGGTGGTGGCGTGCAGCCCGATGCCCAAGACCGCGTGGGGAAAATCCTCTGCACAGGTAGCCCTGGTCACAGAACATGCGCAGTTGGTGGGGCACTGACAACCATGCAGCCGCAGTCAGCGGTAGCACCGATGACGGTCACACCTGCGGCCAGCCACACGCGCCGATGCTGAAAAAAACCTACCGGGGTGATTCGACTGCCGCACGGTGCCAGCCGCTGTCTTGACGGACATGGTGGCTGAAATTGGGGCGAGAGCGTAGCCCCGCGAAGACCCAGCCGTTGCGCGCCTGCCAGTTCCGACAGCCTCCGCAATGCTGCAAGGCAGAAAGCGATGGAGCGTGGGGCATGGGCCTGGCGGTGCGACGGGCACGCCCCGCTTTTTGCCTTTTTGGGCAGTGCAGCTTGTAGATACTGCGCTACCAGCTATATTTTTTGAGAAATCTCAGTCTTTGGTGGGACGGCGGCCGGTCAGGGACCAACCGGCGTGCATGTTGTTCTTGTCGTTCTCGTATTCCCAGTTGGTGCCGCAGCGCTCGCAGACGTAGCGGGTGACGGTGACCATGCCGGTGGCGCGTTCGCGCTTGTAGTTGCTGCCCTGGGCCAGCTCGACGTGGCCGGGGGCTTTGCGCCAGTTGCGCTGGATGCCGGCGCAGGCATCGCACATTTCGATTTTTTTGAGTTCGCTCTGGCGCTGTGGGTCTTGGGTCATGGTGTTCTTTTCTGCGGGCACGCAGGGCGTGCAGGGGGCATCACTGTACCTAAATCAGGCGGACGGTGTGCTGGCGGGCGGGATGGCGTGGTGGTGGGGCAGGGTACCGGCCATCGAGTGGGTCCGATTTGGTCTGCGTCTGGCACGCCTTTGGGCTGGAGAGGTCGTGCGGGGCGCAGGCCGTGCACGGTGTCTGCACCGAGGCACCGACGGTGTGGCGCGGGGTGAGGCACGCCACCTGCCGGGCGCTGAAGGCTGGGTCTTGCACCTGCCCCAAGCGGCCAGTGCGGCGCTCTGGCCGTCGCTGGTCGCATGGGGCATGCGGGGCATGGGGTCGGTGGGGATGTCCCACTGCTGTACCACGCCCGGGCGTGGGCGCGGCAGGGGCACGGGGTCAGAACTGCACGCGTGCGCCCAGTTTCCAGGTGCGCTCGAACTGCACGGGGTAGATGGCGTCGTCGCGCACCCAGATGCCGTTCTTGCGGTCCAGCAGGTTGCTGACGCCCACGTACATGTCCAGGTGCTTGTCCAGCTGGTGGCGGTAGGTCAGGTCCGTGCTCTGGAAGGCTTTCTGCCACTGGGCGTTGTTGTTGTCAAAGTCGCCCGCGGCCCAGGTGCTGCTGCGCCAGGTGTGCGACAGGTGCAGGTTGCCACGCTCCGCCACGCGCAGGTTAAGGCCCAGCACCACGCTGTGGCGAGACACGCCCGGCAGCTCCTTGCCATTGAAAGCGCCGCCGCCGTCGTTCTCGCGGTCGATGATGGCGCGTGTCCAGGCGTAGTTGATGTGGCCGGACAGCCGCGGGGTGATCTGCACGCGGTCCTGCAGCTCCAGGCCGTACTTGTGGGATTGGTCGATGTTGGTGTTGATGCCGGAGAACGGGCCAGTCTCGAAGTAGTAGATCTCGTTCGAGAGCTTGGCGTAGAAGGCCGACAGTTTCAGGCGGTGGCGTGCCGTCTGGTGGTTGGCGCCCACGGTCAGCGTGCGCGCCTTGGCGGGTTCGATGAAGCCGTTGAAGGCGGTGATGGGCGAGCCCGAGCTCCAGTCGGTGAAGAAGAAACGATCCACGTCCGGGGTGACGAAGGCGTCGCTGTAGTTCGCAAACAGTGCCAGTTGCGGCGACAGGCGGTGGTTGGCACCCAGCTCCCACGAGGTCAGGCGCTGCTCGGATTGCAGGGACTGGCCGCTGAGCGGGCTGTGGCGGTAGGTGACTTCCTCGCGGCGGATGCCGGCGGACAGGGTGAGGGCCTCCAGCATGTACTGCCCCTGCAGGAACAGGCCGCGGTTGTGCTTGGTGGTGCTGCCGGATTGCGTGCGTTGGCCGTCGAAGTTCTGATAACCCGCATTCAGGATCAGCGTATCGTGCTGGTACTGCGCTGCCACTTCGTTGGACACGTAGCGGTACTGGGCGGCGGGGGGAAAGCTGGGGAACAGCGAGGACTTGTCCTCATCGTGGTGGCGGGCCGACAGCTTCCACTGGCGGTTCACGCGGTACTCGGCGCCCAGGCTCCAGTGGTCGCTTTGCAGCTTCTGCTGGGTGTAGGCGGCGCCGGTGTGCATGCCGGGGTGGGCGTTGAACTGTGCCTGCGTCAGCGGATTCTGGTAGCGCGTGTCGATGTGCGAGGCGCCGGCCTCCATGTCCAGGCGCAGGCCTTCCACCGGCTTGAGGGCGCCGGCCACACGCCAGGTGTTGGCTTCCGACTGGTCCCGGTGGCCCGTGGGGTCGGGGCTGCTGAATCCGTTCACATGGCTGTGGTCCAGGGTGGCCGACAGATCGAAGCGCTCGCGGACCAGGCCTGCCGAGGCGATGGCGCCGCGCTGCCCGTGGTCGCCCGCATAGGTTTCCAGGCTGACTCCGCTGCGCGGCTTGGTGTAGATCTGGATCGTGCCGGCGGTGGCGCCGTCACCGAACATCACGGCGCCGCTGCCCTTGGTGATTTCGATGCGCTCAATGTCGCTGAGCGAGATCGAGCCGATGAGCTGCGGGATGGAGTCGATGTTGTTGAGCCGACGGCCATCGACCGAGATCACCAGGTTCTGGAAGCCGTCATTGCCATAGCCCCGCATGCTGATCTGCGGGGTGTAGCGGTTGCCGTAGCTGGGGCTGATCTGCAGCGAGCTTTGCTGCGCCAGATAGTCGAACAGCGAATGCGCGCCCGAGCGCTCGATGTCGCTGCGGGTGTGCACCTCGGACGCATAGGGCGCATCCTGGTCGTGCATGTCGATGCGTGTGGCCGAGACCACGATGGGCTCGCTGAGGCTGGACTGGGCGCTGCCAGGGGCCGCCAGCAAGGACAGGGCGGTTCCCACAGCCAGGGAACAGGGGGAAGGACGGAAGGGCATGGACATCACTCATCAGGCCGCGATCCTGCGTCCCCGCAGGCGGCGGCGTTGCGTACATGGATGCACCGCGTTCGGGGAAGGGGGCTGCTGAAGGCAGCCAACATGCCGCACTCGTCGCTGCCACCCCGCAGCGCATCCGACTCTGTACGTTTCGGCCGGTCTCCGGGCTGGTGCGTTGGTCCGGTTGACCGGACATGTGGAACGCCTTCCCAGGACGTTGTCGTCCCAGTGGCACAGGTTCCACAGACTCGCACTTACCGTTGCGGGGGCAGCACAGGCATTGCATCGATTGGGGAATGGCGCGCACCTGTTTCCCGTTTAACCCAGGGCGTGACCGACCTGGGCACCGATAACGTGGTCACCGCCTCTTGGGAGGCAGTGGACGGCGATGATACCGGGCTTCCCGACCGCACGGGTTGCGCGGCGCAGGAGCCCGCAGCGCTGGGACGTGCATCCAGGCTGTGGAATGGCAGGGGTTGTGCTGAAAGTTGGTGCTTGCACTGTGTGCGTACACATGCGGCATCGCCCACACGCACGGAGCCTGTGGCGTGGGGTGTGTGTCCAGCGCGCTCAGCGCGAATGCACCACGCTGGCGTCGATCTCGCCATACACGGTGATGCCACTGCCGCTGCGGGCGCTGGTGTCCGAGGGCTGGTAGTACTGCGCGCGCTGGGCGCAGCCACCCAGGGCCAGTGCAAGGCACAGGGCGGTGGCGCAAAGGGTCATGGTTTTCATGGGCAACTCCTGGTCCAAGGCTAAGGCCTGGGCGGCCGGGGCCGGTAAGCAGAGGTAAGTGTCGCCCTGGCAGGCGGGGGTGTCCAGGCACAGGGGGCACCGGCAGCCCTCCGAAGGCCACGGTTATTGGACCGGGCGCAGTGGGCCGGGGCATCGCCCCGTCCTTGGCCGGGGTCAGCCCGGTCTTGCACCGGGAAGGCTGGTCCGTGCCCCCTTGTCTATGTGGTCCGGGGGCTGGTCAGGCCGGCAGGCACTGCAGCGCGGCCTGGACCAGTTGCATGGTGGCCAGCGGGTCGTCGCAGGCGATGGTGTGGCGCTGGGGCATGCTGCGCAGCCAGGTGATCTGGCGCTTGGCCAACTGGCGCGTGGCGGCAATGCCCTTTTCGCGCACCAGGTGCATGTTCAGTTGCGGGGTGTTCTTGCGGACCTGCCAGTCCAGCTCTTCCCAGACCTGGCGGTAGCCCACGCAGCGCATGCTGGGCAGGTCGGGGTGCAGGTCGCCGCGCGCGCGCAGGGCTTGCACTTCGTCGATGAAGCCGGCGTCCAGCATGGCCTGGAAGCGCTGGGCAATGCGGGCATGCAGCCAGGCACGGTCGCTGGGTTCCAAAGAAAATAGCGTGCAGTCGAAGGCAGGCTGTGCGTCTTCAGCTCTCTTTTTGGCTTGGTGAAAGCTGGACAGTGGCTGGCCGGAGATGTGCCAGACCTCCAGCGCGCGCTGGATGCGCTGGCTGTCGCCGGGCGCCAGGCGGGCGGCGGTTTCCGGGTCCACCTGGGCCAGTTCGGCATGCATGGCGGGCCAGCCGATGCTGGCGGCCTGGGCGTCCAGCCGGGCGCGCACCTCGGGGTCGGCGGCGGGCATGTCGTCGATGCCGTCGAGCAGCGCCTTGAAATACAGCATGGTGCCGCCCACCAGCAGCGGGATGGCGCCGCGCGCTCGGATCTCAGCGACCAGGCGCTGGGTGTCCTGCACGAACTCGGCCGCGCTGTACGACTGCAACGGGTCGAGGATATCGATCAGGTGGTGGGGCACGGCGGCCCGCTCCTGCGGGCTGGGTTTGGCGGTGCCGATGTCCATGCCGCGGTAGACCAGGGCCGAGTCCACGCTGATGATTTCACTGGGTTGGCCGCGCTGGGCCAGGACGGCGGCCAGGGCCAGCGCACCGTTGGTTTTACCGGAAGCCGTGGGGCCTGCAATCGCAATGCAGGGCAGAGGGTGGGGGGACGCAGTCAAGGCAGGGGGCAGGAAAGGGTTGAAGCCAGCCCGGCGCGCATCAGGCCGAAGTGGCCGCGCCGGGGGCGCCGTAGCGGCGCACCAGCGTCCATGATGCCAAGGCTGCGGCCAGGCACCACAGGCCCAGCCCGAAAACCAAGGGGTACACAGTGCCATTGAAGCTGCGGCCCAGCACCTGTCCGGTGGCAAAGGCGCACACCATCATGATGAAACCGTTGAGCGCCGAGGCCGTGCCCGCCGCCTGCGGAAAGCTGCTGACCGCGCCGCTTTGCCCGCAGGGCTGCTGGATGCCGTGGGCCACCGGGTACAGCATGCACACCGCGGCGTAGGCCAGGCCGCTGCGCACGCCGGCCCAGGCCAGCGCCGCCAGCAGCACGGCGCACAGCAGGGCCAGGCCGCCGGCCACGGCCACGGTGCGGCGCACGCCCCAGCGCACCAGCAGGCGGCGGCACAGGATGGTGCCACCGATGTAGACCATGCCGTTGGCGGCCAGCAGCAGGCCGATGTCCTGTGCGCTCCAGCCCAGCACGCCCATGAACACGAAGGGCGAGCCGGTCAGGAACACCACCAGCCCGGCGAACGAACAGCTGGTGGTGGCCGTGTAGGCCAGGAAGGTGGGGTGGCTGAGGATGCGGCGCCAGTTTTGCCACAGCAGCCGCGGGCGCAGGGCGTGTGGGTTGAAGTGCTGCACGCTTTCCTGGAAATGCAGCCACACCAGCAGCCAGGCCCCGCTGCCGGCCAGCGCCAGGGTGACCATGGTGGCGCGCCAGCCCAGGTGGGTGGCCAGCAGGCTGCCCAGCAGCGGGCTGCTGCAGGCCAGCACGCCCAGGCCGGTCAGGGCCTTGGACATGACCTGCGCCCCTTCGACGGGCTGGTACAGGTCGCGCACGATGGCGCGCGCCGCCATGACGGCCGCGCCCAGGGCAGCGCCCTGCAGCACCCGCAGCACGATGAGGCTGTGCATGTCGGGCGCCAGCGCGCAGCCCACGGCCGCCAGCACGTACAGGCCGATGCCGGTCAGCAGGATGGGGCGGCGGCCCCAGCGGTCGGACAGCGGGCCCCACAGCAGCTGCGAGCCGCCAAAGGCCAGCAGCAGCGCGGTGAAGGTGGTTTGGGTCTGGGCCACGCTGGCGCCCAGCTGTTCGGTCAGCAGGGGCAGGGCCGGCAGGTACAGGTCGGTCGTCAGCGGCTGCAGGCCCAGCAGCAGGGCCAGCATGGCGATGACGAACACGGGGGACATGGCCGCGCGTGCTGCGGCGGAGGGGGAAACAGAAGACACGAACAACCAGTGCGAAGTGAAACCAACGGGCGGCAGGCCATGGGGACCGGCCGCCGCGCAGGTTAGCAGTTGCACCTGGGCGTGGTGTCGCTTGTTTAAGACAGTGGCAAAAAATGCCTCTGGCGCTTGCCTGGCAAGCGCGAACAGCTATGGATTTTTAGGCGCCAGCCACGCAGCCAGGGCGGCGCGGTACTGGGTCTGGCCCAGGCTGTTGGTGTTGTGGTGAGTGCCGCCTTGCACCAGCACCCACTGCTTGGGTGGCATGGCGGCGTCGTACAGCTGCTGGCCCAGGGCCGGGGGCACCAGCGTATCGGCGCTGCCGTGCACCACCAGCAGCGGCGCACCGATGTGGGCCACCTTGTCCAGCGAGTCGAACTTCTGCGTGATCAGCGGCCCCAGCGGCAGCCAGCCCCACTGGAAATTGCGCGCCATGTCCCGGATGTTGGTGAAGGTGCCTTCCACCACCAGGCCCTGTTCGTCGTCGACGCGCGTGGCCAGGTCGATGGCGATGGCCCCGCCCAGCGAGTGGCCGAAGATGAAGCGCGGCGCCTGGGGGTGCTGCTGCGCCAACCAGTGCCAGGCGGCCAGCGCGTCTTCGCGGGCGCTGACCTCCGAGGGCAGGCTGGCCGGCTGGGTCTGGCCGAAGCCGCGGTAGTCGATGGCCAGCACGGCAAAGCCCAGGGCGTGCATGTGGCGCATGCGCTGGGTGGAGCCGGTGACGTTCCAGCGCGCGCCGTGCAGGTACAGCAGCACGGGTGCGCGGGCATTTTTCTGGGCCAGCCACAGGCCGTGCAGGCGCACGGCCTGCTGGTCGGCCTGGCTGTGGAAGTCGATCCACACGTCCTGCATGCCCGCCATGTCGGCACGCTGCCAGACGCGGTCGCTGGGCTGGAAGATCATGGCGCGCTGCTTGGCATCCAGCGCAGAGCAGCCGGCCACGGACAGTGCGGTGGCGACGGCGGTGGCCCAGATCAGGTGGCGCAGTTTCATGGTGGTGGTGACGCAAAACAGGGTGGTTTGGGACTATGCTTGCCGGCAAGCTTGCGCGCGGCCGTGCAGGCGTTGACCAAGGATGAATGTGACCATGCTGATCGGGCTTGCTGCCAACCGACTCCATCACCAGACCGAGGACGCTGCACTGTTCGCACTGCTGCGCGCCATCGAACCCGGCATCCGTGAGCTGCAGCTGGGCCTGCATGCCGTGGGCCGCACCTATGATGCCATCGCGGCGGCCGACATGCTGCACCGATACCCCCAGCTGGTGCGCTACCCCTATGGCCGCGAGGGCGGGCTGATGAAGCTGGTGGCCGAGGTGGTGGGCATGGGCGACGGGCGCACGCTGGACGCCGCCATCTACCTGACCGACCCGGTGGACCCGTCCTCCATCTTCCCCGAGGCGCTGGCCCTCAAGCGCCAGTGCGTGATCCACGGCAAGGCCTTTTTGTCCACGGTGGCCAGCGCGCGCGACTGGATCGAGATGGAGCGCATCCATGCCGGCCTGCCCCAGGATCGCCATGCCGATCGTTTCCACGACTACGAGAACCAGACCCTGGCGCTGATTGCCCACGATGCGCTCAAGCCGCAGATGCTGGAGTTTGCGGCGCAGAACTTTGCCTTGCTGTCGCGCTTTCGCCGCCGCGTGGGCACGGGCACCACGGGCCAGAAGCTCAACGAACTGGCCTGGAGCAAGGGCTGGCCGCAGGACCTGCCCTGGGTGGACCGCTACAACAGCGGCCCGCTGGGGGGCGATGCGCAGATTGCCGATCTGGTGCTGGAGCGCCGCTGCCAGCGCGTGATCTTCTTCGAAGACCCGCACGTGGCACGCCAGCACGAGGCCGACATCCAACTGCTGGAGCGCGCCGTGACCACGGTGACGCACGAAGCGGTCTGCACCACCACGCTGAAGGTGGCGCAGCGCTGGTGCGATGCCGCCTTGCTGCGCGCCTGAGCGCTCCCATCCCAAGTCATCCAAAAAGCAGCCTGCGGGCTGCTTTTTTTGTGGGTGTGCCTGCTGTGGGAAGGCCTCAGAAGTGGTGGCGGATGCCCACCGAGAGTGACTTGCGGTCTTCGCCCGCGGCCAGGTCCTCGGGGGCGAAGTGCGCGCCGTGGCGGTTTTGCAGCACGGTGTAGAAGGCGTAGAGCTTGGTGCGCGCGCTCAGGTGGTGGTTGTAGCCCACGGTCCACTGGTCGGCCTCGGCCTGGCCAGGGGCGCTGGCGTGGCCGAAGTTGGCGTGCAGTTCGCCGGCACCCATCGCATAGGCCACGGCGGCGCGGGTCACCTGGGTCTTGGTCTGTACCCCGGCGACCCGGTCCTGGCTGCGCTGGTGGTAGCCCGAGACGGTCCAGTCGCCCTGGGTCCAGGTGGCGCGCACAGCGTACTGCCGGGCATCGGCCCATGCGCCGTAACCGGCGCCGAAGGACCAGGGGCCACGTTCGTAGTTGGCGGCCAGGTCATAGGCGTTGTGGCCCTGGTGGGCGGCGTCGCGCTCGTGGAAGCTGACGGTGGACTCCAGCGTCAGGCCGTGCCGTGTGGGCGACCTGTAGCCCAGGCGGTTGGCGGCGTTTTCCACACTGGCGTACAGCGCATCGGCGCTGATGCCGTAGTCCTCGTTGTGCAGGCTGGTGCGGTCGGCCACGGCGTAGTACGAGGGGTTGAAGAAGCGGCCCATGCGCACGGTGCCGAATGCGCCTTCCAGGAACACTTCGCTGCGGTTGCTGAAGAAGCTGCCGGCCTGGCTGGTGGCGCCGTCATCGGTCTGGATGGCGCTTTCCAGCACGAAGCCGGCCTTCAGGCCCTGGACCAGGGCTTCCACGCCCTTGAAACCGAAGTAGGCGTCGCTGCTGTTCAGGCTGTGCACGCGGCGGTGGCCGGTCTGGGTGGATTCCAGGGCTGTGTCCAGGCGGCCGTAGAAGGCGACCGCGCTGGCATCGGCCAGGGCGGTGGTGGAGAAGGCGAACAGGCCGCAGGCGGCCAGGGTCTTGGGGGAAAAAACTGTCACGTCACACTCGGAAAAAGCAAAGCCGGGCCTGGGCCCGGCAAACGATCACGCACACCGCAGCGGGATGGGCCACGGTGTGGGAGGCACGCAGGCAGACCGTGGGGTCTGGCTGGTGTGGGCGGCGTTTATACCTGCAGCGGTTCAACCCAGGGGCGTTCTGAGGTATGGAAACCATAGCTGCCTGCGCGCATTGGGCAAGGGCTGGAGACCTTTTTTGGCGGATGCCTACCGTGGTGTGCGGCCCAGTGCTGTTCGGCATCCGGCGGGGAGCGGACCTTTCGCCCCCGGCTGGCGCTGGGCATGCGGTCGGGGGGCGGCGCTGTGCCCGCGTTCGACCTCAGACCCTGGTGCGGGCCACCGGCGCCCTGCGCAGGGCACCGGTACCCGGGGATGGTGGCTCAGCTGCGCTGGGGCTCCAGCGTCTGCGTGTGGAGCGAGTGGCCGTGCAGGTCTTTGAGCGTCACGGTCAGCGCCTGGCTGCGGTGGTCGATGTCCAGCTGGCCAAAGAACTGGTAGCCCTCGCTGGGCGCGGCATTCGGGCGGGGCGAGGCCTTGCTGTAGACCACCTCCAGGCCAAAGGTCTTGTCGGCCTCGTTGGGGCCGAAGGTGCCGGCATTCAGCGGGCCGGAGACAAATTCCCAGAACGGATCGAAGTCCTGGAATTGCGCGCGCTCGGGGCTGTAGTGGTGGGCGGCGGTGTAGTGCACGTCGGCCGTCAGCCAGACCACGTTCTTCACGCCCGCATCCTTGATGCCTTTGAGCAGGCGTGCCATCTCCAGCTCGCGCCCCTTGGGCGTGCCGTGCTCGCCGTTGGCCACGGCCTCCCAGCGCGAGACACCTTGTTCATCCTTGCCGTCGGGCACGAACAGGCCGATGGGCATGTCGCAGGCAATCAGCTTCCAGGTGGCCTGGCTGGCCTTGAGCCCCTGGATCAGCCACTCGATCTGCGGGCGGCCCAGCAGGTCGGTGTCGGCACTTTCCTGGGTCTGCAGATTGGTGGTGTTGGGGCCGCGGTAGCTGCGCATGTCCAGCACAAACACATCGGCCAGCGGGCCTTGCGGCAGCACGCGGTAGATGCGCTGGGACTCAGCCGCGCCCCACGGGCGGATGGGCGCGTATTCCATGAAGGCGCGCTGGCCGCGGGCGGTGAGCAGCTCGACGTTCTTCTCGGTGTAGGCGGCGTTGCCCAGCAGGCTCTTGCTGCTGGAGTAGTTGTTGGTGACCTCGTGGTCGTCCCACTGCCAGATCTGCGCCACTTCGCTGCCGAAGGCGCGCACATTCGCATCCATCAGGTTGTAGCGGTAGCGGCCCCGGTATTCATTCAGGGTTTCGGCCACCTTGGCGACTTCGGGTGTGACCAGGTTCTTCCACAGCGTGCCATCGGGCAGGCGCACTTCGGGCAGGATGGGGCCGTCGGCATAGATGGTGTCGCCGCTGTGCACGAACACGTCGGGGTTGGTCTGGCGCATGGCTTCGTAGATGCGCATGCCGCCAAAGTCCTCGTTGATGCCCCAGCCCTGGCCGGCGGTGTCCCCGCTCCACACCAGGCGCAAGCCCTTGCGCGCCGGCTGGTGCGCGGCCTGCGGGGTGCGGAAGTGCCCTTGCTGCACCGGCGAGCGCACGTTGGCGCTGGCAAAGTCTTCCAGCGTGACGCGGTAGAAAATGTCCTGGCCGGCCGGCAGACCCTGCAGGTCGATGCGGCCCGTGCCGTCGCTGCTGGCCAGCAGGTCGGGGCCGCGCACGCGCTGGCTTTGGGCAAAGCTGGCGGTGGTGGACCACTCCAGCCACATGCGGGCATCGCGGCTGGCGCGCGCCCAGACGATGGCGCTGTGGGCCAGCACGTCACCGCTTTGCACCCCCGAGGGCAAGAGGGCGCGGGCGCTGTCGCGGGTGATGGCGGCAGGGGCGGTCTGGGCCTGCAGCACCTGGGGCAGCAGCCCGGTGCTGCCCAGCAGGGCGCCAGAAGTCAATCCCCAACCCATGAATCGGCGGCGTTCCATCGTGTGTGTCCTTGTCGGTCCTGGTGAATAAGCAGCGCAAGGCTAGGCAAGACCTGTGACAAGGCGATGAACGGCGGCGGGCGGACGCGGGCCGCAGGCGGGCAACTGCACGCTGGCGGATTGGTGGCGCACTGCGTGCGGCCATGAAAAAAGGAACCCGAAGGTTCCTTTTTAGGGGGACAGCGCGCGTCGCGGCTGGCGCTCAGATCACGCCCTGGGCCTGCATGGCTTCGGCCACCTTCACAAAGCCGGCGATGTTGGCGCCGTCGATGTAGCTGATGGAGCCGTCTTCGCGCTTGCCGTACTTCACGCAGGCGGCGTGGATGCCTTGCATGATCTGCAGCAGGCGGGCGTCGACTTCCTCGGCGGGCCAGCTCAGGCGGGCGGCGTTTTGCGACATTTCCAGGCCCGAGGTGGCCACGCCACCGGCGTTGGAGGCCTTGCCGGGCGCATACAGCACGCCAGCGGCTTCAAAGGCCTTGGCGGCTTCGATGGTCGAGGGCATGTTGGCGCCTTCGGCCACGCAGATCACGCCGTTGGCGATCAGGGCCTGGGCATCGGCGGCGTCCAGCTCGTTCTGGGTGGCGCAGGGCAGGGCCACGTCGACCTTGATGCCCCAGGGGCGCTGGCCGGCCAGGAATTGCACGCCGGGCACCTGGGCGGCGTAGTCGCTGACGCGGCCGTACTGGTGGTTTTTGATCTCCATGAGGGTGGCCAGCTTCTCGGTGGTGAAGCCGTTGGGGTCGTACACGGTGCCGGAGGAGTCGGACACGGTCACCACCTTGGCGCCCAGCTGCATGGCCTTTTCCACGGCGTACTGGGCCACGTTGCCCGAACCGGAGACGGACACGGTCTTGCCCTCGAAGGACAGGCCGCGGGTCTTGAGCATTTCGTCGGCGAAGTAGACGGTGCCGTAGCCGGTGGCTTCAGGACGGATCAGCGAGCCGCCGAAGGTCAGGCCCTTGCCGGTGAACACGCAGGCGGCGCTGTTGGACAGCTTCTTGTACATGCCGGCCATGAAGCCCACTTCGCGGCCACCCACGCCGATGTCGCCCGCAGGCACGTCGGTGTCAGGACCGACGTGGCGGAACAGCTCGGTCACGAAGGCTTGGCAAAAGCGCATGACTTCCGCGGGGCTCTTGCCCTTGGGGTCGAAGTCCGAACCGCCCTTGCCGCCGCCCATGGGCAGTGTGGTCAGCGCGTTCTTGAAGGTCTGTTCGAAGGCCAAGAACTTCAGCACCGACTGGTTCACCGAGGGGTGGAAGCGGATGCCGCCCTTGAAGGGGCCGATGGCCATGCTGTGCTGGATGCGAAAGCCGCGGTTGACCTGCACCTGGCCCTTGTCGTCCATCCAGCTGACGCGGAACTGGATGATGCGCTCGGGCTCAACCAGGCGCTCCAGCAGGGCGTTGTCGGCGTACTTGGGGTGCTTCTCGATGAAGGGCCACAGCGATTCCATCACTTCCGTGACGGCTTGCAGGAACTCGGGTTGACCAGGGTTGCGGGTGGCAACGTCTTGCAGGAATTGCTCGAGGGTGGCGTACTTCATGAGGTGGTTCTTTCAGGGCACAAAACAAAAGCGCCGCAGCGCAGCAAAAAATTATGCCAAAAATGTATGCATGTATGCACCAAAACAGGCATGACTTGTAGAAGATTGGTGCATAGATGCCTTGCTATGGTGCATGTATGCACCAAGTTTGTGTGTTTGCGGCAGACGCAGGCATGCCACCCGGTCAAGGTGGCCGAGCACTCAATGCTTCTGAATTGATAGCTGGTTGGGGCAAGGTGGATCAGCCATCGTATGCGGCGATGGTGGTCATGGCGTGGCACGAGTGGCTGCCTGGCGCGGTGCTGCTATGGATACGGAAGCTGGTGGCGCACGGTTGTCATGCTGCTGCAATAAAAAAGCGCTTGAAGCCCTGAAGCTTCAAGCGCTGACAGCTATGAAAAATGAGGGTGACGGACCTGGAAGGGGTCGTTGGCCACCGTGCCCGGCCGTGGCCGCGGTCTCAGATCAACTCGAACGGGATGGCGCCCCACTGGATGGTGTGGGCCGCCAGGCCATAGGCCAGGGCCTGGGCGGCGCTGGTGTCGGTGAGGTGGCGCACCTCGGTGGCGTGTGGCGTGGTGTGGCAGCGCAGCAGCCAGTCGGACGGCGGGGCATGGCTGGCGGTGTCGGTGATGCAGATCAGCTTGGCGCCCAGCTTGCGCGCGCGCTCGCACAGGTCGGCCATGTCGGCCCGGATGCCGCCCAGGGCAAACAGCACCACCATGTCACGCGGGGCGATGCGGGCCAGCACGTCCTCGATGGTCTCGCCGGCGGCGGGCGCGCCGTAGACGGGCTTGTCCAGGCCGCTCATCAGGTGGCCGCGCAGCGAGCGCGCCAGCATGTGGTTGTGCTGCAGGCCCACGCAGAAGATGGCCGGCGCCTGGTGCAGGGCCGAGGCCATGGCGTCCATGGTGCTGGCCGGTATCTGCGCCAGCGTGGCGGTCAGGTTGTCCTGCAGTTGCTGCCACAGCAGCGCGCAGTTGGGCGTGCTGGGGGACAGGGCGATGCCGGCGCTGGGCAGCGGCAGGCCGGAGGTGGTGGCCTCCAGCCGCGCGGTGCGGCGCGCCTCTTCGTAGCTGTCATAGCCCAGGCGGCGGATGAAGCGCGTGACGGTGGCGTTGGACACGCCGGTCAGTTGGGCCAGCTCGCTGGCGCTGTAGCCTGCCAGGTTGATGGGGTAGTCCAGCACCACCTGGGCCAGCTTGCGCTCGGTGGGCGAAAAGCTGTCCAGCGCGGCGCGCACGCGGGCGAAGAAGGGGACGGTGATGGCGTCCTTGGCAGGGGGGAGGGTGGTCGCCATGGTGGTTCAGCGGCCTCGCAGGAACAGGCCGTCCAGCTCTTTCATGCTCAGTTGGCGCCAGGTGGGGCGGCCGTGGTTGCATTGGTCGGAGCGTTCGGTGGTTTCCATCTGTCGCAGCAAGGCGTTCATTTCATCCAGAGTCAGTCGTCGGTTGGCGCGCACGGCGCCGTGGCAGGCCATGGTAGCGAGGATTTCGTTGCGCGCGCGCTGGATCACGCCGCTGGCGTCCTGTTGTTCCAGCTCGGCCAGCACGCTGCGCGCCAGTTCCACCGCATCGCCCTGGGCCAGGGTGGCGGGCACGGCCCGCACGGCCAGGGTCTTGGGCGAGAAGGGCACGACCTCCAGGCCCAGCACGCGCAAGGTGTCGGCATGGGCCTCGGCCGTGGCCACTTCCTGCGGCGTGGCGGCGAAGGTGGCAGGGATCAGCAGCGGCTGGCTGGCGATCGGCTGGTCGTTGCCCAGTTGCTCCTTCAGCCGCTCGTAGACGATGCGCTCGTGCGCGGCGTGCATGTCCACCACCACCATGCCCTGGGCGTTCTCGGCCAGGATGTAGACCCCGTGGATCTGCGCCACGGCGCGGCCCAGCGGCCAGGTGGTGTCCGTCCCAGGGTCCTGTGGGGTGGCTGTGTTCGCAATTTCTGTAGCTGTCTGCGCAGTCGCAGTGGGCGTTGCAGCCGTATTCCATGCCAAATCTGTGGCAGGGGCCGTGGCCACGGTGGTGGTCGGGGCGGGGCTGGCGGGTGTGGCCTCGCGCAGCGGCGCCCACAGGGCCTGCAGGTCGTTGACCTTGTGGCCCGCCACCTCCTGCAGGGGCATGGCGTACTGCACCTGCGGCGCCATGGGCGCACGCACGGGGCTGGTGCTGGGCTGCCAGCCCAGGCTGGCGGGGGCTGCCGGGGCGTTGGCTTCGGTCAACGGGGCCTGCGCGGCGTCGGCCAGCAAGGCGGCGCGCGGCGCGGCCAGGGCGTCTTCCACTGCGTGCTTGATGGCCTGGTGCACTTCGCGGCTGTCGCGAAAGCGCACTTCGATCTTGGTGGGGTGGACGTTGACGTCCACGCGGGCCGGGTCCATCTCCACATACAGGGCATAGATGGGCTGCTTGTGCCCGTGCAGCACGTCTTCGTAGGCGCTCTTGGCGGCATGGGTCAGCACCTTGTCGCGCACGAAGCGGCCGTTGACGTAGCAGTACTGCTGGTCGGGGCGGCTGCGTGCGGCGTCGGGCAGGCCAGCGCGGCCATAGACGGTGATGCCGCTGGAGGCCGAGGTGCGTTGCACGGTGATGGAGTTGGCGATGAAGTCGTCACCCAGCACATCGCCCAGGCGGCGGGCCTGGGCCTCGTTGCGGTCGGCGCCTTCGGCCAGGGGCACGGCGCGCCACTGCTCGACCAGCTTGCCTTCGTGCCAGATGGCAAAGCCCACGTCCGGGCGTGCCAGGGCGTGGCGGCGCACGGACTCGATGCAGTGCGCCAGCTCGGTGGCATCGCTTTTGAGGAATTTGCGTCGCGCCGGGGTGCTGAAGAACAGCTCCTTGACCTCCAGCGTGGTGCCGCGGTTGCGCGGCGCGGGGCGCAGCTCGCCACTGCG
Organism: Comamonas aquatica NBRC 14918; assembly: GCF_000739875.1. Taxonomy (GTDB): domain Bacteria; phylum Pseudomonadota; class Gammaproteobacteria; order Burkholderiales; family Burkholderiaceae_C; genus Comamonas; species Comamonas aquatica. The sequence continues at coordinate 21,519 of NZ_BBJR01000041.1, forward strand.
CGCTTCCAGCAGCCAGGCCTTGTCTTCGCCGTCCAGGCGCGAGAGGATGCTGGTCTCCGACACCGAGGCGATGGCGGCCAGCGCCTCGCCACGAAAGCCCATGGTGCCCACGTGCTCCAGCTCCTGCAGGTCGCGGATCTTGCTGGTGGCATGGCGCCGCAGGGCCACGGGCAGTTCCTCGCGCGGAATGCCGCAGCCGTCGTCTTCCACGGCAATCAGCCGTACCCCGCCGGCCAGCAGGCGCACGGTGATCTGGGTGGCGCCGGCATCCAGGGCGTTGTCGACAAGTTCCCGCACCACCGAGGCGGGGCGTTCCACCACCTCGCCAGCCGCAATCTGGCTGATGAGTTCATCGGGCAGGTCTTGGATGGCGCGGCGCGGCGCAGCAGGGGCAAAAGCGGTCATTGACCGCATTGTATGCAGCCCCTTCGGGGCGCTGCGGCAAGAGGTTTTCGGGTCCCGCCGGGATCAGCGGCGACGGCGGCGACCATCGTAGTAGTCGCTGTTCTGTCCCACCTGGTTGCCGATCAGGGCGCCGGCTGCGGCGCCGCCCACAGTGCCCAGGGTGGAGCCGAACACGGCATTGCCCAGCAGGCCGCCGGCCACCGCGCCGACGCCTGTGCCGACCTGGGCATTGCTGGGTGGGCGGTGGGCACAGCCCCCCAGTGCGAAAGCGCCCACAACGGCGGCGATCAAAAATGTGCTGCGAGCTTTCATCATGTGCACCTCCTTGCGTGTCGATAGTCAAACTCAGGCGTGACTGTGCCTGGGTCTGCCAGAACTTTGCATGAACTTCATGCAAAGTTCTGGCCGGTATTGCAAGTATTTGTGGCTTTGGTTTGCAGGTTGTTGCAGCGCTTGTCGGAGTGTGTGTCCGGCAGAGGCATCACTTGCCCCGCCGCGGTCCGCACGGGCTGCGCATGGGACTACATTAACGCCTTGTTTGGACGCCGGTCCGCACACGGTGCAGGCTGGACTTTGAGGATGTTGTGGTGGAAATCGTCTCGTTTTTGATCGACTTCATTGTGCATATCGACAAGCACTTGGAGGCCTTGGTCGTGGCCTATGGCGCGTGGGTCTACGCGCTGCTGTTCCTGATCGTGTTTGTCGAAACCGGCCTGGTGGTGATGCCGTTCCTGCCCGGGGATTCGCTGCTGTTCATTGTGGGCGCCATGGCCGGTGTGGGCATGCTGCATTTCCCGCTGGCCTGCGGCATTTTGCTGGCAGCCGCCATTCTGGGCGACCAGTGCAACTACACGGTGGGGCGCATGGTCGGCCCCCAGGTCTTTCGCTGGGAAAAGTCGCGCTGGTTCAACCGTGCAGCCTTCGACAAGGCCAATGCTTTTTATGAACGCTATGGCGGCGTGACCATCATCCTGGCGCGCTTCATGCCTTTTATCCGGACCTTTGTGCCCTTCGCGGCGGGTGTGGCCCACATGTCGCGCAGCAAGTTCAGCGTGTTCAATGTGGCCGGCGCCGTGCTGTGGGTGCTGGGGATTGTGTCAGCGGGCTATTTCTTTGGGAATCTGCTGTGGGTGCGTGAGCACCTGGAAACCATCATCTGGGCCTTGATCCTGATCCCGGGTGCGGTGGCGCTGTATGGTGGCTGGAAGACCGGGCGGCAGACGCCGCAGGCCTGACCCGCGCACGAGTGCCTAGCCAAACAAAAAGCCGACCCAGGTCGGCTTTTTGTTTGTGCGCTCCTCAGGCGGAGCACGCTCATTTCTGGTCTTGGTTCTTACCGATTTGGTTGCCGATCACGGCACCGGCTGCCGCACCGCCCAGGGTGCCGATGGTGCCGCCCAGCACGGCATCGCCGACGAGACCCCCTGCCACGGCCCCCACGCCGGTGCCCAGTTGCTGGTTGTTGGCGCAGCCACCCAGGGCCAGGGTGGTGGTCAGTGCCAGGGCGGTCAGCCAAGTGTGTGGTTGTTGCATGCTTGAACTCCTGTCATTCACAAGTCCCTGCAGTATCCGGGGCGTGCGCTGTGCCCGGCGTCGGGCGTGCTTGCACAGGCCTGTAGGTCCAGGGAGCCTGTGCCTGCCCCACCTAGGGGCAGCCAGCGTCGGGGTGGTGGATGCCTAGGCGGCCGGTTGCGCGGGGCGGCACAGCCAGCGGTCCAGCAGCGCGATGACCAGGAACGAAGCACCGACCAGGGGGAACAGCACACCGCCCACGGCCAGCAAGGCGGTGACGCCCCACAGGCTGCGGGCATCCTGCGGCTGGGGAGGCACGCCCCAGCCCTTGGCCGGACGGCGTTTCCACCACATGGTGCCCGCACTGACGCACAGCAGGACGATGGCCAGGCAGGCCACCACCAGCACAACCTGATTCAGCACGCCGAATTCCTGGCCCAGGTGGACATTGATGCCCCATTCCAGCCACCGCCCCAGGGGGCCATAGTCCTGGTAGCTCATGTCGACCAGGGGCAGGCCGCTGTACTGGTCGATGTGGATCACACGCTGCTGGTCCAGGTCGTGCGGGTAGATCGAGGCGGAATAGACGCCGGTCGGGCCCTTGGGTGGCTGTACCGTGTAGCCCTGCGCAATCCCCAGGCGGTCGAAGATGGCGATGGCCGCATCCCAGTCGAGGGCACCGTCGGCCGGTGTGGGCGCGGGGCTGGCAGGCATGGCTGCGGCATGGCCTGCGTGGCCCGCATGGGCGTCCTGGTCGGCGGGCGTGGGCCCGGACTGCGGAATCTGTGCCTGCTGCAGCGACCAGGCAGTGGTCGTGTGGTCGCTCAGCCGGGCCTGGGACATGGGCACCTGCACGCGCACCCCGGCCGGATAGCCGAAGTTGTGGCCGTTGGCCAGTTGATTGGCCTTGGCACCCCAGAACACCGACCAGGGCATGCCGGTGATCGCCAGGAACAGCAGCGCAGCCCCGACGAAGAGGCCGGTCACGGCATGCAGGTCGCGCCAGAACACGCGCTGCGTGGGCGTGCCGCGCACGGACACGACACCCTGGGTCCGCCCGCCTGGCCACCACAGGTACAGGCCGGTCAGCACCAGCAGGATGGCCCATCCGGCGGCGATCTCGATGGCGCCCCGGGCGATGCTGCCGAAATACTTCAGGCTGTGCAGCTTGCGGATGGTCCAGGCCACGCTGCCGCCTTCGGGCAATGCACCGCGCACCGTGCCCTCCTTGGGGTCCACATAGACCAGCAGCCGCCCTTGTGCGGTGGCGATGCCGACTTCCGCGGTGCGCCCGGGCGTGGATGGGCCGGTGTACTTCACGAAGCTGCCGGGGTGCGCGTGCAAGGCGGCGGCGATCAGTTGGCTGCTGGGCTGCAGTGGCTGGGTGCTGGTGCTGGCAAAGCGCAGCTCCCGGTGGAAGGCATCGTCGATCGTGTCCTTGAACACAAACAGCCCGCCGGTGACCGCCAGCCAGATGAGAAAGGGCAGGACCAGCAGGCCAGCATAGAAGTGCCAGCGCCAGACGGCGCGGTAGACGTCGGTATGGATCCGTGGGCGTGCCGCGGGGTTGGCAGGGGCTGGGGAGGACGGTGTCATGGGCGATGCAAAAAGGGCGGTGGAGGGAAGCGCAGGCCACAGGGCGGGCACAACCTATGCTGGACCCGCGCGCCAGCCCAAAAGGTTCCCCGGTGTCCGTCGACGGCCCAGGCGGCGCGGGCGTGGCGCCGTGGTCGGACCTCGAGGAGCGGGGCCGCCGCACCCACGGCGGGCGGCCGGCGCTGGCGCGCCTCAGACCGTGCGGGAACGGGCCAGCGGCGGGTTCTTGATGAAGTACTGGCGGATGCCGTCCATCATGGCGTCGGCCAGCTTGACCTGGTAGGTGGGGCTGCGCAGCTTCTGCTCCTCATCGGGGTTGCTGATGAAGGCGGTTTCGATCAGCACGCTGGGAATGTCCGGCGCCTTGAGCACGGCAAAGCCCGCCTGTTCGACGCGGGGCTTGTGCAGCCGGGCAAAGTCGCCGATCTGCGTCAGCAGGGCGGTGCCCAGCTTCAGGCTGTCGTTGATCTGGGCGGTGGTGCTCATGTCCAGCAGCATTTCCTGCACGCCCTTGTCCTGGCTGCGCACGTTCAGGCCGCCGACCAGATCGGCCTGGTTTTCCTTGTCCGCCAGCCAGCGGGCCGCCGTGCTGGAGGCCCCCTTGTGGCTGAGCGCGTACACGCTGGCACCGGCGGCCGAAGGGCGGGTGAAGGCATCGGCGTGGATGCTGATGAACAGGTCGGCCTGCACGCGGCGCGCCTTTTGCACGCGCACGCCCAGGGGCACGAAGAAGTCGCCGTCGCGCGTCATGTAGGCCCGCATGGGGCTGCCGTTGACCGTGCTGTTGTTGATGCGGTCGCGCAGCAGCTTGGCGATCTTCAGGACCACGTCCTTCTCATAGGTACCCTTGGGGCCGACGGCGCCCGGGTCCTCGCCGCCATGGCCAGGGTCCAGGGCCACGATGATGATGCGGTCGGTCTTGCGTGCCGGCGCGGGGCTGGCGGTCATGGAGCTGCCCGGTGTTTTGGACGCGGGGGCAGCCGGTGTGGGCGCCGTCGCCGTCGAGGTCGCTGGGGCTGCCGGCGTGGGGGGGGCGGCGTTGGGCTGGCTGTGCTTGGCGATCAGGTCGCCCAGTGGGTCCTGGGCCGGTGCGGAGGGGCTGGGGCTGAGGCCTGGCGGCAGGTCGGGGTGGCTGCTGGCATCGCGCAGTCGCTCCTGGATCAGCGCTTCCAGCGGGTCCACGGGCTTGGAGGGGTAGAGGTCGAACACCAGCCGGTGCTGGTAGCTGGCCACGGGCTTGAGCGAGAACACCTGGGGCACGGCATCCTGCTTCAGGTCGATCACCAGGCGCACCACGTTCGGGCTGTTCTGCCCCACGCGGATGGCCGCGATGTTCGGGTCGTCCGGCCGCACCTTGGCCACCAGTTCCTTGAGGGCGCTGTTGAGCTGCAGGCCCTCGATGTCCACGGCCAGCCGCGGCGGCGAGTTGATCAGGGTCTGCTTGGCCACCAGGGGCACATCGGACTCCAGGGTGACGCGCGAATAGTCTTCGGCAGGCCACACGCGCACCGCCATGATGGAGGCGCCGAAGGCGATTTGCTGCTTGCCCGCCAGCAGCAGGGCCAGGCTACCGGCTTGCAGCAGGGTGCGGCGGTTGGGACGGTAGGCGGTGAACAGGGGGTGCGCGGCGTCTTCGCTCATTGGGGCCAGTGCTGCAGCATGCGCCGCCCGCGCTCTGTGCTGGTGCGCAGAGTGACGCGGCGCTGGGTTTCGTCAATTGCTTCAATATGAATAGCTAGGTCCGCTGGCGGTGTCAGCGCAGCAGCCTTTTCCGGCCATTCTGCCAGTTTCAGGCCCTCTGCCGCAAAAATGTCGCGAAAACCTGCATCTTCCCATTCGCGCGGATCGTCGAAACGGTAGAAGTCAAAGTGCCAGATGGCCAGGCCCGGGGCTTCGTGCGGCTCCACCACGGCGTAGGTAGGGCTTTTGATGCGGCCGGCCACCCCCAGGTTGCGCAGCAGGTGGCGCACCAGCGTGGTCTTGCCGGCGCCCAGGTCGCCGTGCAAGGTGATGTAGGCGTTGCGGGCTTCGGGCAGCGCCGCCAGCGCGGCGGCAAAAGCCGCAGTCGCCGTCTCGTCTTGCCAGGTGAGCACGCGCTCGTCGGCCGGGCCGCTTTCTACAATCGAAGGGTTATGGTGTGCAGCAGTCAATTGGTTCCTTTGATGCAGGACTGGGCCCGCGAGCTGGGATTTTCCCAAATCGGCGTGTCCGGCGTGGATTTGTCGTCTTGTGAGGACGGGCTGCTGCAATGGCTGGCCCAGGGCTTCCACGGCCAGATGCAGTACATGCAGGCCCACGGCCTCAAGCGCGCACGCCCGGCGGAGCTGGTGCCGGGCACGGTCAGCGTGATCACGGCGCGCATGGACTACCTGCCCAGCACCACGCCCCAGGACTGGCAGGCCGTGGAATGGGCACGGCTGCAGCGCCCGCAGGAGGCCATCGTCTCGGTCTATGCCCGCGGGCGGGATTACCACAAGATACTGCGCAACCGGTTGCAGAAGCTGGCCGAGCGCATTGCGCAGGAGGTCGGGCCGCTGGGGCACCGCGCCTTCACGGATTCGGCGCCGGTGATGGAGGCCGAGCTGGCACGCCGCAGCGGCCAGGGCTGGCGCGGCAAGCACACGCTGGTGCTGAGCCGCGATGCGGGTTCCATGTTCTTTCTGGGGGAAATCTATGTGGACCTGGCGCTGCCCGAGACGGCGCCGGTCACCGCGCACTGCGGCAGTTGCAGCAGCTGCATCGATGCCTGCCCCACGGGGGCCATCGTGGCCCCCCACCGCGTGGACGCGCGGCGCTGCATCTCCTACCTGACCATCGAGCACGACGGGGCGATCCCGCTGGAGTTGCGTCCCCTGATGGCCAACCGCATCTACGGCTGCGACGATTGCCAGCTGGCCTGCCCGTGGAACAAGTTTGCCCAGCGCAGCCCGCTGCCCGACTTCGATGTGCGCGGCGGCATGGTCGGCAGCACCCTGGTGCAGCTGTTCGGCTGGGACGAGGCCACGTTCCTGCGCTGCACCGAAGGCAGCCCCATCCGCCGCATCGGCCATGAACGCTGGCTGCGCAACATCGCCGTGGCCCTGGGCAATGCGCTGCGCGCAGAGTCCCAGTCCGATGCCCGGGCGGCGCTGCGCCAGGCGCTGCAGGCGCGGGCCACGCACGACAGCGCCCTGGTGCGCGAGCACGTGCAGTGGGCGCTGGCGCAGGCTGCGGACGAATAAAAAAAGAGCGGCCTGCGCTCGTGGCGCAAGCGTTTCATTAAGGAATAGCTGTCAAACGACCGCTGTGCAAGCGCAGCACGCTCACTTTTTTCATCAATGTGCCAGCAAGCCCTGGCGGCGCAGGGCCTGCTCCAGCGCCTGGGCAAAGGCCGCATAGCCTTGCGCGTTGGCGTGCACCTGGTCGGCCCGCAGGCTGGCATCGCCCAGGATGGGTCCCCAGAGGTTGGCGATCAACGGCACCTTCAGTTCCTGGGCCAGCTCCTGATACAGCGGGTGATCGCTGGGCGTGGCGCCCGCGGCGGCCATCAGGCTGGGCTGCGGAATGGCCACCAGCACCGCCTGGGCGTTGGCCGCCTGGATGCTGCGCACGATCTGCTCTAGGGCCTCGCGCGTGGTGCCGGGCGAGGCACGGCGCAGAAAATCGTTGCCGCCCAGCCCCACGATCACCAGGCGCGGGGCATGCTCCTGCAGCAGGGCCGGCAGGCGCGCCAGGCCCTGGGCGCTGGTGTCGCCGGAGACCCCGCCGTTGGTCACCTCCCAGCCCGTGTGCTCGGCCAGCAGGCTGGGCCAGTCCTCCCCAGTGCGGGCACCGACGCCGGCGGTCAGCGAATCCCCCAGGGCCAGCACGCTGGCACCGGCCGGCACGGCGGCTGCCGGGGGCGTCTTGGCACCGCAGGCCAGCAGGACTGATGTGGACAACAGGGTGAGCAGGGCGGTGCGGCGTGGAATCATGGCGTGGGCAGCAAGGACGTCAGGGACAAGGCATAGGGCAGGCTGAGCACACCGAGGATGGTGGACAGCGTGACCAGGCCGGCGACATACGGTCCGTTATAGCCCATGCGTGCCGCCAGCACATAGCAGGTCGAGGCCGTGGGCAGGGCCGAAAACAACAGCAGCACCAGCGCCTGCTCACCCTGCAGGCCAAACACATGGATGGCGCCCAGCGCGATCAGGGGCTGGAGCAGGTGCCGGATGCCCAGCACGCCGACGCTCAGGCGCTTGGCGTGCGTGAGCAGGCCCAGCTGCATGCCGGCGCCGGCCGACATCAGGCCCAGGGCGATGGAGGCCGCGCCAATCCGCGCCACCGGCGGTTCCAGCCAGGTGGGCATGCGAAAACCCAGCAGGTTGGCGCACAGGCCGCAGACCGTGGCGACGATCAGCGGGTTGCGGATCAGCTGGCCCCAGAAGCTGTGCTGGCCCTCGCGCGTCATGGGCCAGACCGCCGCAATGTTGAACATGGGCACGCAAAAACCGATGAGCACGGAAATGAACAGCAGCCCCTGGGCACCCGCCAGCCGGTCCGCCAGCGCCAGGCCGATGAAGGAGTTGAAGCGGAACGCCACCTGCGCGGCACCGGCATGGTCGCGCGTGCTGATGTGGCGGCGCAGCCCGGGCCACCACGGCAGGCTGTAGGCCAGCGCGATGCCCACCAGCCCCGAGGTGACGCCCGCCGCGATCAGGCTGGAGGTGGCGGCCCAGTCCAGCGGACTTTTGACGATGGAGTGGAACAGCAGTACCGGGAACAGCAGGTAGTACACCAGGGCTTCCGCCCCCTGCCAGATGGGGCGGTTCAGCGGGCTGAAGCGGCACAGCAGATAGCCCAGCAGGATGAGGGCAAAGTCGGGGAAGAGGAGTTGGGCGTAATTCACGGGCGCACAGCTTACTCTGGACGGGCGCCGCCGGCGGGTCTGGAGTGTTGCCGCGCTGGCGCGCCGGCGACAGTTTCTAGGTCGGCGGAAGGCACAAAGTGTTACCGGGAATCTACTGAGAAAAAAGCCGTTGCCTGCCTGCCCGTTGGGAAAGTGCGTCCTTTAGCATCAAACGCTGCACCCAAACTTACAACATGAGGAGTCCCAGACCTATGAATCGTCGCACCTGCATTGGCCTTGCATTCGCGCTGGTGGGTTCTGCCGCCATGGCACAAACCTATCCCACGAAACCCATCAAGCTGCTGGTGCCGTTTGCCCCCGGCGGCACGACGGACATCATTGCGCGCGTGATGGCGGAGCCTCTGGGGCGTGAGCTGGGGCAGACAGTGATCGTGGAAAACAAGGGCGGTGGCGGCGGCGTGATCGGCGCGCTGGAGACCTCGCGCGCCGCGCCGGACGGCTATTCGCTGGGGATTGCCACGGTGTCCACCACGGCCACCAACCCCGCCATCAATCCCAAGATCCCCTACAACACCCTCACGGACTTCACTCCCGTGATCAACATCGCGGCCACACCGAATGTGCTGGCGGTGAACCCCAAGTTCGGTCCCACCAACCACAAGGATTTCCTGGCCACGCTGAAGGCTTCCCAGGGCAAGTTCTCGTACGCCTCCTCCGGCACGGGGGGCATCCAGCACATGCTGATGGAGCTGTACAAGAGCCTGACAGGCACCTTCATCACACACATTCCCTACCGCGGTGCCGGCCCTGCGCTGAACGACACGGTGGCGGGCCAGGTGCCCATGATTCTGGACAACCTGCCTTCGGCGCTGCCGTTCATCAAGGACAAGCGCCTGCTGCCGATCGCTGTGGCCGCGCCCTCGCGCCTGGCGGTGCTGCCCGATGTGCCCACCTTCAAGGAAGCGGGTCTGGAGCCCGTGAACCGCATGGCCTACTACGGTATCGTGGGTCCCAAGGGCATGCCCAAGGACGTGGTCGACAAGCTGAATGCCGCCGTCAAGAAGGTGCTGCACGACCCCGCCGTGATCAAGCGCATCGAAGACACGGGCTCGTTGGTGATCGGCAATACGCCGGAAGAGTTTGCGCAGCAGATCAAGGCGGAGTACGAGACCTACAAAAAGGTCGTGGTCGAGCAGAAGCTGACGCTGGAATGAGGACCTGATCGGTCCCCGGGTACCAAGGCGCTGCCCTGTAGGGGCCGCGCCTTTTTTATCGCCCACAATCGCATGACCATGAGTGATGCAACCCTGCAGGCCAGCCTATCGGCCATCGATGACTTCATCGAATCCCTGTTTCTGGAGGATGGCCTGTCCTCGAACACCTTGCAGGCCTACCGCCGGGACCTGACGGCCTGCGCGCAATTTCTGGCGCAGGCCAGCGCAGCCTGCACGCTGGATGCGGCGCAGGAGTCGCACCTGCAGGCCTTTTTGCAGGCGCGCCACGTGCAGGGCGTCAAGGCCGTGTCCAGCAACCGCGGGCTGAGCGTGCTGCGCCGCTATTTTCACTGGGGGTTGCGCGAGCGTCGCATCCAGAGCGATCCCACGGTGCGCCTGCTGGCCGCCAAGAAGCCGCTGCGCGTGCCCCACACCCTGACCCAGGCCCAGGTGGAAGCCTTGCTGCTGGCGCCGGATGTCACCACGCCCCTGGGGCTGCGGGACCGCGCCATGCTGGAGCTGATGTATGCCAGCGGCCTGCGGGTGAGCGAGCTGGTGGGGTTGCAGATGCACCATCTGGACATCCCGGCCGGCGTGCTGCGCACCGAGGGCAAGGGGCGCAAGGAGCGTCTGGTGCCGTTTGGTGAGGAGGCGCAGGCCTGGTTGCTGCGTTATCTGCAGGAGGCCCGCGCCGCCATCCTGCATGGCCAAAGCACGAGTGACCTGTTCGTCACCCAGCGCGGCAGCGGCATGACGCGGGTGATGTTCTGGGTGCTGGTGAAGAAATATGCCCAGGTGGCGGGCATCACGGACCCGCTGTCGCCCCACACGCTGCGCCATGCCTTTGCCACGCATTTGCTCAACCATGGCGCGGATTTGCGCGTGGTGCAGATGCTGCTGGGGCATGCCGACATTTCCACGACCACCATCTACACGCATGTGGCGCGTGAGCGCCTGCAGCAGCTGCACGCCCAGCACCACCCGCGTGGCTGATGTGCTTAAGCAGTCTTGATGTGGGTTAAGGCAAATTAATCTTGATGCAAAATCAAAGATTGGTTTGTCAATACGGAGTAACGATCATGAACGCCATGCGCCGCGGCCTGCTGGCCGCCGCACTGCTGTCTGCTGCAGCACCCGCCATTTCCTGGGCCGAGACCGCACCCTGGCCCAGCAAGCCGATCCGCATCGTGGTGGCCTACCCCGGTGGGGGCGTGAGCGACACGGTGGCGCGTGCCCTGGGGGAAAAGCTCAGCGTGCAACTGGCCACCCCCATCGTGGTGGAGAACAAGGCCGGTGCCGGTGGCACGATTGGCCTGGATGCCGTGGCCAAGGCGGCCCCCGATGGCTACACGATCGGCTTTGCCGCCATCAGCCCCGTGGCCCTGAACCCGCACCTGGGCGCGGTACCGTTCGATCCGCAAAAGGACCTGGCCCCCGTGGTCAGCGTGATGTATTCGCCCGTGCTGATCCTGGGCACTTCCGCCAACCGTGCGTCCAGCTTCCAGGCCTTGCTGGCAGAGTCCAAGAGCCATCCTGGTGCGGTGCGTTGGGCGACCGCCGGCCTGGCCTCCCTGGGGCACATCGTGCTGGAGCAGGTGAAGTACAGCGGTAAGGTGGACATCACGCACATTCCCTACAAGGGCGGTGGCCAGCAGCTCAACGATGCCCTGGGCGGGCAGTTTGAGGTGCTGTCAACGAATGCCGGCCCCACCGTGATGCAGCACATCCAGGCCGGCAAGCTCAAGGCCCTGGCCGTGGGTGCGCCGCAGCGCCTGGAATCGCTGCCGCAGGTCCCCACACTGGCGGAGCTGGGCTTTCCCGAAGCCAATTCCACCTCGCTGTTCGGCATCTTTGCCCCGGCCAAGACCCCGCAGGCCGTGCTGCAGCGTTTGAACAAGGAATTCAACAAGGCGCTGGCCGAGCCTGACATCCAGGCCAAGCTCAAGGCTTCGGACAACGTTCCGACCGGTGGCGATGCCCAGACCTTTGCCAAGCAGATTGCGCAAGAGTCGGCCAACAACGCCCGCATCATCAAGGCTGCCAACCTGCGCGCGCAGTGATGCAGCGCCGCGAGGCCGTGTAAAAAAGCCACCGCGAAGGTGGCTTTTTTTTATGTGCGGTGGCGTGGTGTGCCGGCTCAGCCGATGTCGTCGGCTAGGTTGTCGGCCCACGCCAGGGCCTGCAGGTGCGCCCAGTTGACCTGGTGGTTGGACAGGTGCAGGGCTTCGGAGGTGCGGGCAAACACTTCGTCGTCGCCGTTCTCGCAGGCCAGCACCAGCTCCAGGAAGGGGGCGTAGACCCCCGTCTTGTGCAGCAGGGCGTCCTGGACCGTCTGGGGCAGGGCGATCGAACTCAGTGCCTTGTCCATGGGAATGCCCAGCATCACGTCCAGCAGGGAGAACACCCCGACCACGAAGGCATTGTCGACTTCCTCCGTGGACAGCATCTCGGCGGCCAGCAGCTCCATCAGGCGACCGCGCACCACGGCGGTCTGGCCGACGGCAGGGGCGGTGCCCCCCGCGCGGGAGGTGGTCATCAGCAGAGCGGCCCAGCGGAACAGCTTTTTGAGCCCCAGGATCATGACTGCATGGCGGAACGAGGTGATTTCGCAGGACAGACCGAAGCCCGAGGAGTTGATGAAGCGCAGCAGGTTGAAGGACAGCGTGGGGTCCTTCTTGAGCACTTCCTCAATCTCTGCCGTGCTGCTCTGGCTGCGCACCAGGTTGAGCAATTGCAAGATAGTGCCTTGCGATGGGCGCACGGTCTTGGCGGACACCACATCAGGGCGTGCAAACCAGAAGCCCTGGAACAGGCGCACGCCCAGCGAGTGCATCAGGTCGAACTGTTCCTGGGTCTCCACCTTCTCCGCCACGATCTGTGCCATGGTGTGGGTCTGGGCAAATTTCACCAGCGCTTCGGCACTCTCGACCGGGAAGCTCAGCATGTCGAGTTTGATGAAGCTGGCCATCGGCAGCCAGTGTACGTAGGCACGGCGCAGCAGGTTCTGGTCGAACGCCAGGCGAAAGCCGCGCTGGCGCAGGCTTTGGAACACGGGGATCAGGGCAGCAATTTCTTCGGGCGTGGCGTCATCGCCCAGGGTGGGCACTTCCAGCACCACCTTGTCGGGGTGGATCAGCTCCAGGTGGCCGCCCACCAGGCTCTCGTGGGTGCAGTTGACGAACACCAGCTTGCGTCCGACCAGGGCCTCGGTGCCGGCATACGACAGGGCGTTGAACAGCAGTGCCGCATCACTGGCGGCCGTGTGCGCATCCACGGCGGTCGTGCGATCGAACAGCTCATAGCCAAAAACTTCGCGGCGCTCGTTCAGAATGGCCTGGCGGCCAATCATGGACACGGAGTCATCGGTCACGCCGGCAGGCAGGGCGGGAGCGGTCGGATAGGCACTGGAATCAGAGATCATCGGTGGTGTGTACGCGGTCATGGGCCTTTGCGGGCAGCAGATAACCGCCAATGGTAGTGGGTGCAACAGGCTCTGGTGCCCCACTGTACTGGATTGGCAACACCGTGGCGACTGGTATTCCGTACGTGATGTCCCGCAGGTTTATTGCGTGATCTGGTCGCACCAGGCCAGGGCTTGGAGGTGGGCCCAGTTGATCTGCTGGCTGGTGAGCTGGAGCACCGAGGCCGAGTGGTCGAAAGCCTGGTCATCGCTGCTTTCGCAGGCTTCGGCCAACTGCAGCAGCTCGCCAAAGACGCCCTCGTGCTTGAGCAGGGCATCGCGCACGGCGGTCGGGATGTTGATCAGTTGCAGCGCATCCTGCATGGGAATGCTGAGCATCGCGTCCAGCAGCGAGAAGATGCCGACCACAAAGGCCTGCTCCGCCTCTTCCTCGCTCATGAACTCCAGGGCCAGCAGTTCCATCAGGCGACCGCGGATGACGGCGGTATGGCCGATCGAGGCGCTGGTGTTGCCGTACTTGGAGGCGGTAAGCAGCAGGGCCGCCCAGCGGAACAGCTTCTTCAGGCCCATGATCATCACGGCCTGGCGGAACGATGTGATTTCGCGCGCGGTGCCAAAGCCGGCGGAATTGATCAGGCGCATCAGGTTGAAGGCCAGACCGGCGTCCTTTTTCAGCACTTCCTCGATCTCATCGGTGCTGGCCTGGCGGCGCAGCAGGTTGATGAGCTGGATGATGCTGGCCTGGTTGGGGGCCAGCAGCTTGGTCTCAACCACGGCAGGGCGCGAGAACCAGTAGCCCTGGAACAGGGAGACGCCGATGCTCTTGAGCAGGTCGAACTGCTGCGGGGTCTCGACCTTGGTGGCAATCAGCTGGGCCTTGGAATGGCGCGCCGCGTAGTTGACCAGCACGGCCAGTTGCTCAGGGCGCAGCACGGTCAGGTCCAGCTTGATGAAGTCCGCCAGCGGCAGCCAAGTGGCGTAGGCTGATTCCAGCACGGTGTGGTTGAAGGACAGCTTGAAGCCGCGTTCCCGCAGGCCGCGCAGGATCGGCAGGCGGGCCACGGCCTCGGTGGCGGCGACATGGCCCAGGGGCTCGACCTCGAGCACCACTTTTTCGGGGTTGAGCAACTCCAGGTGCCCACCGGCCAGGCTTTCGTGCGTGCTGTTGACGAACAGCAGCTTGGTGCCCACCAGGTCTTCACGGCCGGCATGGGACATGGCCGTGAACAGCAGGATGACGTCGGTGGCCGCCGTGTGTTCGGCTGGAGCGCGGGAGCGGTTGAACAACTCGTAGCCAATCACATCCTTGTCCACATTCACGATGGCCTGGCGTGCAATCATGAGAGAACCGGCATGAGCAACAGGCGTGGATGAGGGCGGGACGGGGGCAATAACGGACATGTCTGCGGGTTGGCGTTGCGTAATCTGGGTGGTCTGTGAATCCAGCATGTCAGTGCTGTTCCAGCCAGGCCAGCTCTTCGTCGGTAAACCCTGCGGCCTGTCGGGCCTGGGTATTGAACGGTGGGCGAGGGCGAGGCGCTTCGTATTTCAGAGCCAATGCAGTGTAGTGTGATTGCGGATCCATATCATTGCGCTGGCATAAGAAGCGATACCAATGGTTACCGATGGCCACATGGCCGACCTCCTCGCGCAGGATGACATCCAGGATCTCCACGGCGGCCCAGGCATCGGGGGTGCCGGCCTGGCGCAGCTTGGCCTGGATTTGGGGCGTGGCGTCGAGGCCACGCGCCTCCAGCGTGCGCGGAACCAGGGCCATGCGGGCGGTAATGTCGTGTGCGGTTTTCTCGCACATGGTCCACAGTCCCTGGTGCGCCGGGAAGTCGCCGTAGTCGTGCTGCTGGGCCAAAAGCCAGTCGCGGATTAGTAAAAAATGCTTACCTTCCTCACCAGCCACTTGCAACCAATCTTGGTAGTAGGCCGCAGGCATGGCATCAAAGCGCCAGATCGCATCGAGGGCCAGGTTGATGGCGTTGAATTCGATGTGCGCGATCGCGTGCATCAGGGTGATGCGGCCCTCCAGGGTGGCCGGGGAGCGGCGGGCTACTTCGGTGTGGTGGCGCAGCACCGGGCGCTGCGGATGCCCGGGTAGGTGGCAGTCGGCCTGCAGTGCGGGCGCGGTCGGGGCGATGGAGAACTGTGCGCTGTGCGCAAACATTTCCATAGCAGCTGTCGCTTTGTGGATGGGGTCGCAGAGGCACAAAACCTCAAGGGCGCGTTGTCGAAGCTCCATACCTACAATTCTAATTTTCCCGCGCAGACAAAAACAGGAGACACAGCATGGCCGTATACGCATTGGAAGAACTGGTGCCCGAGGTGGCAGACAGCGCCTGGATCGCCGACAGCGCCCAGGTGATGGGCAAGGTGCAGATCGGCGCCGACGCCAGCGTCTGGTTTGGCACCGTGGTGCGCGGGGATACGGACAGCATCCGCATCGGCGAAGGCAGCAACGTGCAGGACGCCAGTGTGCTGCACGCCGATTTCGGCATGCCTTTGGCGATTGGCCGACACGTGACCGTGGGCCATCAGGTCATGCTGCACGGGTGCACGATCGGCGACGAGTCCTTGATCGGAATTGGCGCTATCGTGCTCAATGGGGCGAAAATTGGCAAAAATTGCTTGGTGGGTGCAGGTGCACTGGTGACCGAAGGCAAGGAGTTTCCGGATGGATCGATGATCATCGGCAGTCCGGCCCGCGTGGTTCGGCAGCTCACCCCCGAGCAGATGGAAGGCCTGCGCCGCAGTGCGCAGCACTATATCGAGAATGCGCGCCGCTTCAAGGCGGGGCTGCGCAAGCTGGGCTGAGGCCCGGCACTTACAGCAATCACTGACTGGGATACACACAGCGTGTCTGAACTCCACAAATTCCTATTCGATGGCCTGCCTGTGCGCGGCATGATCGTGCGACTGACCGATGCCTGGAAGGACATCCTCCAGCGTCGCGCCAGCAACACCGACACCGGGGCCTATCCGGCCGCCGTGCGCGAGCTGCTGGGGGAGATGGCGGCGGCCAGCGTGCTGATGCAGTCCAACATCAAGTTCAATGGCGCTCTGGTGTTCCAGATCTTTGGTGACGGCCCGGTCAAGGTGGCCGTGGCCGAGGTGCAGTCCAACCTGGCGCTGCGCGCCACGGCCTCGGTGCATGGCGCCGTGCCTGCGGGCGCCGAGCTGGCGGAGCTGGTCAACCTCCAGGGGGGCGGACGCTGCGCCATCACGCTGGATCCCAAGGACCGCCTGCCGGGCCAGCAGCCCTACCAGGGCGTGGTGCCGCTGCAGGGCATGGACGGCGAGCCGTTCGAGAAGATTTCCGAAGTGCTGCAGCACTACATGCGCCAGTCCGAACAGCTGGATACCTGCATCGTGCTGGCCGCCAACGACGAGGTGGCGGCGGGCCTGATGATCCAGCGCATGCCGCTCAAGGGCCAGGACAACCTGGCCGGGGCCACCGAAAGCCGCCAGGACGAGCAGGACGCCATCGGCGCCAGCGAGGACTACAACCGCATCGCCACGCTGGCCGCCAGCCTGACGCGCGACGAGCTGCTGGGGCTGGATGTGGACACCATCCTGCGCCGCCTGTTCTGGGAGGAGAAGCTGTTGCGCTTCGTGCCCCAGGACGGTGACCAGGGCCCGCACTTCGCCTGCACTTGCAGCCGCGAACGCGTGGAGGACATGCTGCGCAACCTGGGCCAGGAAGAAGTGGCGCAGGTGGTGCAGGAGCAGGGCCATGTGGAAGTCGGCTGCGACTACTGCGGCGCCCAGTACCGCTTCGACGCGGTGGATGCGGCCCAGCTGTTCACGGCCGCACAGCACCAGGCCCCCGGCTCGTCCTCGGTGCAGTAATTCAGGGGTCGCGGCACCCGCAGGGTGCTGCATGAAAGATAGCTGCCAGCGCGCGGTGTGCTTGGATTTCCGGTTTCAAGAGATCGGAAATCCAGGGCCAACAAGCGCAGGCAGCTATTTTTTTTATGCCCAACGTGGCCGCGCTGGCGCTCAGCGCTGCAGCAGGTGCTGGAACAGCTGGTGTTCGCTGGCGGCGTCCAGGCACTCCTGGCAGTCGTCCTGTGGATGGGGGGCATTGCCCTGGGCAGGCGTGGTGATCCAGGGGCGCAGCTGCTGGGCCTGTTGCGCGGCGCTGCCGTACAGCATGTGGACCGGCCAGGGGCTGTGCGGCAGGCGTTCGGCGCGCCAGGCGGCTTCCAGGCGCAGTGCGGCATCGGGCGCGCCGGTAGGCAGCAGGGCCCACAGCAGCAGACTGTCTGCCGGCATGGCCGGCGTGGGCCATTGCGTCAGCGGCTGCAGTCCGTGCAGCGGCACACGGGCCTGGGCGGCGGCGTGCAGCACCTGGGCGCAGTGGGCTGCGCTGGCGCACAACAGGATGCGGGGGGCAGGAGGCAAGGGCTGGCGCAAGCGGGTGGCCCGAAGGCAGGAAGGGCAGACCGGGCGCCCTCAGCGGCGCATGATCTGCACGTAAATCTCGTTGGGGCGGACCATGCCCAGCTCGCTGCGCGCCTTTTCCTGGATGCTGTCCTGACCGTCGCGCAGGTCGGCGACCTCGGACGACAGGCGCTCGTTTTCCTTGCGGGCCTGCGCGTTGGTGGCGTGCAGTTCGTTGATCTGGGCGCGCAGTTCGGCCACGCGGTCCATGCTGCCCGCACCCAGCCACAACTGGGCATGGGTAATGGCCAGCAGGCTCAGCAAGACGACGGTGACGATGCGAGAAACCATGGGTGGATTCAAAAAACCGGGGCCAGTTGGCCCCGGTTCTGGTGCAGGGGGTGAGCCCGAAGATTAACGCAGGTTATAGAAAGCGTCACGGCCAGGGTACACGGCCACGTCGCCCAGGTCTTCCTCGATGCGCAGCAGCTGGTTGTACTTGGCGATGCGGTCCGAACGGCTCATCGAGCCAGTCTTGATTTGACCCGCATTCAGGCCCACGGCGATGTCGGCGATGGTGCTGTCTTCGGTTTCGCCCGAGCGGTGCGAGATCACGGCGGTGTAGCCGGCGCGCTTGGCCATCTCGATGGCGGCGAAGGTCTCGGTCAGCGTGCCGATCTGGTTGATCTTGATCAGGATGGAGTTGGCGATCTTCTTGTCGATGCCTTCCTTCAGGATCTTGGTGTTGGTCACGAACAGGTCGTCACCTACCAGCTGCACCTTGGCGCCCAGGCGCTCGGTCAGGATCTTCCAGCCGTCCCAGTCGCCCTCGTGCATGCCGTCTTCGATGGAGATGATGGGGTACTTGTCGCACCAGCCAGCCAGCATGTCGGTCCACTGGGTGGCGTTCAGCGTCATGTTGCCTTCGCCTTCCAGCACGTACATGCCGTCCTTGTAGAACTCGGAAGCGGCGCAGTCCAGGCCCAGGGCGATCTGCTCGCCGGGGGTGTAACCGGCCTTTTCGATGGCTTCGATGATCAGCTGGATCGCGGCTTCGTGGTTTTCCACGGAAGGTGCGAAACCGCCTTCGTCGCCCACGGCGGTGGACATGCCCTTGTGGTGGATGATGGCCTTCAGCGCGTGGAACACTTCGGCGCCCCAGCGCACGGCTTCACGGAAGGTGGGGGCACCCACGGGGATGATCATGAACTCTTGCAGGTCCAGCGAGTTGTTCGCGTGGGCGCCGCCGTTGATCACGTTCATCATGGGCACGGGCAGTTGCACGCCGCCCATGCCGCCGAAGTAGCGGTACAGGGGCAGGCCGGCTTCTTCAGCAGCGGCGCGGGCCACGGCCATGGACACGGCCAGCATGGCGTTGGCGCCCAGGCGGCTCTTGTTCTCGGTGCCGTCCAGGTCGATCATGGTCTTGTCCAGGAACGCCTGTTCCGACGCGTCCAGACCGATCACGGCCTGGGCGATCTCGCCGTTGATGTTGTCCACGGCCTTGAGCACGCCCTTGCCCAGGTAACGGCCCTTGTCGCCGTCACGCAGCTCGATCGCTTCGCGCGAGCCGGTGGACGCGCCCGATGGCACGGCCGCACGGCCCATCACGCCAGATTCCAGCAGCACGTCGCATTCGACGGTGGGGTTGCCGCGGCTGTCCAGGACTTCACGTCCTACGATGTCAACGATTGCACTCATGGTGTTTTCCTCGGAAGGTTTTTAAAACGGGGCGGCAGGCGTGGCGGTGGGGTCGGGTGGTGGTTCGTCCCATGCGGCCAGGCATGCTTTGAGCGGATGTGAAAAAGCACGCCCACAGAGCGTGCTTTCTCGCTTCAAGATTCAATCACGTCACGCGCGCTGCGCATCTTACGCAAACTCAGGCGGAAAAGTGGTTTTCCAGGAAACCGTGGCGCTTGGTCACGTCGTCCAGTGCCACCAAAGTCTCCAGCAAGGCCTTCATGTGCTTGAGGGGCACGGCGTTGGGGCCGTCGCTCAGGGCGTTGCAGGGATCGGGGTGGGTTTCCATGAACAGGCCCGCCACGCCCACGGCCACGGCCGCGCGCGACAGCACGGGCACCATCTCGCGCATGCCGCCGCTGCTGGTGCCGTTGCCGCCGGGCAACTGCACGCTGTGCGTGGCGTCGAACACCACGGGGGCGCCGGTCTCGCGCATGATGGCCAGCGAGCGCATGTCGCTGACCAGGTTGTTGTAGCCAAAGCTGGCACCGCGTTCGCAGGCGGTGAACATGTCGGGGTCCTGGCCCACTTCGATGGCGGCGGCCCGCGCCTTGTCGATGACATTCTTCATGTCATGCGGTGCCAGGAACTGGCCCTTCTTGATGTTGACCGGCTTGCCGCACTGGGCCACGGCGCGGATGAAGTCCGTCTGGCGGCACAGGAAGGCGGGGGTCTGCAGCATGTCGACCACCGATGCCACGTGGGGGATTTCCTCCACGGTGTGCACGTCGGTCAGCACGGGCACGCCGATCTCCTTGCGCACCTTGGCCAGGATCTCCAGGCCCTTTTCCATGCCGGGGCCACGGAAGCTGGTGCCCGAGGAACGGTTGGCCTTGTCGAAGCTGCTCTTGAACAGGAAGTTGATGCCCAGCGCGGAGGTGATCTCCTTGAGCTGGCCCGCCACGTCCATCTGCAGTTGCTCGGACTCGACCACGCAGGGGCCGGCAATCAGGAAGAAGCGCTGGTCCAGACCAATGTCGAAGCCGCAGAGTTTCATGGGGTGTTCCTTTATGGCATGCGGTGCATGCTTCAAAAATCAAAGCTGCTTGCGCAGGTGATGCAATGACTTCAGCTTTAAATGATGCTGAAGTCATTGCGTTTCAAGCGCTGGCAGCTCCTTTTTTCAGACTTGTTCCGGATGCCGGGATCAGGCCTTCTTCTGGTCCATGGCCGCCTTGATGAAGGCGTTGAACAGCGGGTGGCCGTTCCAGGGCGTGGACTTGAACTCGGGGTGGAATTGCACGCCGATGTACCAGGGGTGGACGTCCTTGGGCAGTTCCACGATCTCGGTCAGTTGCTCGCGCTGCGTCAGCGCGGAGATCACCAGACCGGCTGCGCGCAACTGGTCCAGGTACTGCACGTTGGCTTCGTAGCGGTGGCGGTGGCGCTCGGTCACCACTTCGCCGTAGATGCTGTGGGCCAGGGTGCCGGGCTGCACGTCGGACGACTGGGCGCCCAGGCGCATGGTGCCGCCCAGGTCGGAGTTGGCGTCACGCGTCTTGATGGTGCCGTCCTCGTCCTTCCACTCGGTGATCAGCGCGATCACGGGGTTGGGCGTGTGGGGATCGAACTCGGTGGAGTTGGCGCCTTCCAGGCCGGCCTTGTGGCGGGCGTATTCGATGGTGGCCACCTGCATGCCCAGGCAGATGCCTAGGTAGGGCACCTTGTTTTCACGGGCGAACTTGGCGGTCGAGATCTTGCCTTCCACACCGCGCGAACCAAAGCCGCCGGGCACCAGGATGGCGTCGTACTTGGACAGCTGTTCCTTGGCGTTGGCGTCGGTGATGGTTTCCGAGTCGATGTGGGTGATCTTCACGCGGGTGTGGTTGCGCAGGCCGGCGTGCTTGAGCGCTTCGTTGACCGACTTGTAGGCGTCGGACAGTTCCACGTACTTGCCGACCATGGCCACCTGCACTTCGCCCTGCGGGTGCTCGGTTTCGTAGACCAGATCGTCCCAGCGCTTGAGGTTGGCCGGCGCGGTGTTCAGGCGCAGCTTGTCGCAGATCAGGCCGTCCAGGCCCTGCTCGTGCAGCATGCGGGGCACCTTGTAGATGGTGTCCACGTCCCACATGGAGATCACGCCCCATTCCTGCACGTTGGTGAACAGCGAAATCTTCTCGCGTTCTTCATCGGGCACGGCGTACTGGGCGCGGCACAGCAGCGCATCGGGCTGGATGCCGATTTCGCGCAGCTTCTGCACGGTGTGCTGGGTGGGCTTGGTCTTCAGTTCACCGGCGGCTGCGATGTAGGGCAGGTAGCTCAGGTGCACGAAGGCCGAATTGTTGGGGCCCAGCTTCAGGGACAGCTGGCGCACGGCTTCCAGGAAGGGCAGGGACTCGATGTCACCCACGGTGCCGCCGATTTCGCAGATGGCCACATCCACGGCGTCGTCGGTGCCGATGCCGGCGCCGCGCTTGACGTATTCCTGGATTTCGTTGGTGATGTGGGGGATGACCTGCACGGTCTTGCCCAGGTAGTCACCGCGACGCTCTTTTTCCAGCACGCTCTGGTAGATGCGACCTGTGGTGAAATTGTTGGACTGGCGCATGCGCGTTTCGATGAAACGCTCGTAGTGGCCCAGATCCAGGTCGGTTTCTGCACCATCGTCCGTCACGAACACTTCGCCGTGCTGGAAGGGGGACATCGTGCCGGGGTCCACGTTGATGTACGGGTCCAGCTTGATGAGGGTGACTTTCAGGCCGCGCGACTCGAGCAGCGCAGCAAGGGAGGCTGAGGCGATTCCCTTGCCCAGGGAAGACACCACACCGCCTGTGACGAAGACGAATTTGGTCATGTCTTGTTCGTTTTTATGGTGGTGGTAAAGACGAATTATAGGTGCCGGCCAGAAACTGCCGCTGAAAGCTGGGGCAATCAGCCCCGTGGCCTCTGCTACATTCGCGCCATGCAAGAACTCGCTGGCAAACACATTGTTCTGGGCCTCTCCGGGGGCGTTGCCTGTTACAAAACAGCACATTTATGCCGCCTGCTGACCAAGGCCGGCGCCACCGTGCAGGTGGTGATGACCGAGGCGGCCGAGCAGTTCATCACCCCGGTGACCATGCAGGCCCTGTCGGGCCGCACGGTCTACACCTCGCAGTGGGATGCGCGCGAGGGCAACAACATGCCCCACATCAACCTCAGCCGCGAGGCCGATGCCATCGTTATCGCCCCCTGCAGCGCCGATTTCGTCGCCAAGCTGGCCCAGGGCCGGGCCGACGAGCTGCTCAGCCTGATGTGCCTGGCCCGGCCGACCGAGCGCGTGCCCCTGCTGCTGGCCCCGGCCATGAACCGCGAGATGTGGGCCCACCCTGCCACGCAGCGCAACTTGGCCCAGGCTGCCGCCGATGGCGCGCAGGTGCTGGGGGTGGGCGTGGGTGACCAGGCCTGTGGCGAAACCGGCGATGGCCGCATGCTGGAGCCCGAAGAGCTGCTGGAAGACATCGCCGCTTTCTTTGCCCCCAAGCTGCTGGCCGGGCACCGGCTGTTGATCACGGCCGGCCCCACCTTTGAAGCCATTGACCCGGTGCGCGGCATCACCAACCTGTCCAGCGGCAAGATGGGCTTTGCCATCGCCGCGGCCGCGCAGGCGGCGGGCGCCGCGGTGACCCTGGTGGCCGGCCCCGTGCACCTGCCCACGCCGCGTGGCGTGCAGCGCATCAATGTGCAGTCGGCCCGCCAGATGCTGGCAGCGGTGCAGTCCCAGGCCGACCAGGCCAGCATCTTCATCGCCACGGCCGCCGTGGCCGACTGGCGCCCGGCGAATGCCAGCGACCAGAAGATCAAGAAGGACGGCACGGGCGATGTGCCCGCGCTGGCGTTTGTCGAGAACCCGGACATCCTGGCCAGCGTCGCCCAGTCGCCGCGTGCCCAAAGCGGTGCGCTGTACTGTGTCGGTTTTGCCGCCGAAAGCCACGACCTGCTGCAGCACGCCACGGCCAAGCGGGTGCGCAAGGGCGTGCCCTTGCTGGTTGGCAATATCGGCCCGGCCACCTTCGGCCAGGATGACAATGCCTTGCTGCTGGTCGATGCCCAGGGTCACCGCGAACTGCCGCGGGCCAGCAAGGCTGCGCTGGGCGTGCAACTGGTGCAGGAGCTGGCCCGGCGCCTGCCACCGGCCCCCCGCGCCTGAGGCGCACTCCACCGATACCTGCGAGGCTGAAACCCATGTCGACTTCCAATTACGAAGGCCCCCGCGGCGGCGACTATGCGCGCTACGTCGATGAACTGCTGCGCGCCAGCCCGCTGCACCAGAGCCTGGGGCGGGTGCTGCGGGAGGCCAGCCGCAGCGATTTCTCCGGCGAGGTGCTGTCCCCTGGAGCCCAACCGGGCTCCGTGCTGACGCGGGTGCGCGAGCGGGCCCAGGCCGCCATGGCCCAGGCGCAGCAGCAGGCGCAGACCGCCAGCCGCAGCCCGGCCGGCAAGACGTCGCCCAAGAAGGCCGGCGACCGCCCAGCGCGCGCGGCGCGGCAGGCACCGCCGAAGCCGGCCACGCCTGCCGCGGGCCCGCGCAGCCCCTGGTTCCGGATCACTCCGGGACGTGTGGTGGGCTTGCTGATCCTGGCCGTCCTCAGCGTGGCCCTGCCCGGCTTGGGGGCGCTGGTGCTGCTGTTTGCCATCATCAACGCGGTGCGCCGCGGCATTCGTTCGGCCAGCGAATCGGCCTGACATGCCCGCGCGTGCCGCTGCGGTGGCCCGTCCCCGGCACAATCCGTGCCTTCTTTGTTTTGCCTGGACCGCCACCGTGGCGGCCGGCACCGAATCCCTTTGTTATGAACGTTGACCTGAAGATCCTGGATGCGCGCCTGCGCGAGAACATGCCCGCCTATGCCACCCCTGGCAGCGCTGGCCTGGATTTGCGCGCCTGCATCGACGCGCCGATCACGCTGGAGCCCGGCCAGTGGCAGCTGATTCCCACCGGCATGGCCATCTACCTGAAGGACCCGGGCTACGCCGCCATGATCTTGCCGCGCTCGGGCCTGGGTCACAAGCACGGCATCGTGCTGGGCAATCTGGTCGGCCTGATCGACTCCGACTACCAGGGCCAGCTGATGGTCAGCGCCTGGAACCGTTCGCCCACCGCCTTCACCCTGCAGCCCATGGACCGCCTGGCCCAGCTGGTGGTCGTGCCCGTGGTGCAGCCCACGTTCAACTTGGTGGACGAATTCGAAGCCGTGTCCGAGCGCGGCGAAGGCGGCTACGGCTCGACCGGCAAGCAGTAAGCTCCGGTACGTCGCCCCAGCGGCCTCGGTTCCTGGGCGAAGGGCGGTGGCCCCGGACTGCGCCCCGAATGCCCGGCGGCGCTCCTTCTGCGGGGAAACTGCCGTGGCAGACGGGCCTGAGCACAGCGGCAACGCTCACTCTTTTGTGAGCAAGTGTGAGGGCCGTCGTCCCGGCTGTGGGCGGCTGCGTTGAAACTCCGAACACATGGGGCTCCGGCATGGGCCGAGCCGCCCGCTCTGCGGCCCCGCGTGTCCCGCCCACGTGACCCGGAGTTTTTATGCATCCTCTTTCCCATTGGCCCCGTCTTGCCGCTGCCGCCAGCGTGGCGCTGTTGCTGAGTGCCTGTGCCGGCTATCCCGGCCAGCCCGGCAATGGCTATCCCCGCACGGCCTATCCCACGGCCCCCCAGCCGGTGACCAGCTACCCGGTGCCGGCCTATCCCGCCACCAGCTACCCGGTCCAGCAGGGCGGCGGCATGTACGGCCAGATGGCCTATGGCCAAATCGCCCACATCGAGACCGTGCGCGTGCAGGATTCCAGCGGCATTGGTGCAGGCGGTGCGATTGTCGGTGGTGTGGTCGGCGGGGTGCTGGGGCGCCAGGTCGGCAAAGGCACGGGCCGCGACCTGGCGACGATTGCCGGTGTGGTCGGCGGTGCGCTGGCCGGCAATGCGGTGCAAAACAACATGGGGGGCAGCGTGCGCGACATCTACCGCGTGACCGTGCAGCTGCAGGACGGCAGCCAGCGCAGCTTCGACTATCCCAACCCGCCGCCTTTCCGCATCGGCGACAACGTGCGCGTGGACGGCAACCAGATCTACCGCTGATCCCGGGCCGCTGGCGCGGGCCTGTGGGCCCGCGTCCGCAGCACTGCATTTTCAACATGCAGAGCAGCCAGCGCAGTGGCTGTGCGCGTACTAGGCTGAAAACCTTCGGCCTGCCGGCGGCGGATCTGCCATCCACGTTGGTGTGGACTCTCGAATCCATAGCTGCTAGCGCACAGCCAGCAAGCACTGCAGGCCAAAATCATGCTGCATTTCTGGCTTCAGTGCGATGCAGGCCGTGTGGCCTCCGTGGCCACGGCCGGCAGGCACAGGCGCATGCGCAGTCCGCCCAGGGGTGCGCTGTCGGCCTGCACCGAGCCACCATAGGTCTGGGCCAGCTCCCGCACGATGTCCAGGCCCAGGCCGGCGCCGGGGCACTGCTCATCCAGGCGCTCGCCCCGCTCGAAGATGCGCTGGCGCTCGGCAGGGGGAATGCCGGGGCCGTCGTCGTCCACGGTGAAACACAGCAAGTCGCCGTCGCGCTGCACGCCCAGCTGCACCTGGCTGCGCGCCCATTTGCCGGCGTTGTCCAGCAGATTGCCCAGCATCTCGAACAGGTCCTGGGCCTCGCCGCGGAAGGCCAGTGCCGGTGCGGCCTCGCCCACCTGCACGAACTGCACCGAGCGCGCCGTGTGCAGGCGCTGCATGGTGCGCAGCAGGGCCTGCATCGGCCCCTGCACCGGTGTGCGCAGGCCGGTGGCGCGGATGGCGGCGGCCGCGCGGGCGCGGGCCAGGTGGTGGTCCACCTGGCGCTGCGCCGTGGCCACCTGCTCTTGCACCAGGCGCGCCAGCGGCGTGTCGTCCTGGGCGGCGGCATTGCCGAGGATGCTCAGCGGCGTGTGCACCGCATGCGCCAGGTTGCCGGCCTGGGTGCGGGCGCGTTGCACGATGTCGGCATTCGCCCCCAGCACATGGTTGAACTCATTGATCAGCGGCTGCAGCTCGTCGGGGAACTGGCCGTCCAGCTGGGTGGCCTCGCCGGTGCGCACCGTGGCCAGGCGCTGGCGCAGCAGGTCCAGCGGTTGCAGGGCCAGCTGCAGCTGCACGGCAACGGCCACCGCCAGGCCCAGCGCCAGCGTGCCCAGGGCGGCCAGCAGCATGGTGGTGAAGCGCTGCACCGGCTCGGCCACCAGGGCCTGGTCGGCCGCCACGGTCAGGCGCAGCAGGGGGGCTTCAGCCTCGGGCAGTTGCAGCGGCCGGCTGACGGCCACCAGCTGGTGGTTCTGGCTGTCACGCAGTTGCAGCACGGCGTGGCCGCTGCGCGCCGTGCCGGGAAAGGCCGTGTCCTGCGGCAGGGGCAGCACCTGGTCCCACAGGGAGCGCGAGCGCACCACGCCCAGCTGGGCCGGGCCTTGCTCGGGCAGCAGGTCCACCTGCCAGTACAGGCCGGACAGCGGGGCGTTCAGGCGTACATCCCCGGCCATGGGCAGCACTTCCACCCGCTGCGCGGCATCCAGGTTGACGCTGGCGCTGAGCTGGTCCAGCTGGCGCACCAGCTCTCCTTGCAATTGCTGGTTGACGTGTTCATGGAACAGGCCGCGCAGGCCCCAGCCCGCCACGGCCATCGCCAGTGCCATCCAGGCCAGCGTGCCCAGCAGCAGGCGCTTGCGCAGCGAGCCATGGCGCAGCGACAGGGCGTGTGGCAGCTTCACGCCGCACCTTCCACAGGCAGCAGGCGGTAGCCCAGGCCGCGCACGGTCTCGATGCTGCCGGGCGGCAGCTTCTTGCGCAGGCGGCCCACGAAGACCTCGATGGTGTTGGAGTCGCGTTCGCTGTCCTGCGGGTACAGGTGCTCCGACAGCTCGGTGCGCGACAGCACTTCGCCCACGCGCTGCATCAGCAGCGACAGCAGCTTGAACTCGTGGCTGGTCAGCGCCAGCGGCTGGCCATCGACCGAGACCGTGGCCTGGCGCGTGTCCAGCCGGATGCTGCCGCACTGCCAATCGGCGCTGCTGTGCGGCGACAGGCGGCGCAGCAGGGCGCGCAGCCGGGCCAGCAGCTCTTCCATGTGAAAAGGCTTGGCTAGGTAGTCGTCGGCCCCTGCATCCATGCCGGTGACCTTCTCGTGCCAGGCGCTGCGCGCCGTCAGGATCAGCACGGGCATGCTGCGCCCCAGGGCGCGCCAGTGGCGCAGCACGCTCAGGCCGTCGACCACGGGCAGGCCCAGGTCCAGCACCACGGCGTCAAAATCCTCGACCTCGCCCAGGTAGCGCGCGGTGGCGCCGTCGGCGGCGGTCTCCACCGTGTGGCCGGCGGCCTCGATGGCTTGGGCCAGCTGGGTGCACAGCGTGGGTTCATCTTCCACCACCAGGATGCGCATCAGTCCTGCCCCTTTCTGCGCACGCTGAGCACGCGGCCGTCGACGGCATCCACCTTCAGCTTGCTCAGCTGACCATTCGGGTGCAGCAGCCGCATCTCATAGATGAAGTGGCCATCGTCGTGCTCGAACTCCACCTTCAGCACCTGCCCCTGGTACTGGCGCTCCACCTGGTCGAGCACGGTGCGCAGCGGCAGCACCTTGCCCTGCTGCAGCGCCTGGCGTGCCAGCTCGTGGTCGCTTTCGTCGGAGTGGGCCTGGGGCAGGTCCAGGCCGGCGCCCAGCCACAGCGCGCCACCCAGCGCAAAGGCGCCCAGCAGCGGGGGCCAGCGAAGGCGGGACAGTGAAGAGCGGGTGACCATGGCAATGCTTCCTCGTGCAGGTGAACACCCGCAACTTATACCGACAGGGTGATGAATGGCAGATGAACAGGTGCTTCAGCATGCATTCACCCTGGGTTTTGAAGAATGACTTCAGGCCAGCACGGTGCTGGTCCTGCATCACACCCACAAGGAGTTCTTCACCATGTACACACAGCAGTTTGCCACCGTTCGCCGTCTCGCCGCCGCCACTTTGCTGGCGGGTCTGGCCGTCGGCGCCATCGCCCAGACCACCGCTTCCTCCCCAGCCACTGCACCCACGGCCCCTGCCGCCCAGACCGCGACCACCGTCCCGGGGCCGCAGCTGAACATCCGCCAGGTGTATGACCGCCTGGAGGCCGCCGGCTACCGCGATCTGCGCGAGGTGGAGTGGTCCGATGGCCGCTACGAAGTCAAGGCCCGCAACGCCCAGGGCGAACGCGTGAAGCTGGACGTGGACGGCAACACTGGCGCCGTGCTGCGCAGCCGCGTCAAGCATTGAGAACGGGCAGGGCGGCCTGGGGTTGCCCTGCGTAGCATCGGAACCAGCAAGGAGGATGTATGCGTGTGCGGATCGCTTTCGGAGCGTGGTGGCTGGGGCTGACCCTGGCGTGGATGGCGGTGGCGGCCCCCTGGGTGGGCGGCGCTGGCGTGGCGGAGCCCACGTTCTGGTGGCAGTTGCGCCAGCAGGGGCTGTACCTCAGCGGCGTCTGGAGCATCGGCATGATGTCGCTGGTCATGCTGCTGTCGCTGCGCCAGCGCTGGATGGAATGGCCCCTGGGCGGCATGGACCAGGTCTACCGCCTGCACAAATGGGCCGGCATCGGCGCCGCCGTGGCTGCGGTCATGCACTGGGGGGCCAAGGAATCCAGTGGGCTGATCAAGGACGTCTGGGGGAGCGCAGGGCGCCCGGCACGCGACGCCGTCCTGGCCTGGGCCGTGGATTGGCGCGGCACCGCCAAGGACCTGGGGGAGTGGGCCTTCTACGCCCTGCTGGCCTTGGTGGTCCTGACGCTGTGGCAGCGCCTGCTGCCCTATCGGCCCTGGCGCCGCCTGCACCGCGTGATGCCGGCGCTGTACCTGATGCTGGCCTTCCATACGCTGGCGTTGATGCCGCTGTCGTTCTGGCGCCTGCCCATGGGGGGCTTGATGGCGGTGCTGCTGGGCGTTGGCAGCGCCGCCGCCCTGTGGTCACTGGCAGGGCGCATCGGCCGTGGGCGCAACAGCCATCGGGGGCAGGTGCATGCGGTGCAGCTGCTGGGGCCGGTGGCCGGTCGGGATCCGCTGGAAGTGCTGTGCGCTATGCCGACCACCTGGCAGGGGCACCAGCCCGGGCAATTCGTGTTTGCCAGCTTCGAGGGGCTGGAGGGGCCACACCCTTTCACCATCGCCAGTGCGCCGGGCAGTTGCGGCAGCACCGCCGATGGGCGCCCGCTGCTGCGCCTGGTCATCAAGCCGCTGGGCGACTACACGCGCAGCCTGCATGCGGCCCTGCAGCCGGGGCAGACCGTGCGCATCGAAGGGCCGTACGGGCATTTCGACGGGCAGGGCGCCCAGGCGCGCACCCAGGTCTGGGTGGCGGGGGGCGTGGGGGTGACGCCGTTTCTGGCCTTGCTGGAGGCACGGCAGCCCGGTGCAGCGCAGACCGAGGTGCTGCAGCCGGCGCACCTGCACTACTGCACCCGCAATGCGGCGCAAGATGCCGTGCTACCCCGGGTGCGGCAGCTGTGCCAGCAGGCGCAACCCCCGGTGCACCTGCAGGTGCACGATGCGGCCCAGGGTGACTGCCTGCGCCCAGAACACCTGGTGCCGCATGGCACGGCCCTGGACATCTGGCTGTGCGGGCCCGCCGGGCTGGGGCAGGCGGTGCGCCAAGCGGCCGATCGCCAGCGTGGCTGGCGCCTGCACCAGGAGGCGTTCCAGATGCGCTGACCGTGTCAGTGCAGCAGGTCGCTGCCTGGCGCCTGGGGCTGGATGCGGAAAAAGCCCGTGCCCGCGCTGCCGCGGCCAACTTCTTCTTCCGTGGCTTCGCGTACGGCTTCGACCTTGATCTCGATGCGCAGGGCAATCCCGGCCAGGGGGTGGTTGCCGTCCAGCACCACATGCTCGGGGTAGATCTCGGTGATGGTGTACAGCGCATCCTTGGGGGCCTCGGGGTTGCAGCCTTGCGGCAGGGCGCTGCCTTCAAAGGTCATGCCCTCTTCCAGCTCCTGGGGGAAGAGTTCGCGCTTTTCCAGAAAGATCAGCGTGTCGATGTAGTCGCCAAAGGCGTCCTCGGGTTCTAGGTGCAGCTGCAGCGTGTCGCCCACCGTGTGGCCTTGCAGGGCTTCTTCGATGCGCTTGAGCAGGTCGTCGCCGCCGACGAGGAATTCCACGGGCTCGTCCAGCACGTCCAGTTCATCGCCCAGGGTGTCTTTGAGGGTCCAGGTCAGCGCGACCACGCATTGTTCTGTGATGTCCATGAGTTGCAGCCTTGTGCGGCCAGTGCCGCAGAGGAAAAAAGAAAACGGCCGGCTGCGCAGCACCCCGTGGGGGGCGCGCAGGCGGCGCACTGGGCGGGATTTTCCCATGGCTGTCCAGGTCTGGCTGTGTGCCGGGCATTGCCAGTCCCGGGCCACCCGTCAGAATGGGTAGTGGCGTTCGCGGGTCTGCATGGTGATCCAGCGGGTGTCGGTGAAGGCATCGATGCCGGCCTGGCCGCCAAAGCGGCCATAGCCCGAGGCCTTGACGCCGCCAAACGGCATCTGGGCTTCGTCGTGCACTGTCGGGCCGTTGATGTGACAGATGCCGGTTTCCAGGCGTGCCGCGACCTGCCAGGCGCGGGCCGTGTCGCGCCCGTAGACGGCCGAGGACAGCCCAAACTCGTTGTCATTGGCGACGGCAATCGCCTGCTCGACCCCGCGTACCCGCACGATGGCCTTGACCGGCGCAAAGGTCTCTTCGCGGAAGATGTCCATGTCGGCCGTCACATGGTCCAGCAGCGTGGCGGGCATCAGCGTGCTGCTGGCCTTGCCGCCGCACAGCAACCGGGCACCCTTGGCCAGGGCATCGTCGATCAGCGCATTCGCGCGGTGCACAGTCTGCATGTCCACCACCGACCCCAGCACCACCGGCCCCTGGCGCGGATCACCCAGCGGCAGCGCCTGGGCGCGGGCCGTGAGCCGGGCCACAAAGTCGTCGGCGACCTGCTCGTCCACGATGATGCGTTCGGTCGACATGCAAATCTGCCCCGAATTGGCAAAGGCACCAAAGGTGCAGCCCGCCACGGCCGCCGGGATGTCGGCATCGTCCAGCACGATGAAGGGAGCCTTGCCGCCCAGCTCCAGGATCGCGGGCTTGAGGTGCCGGGCCGCAGTCTGGCCGATGAGGCGGCCCACGCGCGTGGAGCCGGTGAAATTGACGCGGCGCACGGCCGGGTGGGCGATCATGGCCTCGACCACGGCCGCGGCATCCGCAGGGGCGTTGGTCACGAAATTCACCACACCGGCCGGCAGGCCGGCATCCTGAAGGGCTTCAATCACTAGCCCGTGCGTGGCGGGGCACAGCTCCGAACCCTTGAGCACCACGGTGTTGCCGCAGGCCAAGGGGGTGGCAATCGCGCGCACGGCCAGGATGACCGGGGCATTCCATGGCGCAATCCCCAGCACCACGCCCGCGGGCTGGCGCACGGCCATGGCCACGCTGCCCGGAATGTTGGAGGGGATGATCTGCCCGCTGATCTGCGTGGTCAGTGCCGCGGCTTCCAGCAGCATGTCGGCCGCCAGGTGCACGTTGAAGCTGGCCCAGAGGCCAGAAGCCCCGGTTTCCGCCGCCATCGCGGCCGCGATGGCCTCGCCCTTGGCCGCAAGGGCCTGAGAGGCCCGCATCAGCAGGGCACGGCGCTCCCCCGGCCCGATGGCAGCCCAGGCGGGGAAGGCCTGGGCGGCGGCATCGACGGCCGCCCGTGCATCGTCCGGCGTGGCGGCCGGTGCGCGCGTGGCCACCTGACCATCGAGTGGGTTGTGGCGGTCAAAGCTGGCGCCGCCGGTGGCTGTGGCGGCCTGACCGCCCATCAGCAAGCTGGGTTGGAGCATGGGGCAAATCCTTTGCGGGAGAGGCTGTCAAGTATAAGGTCTGCGCTGGCCTACAGCCATGCGCCTGCCCGAAGGTCGGTGCAGGTGGGGCACCGGTGCGCCGGTCCTTATCAGGTGGACCTGCATGGTTGAGCTGTGCTGGGTCAAGCTCCGCGGGGCCGGTCATAAGACAATAGGGGCTGCTTTACAGAATCGTTGCCCGCTCTTTCCTATGGACACCACACTTCCCATCGCGCTGCTTGGCGGTATCTCGCCCGAGAAATTCATGCGCACCTACTGGCACAAGAAACCGTTGCTGATCCGCCAGGCGATCCCCGGTTTCAAGCCCATCCTGAATCGTGCACAGCTGCTGGCGCTGGCGGGCGAAGAGGGCGTGGAGGCGCGCCTGATCGAGCAGTTGGGTGATGGGGCCTGGAAGCTTTCGCACGGTCCGTTTCCGCGCCGCAAGCTGCCGGCGTTGAGCAAGCCCGGCTGGACGGCCTTGGTGCAAGGCGTGGACCTGCACAACGAGCAGGCGCATGCGCTGCTGCAGCAGTTCCGCTTTGTGCCCGATGCGCGCATGGACGACCTGATGATCAGCTTCGCCACTGACCAGGGTGGCGTGGGTCCGCACTTCGACAACTACGATGTGTTCCTGCTGCAGGCTCATGGCAAGCGCCGCTGGCGCATCGGCCGCCAGAAGGACTTCTCGCTGCAGCCCGATGTGCCGTTGAAGATCCTGACCAACTTCGAGCCCGAGGAAGAGTTCGTGCTGGAGCCCGGCGACATGCTGTACCTGCCCCCGAAGTGGGCGCATGACGGCATCGCCGAGGGCGAGTGCATGACCTACTCGATCGGCTTCCGCTCGCCCAAGCAGGACGAGATGGCGCGCGAAATCTTCCTGCGCATGTCGGATGCCCCGGACGAGTGCCCCAAGGACGTGGTCTACAAGGACCCCAAGCAGCCTGCTGTGGCACATCCTGCCGAGATCCCCGCCGACCTGTACGATTTCGCGCGCGAGGCCCTGAAGAAGGCCCTGGCCGAACCCCTGGCGCTGGAGCGCGCGCTGGGCGAGTACATGAGCGATCCCAAGCCGAATGTCTGGTTCGAGCCTGCGGACGATTTCGGCATGCTCGAAGGCGTGCGCCTGAACCGCCGTACCCGCATGCTGTACGACGCCAAGCACATCTTCATCAACGGCGAAAGCTATCTGGCCGGCGGCAAGGACGCCCAGCTGATGCGCAAGCTGGCCGATGAGCGCCAGCTGTCGCGCCGCGAGGTGCAGCAGTTCAGCGACGATGCCCTGGAACTGCTGTCGTCCTGGGTCGATGCCGGCTGGGCCGACAGCGTCGAAGGCTGATTTGGTTCTTGTTACAAATTTAGTGCGCAAAGCTGTAAACCAAGTTTGTAACTGGACCGTTGTGCAGGGGAAGCCAATGCTGGCTATCGGCATTGGTGGCAGGAATTGCGGCAAGTCTGCTGCGCCGCCCCCAACTTTTTACACCCCTAGAGGTATTGACATGAAAAACTCTCTCATCTTGGCTACCGTGATCGCTTCTGCTGCTTTGGTCGCTTGCGGCAAGAAGGAAGAGGCTCCCGTGGCTGCTCCTGCAGCCCCTGCTGTGGAAGCTCCCGCTCCTGCCGCTGAAGCACCTGCTGCTCCCGCCGCTGAAGCCGCTGCTCCCGCTGCTGAAGCCGCTGCTCCTGCTGCTGACGCTGCTGCTCCCGCAGCCGCTCCTGCCGCTGACGCTGCTGCTCCTGCTGCCGACGCTGCCAAGTCCGCCATCGAAGCCAAGTAATTGGCTCCCTCCAGCGGGTTTCCGCTGGGGCGTGAATGAAAAACCCGCTGCGCATGTGCGCAGCGGGTTTTTTTACGCCTTGTAAGGCTTGATGCGCGTGTGAGCAGCGCATAAAAAAACGCCAGTCGCAGGACTGGCGTCGGTGGCGCTGACCAGGGGGCCAGCGGCGGTGGTGCTTACTTCAGGTCGTCGGCAATCACGCGCACGATGCGCTGTGCCGCCTGGGTGGTTTCGGGTTGGCCCTTGGCGTCCAGCACGGTGACCTGGGTCTTCTCGCCCGCGGTACGCACGGCGATCTGGTACTGGCCGGGCTTGTTCTCGGGCTTGCTGCTGAACCAGCCGCTGAACCAGCCCTTCTTCTTCTCGGTGCTGTCGGCGCTGGGCGGCACGTAGCGCACAAAGTACAGGCCCTTGCTGCGGTCACGGTCTTCCACGGTGAAGCCGGTGCGGTCCAGGGCCACACCCACACGACGCCAGGCGCGGTCGAAGGGCTCGCTCAGCTGCAGGGCCGGTAGACCGTTGACGGTGGCGATCTGGGCGGCGGCTGTGGGCTGTGCGGCCACGGCCTTGTTGGAGGCCACCAGGGCGCGCGATTGCTCTTCGCTGGTGCCCAGCTTGATCATCAGGCGACGCAGGAATTCGGTTTCCAGCTCGGGATCGGCCGGGCGGGGCTGCCAGATGGTCGAGTCCTTGTTGGTGTTGCTGTAGACCTCTTCCATGCCACGGTGGGTGATGTAGATCTCGGTCTTGCCGTCGGCGCGGCGTTCCAGGCGGGTGCGGAAGCGGTCACGCTCGCTGGTGGAGTACAGGGAGTCGAACACCTTGCCCAGCGTGGAGCGGATGATGTCCTGCGGCAGCTTAGCGCGGTTCTCGGCCCATTCGGTCTCGATGATGCCCAGATCGGACTTTTCCTGCGCCAGGTTGAAGCCATGGTCCAGCCAGAACTCGCGGGTGGGTTCCCACAGCTGGTCCACGGGACGGTTCACGACCAGCCAGCGCTTGTCGCCATCGCGCATGATTTCGACGTCGCCCACTTGCAGCGGGGCCGCGCGTTCCACGGTCGGCACCTGGGCCTGACCGGCCTGCAGCGCCACGGCCGAGACCGAGCGGTCGGGGCTGGCGGTGTAGCGGGTGTCTTTGGTGAGCTGGGTCAGGTCGGGCGGCACTTCCAGCGTGCTGCCCTTCTTGGCACTCTTGTAGTCGATCTTGCCCTCTTCAATGACGGAGCAGGCAGACAGTGCGACGGCCAAGCCGATCAGGCTCAAACGGGCGGTGTGTTGTGTCACTTTCACGCGGAATTCCTTGGGTGATGCAAAAAGCAAAAGGCAGGACCGGTCAGATCAAACCGGCGTTGCGCAGCGCGGTTTCTACCACAGGCTGGTTGGCGGCCGACAATTCGGTCATGGGCAGGCGCAGCGTGCCGCCGCAATGGCCCATGCGCGCCACGGCCCATTTGACGGGAATGGGGTTGGCTTCCACGAACAGGTGCTTGTGCAGGGGCATGAGCTGGAACTGGATCTCCATGGCACGCTGGATGTTGCCAGCCAGCGCGGCCGCGCACAGTGCGCTCATCAGGCGTGGGGCCACGTTGGCGGTGACCGACACGTTGCCGTGACCACCGCACAGCATCAGGGCCACAGCGGTCGGGTCATCGCCCGAGTACACGCCAAAGCCCTGGGGCACATCGCGGATCAGCCATTGTGCGCGCTCGATGTTGCCCGTGGCTTCCTTGATACCGAAGATGCTGTCGATCTGTGCCAGGCGCAGTACGGTGTCGTGCAGCATGTCGGCCCCGGAGCGGCCGGGCACGTTGTACAGCATCATGGGCAGGTCGCCCACGGCTTCGGCAATCGCCTTGAAGTGCTGGTACTGGCCTTCCTGGGTCGGCTTGTTGTAGTAGGGCACGACCTGCAGTTGGCTGTCGGCGCCCACCTTCTTTGCGTACTTGGCCAGTTCGATCGCCTCGTGGGTGCTGTTGGCACCGCAGCCGGCCATCACGGGCACGCGACCTTGCGCCTGCTCCACGGCCACGCGAATGATCTCGCAGTGTTCCTCCACGTTGACCGTGGGGGACTCGCCCGTGGTGCCGACCACGCCGATACAGTTCGTGCCTTCGGCAATGTGCCAGTCGATCAGTTTGCGCAGGCTGGGGTAGTCGACGCTACCGTCGGCGTGCATGGGTGTGACAAGGGCAACGATGCTGCCCTGCAGGGCGACGGAAGAAGTGGTCATGTCCGCAAAGTGAAACGGGAAAAAAAGCATTCTACCCAGCCGCTTTCGGAGTGCGGACACAGGCCAGACACAGAGGCAACGTGTGGGCCCCTGTTTTTAGCTATTTTGATGTAAATCTCTGCCGCCCTGGCGAAAAACAATCGACCTTTGCTGGGGGCGTTTGCCCCCTGGGCACCCGCAGCCAAGCGCGGCGCATGGGCCAAGGGTCCTGACACCGAGGGCCGTCCGTGGGCCAGGCATGTGCGGCAGCTCACGCGGCATGCACCCAGGCATCGACGGCGGCGTGCGACAGGCGGTCCAGCAGATCCGCGGCATCGGACTGCCGCACCACAAAAAAGCGCAGCGAGTCATCGCTGGTGCGCAGGCGCACCAGGGCCAGTTGCTGCGGCGCCAGGTGCTGCGCCAGGCTGTCAAAGCCGTCTTCCATGCCGTGGCCCTGGGTGCTGGTGTCCCAGTGCCAGTCGTGGGCGCCGGGCAGCCAGCGACTGCTGGCCAGGCCGTCGGCGTCCTTCCAGTCCAGGCGGGCGAATTGTGGCCCCACGGCCAGCAGGTGCTGCCAGTACAGCGTCAGATCGTTGTCCTCGCCGCACAACTCCAGCAGGTCGGGGTCGAAGTCCGGGTCCTCGGTGTCCCAGCCGAAGTCATCGGGGTCCGGCTGTGCGACCGCCGCGCGCCAGGTGGCGACCAGGGCGGTGGCCGCCTCGGCATCACCCAGGCACAGGGTGCGCGCCACGTCCTGCATCCAATCCGTGTCTTCGGCATCGACCAAGTCGCTGCGGCGCAGTACGCGCACTTCGACGTCGGTGTCTCCCTCCAGGCCGCGACGCAAGGCCTGGGTGATGTCGCCCCAGGTTTCCCCGGTGGGGGTGAAGCTGAAGTCCTTGAGCGAGAACCAGCCCATGGCGGCCTCGGGCCCGCTGCCAACGCCGGCCAGCAGCAGGTTTTTCTTGACCGTACGGGCCAGCGGCGGGCACCACAGGTCCGGTGCGCTCAGCAACTGGCCCTGGGTGTTGAACACGCGGGGCTGACCTTCGGGGCTGTAGGCCAGCAGCTTGCCGCCGGGGAAGACCTTGGGGGGCGAGTCGTTGAAGCCCCGCTCGATCTGGGCGAGCGCGCAGGGCACGCGCAGCGTGCCGCTGCGGTGCAGCACACCTTCCAGCAGGGGGCTGCTGCGGTCACCCGGGCGCTGGCGCTGAAAGGCCACGGCCAGTCCGTTCTTGGGGTTGAAGTTCAGCACATGCTCGTAGGGGCTGTCGAACAAGGGCTGGCCCGCGGCATCCAGCACCATCACGGTGTCGTCGCTGCGGCGGGCGCGGATCAACTGGTCGTCGGGGAACAGGTCGATGGCCGTCAGGCCGCTGTGCAGCAAGGCCAGATCGGGCAGGCGGTGCAGCGCGTAGTGGCCCTCCGCGGTGTGCGACTGCATCAGCTGCGGGGTCAACGCCCAGGCTTCGCGGTGGCCCAGGTCGGGGTGCACCAGCCACAGGCCGTTCGCATCCTGAATGCCGCAGTGTTCATCCTGCCCTGGGGTCTTCGGCGGGAAGCTGAGGTTGATGCAGCCGCCACTGGCGAAGGCGCTGTGGGCGCCGGTCTCCGGCGGCAGCAGCCAGCGGCCATAGGGGGTGACCAGACCGACGGGCCAGTGCTCGCGCTCGTCCTCGGTGCGGCAAGGCAGGCCGGTGCGCGGGTGCCGCCGGGGCATGACCTGGTAGGCATCGATCTCCTCTTCCCAGGCCGCGTAATAGCGCTCTTCGTAGGCGTCGGCCAGCCAACTGGGCCAGTCGTCGCTGTCGGCGCGCTCGATGGTGGCGGTGCGTGCCACCACGGCGGGGCTCCACCAGCCCAGCTGGTGGTCCGGGTGCTGCTGCAAAGCTTGTAGCGCTTGCGGCAGGCTGGAAGCGCTGCAATCCCATAAAAGGCATTGATCGCGCTGGGCCTGCAGGAAGGCGGCAAATTCGGGGGTGCTCAGCTCGTGCGGGCACAGCGTGGCGCAGTCCAGCAGCAGCCATTGGCGCTGGCTGGTGGTGATGGTGTGGTCAATCGCCTGCCATTGCTGAGCGAGCGCGGCGGGCCAGTTGCCGGGCGCGGCGCCCAGCAGGTGCTTGAGCCATGCCCAGCGGGCCTGCACCTGGGCCATGGGCGCGGCCAGGGCCGAGAGGCTGTCCGCCTCTTGATAGAAGCTGCAGGGCACCCGCTCAGGCAAGTGCAGTGCATCGCCCATCAGCAGGCTGAACAGCAGCGGCATATGGTTGAACCATTCGGCCCAGCCCTCGCAGACCGCACCGGGGAGGCCGGGTTCGGTGGGCCAGAGGGTGGTGGCGGTCGGGCGTTCGTCGTGGGCCAGCAGCAGGGCGTAATTGGGCATGGGGGCAATTGCGGAAAAGGCGCCAGAGCGGCAAACAATCAGGCAGACAGCGCCACGGGGGGCGATGCGGTCAGACCGGGCGCGATGGCTGCCACGCGCTGCACCACGCGCTCGGGCTGGCGCAGCAGACCGTGCTCGTAGGCCACGACGGTCCAGCCAGCGCAGACCTGCAGCAGTTCACCGGGTGCCAGCAGGAAATCGGGGCGTGAGGGCTTGCCGTAGGCAGCGTTGCCCTGGGCAAAGGTTTCGTACAGCAGCACCCCACCGGGCCGGACGCTGGCCAGCACCTGCGGCCACAGTGGGCGCCACAGGTAGTTGGTCACCACCACGGCGTCAAAGCGGCGGTCCGGCAGGGGCCAGGGGGCGTTTTCCAGGTCGGCGACCAGGGTGTCCACTTCCGGGGGCAGAGCGGCCAGCGCGTGCGCATCGCGGTCCACGCCGGTCACAGCATGGCCCTGGGCGGCCAGCCAGCGGGCGTGGCGGCCGCTGCCACAGGCCAGATCCAGCACCTGTGCGCCATTGGGCAGCAGGTGGGCAAAGCGTTGGACCCATGCGGAAGGTGCAGCGGTCACGGCCGCCGCGTGGGAAGAGCAAGTCATAGGCCGCCAATATACGCGGCCCTGGTCAGGGCTCAGTGCGGCTGCATGTCGTCCTGCAGTGCGGCCAGCGCCATGCGCTCGACCACGCCGGGCGCCAGCAGCTTGAGCCAGCGCCCCAGCTTGCCGCGCGTGGTCATCACTACCTCGCGCTGGCGGTGCTGCACGCCCGCCAGGATCAGGCGCGCGCACTCGGCCACCGGCATCGCACCGTCTTCCTTCAGGCCGCTGCGGCCCGCGGCCTCCCCGCGGGCGTTGTAGCCGTGGTAACGGATGCGGGTGTCCACCACGCCCGGGTAGGCCAGGGTGACACTGACGCCCTGGGGCTTGAGTTCCGCGCGCAGCGCCTCGAAAAAACCGTTCATCGCAAACTTGCTGGCGCTGTAGGCCGTGCGCCCCGGCACCCCCACCAGGCCGGCCAGCGATGACACCGCCACAATCTGCCCGCGCCGTGCCTGCAGGTGGGGCAGGGCCGCGTGGGTGCACCACACGCTGCCCCAGAAGTTGGTGCGCATCACGCTCTCGTACCAGTGCAGGTCTTCGCTGCGCACGTCCGAGAACAGGGCATGGGCCGAGACACCGGCGTTGTTGATCAGGGTGTCGATACCGCCAAACTGCTGCACGGCCTGCTCGATCAGGGCGCGGCATTGCGCGGGGTCGGACACGTCGGTGGGGACGACCAGCACCTGGGCCTGGGCCTCGCGGCAGGCCTGGGCCACGCTGGCCAGGTTGGCCGCCGTGCGGGCGGCCAGCACCAGTTGGACTTGGGATTGGTGGGTGTGGGCCAGCTGGCGGGCCAGTTCAGCGCCGATGCGCCCTCCGAGGCACCGGTGATCACAAAGCAGGGCACAAGGCGACTCCCTGCCCACCCCCTGGGCCGGGGAGCCCAGGCTCAGAAGCAGGCCCAGATGTAGCCGGCCAGTGTGACCATGAAGTCCGGCAGCGTGTACAGGGCAAACACCCCCAGCAGCAGGGCCAGCACGCAGGCCCAGATCAGTGCACGCTGCCACCAGGGCAGCGCCAGGGGCAGGGAGGAGGGGGCGGCGCTTGTCATGCCGGCCATCTTACGCGGAGGCCGGCCGGCGCACCAGGCTGGCCTCGCGGATGGGCAGGTTCACCAGCGCCGCAAAAATGCCCAGGGCGATCGACACATACCAGACCATGTCGTAATTGCCGTTCTGGTCGTACAGGTAGCCGCCCAGCCACACGCCCATGAAGCTGCCGATCTGGTGGCTGAAGAACACGAAGCCGCCCAGCATTGACAGGTGCTGCACGCCAAAGATCTGCGCGATGGTGGCATTCGTCAGCGGCACCGTGGACAGCCACAGAAAGCCCATGGCGGCGGTGAAGCAATAGACCGACCACGGCGACAGCGGCGCCAGCAGGAACAGTACCGTCACCACCGAGCGCAGGCCGTAGATGCCCGACAGCACGTAGCGCTTGCGCATGGGGTACTTTTGGCCCAGGTTGCCCGCCAGGTAGGTGCCGAAGATGTTGAACAGCCCCACCAGCGCCAGGCCGATGCTGGCCACGTGTGGGGCCATGCCGAAGTCCTTGAGGTAGCTGGGCATGTGCACGCCGATGAACATCACCTGGAAGCCGCAGACGAAATAGCCCGACAGCAGCAGCACGAAGCTGGGGTTGGTCCAGGCTTCCTTCAGGGCCTGGCCCACCGTCTGTTCGCGGCGCAGCACCGCGCCCTTGCCAAAGCCTGGCTCGCGCAGGCCGAAGGCCAGCACGGCGATGATCAGCGCCATCAGCGCCAGGATCAGCAGCGCATTGCTCCAGCCGAACTGGGCAATCAGCGTGCCTTCCACCGGCACCATGAAGAACTGGCCGAACGAGCCGGCTGCGGCCGTCACCCCCATGGCCC
This sequence comes from Comamonas aquatica NBRC 14918, assembly GCF_000739875.1. Taxonomy (GTDB): domain Bacteria; phylum Pseudomonadota; class Gammaproteobacteria; order Burkholderiales; family Burkholderiaceae_C; genus Comamonas; species Comamonas aquatica. The sequence goes on from NZ_BBJR01000041.1 coordinate 62,266, forward strand.
AGCTGCGCCGTTCCACCGGAATCTGGCGCCCCAGCACACCGTAGATCACGGCATAGGTGGTGCCGGCCTGGGCCGCCCCAATCATCAGCCCCGTGGTCAGGGTGAACAGCAGCGTGGTCGGCGACAGCGCCATGCCCACCAGCCCCAGCGCGTACAGGATGGCGCCGCCAATCAGCACCTTGAAGGCGCCGATGCGGTCAGCGATCATGCCGACGAAGATGCCGAACACCCCCCAGGACAGGTTCTGGATGGCAATCGCCAGCGAGAAGCTCTCGCGCGTCCAGTCCATCTCCTGGGTGATGGGCAGCAGCCACAGACCGAAGCCATGCCGAATGCCCATGGCCAGTGTCACGACCATGCCCCCGCACAGCAGCACCTGGAGCATGGGCAGGCGCTGCATGGATTGTTGTGATTGGTTTTGCATGGAAAGCAATGTAGCGAATTGCTTCGCCAGCTGCTGCAACCTGCGGGATAGGCATTGCATATTCCCGCCATCAGGTGGCACGATGCCGCCTTTGCGACTCGGAGTCTGGTCTTGGTTACTGTGAATTTATCCAGCACTGAGCTGTGGCCGGAACTACAATCCGCCCCCATGGCAGCTAAACCCTCTACTTCTGCATCCGCGTATTCCGAAGGCTCGATCCGCGTGCTCAAGGGCCTGGAGCCCGTCAAGCAACGTCCGGGCATGTACACCCGCACCGACAACCCCCTGCACATCCTGCAGGAGGTGATCGACAACGCCGCCGACGAAGCGCTGGCCGGTTTCGGCAAGAAAATCAAGCTCACCCTGCACACCGACGGTTCGGTCAGTGTGGAAGACGATGGCCGCGGCATTCCGTTTGGCCTGCACCCCGAGGAAAAAGCCCCCGTGGTAGAGCTGGTCTTCACCCGCCTGCACGCCGGCGGCAAGTTCGACAAGGGCAACGGCGGGGCCTACAGCTTCTCCGGTGGCCTGCACGGCGTGGGCGTGTCCGTGACCAATGCCCTGGCCACGCGCCTGGAAGTGACCGTGCACCGCGACGGCGAAGTTGCCACGCTGGCGTTTTCCGGTGGCGATGTGGTCGAACCCCTGGCCCGCCGTGCCATGGTGGCCGGCGACCGCAAGCAGGGCACCACGGTGCGCGTCTGGCCCGACGCCAAATACTTCGACAGCCCCCACCTTCCCATGGGCGAGCTGGTGCACCTGCTGCGCTCCAAGGCCGTGCTCATGCCCGGCGTCAGCGTCACGCTGACGAATGAAAAGACCAAGGACGTCCAGCAGTGGCAGTACAAGGGCGGCCTCAAGGACTACCTGGAGCAGACGCTGACCGCCGACGCCGTCATCCCGTTGCTCGAAGGCGAAGGCTATGCCGACAAGCACAGCGACACCTTCAGCGAAGGCGAAGGCGCCGCCTGGTGCCTGGCCTTCACCGAGCAGGGCGCGCCCATGCGCGAGAGCTACGTCAACCTGATTCCCACCACCGCCGGCGGCACGCACGAAAGCGGCCTGCGCGATGGCCTGTTCCAGGCCGTCAAAAGCTTCATCGAGCTGCATGCCCTGCTGCCCAAGGGCGTTAAGCTGATGCCCGACGACGTTTTCGCGCGCGCCAGTTTCGTGCTCTCGGCCAAGGTGCTGGACCCGCAGTTCCAGGGTCAGGTCAAGGAAAAGCTCAACAGCCGCGATGCCGTGCGCCTGGTCTCGGGCTTCGTGAAGCCCGCCATGGAGCTGTGGCTCAACGCCCATGTGGAATTCGGCAAGAAGCTGGCCGAACTGGCCATCAAGGCCGCGCAAATCCGCCAGAAGGCCGGGCAGAAGGTTGAAAAGCGCAAGGGCTCCGGCGTGGCCGTGCTGCCCGGCAAGCTGACCGACTGCGAAAGCCGCGACATTGCCGACAACGAGGTGTTCCTGGTCGAGGGCGATTCCGCCGGCGGCTCGGCCAAGATGGGCCGCGACAAGGCCACCCAGGCCGTGCTGCCGCTGCGCGGCAAGGTGCTCAACACCTGGGAGGTGGACCGCGACCGCCTGTTCGCCAACAACGAGGTGCACGACATCTCCGTGGCCATCGGCGTCGACCCCCACGGCCCCGAGGACACGCCCGACCTGTCCGGCCTGCGCTACGGCAAGATCTGCATCCTGAGCGATGCGGACGTGGACGGCTCGCACATCCAGGTGCTGCTGCTGACCCTGTTCTTCAAGCACTTTCCCAAGCTGATCGAAGCCGGTCATGTGCACATCGCACTGCCGCCGCTGTTCCGCGTGGACGTGCCGGCGCGTGGCAAGAAGCCCGCCGCCAAGGTCTATGCCCTGGACGAGGGCGAACTGAACGCCATCCTCGACAAGGCCGCCAAGGAAGGCGTGGCGCGCGAGAAGTGCCAGATCAGCCGCTTCAAGGGCCTGGGCGAGATGAATGCCGAGCAGCTGTGGGAAACCACGCTCAACCCCGACACCCGCCGCCTGCTGCCCGTGCAGGTCAGCAGCCTGGATGCGGCCGCTTCGGCCCACATCTTTGGCCAGCTGATGGGCAAGGGTGAAGCCGCCGCACGCCGCGAGCTGATGGAGCTGCACGGCGACGCGGTGGAGGTGGATATCTGATTTGTCCGGCTTGCCAACGGCGCACACAGTGCTTAAATGTGAGTGATGACTAACGCCGCCCTCTCGACCACCCTGTGCGCCAGCGCCCGCTTGGCGCGTGCGCGCTGTGCGCTGCGCCAGCTGGCGCTGGCCAGCCTGGGCATGGTGGCCAGCGTGCAGGCCCAGGTCCAGACCTCGGCGCCGTCCGCAGGGGACACCTGGTTTTTCGTCGACCTCCAGGGCGAGCTGCACTACGCCACCGAGCAGGTGGACGAGCGCTACCACCGCTTCTCCATCAGCCCGCTGCCCCCGGGTGACGGCCCGCTGTTTGTCGACGTGCGCGCGGCCGCCAGTGCCCTGGCCGAAGCGACGCACACCGACCCCGAAGCCGCTGCGCGCTACTTTGCCGAAAGCAGTGGCTACCAGCGCCATGCCGGCCAGCTGCGTGCTGCCGCCGACCAGCATGGTGTGGACGAGCAATTGCTCAAGGCCATCGCCACGGCGGAGTCGGGCTTCAACGCCCAGGCGGTCTCGCCCAAGGGGGCCATCGGGCTGATGCAGGTCATTCCGGACACGGCCCTGCGCTTTGGCGTGGAGGGCGACAAGAAGCGCTCGCTGGAGCAAAAGCTCAAGGACCCCGCCATCAACGTGCCGCTGGGCGCGCGCTACCTGCGCCACCTGCAGACCCTGTTTCCGGGCCGCACCGACCTGGTGGTGGCCGCCTACAACGCCGGGGAGGGGGCCGTGCAGCGCTATGGCAACCGGATTCCGCCCTACCAAGAAACACAAAATTACGTGAAAACCGTGATGACCCTCTACCAGAGCCTGCAGCCCCGCTGGGGCGGCGACAGCGTCTCCACCCTGTGCAACATGCCTGCCCAGCAGGTGTGCAGCGTGGCCCGCAGCGCGCGCCTGCGCACCAGCCTGCCGGCCCGCCGAGGGCGCACCGTCCGGTGATGCGGCGCCGCGTTGCGCACCGCCCGCACCCACGTCCCTGATTCAGATGCAGGGCCCCGGCATTGGAGGAGATGCCGAGTGCCCGCAGCCACAACGAAGAAACCATGAGCGAACACACCCCATTGTTGGACCTCTCCACCCAGGCTTCGGGTGATGCCCTGGAGCTGGGCCAGTACGCCCAGCGCGCCTACCTGGAATACGCGCTGAGCGTGGTCAAGGGCCGTGCCCTGCCCGACGTGGCCGACGGCATGAAGCCCGTGCAGCGCCGCATCCTGTATGCGATGGAGCGCATGGGCCTGAGCTATGGCGGCCCCAACAACAACACCGCCGCCAAGCCCGTCAAATCCGCCCGCGTGGTGGGCGATGTGCTGGGCCGCTTCCACCCGCACGGTGACCAGTCCGCCTACGACGCCCTGGTGCGCATGGCCCAGGACTTCAACCAGCGCTACCCGCTGATCGACGGCCAGGGCAATTTCGGCAGCCGCGACGGTGACGGCGCCGCCGCCATGCGCTACACCGAGGCGCGCCTGTCCAAGATCACCACGCTGCTGCTCGACGAGATCGACGAGGGCACGGTCGACTTCGTGCCCAACTACGACGGCAGCACGCAGGAGCCCAGCCAACTGCCCGCACGCCTGCCGTTTGCCCTGCTCAACGGCGCCAGCGGCATTGCCGTGGGCCTGGCCACCGAAATCCCCAGCCACAACCTGCGCGAAGTGGCCAGCGCCTGCGTGGCCCTGCTCAAGCAGCCCGGCCTGTCGGACGACGAGCTGTACGCCCTGATCCCCGGCCCCGACTATCCCGGTGGCGGCCAGATCATCAGCAGCGAGCAGGACATCCGCAACGCCTACAGCACCGGGCGCGGCAGCCTCAAGGTGCGCGCTCGCTGGAGCATCGAGGAGCTGGCGCGCGGCCAGTGGCAGATGGTGGTCAACGAGCTGCCCCCCGGCGTGTCGGCACAGAAGATCCTGGAAGAGATCGAGGAACTCTCCAACCCCAAGGTCAAGACCGGCAAGAAGGCGCTGACGCAGGAGCAGCAGCAGCTCAAGGCCACCGTGCTGTCCGTGCTGGACGGCGTGCGCGACGAGTCCAGCAAGGACGCCCCCGTGCGCCTGGTGATCGAGCCCAAGACCGGCAAGACCCCGCAGCAGGACCTGATCACCACCTTGCTGGCCCACACCAGCTTGGAGAGCAACGCCAGCATCAACCTCACCATGATCGGCCTGGATGGCCGTCCGGTGCAGAAATCGCTGCGCCAGATGCTGCAGGAGTGGGTGGAGTTCCGCCAGACCACCATCACCCGCCGCTCCACGCACCGGCTGGAGAAGGTACAGGCCCGCATCCACATTCTCGAAGGGCGGCAGATCGTGCTGCTCAACATCGACGAGGTGATCGCCATCATCCGCGAGAGCGACGAGCCCAAGGCCGCGCTGATCGCCCGCTTTGACCTCAGCGACCGCCAGGCCGAGGACATCCTCGAAATCCGCCTGCGCCAGTTGGCGCGGCTGGAAGCCATCAAGATCGAAAAGGAACTGAACGAGCTGCGCGAGGACGAAGGCAAGCTGCAGGACATCCTGGCCAACCCCAAGAGCCTGCAGCGCCTGATGGTCAAGGAGATCGAGGCCGACGCCAAAACCTTTGCCGACGAGCGCCGCACCCTCATCCAGGAAGAGAAGAAGGTCACCGCCGAGATCAAGGTGCCGGACGAACCCGTCACCGTCATCGTCTCGGACAAGGGCTGGGTGCGCACCCACAAGGGCCACGGCCACGAGGCCGGCAACTTCAGCTTCAAGGCCGGCGACCAGCTGTGGGGCACCTTTGAATGCCGCACCGTGGACCAGCTCATCGTCTTCGGCACCAACGGCCGCGTCTACAGCGTTCCCGTGGCCACCCTGCCGGGCGGGCGCGGCGACGGCCAGCCCATCAACACCCTGATCGACCTGGAAGCCGGCAGCAAAATCGCCAGCTACTTCGCCGGCCCGGTCAGCGCGCAACTGCTGATCAGCGGCAGCGGCGGCTATGGCTTCATCGCCAAGGTCGAATCCATGTGCGCCCGCAACAAGGGCGGCAAGGGCTTTGTCACCATCCAGGACGGCGAAACCCTGTGCCAGCCCTCCGTCATCGGCGGCACCAACGGCAGCGTGGAACTGCCCGATGCCACCCACGTCGCCTGCCTGACGGCCAGCGGCAACGTGCTGACCTATGCCCTGTCCGAACTCAAGCTCATGACCGGCGGGCGCGGCCTGCAACTGATGAAGGTCGAAGACCAGGACGCCCTGGTCGGCGCCGCCGCCTACACCCGCTCCGTGCGTATCAGCGGTGTGGGCCGCGGCGGCAAGGAGCGGGAGGAGTCGCTGGAGATTCGTTCGCTGAATGCCGCACTGGGCAAGCGCGGTGCCAAGGGCAAGACCACGGGGTGGACGTTCAAGCCCACGGGGATTTTCCGGGCGGAGTAAGTTTTATTTATTTTGATAGCTGGTGGCGCTTGCCGGATCAGCGCTGGAGGCTAAAAAGGCTGTTAACTCTTTGCGGGGTTAGCAGACTTTTCGTTTGGGGTGCTGTTTGTTGGTTGTAGCCGTGACCTTGCTTGCAAAATTGGGGCGAGGAAGGTGAGTTTTGTCGACAGCTGTTGGTGATATGAAATGATTTGTTTTCGGCAAAACAAGCAATGGCTGCGCGAGTTCTGCAATTTGAGCCAGGCTCCAGATATGGCTGACACGCTGGATGTGATTCATCAAGTGAAAGGGGTTGGGGGATGGCCGAGCAATTTGTCCATGAGTCTTTGGATTCAAGCTTTGACCAAGCCTTTGCTCAGCAAATGCAACTGCGATGGTGGCCATGGGTCGGGAGAAAATTTGCTGTGTCGCCGGTTCGGACCATGCTGTTGGGTGAGAGTGTGTACGACTGGAGCCCTGGCAAAGAGACCTGCCGAAGCCGTTATGCCCAAACGACAGGCCTGCGCATCTCGCATGTGAACCATGCATTGCGCTTGGATCGTGACTCTGCATATGTCCGGAATGTCGAGCGTGCGTTCTTTGATACAGCAACGCCCAGTGACGCGCAAAAAATGGCGCTGTGGCATTCAGTGGTTTATCACAACCTTGTATTGGACTTGTTGGACAACCCAAAACATCGTCCATCGATGAATCAGTACATCGCGGGTTGGCATGAGGCATTGCGTTTGTGCGAGACATTGGCGATTGATCAATGTGTGATCTATGGTGTCGAACTACCGAAGCGACTGGCTTTGCGCGAAGTTGCACGGGCCAAAGGATTGAAGCTGCTCAGTCGCCAACTTGTGGAAGTCCAAGGCCGTTCCAAGGGGCGAATTGCCAAGTACGAATGGCCAAATGGGAAAGTCCTGAAACTTGTGTTTATCCGCCATCCCAGCGCATTTTTTAGCTGGCGAAAGTGGGCCACTGTGTTTGCTAAAGAGGTGTGCTCACCAATGGAAAGCTAACTCCCTGCGCATTGCTGGCTGAGCAGAGTGACCTAGCTATGCAGCGAGCCGGACAGCCGCCGGCCAGGCTCGCCTTGTTTGGGGGTACTTGCTTGGTGCGAAGCCAAACCCAGGCGGTGCGCCCGTCGGGGTGAAATCCCGGCCTCTGGCCCTGCAGGGCAGCACGGCCACTCGCGGTGATTCGCGATCGCGCCGCAGGCGCGGCAAGCCATGCATGGCAATGCATCTATCCAGCATCCACCCCACCGGCAGGGCGTTGCCCGGTCGCCGCTTGTCGCGGCCTTCCGTCCGCGCCAAGATGCCGGTGTGCGCAGGGAACGGCGCGTGGTGCGCAATGCCCGCTGCGCTGCGTGCGCCGCACCAGTCGTTCCCACCCAGCCAGGAGGACGGACATGCCAGGCTTTCACACCGCAGTGCTGACCGTGTTGGCCATGCTGGCGTTTGCGGCCAATTCCTTGTTGTGCCGGTTGGCGCTGCAGTCCAATGCCATCGATGCGGCCAGCTTCACGGCGGTGCGGCTGGTGTCGGGCGCACTGGTGCTGGCGCTGGTGGTGCGGCTGCGGGCCCTGCCTGCGGCGGCGGGCCGTGGCCGCTGGGGTTCGGCGGCGTGGCTGTTTGTGTATGCGGCGGCGTTTTCGCTGGCCTACCTGCAGTTGCCGGCGGGCGTGGGCGCGCTGCTGCTGTTTGGGGCGGTGCAGGCCACGATGGTGGGCGTGGGCCTGTGGCGGGGCGAGTGGCTGGCGCTGCACCAATGGGCCGGGTTGGTGCTGGCCCTGGGCGGGCTGGTGGTGCTGCTGCGGCCCGGGCTGTCGGCCCCACCCTGGGGCGCGGCGGGGCTGATGCTGCTGGCCGGTGTGGCCTGGGGCGCGTATTCGCTGCGCGGCAAGGGGGCGAAAGACCCGGTGGGGGTGACGGCGGGCAACTTTCTGCGGGCTGCGCCGCTGGCGCTGCTCATGTGGGGGCTGATGGTGGGCCAGGCCTCCGTCAGCGCGGCGGGGCTGGCCTCTGCGCTGTGCTCTGGCGCACTGACGTCCGGGCTGGGCTATGTGGCCTGGTATGCGGCGCTGCCGCAGTTGAAGGCGGGCACGGCGGCGTCGGTGCAACTGAGCATGCCGCTGCTGGCGGCCATCGGGGCCGTGTAGCTGCTGGGGGAAAGCTGGACGCTGCGGTTGTCGCTGGCGGGGGCGGGGGCGGCCATCCTGGGTGGGATTGCGCTGGTGGTGCTGGCGCGGCCTGGGCCGCCGCCTGCGGTGACCGCCGTTCCAGGGCGCCAGCCCTGAGTGCTTGCCAGCGCGCCGGTGACGTGGTAGCCGTACCGTGCTGGGGTGACTGCGCTCCATATCTGGCCAGTCGCCGGTTGGCAAGGCTTGATTAGAAATCGTAGCGTGCAGTGCTTGTCAGGTCTGCGTGGCAGCCATGCATGGGCACAAAGTCTCAACACCACCCAAAGCGCTTTAACCTAGGGCTTTTGGCAGCCAATTTTTTTCTCCCCTATGAGCATTTCCACCTCCGGCCCCGTCACCCGCCACCATGTCGGCGCCCGTCTGTCTGAAATCGCCATCCACCACGGCACCGTCTATCTGGCGGGGCAGATCCCCGAGAACAATCCCGGCGCCGACATGCGCGTGCAGACCGAGGAGGTGCTGGGCCACGTGGAGCGCCTGCTGAACGAGGCCGGCAGCAGCAAGGCCCACATCCTGATGTGCCAGATCTTCATCCGCGAGGCGCAGGACATTGCAGCAATGAACGCGGTGTGGGATGCCTGGATCGTGCCCGGCCACACGCCGCCGCGTGCGACGGTGATTGCGCCGGCCATCAACCCGGACTACCGCATCGAGGTCATCGTCACGGCCGCGCAAATCGCCGCGGACTGAATTCGGCATAAAAACGGGCTTGTGCGCAGGCCCAGCAAGCGCGACCAGCTATGGATTTGAAAGCCCTGGCGGCGCAGGCGGTGCGCAGCGGGGGCGGTGCCCTCAGCCCTTGGCCATGTGGCGCGACAGCACCAACAGGGCGGCCACGGACAGCAGGCCCAGCGCGGCCGACAACCACAATGCCTGGCCCTGCCACTGCGCCAGCGCCACGCCAAACAGCCACGGGGCCAGTGCCTGGGCCACGCGCGCCGGGCCTTGCAGCAGGCCCTGGCGGTGGCCGTAGCCCTGGGGGCCAAACAGTTGCAGCGGCAGTGTGCCCCGGGCAATCGTCAGCATGCCGTTGCCCGCGCCGTGCAGCACGCCAAACAGCAGCGCCCCGGGGGGCCCCAGCAGCAACAGCAAGGCGGCACCCACGGGGTGCAGCACGGTCGCCAGCCGGGCGTTGACCAGCGGCGGCAGGTGGCGCAGCAGGCTGAACTCCAGCAGGCGCGCGGCCACCTGGGCCGGGCCCATCAGCATGCCCACCGTCAGGGCCAGCCCGGCCGCGATGCCACAGGCCTGCAGCAGCGCCGGCAGGTGCGCAGCCATGGCGCTGCTGATGAAGCCCGAGGCCGCAAACACCAGGGCCAGCAGGCCGGTGCGCAGATCGAGCCGGGGGCGTGGTGTGCCGTCAGGGCCCTCTGTGGGCGCCGGGGTGTGCGTGGGCACCTGCCGGTCGCTGGGCAGGGACAGGTACAGCGGCAGGCAGAGGACCAGGTGCACGCCGGCCCAGACCCAGCAGGTGCTGCGCCAGCCCCAGTGCAGTTGCATCCAATGCGTCAGCGGCCAGCCGACGGTGCTGGCAAAGCCGGCCAGCAAGGTGATGCCGGTGATGGCCTTGCGCGCCTGCTGGCCGTACAGGCGCACCACGGTGGCAAAGGCCGCTTCGTACAGGCCGCTGGCAATCCCCAGGCCCAGTCCGCACCAGGCCAGCAGCAGCGACCACAGGCCCTGCGCATGGCCCAGGGCCACCAGGCTGGCGGCAAACAGCACGCTGGTGGCCGCCAGGATGGCGCGCCCGCCCCAGCGGTCCATGGCCTGGCCGACGCGCGGCCCCACCAGCGCAGCCACCCACAGCGCCAGGGAAAAAGCGGCAAACACCGTGGGCGTGGCCAGCCCCAGGTCGGCCGCCATGGGGGCGGCCAGCATGGCAGGCAGGTAGTAGGTGGAGGCCCAGGCCAGGGTTTGGGCCAGACCGAGGGTGAGGACGACGCGGTGTTGGGAGGGCGGGGCCATGGCGGGTGCGGGCAAGCGGTGACCGCATGGTAGCCGTTGCGAGGGCGCGCGCCGGTACACACGGGGACAGGGTGAGAGGCTGGGCTTTCGCACGGCGGCGATGGGTTGGCACGGTGGCCGCGCTGATGGGCTGCCGCAGCCTGGAATCTGCGCTTGAGCCAGAGCCAGAGCCAGAGCCAGAGCCAGAGCCAGAGCCAGAGCCAGAGCCAGAGCCAGAGCCAGAGCCAGAGCCAGAGCCAGAGCCAGAGCCAACCTGCGGAAATGCGGAAATGCGGACATGCGGTATGCGCAAAAACAGAGCTGTTCACGCCCGTCGTTGCTGGGCTAGGCCACGAAAAGATGGGTGGTGCGGTGGTGCTGGGCAGAACGCCCAACGCACAACGCACAACGCAGAGCGCACGGCGTCTGTCTGCATGGGGACTGCTGCTATGGCATCGCGGCAGGCACAGCGGCGGAGGCAGAGGGATGGCCCGCTGCGTGCTCGGCAGCAGCTTGCCCGCACACGATGCAGGTCTCGGCGTGGTGGTGCAGCCGAGATGCGCTTGAAGGCGACAGTGCTGCGCCCCCGGGTGCTTGGGGCCGTCGTTCGCTGTGGAGTCATGCCAACCGCCGGGTAGCATGCCAGGTGGCAGCACCACGCCTTGGTGCGTGGAACCCATCGCCAGCGGTGCGGCATGCCCGCCAGCCGGGTTGGAGGCTTCACATAAAGGGAAGCCGCCAGATGGTCAAACTTGGGATGTTTGATGGCTTCTGGCGCGCCTGCCAAGGTTCACCCAGGCACTGGCGCGGCGAGGCTGGGGGCCAGGGGACTTCGCCCTGTGCACTGAAGCTAGGGCGCGCAGTGCTGGAGCGTTGGGCTGGGGCGGCTTGGCGCTGGCTCAGCCGGCGCAGAAACCGTCGTAGGCCAGGCAGGCGGCGGCCAGGTCCTCCAGCGCGCTGCCCACGGATTTGAACAGGGTGATCTCGTCCGCGCTGCGGCGGCCGGGGTGTTGCTGGCGGCACAGCTGCTCCAGCGTGGCGGCCAGCCGGTCTGTTGACCAGGCGCCTTCGGCGATAGCACCCAGCAGGTCGCCGGCCTTGAGCAGGGCCTCGGTGGTGTCGGTGAACACGGTGGCGCGGCGCAGGCACTCGCCATCGCTTTCGCGCATGGCGGGGGTGAAGCTGCCGATCAGATCCAGGTGCGTGCCCGGCTGCAGCCAGGCGCCCTGAATCAGCGGTGCGGTGGACAGGGTGGCGCAGCTGACGATGTCGGCGCGGCGCACGGCGGCTTCCAGGTCGGGTGCGTGCTGCGCCGGCAGGCCCTGGGCCCGCAGGTCGTCGACCAGGGCCTGGGCGCTGGCGGGGCTGCGGCTCCAGACCTCCACTGTGTCCAGCGCACGCACGCAGCGGTAGGCCGCCGGCAGCAGGCGGGCAACGCGGCCGCTGCCCACCACCAGCAGGCGGCGCGCATCCGGGCGGCTGAGCCAGCGCGCCGCCAGGGCCGAGGCCGCGGCCGTGCGGCGTGAGGTGATGGTGTCGCCATCCAGCACGGCCAGCGGCTGGCCGGTGCGCGCGTCGTACAGGATGTAGACCGAGTGCAGGCCGGGCAGCCCCTGGCGGGCGTTGCCGGGGAAGATGGACACGGTCTTGACGCCCAGGCGCTGGCCGGTCTGCCAGGCGGGCATCAGCAGCAGGATGCCGTCTTCGTCGGTACTGCGCCCGGGGATGGCGTGGTGGTGGCGCAGCGGCACTTCGCAGCCGGTGGTAAACATCTGCTCCAGCGCCGGCAGCAGGGCGGCGAAGGGCAGGTGGTGCTCGGTCTGAGGCTGTGTGAGGATCTGCATGGCTGCGGCACGGTAAATTTTCGTTTACGAAATATTAGGCGGCACGGCGCGCTGGGGGCAGGGGACTTACCCGGTGCGCACGGCGGGCTTGGCCCTACACTGGGAGCGCCCGCGCCGGGTTGCTGCCGCCGTCCTGCCATGACCTCACCCCACCCCGAAGCCGCCCCTGCCGGCACGACCACCACCGAGGTGCTGGCGCACAAGCTGCGCCTGCTGCGGCGTGCGGCGCACCTGACCTTGCAGCAGCTGGGCGCGCGCAGCGGCATCGCCACCTCGACCCTGTCGAAGATCGAGAACGGCCAACTCTCGCCCACCTACGAAAAGATTGCCGCCCTGGCCCAGGCGCTGCAGGTGGAGGTGGGCGAGCTGTTCAGGCCCAGCCCGCCGGACGCTGGCGGCCCGCGCCGCAGCGTGACCCGGGCCGGCCAGGGGGTGGTGCACCGCACCGATCCGTATGTCTACGAGCTGCTGCACACCGACCTGGCGGACAAGCGCTTTGTGCCCCTGCTGGCCACCCTGCGGGCGCGGGAGGTGGCGCAGTTCCCGCAGCTGCTGCGCCACACGGGCGAGGAGATGGTCTATGTGCTGCGCGGCACGGTGCACCTGCACACCGAGGGCGAAGCGCCGTTGGTGCTGCAGCCGGGCGATTCCTGCTACTTCGACAGCCGGCTGGGCCATGCCTGCGTGGCAGGCAGCGAGGGCGAGGCCCAGGTGCTGTGGGTGTCCTCGCACGGATTGACGTCGGACGCGGGCTGAGTGCCGGCGGCCTTGGCGGTGGGGCACCAACTGCCGGACGGGGCGCGCCTCAGGCTCACCACGGCATGCTCTGTGTGTTCTTGGTGGCTAGGCCCGCCTCTGGCTGGGTGCTGCGGGCCGTGCGGTGGGCGTGCCGCTTGGTCACGGGCGACCCGGGCGCTAGCGCGCAAAACGTCCGCAGAATGCGCCGCATTTAACAATGCCCGGTTCGTAATCTGAAGCACTGGTGCTGCAACCCGCGCTGGTGGGCGCGCCAGAGGTTTTAAAAGCAGAGCTGCCAGCGCTTGCAGGACAAGGGCTGGCAGCATTTTTGGGCAAAAACCTGGATCAGAAGCTGCCGCGGTGCACGGCCAGCCCGCCAAAGGACTGTTGCACCGGCATGATCTCGATGGCATTCACATTCATGTGCTTGGGCGCCTGGGCCACCCACAGCACGGTGTTGGCGATGTCTTCGGGGGTGATGAAGTCCACGCCCTCATAGACCTTGGCGGCCTTGGCATCGTCGCCAAAGCGCACGTTGGAGAACTCGGTGCCGCCGCACAGGCCGGGCTCGATGTTGGTCACGCGCACTGGGGTGCCGAACAGGTCGGTGCGCAGGTTGCGGCTGAACTGCTGCACAAAGGCCTTGCTGGCGCCGTAGACGTTGCCCCCGGCATAGGGCCAGTTGCCGGCGGTGGAGCCGATGTTGATGACGTGACCACGCTTGCGCTCGACCATGCCGGGCAGGAAGGCGCGGGTCATGTGGACCAGGCCCTTGCAGTTGGTGTCGATCATGGTGTCCCACTGCGCCAGATCGGCCTGCTGTGCGGGGCCCAGGCCCAGGGCCAGACCGGCGTTGTTGACCAGCACGTCCACCTGCGCCCAGTCGGCGGGCAGTTGGGCGGGCAGGGCGGCCACGGCGGCGGCATCGGTGACGTCCAGCTCGATGGGCAGCAGCTGCGCGCCCAGCTCGGCCGCCAGGCTGTCCAGCTTGGACTTGCGGCGGGCGGTGGCGATGACGCGGTGACCGGCCTGCACGAAGCTGCGGGCCATGGCGGCGCCGAAACCGGCCGAAGCGCCGGTGATTAAAACGATCATGGTGTGGTTCTCTCTCATCAATACCAGGGATGGGACATTGTCTCCAGTGGACCCTGGTTTGGGCAAGCGCGCCGCGTCGCGATGGGGGTATGGCGCAGATGCGAGGGGGCTCGTCAGGTGCCGAAGCGCGTGCCAGGACTAGGGGTCAGCAGGTGCACGCGGTTGCGGCCGTCGGCCTTGGCGTGGTAGAGCGCTTGGTCGGCCTGCAGCACGATGTCCTCCAGCGTCTGCCCGTCGCCCGGCAGGCAGACATGCAGGCCGACGCTGATGGTGATGGGCCAGGCACTGGTGTCGTGGTGGGCCGAGACGGCGCTGCGCACCTGGGCGCACAGGCGCTCGGCCAGCACCTGGGCCTCGGCGCTGGCGGTGTGCGGGCAGGCAATCACGAACTCTTCGCCACCGTAGCGGCCGACGATGTCGCTGGGGCGCACATGGGACTGCAGCACGCGGCTGATCTGGGCCAGCACCTTGTCGCCCTCGGGGTGGCCGCAGGCGTCGTTGACGCGCTTGAAGTGGTCCACGTCCACCATCAGCACGCTCAGTGGCGTGTGGCAGCGCTGGCATTGCTGCCAGACATGCTCCAGGCTGTGCATCAGGGCCCGGCGGTTGGGCAGCTCGGTCAGCACGTCCACGTTGGCCATGCGGTCCAGCAGCACCTGCTTGCGCTCGTGGCACATCATCAGAAAGCCGGTGGACTTGAAGTGCATGGCGATGCTGAGGATGACGAAGGACAGCAGCAGCGGCGGGGTGGAGGCTGCCGTGTCGCGCAGCGTGAGCGACACCACCGGGGTGTGCAGGCGCAGCAGCAGGGCTGCGGCAAACATCAGGGTGCCCACGATCAGCACCATGGTGCCGCGGTTCATGGCTTCGGCGCGGCGCAGGGTCAGTAGGTACAGGGCCCAGACTTCGTAGCCCAGGAACAGGCTGCTGATGAGCTGCACGCGCAGCGACGCGGAGATGCTGTCCAAGGACAACCCCAGCACGGAAACGATGGGCAGCACCACCAGCAGCGCGTACGGTGGGCGCAGTTGGTGGAAGCGGTGCAGGGCCCAGATCCAGCAGCTTTGCCCGCAGGCAAAGAAGCCGTAGGCCGCCAGAAACCAGCGCACGTGCCCGGCCGACGCCATCAGGCTGATCGACAGATAGGTCATGCCGTAGCACACCAGGGTGGCGGCCGTCTGCGGAGCGCCCTCGTGCCGGTGGGTGCGCCCCACGAATGCCACCATGCCGGCCGCAGTCACCGAGGACAAGGCGATCATGAAGGCAATGGTCATCAGATCCGGCATTTGCAACTCCCTGGCGCCGCAGACGCCAGCAAGGGTGGGGTGACACGCGTGTTCCGGCCATATCCAGGGTCAGGGCGTTGCCGGTCCGGCCTACCGGCTGCGCCAGGGAACTGCCAGCACCTTCACGGCCCGGTCTGGGATTGCGTACCGCGTGTTCAGGGGGCGGCGGCGGTCGCCGGGCCCTTCATCCCGGTGACGGCAGGTGCTGAATGCCTTTCACCACAGCCTGCGCAATTCAGAAACCGAATGTGAACACGCACTACGCAATGTTTTCAAATTAGATTTTGTTTCGAAATGTGTCAATTGACGCGGTGTAGTGAAAAGTCCTGACTTCGTATCAGCCGGCACAGTGATCTGCCTCTGTGGCGTTGACCTGCAGTGCCCGGTCACGGTCTGTGCACCGGCGGGCACGGACCGTGGCGGGGTGACCAGGCTGTGGCCCGCGCTGTCGTGGGCCGCAGCCTGGTTTACTGTGCCTGGGCCACAAAGATGTCGATGCGGCGGTTTTTGGCCCGGCCCCAGGCGGATTCGTTGGAGGCCACAGGCTCGCGGGCGCCGCGGCCTTCGGTTTGGATGCGCGGGCCGCGCACGCCTTGGTTGAAGATGTAGTCGCGGGCGGCGTTGGCGCGGTTCAGGGACAGCGGGTCGTTGATGTGCGCGCCGCCCGTGCTGTCGGTGTGGCCGACGATGACGACGTGGGTGCCGGGATTGCGCCGCAGGCTGTCGGTAAAGCTGTTGAGCACCGGGCGGAACTGGCTCTTGATGGTGGCGCTGTTGCTGTCGAACGAGATGTCGCTGGGAATGGCCAGTTGCAGCTGGTTGTCCGCCGTGCGCGACACCGTCACGCCGGTGCCGCGCGTGGCGTCTTCCAGTTCCTGGCGCTGGCGTTCCATGTTGGCCGACCAGATGTAGGTGCCCACGCCCCCCACGGCCGCGCCGATCAGTGCGCCCGTACCGGCCTTGCCGCCCGTGGCCTTGGCGATGCCGGCGCCGGCCAGCGCGCCAATGCCCACGCCCAGTGCGGTGTTGCGCTGGGTGTCGGTCATGGTTTCACACCCGGTCAGCGCGACGGCGGTGGCCAAGGCCAGAACGGCAGCGGTGGTATTTCGCAATGTATTTCTCCCTGTTACAAAATCGAAGAATCAAAATGTATAGCAATTCACTTCGAGCCAATAAGAAAAAACCGCGGATTGACCAGGGGTTGGATGGGCCTCGGTGGCGCAGGGAATCGGTTTGACGGCGGGCAATGCGCTGACATACATTGCTTTCAAACCTCGCTAGAGGGGGGAAGGGAGGCCGTGCATGCACAAGCAACATGAACACCATGTCCAGCCCGAAATGGCCTGGACCGACCTGTGGCCCGTGAATGCGCCTGCCAGGGCCACGGGCTGGAGCGAAACACTGCCCCCGGGGCTGTGCGTGGTGGTGGACGACACCGGCGACGAGGCCGCGCGCTGGATGCCGGTGCTGGCCGGCCATGCGCTGCCCGCCCACGGCCAGGTGCGCTGTGCCGGCGTCTGCAGCCAGGAAGACCCCCAGGCCTACACCGACCAGGTCTACTGGCACAACCCGCGCCAGCCGCTGCACGACCGTGAGATGTCCGCCCAGCAATGGCTGCAGACCCAGGCCAGCCACTGGCCCAGCTGGAGCGATGCAGACTGCCTCCAGTATTGCGAAGGCTTTGCCCTGCAAGCCCACCTGTCCAAGCCGCTGTGGCACCTGTCGACCGGCAGCCTGCGCAAGCTGGGGCTGGTGGCGGCCCTGTGTTCGGGCGCACGCCTGACCCTGATCGAGGAGCCGATCGCCGGTCTGGACAGCGACGGCATCCACTACCTGTGCCAGGCCCTGGACGCGCTGGAAGACCGCCTGGCCGATCCGGCACAGCCCCCGCGCTGGGTGCTGGTGGCGCACTGGGAGCCACTGCCACATGTGCTGTGGGACGAGGTGCTGGCCTTCCCGCTGCTGCCCGAGGCGGACAGCGCCCCGCAGGCCGGGCCGGGCGATCTGCACCGGCAGCAGAACCTGTTGTTCGACGAAAACCCCTGAGGAACCAACCGCCGCCTGCGCTGCGACCTCAGCCGCAGGCTTGGGCGTCATGGCACGACGTAGCCCAGCACCGCGACGTAGTGGGCCAGGCTGCCGGCAATCACGAACAGGTGCCAGATGCCATGGAAATGGCGCACGCGCCCATCCAGCACGAAGAACACCACGCCGACGCTGTACAGCGCCCCGCCAGCGGCCAGCCAGGCAAAGCCCGCAGGGCCCAGCGCCTGCAGCAGCGGGCCGGTGGCCACCAGGGCGACCCAGCCCATCACTGCATAGATCACCAGGGAGCGCACGCGTGCCGCGTTGCGGGGCTTGATTTCCTGCAGCATGCCCAGCACGGCCAGGCCCCAGACCACGCCAAACAGGCTCCAACCCCATGCCCCGCGCAAGCTGATGAGGCAAAACGGCGTGTAGCTGCCGGCAATCATCAGGTAGATGCTCAGGTGGTCGCACTTGCGCAGGATGCGCTTGGCCCGCCCGCGCACGCTGTGGTAGATGGTGGAGATCGCATACAGCAGCACCATGGCCGTGCCGTAGATGGCCACGCTGGTGATGGCCTGGGCGTCGGCGCGCAGGCTGGCGGTGATGATCAGCCACGTCGCCCCCGTCAGCGCAAACACGGCACCGACCAGGTGGGACCAGGCGTTGAAGCGTTCTCCGGGGTACATGCCTGCCATCTTGGCGGCGTGCGCCAGAAATGCAAGCCGGGCAAGGGGCCATCGCACTGTCAGCGCCTGGCCGGGGGCGTTTGGCAGCTCAGGCATGACAGCTGCGCAAAAAAGCCCGTGCAGGGCGCGGGCCGTGTCAGTGGCGGATGCAGGTCTCAGAGGCTGAGGGCCAGCACATCGCTTTCCACGCAGACACCGTTGTCCAGGCTGGCGCGCACGACGAAGCCTTCGTCGATGGCCACCAGCTGTGCGCTCTCGACGTGGAAGCCCTGGCGGCCCTGGGCGCTTTGGAACGTGAAGTGGCCGCGCAGCGGCAGGTCGGCGGCGCACTCCATGTCGACCTGGGCATGCTGCCCGGCCAGCCATTGGCGGGCGGATTGCAGCGTGGCAGCCACGGGCAAGCAGTCGGCAGGGATGTCGATGTGGGCGGTGCGGGTGGTGGCGTCACCGCTGAGGCCTTCGAGTTCGCCAATGGTGAAGAACGCCAGTTCAAAGCTTTGCGTGGTCATGGAGGCAATCAGATGCTATGAAAAAAAGTGCATTGTGTGTGCACTGAATGTGCGCTGCAGCCTGATTGGCGTGAAATTGCTAGGTCCACAAAGCACACAGCCCCGGCGCAAGCGCACGGGGCTGTGGGGTGGCCCAGGCTGGTGGCCTGGGCTCGGAAGCGGCTGACGCTTAGGCGCCCAGCTTCAGGGCACCCTTCATGATGAAGGAGTGGCCAGGGAAGGAGCAGAAGTAGGTGTAGTCGGTACCGGCCTTCAGCTTGGCCACGTCGATGGTCATGCTGGTGGTCTCGCCGCCGCCGATCACCTTGGTGTGGGCGATCACGCGGGTGTCACCGGCCTTCACGTAGTCGGCTGCAGCGCCGGCCTTCATGCCGTCGGCGGCCGTGGCGGTGGCATCGGCGGTGGTGGTCAGCACCATGTTGTGGCCCATGGAGGACTTGGGCATCTTGCCCACGTGCTTCAGGGTCACGGTGTAGCTCTTGCAGGACTTGGGCACTTCAATGTTCTTCACATTGAATTGCATTTGGTCGTTACCTTCGACGGTCACGGCGCAGTCGGCAGCCATGGCAGGTGCAGCAATGCCACCAGCGGCCAGCAGGGCCAGCGTCATCAGAGTCTTTTTCATAGCGCGAATCCTTCCGAATCAATCAGTGAAGTGAGAGGTGCTCGGCAGACCTGAAGCCAGGGCTCCAGCTGTCCAGTCAACACTTATTTTGATGCTGAATTTACAGGTTTGGGTGAAATAGCCGCCTGCAGACTTAGATCGGGTCGATTTTTACCCCGGGACATGACGCGGATCAATAAATGCCGACCCCAGGGTGCCGAATCGCCGATGTGGGGTATTGATAAGTGAGCGTGCTGCGCTGATTCATTCAAGGTTTGACAGTGTTTTATCTGTGAAACCTAGGTTTTGAATGGGCTAAATGCTCATCTTTTTAATAGCCTTTATGCCAATGCAGTTTCTGCACGGGCCTCCGGGGTGGTGCGGGCACGGGCCAGGGCCTGGATGCGCGCCTGGGTGGAGGCCAGGTCGAAGGGCAGGGCATTGGCGCCATCGCTGCCGTGGTCGGGCTGGCAGGCATTGCGGCCGTCCAGGCACAGCGGCAGGTTGCCCAGCGACTCGGGGCTGGGCAGCGGGGTGCAGGCTTCCAGCTTGATGCGGTGCAGCCATTCGTCGGCCAGGTTGTAGACGTAGCGCATGGGCAAGGCCTGGCCTTGCAGCAGCTGGCCCAGGCTGTAGCGGCGGGCATCCATGGTCGGATCTTCGGGCCAGTCGGGGTTGGGCTGGCCGTAGCGCTGGTCGGCGATCTCGAACAGGTAATCGTGGCGCGGGCTCCAGCCCATGGCGGCCTGGATCAGCCGGTGCAGTTGCGCCAGGTTGGTGCAGTCGCTGACCACCAAGCGGCGCCAGATGGCGGGTTTGATGTCGCACAGCTGGATGTGCAGTTGGTAGCTGTGGCGTATTTTGGGCATGGTCCTCTCCTCCTGGGGCGTGGCGGCGGTGCTGCGGCCTTGCCCGTGTGTTGGTTGTACCCCAGGCATGCAAGGCCGGTGGCGACTGCGGGTAAGTACTGGCTGCTGGTGTGCTGGGGTTTGGCGCGGCCTTGTGCACGCTGCGGGCGCTTGTGCTTGTGTTTGCGCACGACCGTGCGCCGCAGGCCTGCCGGCACCTGGGTGCTTCCGCCCGGGCCCAAGAAAAAGGCACCCTCAGGTGCCTTGGTCACATGTGCTGACGACGGCGTCAGTCGACGCTGGCGCCCGAGGCCTTGACCACGGGTTCGTACTTGGCGCGCTCGGCGGCCATGAAGTCACCGAACTGCTTGGCCGTGGTGGGCACGGGCTCGGCCATCAGGGTGGCGAAGCGCTTCTGGGTTTCGGGGTCCTTCAGGGCTTCGGTGAAGGCCTTGTTCAGCTTGTCGATCACGTCGGCCGGGGTGCCGGCCGGTGCCACCAGGCCCCACCAGGTGTCGATGGCGAAGCCGGGGATGCTCTTGGACAGCGCGGGCACGCCGGGCAGCAGCGGGCTTTCGGCGGCGGTGGTCACGGCCAGGGCCTTGAGCTTGCCGGACTTGATGTTGGCCGAGGCCGCAGCCAGGTTGTCGATGTTGAAGTCCACCTCGCGCGCCAGCAGGGCCAGCTGCGCGGGGTTGGCGCCACGGTAGGGAATGTGCACGGCGGTAAAGCCCAGGCCCTGCTTGAACATTTCACCGGCCAGGTGGCCCGAGCTGCCATTGCCGCCGCTGCCGTAGCTGAGCTTGCCAGGGTGCGACTTGGCGTAGGCGACCAGTTCGGCGACAGAGTTGATGTTCAGTTCCTTGGCGCGTTCGGCGTTCATCACCAGCACATTGGGCACGCGCACCATCTGGGTGATGGGGGCAAAGTCCTTGGCGGCGTCGAAGGGCAGCTTTTTGTACAGCCAGGGGTTCACGCCGTGGGTGGCGGTGGCAGCCAGACCGATGGTCTTGCCATCGGGGGCGGCCTTGGCAATGGCGTCCACGCCGATGTTGCCGCCGGCGCCGGGCTTGTTTTCCACGATCACGGTGCCCAGGCTGTCGCGCACGCGTTCGGCCAGGGCCCGCGAGGTGACATCCAGCGGACCGCCAGGCGCATAAGGCACGATCAGGCGGATGGGCTGCTCAGTTGCTTGGGTCAAAGGAGAGGCCATTGCTGCGGCAAGGGCCACGGAGGACAGCAGGATGTTTCGACGGTTCATGTCGGACATTGTGCAGGATTCATGTCGTCCAGTGATGGCGCGCAACGGGTTTTGGCTTTTTGTTGCAAGCGATTCGAGGAAGTCGCGCGTTTTGTGCGTGATGCGACGGTCTGCGCACTTTTGGTGCGCGCTACTACCAAGGCCCTGCGTTGTCCAGTACGGGGTTTTGTAAGTAATCGTAAGGTGCAGCAAAAAGGCCGCTCCGGGCGGCCTTGGTGTGCAGTGGCGGCTCCGGATCAGTGGTCGGCAGCGCTGGTGAAGGCGTCGGCGAAGAAGGCCTCCTCGGGCAGGGCACGCTGGCCGATGTAGCTGGTGCGCGCCGCATCCACCACCACGGGGGCGCCGCAGGCATAGACCTCGTGGCCGGAGAGGTCGGCAAAGTCATCCAGCACGGCCTGGTGTACATAGCCGGTGCGGCCAGTCCATTGGTCTTCGGGCAGTGCGTCGGACACCACGGGCACATAGCGCAGATGGGGCATGCTGCCCTGCAGGGCCAGCAGCCAGCTGTGCATGTACAGGTCCTCGGGGCGGCGGCCACCCCAGTACAGGCTGACGGGGCGGGTGATACCCTGGTGCTGCATATGTTCCAGCAGTCCCTTGATCGGCGCAAAGCCGGTGCCGGAAGCCAGGAACACCAGGGGCTTGTCGGAGTCTTCGCGCAGGAAGAAGCTGCCGAACGGGCCTTCGACGCGCAGGATTTCCTTTTCCTTCATGCCGCCGAACACATGGTCGGTGAACAGGCCGCCGGGCATGTGGCGGATGTGCAGTTCCACGCCGGGCGTGGTGGTCTGCACGTGGGGGGCGGTGGCCATGGAGTAGGCACGGCGCGAGCCATCGCGCAAGATGAATTCCAGGTACTGGCCGGCAAAGTACTTGAACACGGTGTTGGCGGGCAGTTGCAGCTGCACGCGCATGACGTCGTGCGACAGCTTGTCCAGGGCGCTCACACGCACCGGCATCTTCTTGATGGGCGGGGCGTTGACGTCAGTCACCTGGCGCGACTCCAGCACCACGTCGCTGTGTGCCGTGGCGCGGCAGGTCAGCACATAGCCATCGGCCAGCTCCTGGGCGGACAGCGCCTTGTCGGAGTGGCTGTCGTGCGTGACCTCGCCGCTGAGCTTCTTGCACTTACACGAACCGCAGGCACCATCCTTGCAACCATAGGGCAGGCCCACGCCGGCACTGATGGCGGCGGCCAGAATGGTCTCGCTGTCGGTGGCTGCAAATGCGCGGCCGCTGGGCTGCACGGTGATCTGGAAGGCGGGGGCAGTCATCTTCTGGCTATCCTTGGTGGTTGCTCCGCCAGCACCTGCGTAGCAGGGCGCTGGCCTACGACAGACGTTACAAATGCAAGGGGCCGCAATGGTTGCGGCCCCTGCATGGCTTATCTATGGGGATGCCCGATTTTGCCTCCAAACCAATTTCCTCCGCGCGCACTGCCTGCCCGTTTTCGCCGCACGCGCGTGCTGATCGTCGGCTGCGGTGATGTCGGCCAGCGCGTGGCGCGCCAGTTGCAGGCCCAGGCCGGGCGCACCGGCCGGCACGGGCCGCGGGTGCTGGCGCTGACGTCGTCGCCCGACAAACGGCCGGCCCTGCAGGCCCTGGGCATCACGCCGTTGCTGGGCAATCTGGACGATGCGCGCAGCCTGCGCCGCCTGCGCGGTGTGGCGCAGCGCGTGATCCACCTGGCGCCCCCGGCCAGCCAGGGCGCGCGCGATGCGCGCACGGCCCGCCTGCTGCGGGCGCTGGGCCCGGCGCCACAGGCCCTGGTCTACGGCTCGACCACCGGGGTTTACGGCGATTGCGGTGGGGCCTGGGTGGACGAAACCCGGGCGCTGCAGCCGGGCACCGAACGCGCGGGCCGCCGCGTGGATGCCGAGCAGCAACTGCGTGCCTGGGGGCAGCGCAGCGGTGCGCGGGTGAATGTGCTGCGCATTCCCGGCATCTACGCGCCGGACCGCGAGGGTGGCACGCCGCAGGGTCGCCTGCTCAAGGGGCTGCCGGTGCTGCGCCAGGCGGACGATGTGTTCACCAACCACATCCACGCCGACGATCTGGCGCAGGCCCTGCGCGCCGCCCTGTGGCGTGGCCGGCCCCAGCGCGTCTACAACGTCTGTGACCACACCGAGCTGCGCATGGGCGACTACTTTGACCTGGCGGCGCAGATCTACGGCCTGCCGCAGCCTGCGCGCCTGTCGCGCCAGGAGGCGCAGCAGGTGCTGCCGCCGATGATGCTGAGCTTCATGAGTGAATCACGCCGGCTGCGCAACACGCGCATGCTGCGGGAGTTGCGTGTGCGCCTGGCCTGGCCCACGGTGGCCGAGGGGCTGGCGGCCGGTCAGGGACGGGGGTAGGTGTTGCCCTTGCCGTCGTAGCAACGGAACACATTGCAGTTGTAGCCGTCGGCCTTGGTGTCGGGTGGCTGCGGCCGTGGGGGTGGCGGAGGCCGCCCATGCGGTGGCCGCGGCGGGTAGAACGGCCCGTAGCTGGGCACCACCACCGGCGGGCTGCTGGGCGGCACCTGCACGATGACCGGCGGCTGGGGCCGCTGGGCCGCCTGCTCGGCCGCGCGGGCGGCGTC
Source organism: Comamonas aquatica NBRC 14918 (assembly GCF_000739875.1). Classification (GTDB taxonomy): domain Bacteria; phylum Pseudomonadota; class Gammaproteobacteria; order Burkholderiales; family Burkholderiaceae_C; genus Comamonas; species Comamonas aquatica. Next base: position 85,842 of record NZ_BBJR01000041.1, read on the forward strand.
GCTTTGGGCCTGGGCGGCTTCGCGCTCGGCCTGCAGCGCCTGCTCGGCGCGGCGGCGTTCCAGGGCCTGCTGGTACTGGGCTTCCTGCTGGGCGCGCTCTTCCTGGGTCGGGGCGGGCAGCACCTCCTTGCCACTCTGGCTAGGCGCGCAGGGGGTGCCGGTGTAGGTGACGCGCCCCTGGGCATCGGTGCAGCGGAACACCTGGGCCTGGGCGGGCCCGGCGATCCAGGCGCCCGCCAGGGCGCACAGCAGTGCCACGCCAGGGCGGCGGAACAGCGAAGCGGCAGGGGGGCACATTGACATAGATCGAACTTTCTCCTGGAAACCCGGCGTGGGCAACAGAGAAGCACGGCATCGGCTGTCAGTGCGATGCCTTGCAGGAGTGTCGGTCAATGGTATCGTCAAGCGCTGGATGTGATGTTGTTTATGAATCTCTGCACGGCACGCGGCCGTGCAGGGGCAGGAGTTTTCGCGTATGGCCGACAAGCCCACCCCCAGCAATTCCCGATCCGAAGCACCCCCGGCCGAGCACGGCAAGCGCAAAGCCGCCGCCGGCGATGTGGCGGTGGGCCAGGATGCCAAGTCGATCGAGCAGTTCGTGGCCGGCCAGGCCACGCAGGCGGCGCAAAAGCGCCGGGTGGCCGCGGTGCTGAGCGTGCTGGACGCGCCGGGCACCGACAAGGAACGCGCCAAGGCGCTGCGCGCGCTGCTGGAAGGCTCCGACCCCGACGACCAGAAGGCGCTGCGCAAGGCCTTGAACAAGCTGGACGGCACCGGCAAGAAGGAGCCGCGCCCCAACCCGGACGAGGAGCTGGCCAAGGACTGGAAGGAGGGCGGCTATCCGTATGCCAACCTGCTGCGCCGTTCGGTCTACGAAAAGGAAAAATTCCGCCTGCAGGTGGAACTGCTGAAGCTGCAGGCCTGGGTCAAGGAAACCGGCCAGCGCGTGGTCATCGTCTTCGAAGGGCGCGACGCGGCCGGCAAGGGCGGCAGCATCAAGCGTTTCATGGAGCACCTGAACCCCCGCGGTGCGCGCGTGGTGGCGCTGGAAAAACCCTCGCCGACCGAGCAGGGCCAGTGGTACTTCCAGCGCTACGTGCAGCACCTGCCCACGGCGGGCGAGATCGTGCTGCTGGACCGCAGCTGGTACAACCGCGCCGGCGTGGAGCGCGTGATGGGCTTTTGCACGGACGCGCAGTACCGCCAGTTCATGCAAGATGCGCCGCAGTTCGAGCGCATGCTGGTCAACAGTGGCGTGCATGTGATCAAGTTCTGGTTCAGCGTCAGCCGCAAGGAGCAGCGTCGCCGCTTCAAGGAGCGCGAGACGCACCCGCTCAAGCAGTGGAAGCTCAGTCCCATCGACCAGGCCTCGCTGGACAAGTGGGACGACTACACGCGCGCCAAGGAGGCGATGTTCTTCGAAACCGACACCGCCGATGCGCCCTGGACGGTGATCAAGAGCGACTGCAAGAAGCGCGCGCGCCTGAACGCCATGCGCTATGTGCTGCACAAGCTGGCCTACAAGAACCGCGACCTGGAGAAGGTGGGCAAGCTGGACTCGCTGATCGTCGGCCGTGCCTCGGCCGTGTACGAGCGCGGCGAGAAGGCCACGAACTGAGAGACTGCGAAAACAAGAGCGGCTGGCGCATGCTCTACAAGCATTTCAATGGGTTAAGCCTTTGAAGTGCACGCGGGTCAAGCGCTGTCAGCTATCAATTTTTGCAATTCACCCACAGCACCGGCCACGGTGCTGTTTGTTTTGGTGCGCAGCGGTGCAGGCTCAGCGCAGCGTGCCGTCCAGCTGCGCAAAGTAGGCCTGCAGCTCGGCGATCGCCTGGCGCACCTTGGCGGGTTGGGCATCGCGCTGCGGCGTCACGGCCCAGATGTCGAGCAGGCCCATCTCCCAGTTGGGCAGCAGGCGCACCAGGTGCCCGTCGCGCACGCGGTCGGCCACGTCGATGGCGGACAGCAGGGCCACGCCCAGGCCGGCCTCGCACAGCTCCTGCACGGCCATCTGGTGGTTGCTGTGCAGGTGCGGCAGCAACTGCAGGCTGTACAGCGCCTGGGTGCCGCGGTGGCGCCACTGCAGGGTGCGCAGGGCATCGCCGGAGCGGTACAGGGCCAGCCAGTGCGCGCTGCTCAGCTGTTCCGGGTGCTGCAGCGGCTGTGGCTGCGCGGCCACCCAGCGCGGTGCGGCGCACAGCCAGTTGGGGGTGCTGGCCAGCTTGCGCGCCACCCAGGTCGAGTCGGGCAGGTGGCCAAAGCGCAGGGCCACGTCCACCCGCGCCTGGATCAGGTCGATGGTGGCATCGTCCAGCAGCAGGCCCAGGCGCAGTTGCGGAAAGCGCGCCAGCCAGGCGCCCAGGGCCGGGGCCGCATGCCGGGCAAAGCCGACCGGGGCGGACAGGCGCAGCTCGCCGCTGGGCTGCTGGCGTTCGGCCACCAGCTCGGCCCGTGCGCGCTGCGCGGCATCGGCCAGGGTGGCGCACTGCACGTAAAAGCGCTGGCCGGCATCGCTCAGGGCGATCTGGCGGGTGGAGCGGTGCAGCAGGGTGACGCCGGCCTGGCGCTCCAGCTGGCGGATGTGCTGGCTCACGGCCGAGGGCGTCATGCCCAGCTGCCGGGCGGCGGCCGTCATGCTGCCCGCCTGCACCACGGCGGCGAACACGGCCATGCGTTTGAGGTCTTCCATGCCGTTATTGTGAAGCTGTGCTTCAAAGTGTTGGTGCAATCTGCGTGGTTTTTGCCGGTTTCAGGCCTTTAAGCTTTAGCCATTGTTCAATTGCTAGGAGATAGCACATGCAAGTTGCTCTGATTGGTGCCACCGGTTTCGTGGGCTCGGCCCTGCTGGAAGAATTGCTGCAGCGTGGCCACGACGTGGTGGCCCTGGTGCGTGACCCCGCCAAGCTGGCACCGCGCCCGCACCTGAAGGTGGTGCAGGCCGATGTGCTGGACGCCGCCGCCGTGCGCGAGGCCGTGCGTGGCACGCAGGCCGTGCTCAGCGCCTACAACGCGGGCTGGACCAACCCGAACATCTACGAGGATTTCATGCGCGCCAGCCGTGCCACGCTGCAGGGCGTCAAGGACGCGGGCGTGTCGCGCTTTCTGGTCGTGGGCGGCGCGGGCAGCCTGTTTGTGGCGCCTGGCGTGCAACTGGTCGATACGCCGGAATTCCCCGCCCCCATCAAGGCCGGTGCCACGGCGGCCCGCGATGTGCTGACCCTGCTGCAGACCCAGGACACGGGCCTGGACTGGAGCTTCCTGAGCCCCCCCATCGGCTTCCACGGTGGCTCGGCCGCCCAGTCCCAGGGCCGCACCGGCCAGTACCGCACTGGCCAGGATGCCCCGCTGATGCAGGCCGATGGCACACCGGGCGACATCTCGGCCGCCGACCTGGCCGTGGCCCTGGTGGATGCGTTGGAGCAGCAGGCGCATGTGCGCCAGCGCTTCACAGTGGCCTATTGATGATCGCTGCCGGCCACCGCGCGGGCCGGTCCCTGTGTTTGGCGCACCGCAGCGACCCGCACCCTGTGGCCGTGCGCGGGTGCGCGCCCCCTGTTTGAAACCATGAATCTCTCCATGTTGCAACGTCGCCATTTCCTGCAAATGACCGCTGTGGGCCTGGCGGCCCCGTCGCTGGCGGTGCAGGCGGCCCAGCCGGCCGCCCTGCAGTGGACCCACTTCCCCGCCGATGAACACGGCTTCTCGCGGGCGCCCGTGCTGCTCAGCGGGGCCCGGGATGCCATCCTGGTGGACGGTGGCTTCACCCTCTCCGATGGCCGGGCCGTGGCCCAGGCCATCGCGGCGACGGGCAAGACGCTCCAGGCCATCTACATCAGCCAGAGCGATCCCGACTATTACTTTGGTCTGGCGCCCATCCGCGACGCCTTTCCCCAGGCACGGATTCTGGCGGCCTCCGAGACCATCGCGGCGATTGCGGCGAATGTCGATAAGAAGCTGGCCATCTGGGGGCCGCAGCTCAAGGACAACGGCCCGCAGACCCGCGCCGACGTGGTCTTTGCCCAGCCGTTCGATGAGTCGGTGCTGATGCTGGAAGGCCAGCGCATCGAGATCGTGGCCGCGCAGGGCCTGGCCAACCGGCGCTACCTGTGGGTGCCGTCGCTGCAGGCCATCGTGGGTGGGGTGCTGGTGTTTTCGGACCTGCATGTCTGGACGGCCGACACCCCCAGCGCTGCGGCACGCCGGGCCTGGCGTGACAACCTGGACGCCATGCTGGCGCGCCAGCCGCAACGGTTGGTGCCTGGCCACATGGGTCCCCAGGGCGTGCTGGATGCCGGGGCCCTGCGCTTCACGCGGGACTATCTGCTGGCGTTCGAAGAAGCGCTGGCCCAGTCCTCCGGCAGTGCCCAGCTGATCGCCCACATGCTGCAGCGCTACCCGCAGCTGCAGGGCAAGGTCTCGCTGGAGATCGGCGCCAAGGTGGTCCTGGGGGAAATGGCCTGGGGCTGAACAGGGGGTGCGCAGGCCAGCGCACCCGGCGCCCGGCACAAGGGCTAGACTGCGGGACCGGGCGGCCTTGTGCACAAGGCCGCCGCGTGTTGACCATCAAGCACCCTGCGGGGTGCATTTTCATTTCTGTCTTGCGCATGTCTTCCCCTGTTTCCCCCGCTTCCAACCTGCGCGCCTGGCTGAGCGTGTGCGCGCTGGCCTTGGGTGCCTTCATTTTCAACACCAGCGAGTTTGTGCCGGTCGGCATGCTCGGCGACATCGGCGCCAGCTTTGGCATGCCGGCCGAGCACGTGGGCCTGATGCTGACCATCTATGCCTGGATCGTGGCCCTGGCCTCGCTGCCCTGCATGCTGCTGACGCGGCACATGGAGCGGCGCAAGCTGCTGATGGGGGTGTTCGCCGTGTTCATCGCCAGCCATGTGGTGTCGGGGCTGGCGAACAGCTTTGCCATGCTGGTCCTCAGCCGCGCGGGCGTGGCCTTCTCGCACGCGGTGTTCTGGTCGATCACGGCGGCCCTGGCGGTGCGCGTGGCACCGCCGGGCAAAAAGGCCCAGGCCCTGGGCCTGCTGGCCACGGGCACCACGCTGGCCATGGTCATGGGCATTCCGCTGGGGCGTGTGGTGGGGGACTGGCTGGGCTGGCGCACCACCTTCTGGGCGATTGGCGCACTGGCGGTGGTCGTCATGCTGGCGCTGGCGCGCAACCTGCCGCAACTGCCCAGCGAGAACGCTGGCTCGGCCTCCAGCATCCCGGTGCTGCTGCGCCGTCCTGCGCTGATGGCCCTGTACCTGCTGCTGGTGTGTGTGGTGACGGCGCAGTTCACGGTCTACAGCTACATCGAGCCTTTTGTGCAGGTCGTGGCGGGCCTGGATGCGCATGTGACCACGGTGGTGCTGCTGCTGTTTGGCGGCATGGGCATTGTCGGCAGCCTGCTGTTCAGCGCCTATGGCCTGCGCTTGGCGCGCAGCTTCCTGCCGCTGGCGATTGCCGGCATGGCGCTCAGCCTGGGCCTGCTGGGCCCTGCCAGCGCCCAGGTGCCGCTGCTGTACGCAGTCTGTGTGGTCTGGGGCATCGCCATGATGTGCATGGCCCTGGCCATGCAGGCCAAGGTGCTGAGCCTGGCCCACGATGCCACGGACGTGGGGATGTCGCTGTTCTCGGGCATCTTCAACATCGGCATCGGCGCCGGGGCGCTGCTGGGCAGCCAGGTGAGCCTGCATGCCGGCATGCAGCACATCGGCTGGGTCGGCGGTGCACTGGCCACGCTGGGGCTGGTGTGGTGTGTCTGGTCGCAGCGGCGCTGGTCGGGCAGGCATTAATCCTTAATCCAGTCCAAGGGACCAACGGTTGTCTTGCGTCAATTAATGAGAATTATTCTCATATAATGCGCGCACAGCCAGCCACCCCCAGGTCGTTTTCGTTCTTCCGAGGTTCGCCAGCGTTTGGATATCACCAAATGAAGGAAGAGAGAACGAGCTATGACACAGTTGTGGGGAGGCCTGCGCCCAGTGGCGTGCGCGGCCATGTGGGCTGGGGTGTGTGCAGCAGCGCAAGCGGCCGAGCCGCAGTTGCCAACGACGGTGGTGACCGAGCAAGCCTCGGAGCTGTCCACCACCTATGGGGTGGAGGCCCTGAACCAGGCGGATCTGGAGCGCCAGCAGGTGCTGGACATCCGCGACGCGACCCGGGACATGGTGAACGTGGAGGTGCCACGCCAGCCCAAGCGTGGCACCGGCATCTCGGGCACCACCGGGCGCGAGGGCAATACCGGGTTTGAAATCCGCGGCCTGGGTGGCAACCGGGTGCAGATGCTGATCGACGGCATTGCCCAGCCCGAGGCCGACAGTTTCATGAACAGCCACAGCTTCGGCCGCGACCATGTCGACCCGCTGACCCTGTCGGCCATCGAGGTGCACAAGGGTGTGTCGCCGGTCAGCCTGCCGGCCGGCGGGATTGCCGGGGTGGTCCATATGCGCACCCTGCTGCCGGCCGACCTGCTCAAGGACGGCAAGACCCTAGGCGGACGGGCCCTGCTGGGCTGGCGCAGCGAAAACCAGGGCCTGACCGCTGGCGCCGCGCTGGCGGGCAGGGCCTCGGAGCAATGGCAGTGGCTGCTGTCCGTCAACGGCGAGTGGAGCGACGAGATCGACAACATGGGCACCGTGGGCGGCACGGGCCTGCAGCGCACCCAGCCCAATCCGGAAGACAACCGCCGCCAGTCGGTGCTGGCCAAGCTGGTCTTCCAGCCCGATGCCGACCAGACCCATGTCTTCACGGCCGAACACCGCCGCCAGGACGTGCATGTCAACAACCTGCACGACTTTGCCAACGGCACCACCCGCAGCCACATCGACGACAACGACAGCACGCGCAGCCGGGTGTCGCTGAAGTCGGACTTCCGGGTGCGCAGCGCGGCCGCCGACCTGCTGAGCAGCTACCTGGCCTGGCAGGGCAGCAGCAGCCGCCAGCAGCTGCGGCTGGACACCAGCACGGCGAATGGCATGCGTGTGCGCGACCACCATTACGACGAACGCATGCTGCAGGCCGGCGTGCAGGCGCGCAAGCAGTGGGGGGCGCATGCGCTGCACTATGGGCTGGACCTGAGCCGCCTGGACAACGATTTCGACAGCCTGTCCACCGACAACGGTGTGACCACCTCGGTGCCCAAGGGGCCGGACACCCGCACCACGCGCTGGGGCGCCTTCGTGCAGGACAACATCGAGCTGGGTGCCTTCCTGGTCAAACCGGGCCTGCGCTACGAATCGGTCGATATCGACGCCGACGCCGGCAGCATCAACATGGGGGCCACGGGGGCCACACCGGTGTCCAAGCGCTTCGATGCCTGGCTGCCGCAGCTGGGCACGCAGTGGAACCTGGCCGGGGGCCTGCAGCTGTATGCCAACTATGCGCGCGGCTTCCGTGCACCCACGGCGGGCGAGCTGAACAACTTCTTTGGCAATGTGACGCCGTTCTATGGCTACTACATCTTGCCGAATCCCAACCTCCAGGCGGAAACCAGCAACAACTTCGACCTGGGCCTGCGCCAGACCGAGGGCGCCTTCCAGTGGGAGGCTGCGGCGTTCTACGGGCGCTACCGCAACTTCATCGAACGCTATGCCAACGCCGGCTCGGTGGGCACCGCCCCGGTGATCAGCCTGCAGCAGTCGCGCAACCAGGCGCAGGCCACGATCAAGGGCGTGGAGCTGAAGGCCAAGGCCGAGCTGGGTCGGGCCTGGGGCGGGGCCTGGCATCTGCGCGGCGGCTATGGCTACACCAAGGGCACTGGCGAGGACGGCCAAGGCCTGGAAAGCATCTCGCCCCACCAGCTGAAGCTGGGCCTGAGCCAGAAGGCGGCGCGCTGGAACTGGGAGCTGGCGGCCACCTACACCGCAGCCAAGAAGCCGCGCGATGTGCCGTCCAGCAGCACGGCCCTGTTCCTGAGCCCTGCGTCCAAGGTGCTGGACCTGAGCGGCCAGGTGGAGCTGCGCAAGGGCGTGCGCCTGAACCTGGGCCTGTTCAACCTCACCGACAAGAAGTACTGGAACTGGTCCGATGTGCGCGGTGTGACGACGGCCACCGAGCGTGCCGCCATCGACGCCTACAGCAACCCGGGGCGCAACCTGCGCGTCTCGCTGGTCGCTGACTTCTGAGGCCGGTTCCGCCAGCCCCCTCGCCATGCCGCACGGTCGGCATGGCGCCCGTTTTTTCCAAACCAGGAGCAACACCATGAATGCCGTAGTGGAACAACAGTTGGCCGATCACGCCGCGATACGCCAGGCCTTTGCCCAGGCGCGCGCCCAGGGGCTGCGCGCCAAGGATGCCGCCCAATCCGTGGGCCTGAGTGAGGGGGCGGTGGTCGCCGCCCACGTGGGGACGCATGCGCAGCCCCTCAAAGCCCTGGCGCTGGCGCCGCAGTGGTTCGAAATCCTGTCGGCGCTGGCGCCTTGCGGCACGCTGATGGCCTTGACGCGCAACGAGTCCGTCGTCCACGAAAAGGATGGCATCTACCAGGGCTTCAGCCGCGAGGGGCAGGTGGCCCTGTGCAACAACGACGACATCGATCTGCGCCTCTTGTTCTTCCAGTGGCATGCCGGTTTCGCCGTGACCGAGCCGGGCCAGGGCGGGGCAGCGCAGCGCAGCCTGCAGTTCTTCAACCAGCATGGCGTAGCGGTGCACAAGATCTATGTGCGCCCCAGCACCGACCTGCAGGCCTGGGAGGCCGTGGTGCAGCGCTTTGCCGATGCACAGCAGGACTATGGCTTCGTGCCGGCCAAGCCGCGGGCCGTGGTCAAGGACGATGCCAGCATCGACGCCGCAGGCCTGCGCCAGGCCTGGGCGAACATGCAGGACACGCACGAGTTCTTCGGCATGCTGCGCCACTTTGAGTGCGAGCGCCAGCAGAGCTTTCGCCTGACCCGGGGGGAGTTCTGCGAACCGCTGCACCTGGGGGCCGTGACCCCGCTGCTGCAGCAGGCCGCGGCGGCGGCCGTGCCCATCATGGTGTTCGTCGGCAGCAAGGGCTGCATCCAGATCCACTCCGGGACCGTGCACCACATCAAGCCCATGCAGACACCCGGTGGCGCGGACTGGATCAATGTGCTGGACCCTGGCTTCAACCTGCACTTGCGCCGCGACCTGATCACGGCGGCCTGGCTGGTGCGCAAGCCCACCAGCGACGGCGTGGTGACCTCGGTGGAGCTGTTCGATGCCTCCGGCGATGTGGTGGCCATGTTCTTCGGGGTGCGCCATCCGGGCGAGCTGGAGCTGCCCGCCTGGCGTGATCTGGCTGAAAGCCTGCCACGTGCCTGAGGGGAGACGGGAAATGCACCCACAGTTCGCACCGCAGACCTGGCCGCGCCGCCAGTGGCTGGCAGCCCTGGCCGCCTCGGGCATGGCGGCGGCCTGGCCGGCGTGGGCGCAGCCGCGTGGCCGGCCCGTGCGCCGTCTGATCAGCGTGGGCGGCGCCCTGACCGAAGTGGTCTATGCCCTGGGGGCGCAATCGCTGCTGGTGGCCACGGACACCACCAGCCTGTACCCCGAGGCCGCCACCCGCACGCCCAAGGTGGGGTATTTGCGCCAGCTGTCCGCCGAGGGGCTGCTGTCCCTGCAGCCGGACGCCCTGGTGGGCGCGGCCGATGCCGGGCCGGCCGTGGTGCTGGAGCAGGTGCGCGCGGCCGGCGTGCGGGTGGAACTGGTGCCTGCGCAGCACAGCTTCGAGGAGGTGCTGCGCAAGGTCGAGACCGTTGGCCGGGTGACCGGGCGCGAGGCCCAGGCTGTGCAACTGGCCCAGCGCCTGCAGCAGGAGTGGGCCCAGGTGAGCCGGCAGGTGGCCCAGGCCACGCGGCGTCCGCGCGCCCTGTTCATCCTTTCGCACAATGGATCACCCATGGTGGCGGGCACGGACACCGCCGCCCATGCCCTGCTGACACTGGCCGGCGCCGACAACGTGGTGACGGCATTCGCCGGCTACCGCCCCCTGACGGCCGAGGCCATGGCCGCCGCGGCGCCGCAGGTCCTCATCAACAGCACCCAGGGGATTGAAGCCCTGGGCGGGGTGGCGGCGTTCTGGCAGCGGCCGGAGCTGGCCCTGACCCCGGCGTTTGCCCGCAAGGCCCTGGTGACGATGGAGGCCAGCCATCTGCTGGGCTTCGGCCCGCGCCTGCCTTCTGCCGTGCAGGCCTTGCACCGCCAGATGCTGCAGGTGACGGCATGAGGCCGCATGCGGGCGTGGCCGGGCGCCTGCCGCCCGCGCTGGCGGTGGGCGGTGGCGTGGTGCTGGCCATGCTTGCCTTGTTGTGGAGCGGCGCGCAGGGGGCGTATGCCATCAGCCCACTGCAGATCCTGGTGGTGTTGCGCGACGCCCTGGGCGGGCACGCCGCACAGGGACCGGAGCACCTGGTGTTCCTGAACATCCGCCTGCCCCGCTTGCTGCTGGGTGCGGCCGCAGGCGCAGGTTTGGGGGTGGCCGGCGCGCTGATGCAGGGCCTGTTTCGCAACCCGCTGGCCGACCCCGGCCTGATCGGCGTGAGCAGCGGCGCGGCCCTGGCGGCGGCCGGGGCCATCGTGCTGGGGCCGCAATGGTGGCCCGACCTGGGGTTCAAGCTGGGCAGCTGGACCCTGGCATGCAGCGCCTTTGCGGGCGGCATGCTGGTGACCGGGCTGATCTACGGGCTGGCGCAGACCCAGGGCAGCACGCGCATCGCGTTGATGCTGCTGGCCGGGATTGCCATCAACGCCCTGGCCGGGGCGGGCCTGGGGTGGCTGAGCTATGTCTCCAACGATGAGCAGTTGCGCAATGTGCAGCTGTGGCTGATGGGCAGCCTGGGCCAGTCGCGCTGGCCCACGGTGCTGCTGGTCGGCGGTGCCGTGGCGGTGTGCCTGGCGGCAGCGCTGCTGCTGGCCCGGGCGCTCAATGCCCTGGCGCTGGGCGAGGCGCAGGCCCAGCTGATGGGCGTCGCGGTGGAGCGCACCAAGCGCTGGGCCATCGTGGTCGCGGCGCTGGCCGTGGGCGTGGTGACCACGGCGACCGGCGTGATCGGATTCATCGGCCTGGTGGCCCCGCACGGGGTGCGGCTGCTGGCCGGGCCGGACCACCGGGTGGTGCTGCCGTGTTCGGCCTTGCTGGGGGCGGCCCTGGTGCTGGCGGCCGATGCCCTGGCGCGCACCCTGGTGCAGCCGGCCGAGATGCCGCTGGGCGTGCTGACGGCCTGCATCGGCGTGCCGCTGTTCCTGTGGATGCTGCGCCAGTTCCGGGGGCGGGTATGAGCGGGCCGGCGGCATCGCAGGCGCTGGTGTGCGCCGGACTGCAGGTGCGGGCCTCGGCCCACGGTCCGCTGCTAGCGACTGTGCAGGCTGCGCTGGCACCGGGGCGGCTGACGGCCATCGTCGGTCCGAATGGGGCCGGCAAAAGCACCCTGATGGCGGTGATGGCCGGCTTGCGCCCGCCGGCGGCGGGCCGGGTGTGCCTGGGGGCGGAGCCCCTGCACCGGCTGCCGGCGGCCCAACTGGCGCGGCGCATGGCCTTCATGGCACAGGAAACCCAGGTGGCCTTTGCCTTTTCTGCCCAGGAAGTGGTGGAGATGGGGCGCTACCCCCACCGCCAGCAGCCTTCGCACCAGGAGGCGCAGATCGTGCAGTCCGCCATGGACAGCATGGGCGTGGCCCACCTGGCACGGCGCGAAGTCACCACCTTGTCCGGCGGCGAGCGCGCGCGCGTGCAGCTGGCACGGGTGCTGGCCCAGCTGTGGCAACCCCACGGCCTGGGCAGCCAGTGGCTGCTGCTGGATGAGCCGACCGCCGCGCTGGACCTGCAGCACCAGCACCAGGTGATGGCCTTGCTGCGCATCCGTGCGCAGACCCAGGGCCTGGGGGTGGTGGCGGTGCTGCACGACCTGAACCTGGCGCTGCGCTATGCGCACGAGGTGCTGCTGGTGCCCGGCCAGGGCCGTGCGGCCGAGCTGGGCGCCGTGGCCGACATCCTGACGCCGGACTGCATGGCCCGGGTCTGGGGCATCCACAGCGAAGCGGTGCACATGCAGGATGGGGCACTGCAGTACCTGTTTGCCCCGGCATCCCGTCCTGGGGCCGAGGTCTGCTTGTAAAAAAATAGCTGCCAGCGCTTGCTGTATGCGCGCTGGCAGCTGTTTTTATGCGGAATGTGAAGGCGGCGGGGCTGGGCAGGGCGCCGCCTGCGGGCCTCAGCCGTGGCCGTGTCCCATGCCCAGGCGGTGGGGCAGCACTTCCTGCAGGATGGTGGTCGAGATTTCCTCGATCGACTTGGTGGTGGTCGACAGCCAGCTCACGCCGGCGCGGCGCATCATGGCCTCGGCCTCGTGCACTTCGTGGCGGCAGTTCTCCAGGCTGGCGTAGCGCGAGTTGGGGCGGCGCTCGTTGCGGATGCTGGACAGGCGCACGGGGTCGATCGTCAGGCCGAACAGCTTCTTGCGGATGGGCTCCAGCGCCGGAGGCAGCTTCTTGCGCTCGAAGTCCTCGGGGATCAGCGGGTAGTTGGCCACCTTCAGGCCGAACTGCATGGCCAGGTACAGGCTGGTCGGGGTCTTGCCCGAGCGGCTCACGCCCACCAGCACCACGTCGGCGCCGCTGAGGTCGTGGTTGGTCTGGCCGTCGTCGTGGGCCAGCGTGTAGTTGATGGCCTCCATGCGGTCCAGGTATTCCTTGCTCTGGCTGATGTCCGAGAAGCGCCCCACGCGGTGCTGGCTCTTCATGCCCAGCTCGTCTTCCAGCGGCTGCACAAAGGTACCGAACATGTCCATCAGCAGGCCCTTGCAATGGGCGTTGATGATGGTGACCACCTCCTGGTTGACCAGGGTGCTGAACACGATCGGCTTCTTGCCTTCCACATCCCCCGTGTGGTTGATCTGGCGTACCGCCTGGTGGGCCTTGTCCACGGTGTCAACAAAGGGGATGCGCACGATGCGGGGCTTGATGTCGAACTGGGTCATCAGGGCGGTGCCAAAGGTCTCGGCAGTGATCCCTGTGCCATCCGAAATAACGAATACGGTGCGCGTGTGCATGGGCAGGCTTATCCAATCAGATCAAACACCCGGGGTCACGGCGGAAATCGTGCCCCGGGCCTACAATGGCGCCCATTATTCCCAAATTTCGCTCGCATGCAGGTCGACCGCCGACAACCAGAACATCCAAGATGTGGTGGGCAGGCATGCGGGACATACCGGTTTTTAACTTTGGAGCCTCCCCATGTCTAACCGTTTCGAAGCGACCGCTCTGGTCGTGCCTTTCGAACAACTGCGTATGAGCGACGTCGAAGTCGTAGGCGGCAAGAACGCCTCGCTCGGCGAAATGATTTCCCAGCTGCCCCAGGGCGTGCGCGTGCCCACGGGCTTTGCCACCACGGCCCACGCCTTCCGCGAATTCCTGGCCTACGAAGGCCTGGCCGACAAGATTTCCGCCAAGCTGGCGGCGCTGGACGTGGAAGACGTGCGCGCCCTGGCCCAGGTGGGTGCCGAAATCCGTGCCCTGGTGGAAGCCCAGCCTTTCCCGGCCGATCTGGAAGCCGCCATCCGTGCGGCCTTCATCACGCTGCAAGGCGGTAACGACGCCGCTTCGTTCGCCGTGCGCTCTTCCGCCACCGCGGAAGACCTGCCCGACGCCTCGTTCGCCGGCCAGCAGGAAACCTTCCTGAACGTGGTGGGCATCGACGACGTGCTGCACAAGATGAAGGAAGTGTTCGCGTCGCTGTACAACGACCGCGCCATCTCCTACCGCGTGCACAAGGGCTTTGCCCACGACGTGGTGGCCCTGTCCGCCGGCGTGCAGCGTATGGTGCGCTCCGACCTGGGCGCGGCCGGCGTGATGTTCACCATCGACACCGAGTCTGGCTTTGAAGAGGTGGTTTTCATCACCTCCAGCTATGGCCTGGGCGAAACCGTGGTGCAAGGCGCCGTGAACCCCGACGAGTTCTACGTGCACAAGCCCATGCTCAAGGCTGGCAAGAGCGCGCTGATCCGCCGCAACCTGGGCTCCAAGCTGATCCAGATGGTGTTCTCCTCGCCCGAAGAGAAGGCTGCCTCCGGCAAGCTGGTCAAGACCACCGACGTGGCCCCCGAGCTGCGCAACCGCTACTCGCTGACCGACACCGAAGTGCAGGAACTGGCCAAGTACGCGCTGGTGATCGAGCAGCACTATGGCCGCCCCATGGACATCGAATGGGGCAAGGACGGCACCGACGGCCAGCTGTACATCCTGCAGGCACGTCCCGAAACCGTGAAGAGCCAGTCCAAGGGCCAGGCCGAACTGCGCTACAAGCTCAAGGGCACCGGCAATGTGCTGGCCGAAGGTCGCGCGATTGGCCAGAAGATCGGTACCGGCCCCGTGCGTCTGGTGTCCGACATTTCGCAGATGGACCAGGTCCAGCCTGGCGACGTGCTGGTGACCGACATGACCGATCCCAACTGGGAACCCGTCATGAAGCGCGCCTCCGCCATCGTGACCAACCGTGGCGGCCGCACCTGCCACGCCGCCATCATCGCGCGTGAACTGGGTATTCCTGCCGTGGTCGGCTGCGGCGACGCCACCGCCCGACTGAAGGATGGCACCCTGGTGACCGTGTCCTGCTCGGAAGGCGACACTGGCAAGATCTATGACGGCCTGATCGAGACCGAAGTGACCGAAGTCACCCGCGGCGAAATGCCCGAGATCAAGACCAAGATCATGATGAACGTGGGCAACCCCCAGCTGGCCTTTGACTTCGCCCAGCTGCCCAACGCCGGCGTGGGTCTGGCCCGCCTGGAATTCATCATCAACAACAACATCGGCGTGCACCCCAAGGCCATTCTGGACTACCCCGCCGTGGATCCCGACCTGAAGAAGGCCGTGGAATCCGTGGCGCGTGGCCACGCCTCGCCCCGCGCCTTCTACGTCGACAAGGTCGCCGAAGGCGTGGCCACGATTGCCGCCGCCTTCTGGCCCAAGCCCGTGATCGTGCGCATGTCGGACTTCAAGTCCAACGAATACCGCAAGCTGATCGGTGGCAGCCGCTACGAGCCCGAGGAAGAGAACCCGATGCTGGGCTTCCGCGGTGCCGCGCGTTACATCTCCGAAGACTTCGGCGAAGCCTTCAAGATGGAATGCGAAGCACTGCGCCGCGTGCGTGAGGACATGGGCCTGACCAACGTGCAGATCATGATCCCCTTCGTGCGCACCCTGAAGCAGGCCGAGCGCGTGACCACCATGCTGGGCGACAACGGCCTCAAGCGCGGTGAGAACGAGCTCAAGCTGATCATGATGTGCGAGGTGCCTTCCAACGCCATCCTGGCCGAGGAGTTCCTGGAGTACTTCGACGGCTTCTCCATCGGTTCGAACGACCTGACACAGCTGACCCTGGGCCTGGACCGCGACTCCGGCCTGGAGCTGCTGGCCGCCGACTTCGACGAACGCGACCCCGCCGTCAAGAAGATGCTGGAGCGCGCCATCGACGCCTGCCTGAAGCAGGGCAAGTACGTCGGCATTTGCGGTCAGGGCCCTTCGGACCACCCCGACTTCGCCCAGTGGCTGGCGGACAAGGGCATCGTGTCGATTTCCCTGAACCCCGACACCGTGATCGACACCTGGCAGCAACTGGCGGGCTAAGACCGCGAAAGGCCTGTGATGCAGTTTTCTCACGACGATGTGCATGACAGGCCGGCGGCAGGCGGGGGGCAGATGCCGCCCGACCTGCACGACACCCACCACCTGTGGCTCAAGGCAATCTTGCTGGCGGTCTGGGTGGTGTTTTCGTTTGGCGTGTGCTTTTTTGCGCGGGACTTGCAGGCATGGGTGCAAGGCTGGCAGCTGGGCTACTGGATGGCCGCCCAAGGGGCTGTCCTGATGTTCATGCTGATCGCGCTGGTTTACTGTGTGGTCATGGACAGGTTCGAGTGCCACAGCGCCTCGGCACCTGATGCCACCTTGCCAGCTGCCCGTACCACCCATGCCCACCCCCTCCGGCGTTAGCGCCACTTCCTCCTCCTCGCGTGCCCGCGCCTACCGGTGGCGTGTCCATCGCTGGGTCGCCTTGTACAGCCTGGCCGTGATCGGCTTTCTGCTGCTGATGGCCTGGGCCGAAGAGCACGGCCTGTCGCGCCACTGGATCGGCCCCATCTTCCTGTTCGTCCCGGTCATGGTGTATGCCGCCATCGGCATCTGGGGGCGCACCAGCGATGCCGACGAATACTATGTCGCCGGCCGCCGCATTCCCCCGGTCTACAACGGCATGGCCGCCGCCGCCGACTGGATGAGCGCGGCCTCCTTCATCAGCCTGTCGGGCGCGCTGTACCTGCAGGGCTTTGGCGGCACCGCCGGCCAGCCGGGCGGCCTGGCCTATCTGCTGGGCTGGACCGGGGGCTTTTGCCTGGTGGCCATGCTGGTGGCCCCGCACCTGCGCGCCATGCAGCTGTACACCCTGCCGGATTTCTTCCAGGCCCGCTTTGGTGGTCGCTGGCCGCGCACGGTGGCGGCCCTGGCATCGGTGCTGTGCTCGTTCACCTATGTGGTGGCGCAGATTTACGGCGTCGGGCTGATTGCCTCGCGCCTGACCGGGGTGCAGTTCGAGATCGGCATCATGCTGGGCCTGGGCGGGGTGCTGCTGTGCTCGTTCCTGGGCGGCATGCGCGCCGTGACCTGGACCCAGGTCGCGCAGTACGTGGTGATCCTGCTGGCCTTCCTGATTCCCGTGTCCTGGCTGGCGTACAAGCAGCTGGGCAATCCGGTGGCGGCTGTGGCCTATGCCAGCCAGCTGCAGAAGATCACCGAACTGGAGGATGCCCTGCTGCAGTCGCCGCAGGAGCTGGCGGTGCGCCAGGCCTATCAGGCGCGGGTCGAGGCCCTGGAGGCCAAGCTGGTGGATGTGCCGCTGTCGCTGGAGCGTGACCGGCTGGTGCTGCACGAACGCATCCGCTACCTGCGCTCGGTCAACAGCGATGTGGGCCAGATCGTGGCCACCAGCCGCGAATACGCCAACCTGCCGCGCAACGCCCAGGAGGCCGAGCTGCGCTGGCGCCAGCAGCTGGAGGAGTACCGCGAACGCGCGCGGCCACTGTCCGGCCTGCCGCGCCACAGCCAGCCGTTTGGCGGCGACCCGGACGGCACGCCCGAGGAGCGCGCGCAGTTCAACGACGAGCGTAACAACTTCCTGGCGCTGATGTTCTGCCTGATGGTGGGCACGGCCGGCTTGCCCCACCTGCTGGTGCGCTACTACACCGTGCCCTCGGTGTCGGCGGCGCGCACCTCGGTGGCGTGGACCCTGTTCTTCATCGCCCTGCTGTACCTGACGGCCCCGGCGCTGGCGGCGCTGATCAAGCTGGAGGTGATGAACAACCTGGTGGGCGTGCGCTTTGACGAGCTGCCGAACTGGATCGCGCAGTGGGCGCGGGTCGATGCCTCGCTGCTGTCGGTGGAGGATGTCAATGGCGACGGGGTGCTGCAGTTTGGCGAGCTGCGCCTGGGCGCCGACCTGATCATGCTGGCGACACCGGAAATCGGCGGCCTGCCGTATGTGGTGGCGGGCCTGGTGGCCGCCGGCGGGCTGGCGGCGGCGTTGTCCACGGCCGACGGCCTGCTGCTGACCATCAGCAACGCCCTGGTGCGCGACCTGTACTTCCAGGACCGGCCACGCAAGACCTCGCCCGAGCAGCGGGTCATCGTCTCCAAGTTCGTGCTGATGGCGGTGGCGCTGCTGGCGGCGCTGGTGGCGGGGCAGCGGCCGTCCGACATCCTGCCCATGGTGGCGGCGTCGTTCTCGCTGGCGGCCTCGGCCTTTGTGCCGGCCATGGTGCTGGGCATCTTCTGGCGTGGCGTCACCCGCTATGCGGCGCTGGCCGGCATGCTGGCCGGGCTGGGCGTGGCGCTGTACTACATGCTGTCGCACACCGCCATGGTCCAGCACTGGTTGCCGTCCGTGCTGCTGGCCGATGGCCTGTGGTGGGGCATCCAGCCGGTGTCCTCCGGCGTGTTCGGTGTGGCGGCAGGCATGGCTGTGACCCTGCTGTGGAGCTGGGTGGGGCCGCGCGAATCGCTGCAACGATAGCTGCTGGCGCTTGCCTGGTGCGGTTTTCGGAATAAAAATGGCTGAAAACCAAGAGCTGTCGCGCGCAGCACGCTCATGTTTCCATGAGCGCCTGCTGTGCCCAGTCCCTGGATTGCCCCAATGGGGCCCGCTGCAGGCCTGTGCCATGCTGTCTCCCACAAGGGCAACGGAGGGATGCGCGATGGGACGGCGTTTGATCAAGACCGAGGCAGGCCAGCAGGCGTTCAAGGCGCGCAGCGCACAGCTGGCCGGCAAGCTGCGCTCGGCCTTTCTGCTGTTCGATGGCGTGCGCACGGTCGACGAGGTGCTGCAGGCCACACAAGGCCTGGGACTGGGAGCGGCGGACATCGACACCCTGGTGCAGGCCGGCCTGCTGGCCGAGGCCCCGGACAGTTCGCCGGCAGCAGCGCCTGCCGCCAGCCCTTCGGCGCGTTCTGCCCAGGAGCGCTACCGCGACGCCTACCCGGTGGCCGTGGCGCTGACGGGCAAGCTGGGCCTGTCGGGCTTTCGTCTGAACCTGTCGGTGGAGGCCGCCACCAGCTTTGACCAGCTGGCCGCTGTGGCCCCCAAGATCCGCGACGCGGTCGGCCCCCAGGCCTATGTGCCGCTGGAGCAGGCGTTGTTTGCCTGAGGCCGTGGCGGCCACGGCATCTCTCTCTGGGGCATAAAAAACGGCCTGTCGATGACAGGCCGTGTTGTGCGGGGTGTGTGCGGGCTCAGACGGCCAGCAGTTCCACGTCAAACTTCAGCGTGGCGTTGGGCGGGATCACGCCGCCGGCGCCGCGGGCGCCATAGCCCATTTCCGGGGGGATGATCAGGGTGCGCTTGCCGCCGACCTTCATGCCTTCCACGCCCTTGTCCCAGCCCTTGATAACCATGCCCGCGCCCAGTTGGAACACGAAGGGGTCGTTGCGGTCCTTGCTGGAGTCGAACTTGGCGCCTTGCTGGCCGTCCTTGTACAGCCAGCCGGTGTAGTGCACGGTCACGCGCTTGCCGCGGGTGGCTTCGGCACCTTCGCCGACCACGGTGTCCTCGATCTGCAGCACGGGGGCCGCCTTGGTGGAGAGCAGCTCGACCTCGAACTTCAGTGTGGCGTGGGGTGGGATCACGCCGCCGGCGCCATGCGCGCCATAGCCCAGCTCGGCGGGGATGATCAGGGTGCGCTTGCCGCCCACCTTCATGCCTTGCACGCCTTCGTCCCAGCCACGGATCACCATGCCGTCGTCCAGGGTGAACTCGAAAGGCTCGCGGCGGTCCTTGCTGGAGTCGAACTTGGCACCTTGCTCACCATCCAGGTACAGCCAGCCGGTGTAATGTACCTTGACGTCAGCGCCGCTGATGGCTTCGGCGCCCTGACCGACAACGGTGTCTTCGTATTGCAGGCCAGAGGCAGTGGTGGTCAGTGCCATGAAAAATTCCTTGTGTGGACGAAACAGAAAAACAAAAGGCACCGGCGGTCCAAAACCTCGGGTGCCTGTCGCGGTTGCCGCAGCGGCAGCGCGTAGATTACTTCTTCGCGCGTGCGGCTGCCCAGCGTGTGGCAAAAGCCTGCAGATCGCTCAGGCGCTTGAGCAGGTCCTGGCCCGACGCGGTGACGGTGTAGCCGTCGTTGCCATGCTCCATCAAGCCTTCTTCGCGCAGTTCCTTGATGCGGGTGTTCAAGGTGTTGGGCGTGATGCCGCCCACGCTGTCCTGCAGCAAACGGAAGGTTTGCGGATGCCCATCACGCAGTGCCCACAGCACGCGCAATGCGTAGCGGCGCTCGAGTTTTTCGAGCAACTGGTTGATGGCGGCGTTTTCCTTAGAGCTCATGGACGCTTCTCCTTGCGCTGAGATGGGGGATGGGCCGGGCGGTAGGCTGGCCCCGAACCAACGTGAATCGACTATAGCTGTGAATGCTGTCTGCTACAAGTTTAGTAGCTCGGGACAAAGAATCGCTAGGCTGTAAAGCCCAAAAGTGCGCAAAAACGCTGCTTTTGTTGTAGCGCTGCCACGTTCCCACACCGGGGGAATCACGTTCCGGGATGCCCGGATTGCCCAAAACATGGGTGAAGGGCCCAGGGGGGCTTTCTAGAATGCCCGGATTCCAGGGGAAACCCTAGGCGCGGCCGTACTGCGTCCATCTCTGCTATTTTTTTGTGAACATGACCGACACCACCCCCTCCGACCTAGCGCCCCACGGCGCCATCCCCGCACCGTCGAAACCCCTGCCGTTGCAAGGCATTCGCGTGGTGGAGTTCAGCCACATGGTGATGGGGCCGGCGTGCGGCATGGTGCTGGCGGATCTGGGGGCCGAGGTGATCAAGGTGGAGCCGGTGGGCGGCGACCGCACGCGCCACCTGCTGGGCGCCGGAGCGGGTTTCTTTCCCATGTTCAACCGCAACAAGAAGAGCGTGGC
This sequence comes from Comamonas aquatica NBRC 14918, assembly GCF_000739875.1. Lineage (GTDB taxonomy): Bacteria > Pseudomonadota > Gammaproteobacteria > Burkholderiales > Burkholderiaceae_C > Comamonas > Comamonas aquatica. The sequence continues at coordinate 106,253 of NZ_BBJR01000041.1, forward strand.
CATCGACCTGCGCCAGCCCGAGGGCGTGCAGGCCGCCATCCGATTGGCCGCAAGTGCCGACGTGGTGCTGCAGAACTTCAAGCCCGGGGTGATGAAGAAGTACGGCCTGGACCATGCCAGCCTGTCGCGGCTCAACCCGGGCCTGATCTATGTGAACCACACCGGCTTTCTGCCTGGCCCCTACGAGCACCGCACCGCGCTGGACGAGGTGGTGCAGATGATGGGTGGGCTGGCCTACATGACCGGCCGCCCGGGCGATCCGCTGCGCGCGGGCAGCAGCGTGAACGACATCATGGGCGGCATGTTCGGTGCCATCGGCGCCATGGCAGCGCTGATGCAGCGCGCGCAAACCGGCCAAGGCCAGGAGATCGATGCGGCGCTGTTCGAGAACAACGTCTTCCTGGTCGGCCAGCACATGATGCAGTACGCGGTGACTGGCCAGCCGGCAGCGCCCATGCCCGAGCGCATCTCGTCCTGGGGCCTGTACGACGTGTTCAGCGTCCAGGACGGGGCGCAGATCTTCCTGGCGGCCGTGAGCGATGCGCAGTGGCGCACCTTCTGCACGGCCATGGGCTTTGACGACCTGCTGGCCGATCCGGCGCTGCAGACCAACAACGACCGCGTGCGGGCGCGTGCCACGCTGATGCCCGATTTGCGCCAACGCCTGGCGCAGCACAGCGCGGCGCACCTGGCCCAGGTGTTTGAAGATCACCAACTGCCCTATGCCCCGATCTCGCGGCCCGAGCAGCTGTTTGACGACCCGCACCTGCTGGCCACGGGTGGCCTGGCCGAGGTGGTGCTGAGCGATGGCGACAAGGCGGGCCAGACGGCCAAGACCACCTTGCTGCCGCTGCGCATGGATGGCGAGCGCCTGCCGGTGCGCAGCAACCCGCCCAAGGCGGGCGAGCACACGGCCGAGCTGCTGGCCAGCCTGGGCTACAGCGCAGTAGAGATCGAGGTGATGCGCCAGCAGCAGGCCGTGGCCTGATGCCCGTGTTGGGCATGTGAACGAAATCGGCCTGCAGCGCCTATGCAGCCAGCGCTGGCTGCTATGGTTTGAGTGAGCAGGCATGAAAAAAGGAGACCCGCGGGTCTCCTTTGGTTTGGGCGCCACCTGCCGCGAGGACAGGTGGGTGGCGCCGTTTGGGCCGTACGCGCTTACAGCGAATCGATGAAGCTGCGCAGCTTGTCCGAACGGCTGGGGTGCTTGAGCTTGCGCAGCGCCTTGGCCTCGATCTGGCGGATGCGTTCGCGGGTCACGTCGAACTGCTTGCCCACTTCTTCCAGCGTGTGGTCGGTGGACATCTCGATGCCGAAGCGCATGCGCAGCACCTTGGCTTCGCGCGGGGTCAGGCCATCCAGGATGTCCTTGACCACGTCGCGCAGGCCGGCCTGCATGGCCGCGTCGATCGGCGCGGTGTTGGCCTGGTCTTCGATGAAGTCGCCCAGGTGGCTGTCGTCATCGTCGCCGATAGGGGTTTCCATCGAGATGGGTTCCTTGGCGATCTTCATGATCTTGCGGATCTTGTCCTCGGGAATCTCCATCTTCTCGGCCAGGATGGACGCATCGGGCTCAAAACCAAACTCTTGCAAGTGTTGGCGGCTGATGCGGTTCATCTTGTTGATGGTCTCGATCATGTGCACCGGGATACGGATGGTGCGGGCCTGGTCGGCGATCGAGCGCGTGATGGCCTGGCGGATCCACCAGGTGGCGTAGGTCGAGAACTTGTAGCCGCGGCGGTATTCGAACTTGTCCACGGCCTTCATCAGACCGATGTTGCCTTCCTGGATCAGGTCCAGGAACTGCAGACCGCGGTTGGTGTACTTCTTGGCAATCGAGATCACCAGGCGCAGGTTGGCCTCGATCATCTCCTTCTTGGCGAAGCGGCTGTTGCGCTCGCCTTCGTTCATGCGCTTGTTGATGCTCTTGAGCTCTTCCAGCGGCACGACCACGCGGGCCTGCAGATCGATCAGGTTCTGCTGCAGCTCCTGCACGGGTGGGATGTTGCGCGACAGCACATTGCTCCAGGCCTTGCCGGCCGAGGCGTGCTCTTCCACCCACTTCAGGTTCAGCAGGTTCGGCGGGAATTCCTTGATGAAGATTTCCTGCGGCATGCGGCACTTGTCGACGATGATCTTGCGCAGCTCGCGTTCCTTCTTGCGCACATCGTCCACCTGGGCGCGCACCAGGTCGCACAGCTTCTCGATGGTCTTGGCCGTGAAGCGGATGGTCATCAGCTCGTCGGTGATGGCCTTCTGCACCTTGTTGTACGCGGGCGAACCCCAGCCGTCCTTGTCGTAGGCCTTGCGCAGCTTCTCGAAATGCTCGGCGATCTTGTCGAAGCGCGACAGGGCTTCGTTCTTCAGCTCTTCGAGGCGCCGGGTCATGGCCTTGGAGCCGCCCTTGCCGTCGTCGTCGTCCTCTTCGTCGTATTCGTCGAAGTCTTCTTCGGCCACGTAGTCGTCGTTTTCGTCGGCGTTCACGAAGCCGTCAACGATGGCCGAGATCACGACCTTGCCTTCGCGGATTTCGGCGGCCATGCCCAGCACTTCAGCGATGGTGGCGGGGGAAGCGGAGATTGCCTCCATCATGTCCATCAGGCCGCCTTCGATGCGCTTCGCAATCTCGATTTCGCCTTCACGGGTCAGCAGTTCCACCGTACCCATTTCACGCATGTACATGCGCACGGGGTCGGTAGTGCGGCCGAATTCCGAGTCCACGGTGGACAGGGCGGCTTCGGCTTCCTCTTCCGCTTCCTCTTCGGTGGTGGCGGACTGGCCGGTGTTGTTCAGCAGCAGGGTTTCGGCGTCGGGCGTTTGCTCGTACACCGCCACGCCCATGTCGTTGAGCATGGAGACCACGACTTCCAGCGTCTCCGCATCGACCAGCTTGTCGGGCAGGTGGTCGTTGATTTCTGCGTGGGTCAGGTAGCCGCGGGTCTTGCCCAGCTTGATCAGCATCTTCAGACGCTGACGGCGGGTGTTCATTTCCTCTTCGGTCAGGACGGTTTCGTCCAGGCCGAATTCCTTCATCAAGGCGCGTTCCTTCGCCTTGCTGATCTTCATGCGCAGGGGCTTGGCCTTCTCGGTGGTGCCTGTCTCGACCACTTCGGCTTCGACTTCCACTTCGGTCTCGGCATCCGCTTCGATGTCGGCATCGGCGTCGAAGTCACCCAGATCTTCGTCGATCTCGGACTCTTCCTTGGCCTTGGGCTTGCGGCCGCGCTTGGCGGGCACCTTGGCTTCGGCGGGGGCCTTGGCTGCCTTGGCCGGGGCCTTCTTGGCGGCCACGGGCTTGGCTTCTACGGCCTCGGCCTTGGGGGCGGCTGCTTTCTTGGCCGCAGGCTTCTTGGCGGCGGGGGCCTCGTCGCCTTCGGCCGCTTTCTTGCGACCGCGTTTCGGAGTGCTTTCGGCCAGCAGGGCGTCGGCCATGGCTTTCAGTTCAGCTTGGGACAAAGTCGCCATATCGGAATCTTTCTTGGAAGCGGCTGCCTGGGTGGAGGTGGCAGCAGACTTCTTCACGGTGGCTGCCGTGCTGGCAGCGGCCGTGGTTTTGGAAGTTTTGGGCTTCGCGGTAGCGTCGGGCGCCTGCTTGGACATCTTCGCGGACTTTGCAACGGGCATGAAAACCTCTTGGTGAAAAGCGGACACACAAAGGAAAAATGCAAGCGCCACCTAACCCGGCGCACAAGCATGCCTGGGGCATGCCGGGAGCGAACAGCTCCCAAGGCAAGATGTCTGGGCGATCATTTGGTGTGCAGTCCTTGCGGGAATTGGGCCATGCAGTTGCTGCTGACACGTGACGTCTATCACGGGGCCCGGACCGGAGGTGCTGCTGTCGCTCTTGCCGATGAATGCCTAATTATAGCGTTTGCGCCAAATTGCAAGAGGTTGGCGCGTGTTTTCTGTAAATATTTTTCGTACCCCGGCCAAATCGGTGGCTGTCAGAGGGAGATGTAGGGCAAATCAAAACTGTTTTTCAAAAATAAGAGCTGCCAGCGCTTGCCAATTCATCGTTTCCTTATGAAATCAATTGGAAGTGAAGCTTTCACAAGCGCTAACAGCTCTGCTTTTGGAAGTCAGAAGGACCGAGTGTCCTTACTCAGGCCTGGAAGTGACACGATCCCGCAGCAGCTTGCGGCGCTCCACCAGGGCCAGGTAGTGGGCCTTGATGGCGCTGTCCGACGGGTTGGCGGCGTAGGCCTTCAGGGCTTCGGTCTCCAGGATTTCAATGCGCTTGGCCAGCAGCGGTGCCAGGATGTTGCGCAGCTCCTGCAGTTGTTCCGCTTCCTCGCCCTCGGGGTGGCCGTGCGGCCCTTGCATCAGCTGCAGCGCGAAGGTGCCATGCACGCTGTCGCGCAGGCGCTCCTGCAGCACGGCCCAAGGCTGGGGGCCATGTTCCTGGAACTGGCTTTCGATCCAGGCGAACAGCGGACCGTGCGGCGCGGGCTGGTGGGCCAGGGTGTCCAGGTCGTCGTTGTCCAGCTGCTCGAGGAACTTCATCTGCGACAGCAGCAGGCGCACCGCCTGGTCGGGGGCGGTGGACGGGGCCACGCGCGGGCCCAGGGAGGGCGCGGGCCAGCTGTCCTGCGGGCGGCCGAACTTGCTGCCACGCTTCCATTCGCCACGGGGAGCACCGTTGCGGTTGCCGTTGCCCGTGCCGCGCCAGCGGTCACCATACGAATTGGCATGGCCGCTGGGGGCGAATTCCTGCACCCAGTCGGGCGCGGCAGGGGCATGGGGTGGCGCGTCGTACGGGCTGTGGTTGGGTGCGGGCCGGGAGCCGCCGCGCTGGAAGCGCTTGTCCTGGGCTTCGGCCTGGGCCCACAGCTCCGACAGCTCGCGCGTGTCGATCTGGATCTTGGCGGCCAGCTCGCCCAGCACCAGGCGCTTGAAGGCGCCGTCGGGCAGCAGGTTCCACAGCGGACGGGCCTGGCTGGACAGCTTGGCGCGGCCCTGGGCCTGGCCCAGGTCGCACTCGGCACTGGCCGCCTCGAGCAGGAACTGGCTCAGTGGCAGGGCATTGGCGACATGGCGGGCGAAGGCGTCGCTGCCGTGCTCGCGGATGAAGCTGTCGGGGTCGTGCTCGGCCGGCAGGAACAGGAACTTCACGCTGCGCGTGTCGTTGGCGTAGGGCAGGGCGGCTTCCAGCGCTTTGTGCGCGGCGCGGCGGCCGGCGGCATCGCCGTCAAAGCTGAAGACCACGGAGTCGGTGAAGCGGAACAGTTTCTGCACGTGGTCGTTGGTGCAGGCCGTGCCCAGGGTGGCCACGGCATTCGGAAAGCCCAGCTGCGCCAGGGCGACCACGTCCATGTAGCCTTCGGTGACCAGCACGTAGCCCATGCTGCGCAGGGCATCACGCGCCTCGAACAGGCCGTACAGCTCGCGCCCCTTGTGGAACAGCGGGGTTTCGGGCGAGTTCAGGTATTTGGGTTTCTCATCACCCAGCACGCGCCCGCCAAAGCCGATGCATTCGCCCTTGACGTTGCGGATGGGGAACATGATGCGGTCGCGGAAGCGGTCGTAGCGCTTGTCGTCGTCCTCGCCGACGATGACCAGGCCGCTTTCCTGCAACTGCGGGTCGTCATATTCCGGGAACACGCTGGCCAGGTTGCGCCAGCCCGGCGGGGCATAGCCCAGTCCGTACTTGCTGGAGATGGCGCCCGAGACCCCGCGCTGCTTGAGGTACTGCACCGCGTGCGCGTGCTCCTTGAGCTGGTGGCGGTAGGCGTTGCCGGCGCGTTCCAGCACGTCGTTCAGGGTGGCCTGCTTGAGCTTGGCGGCGGCTTGGCGTTCGCGCTCCTGCGGGCTGATGTCCTCCTGTGGCACGACCATGCCGACCTGGCCAGCCAGGTCATTCACGGCTTCCACGAAACCCATGCCCGCATGCTCCATCAGAAAGCCGATGGCATTGCCGTTCTTGCCGCAGCCGAAGCAGTGGTAGAACTGCTTGGACGGGCTGACGCTGAAGGAGGGGGACTTTTCGCCGTGGAAGGGGCACAGCCCCATGAAGTTGGCGCCGCCTTTTTTGAGCTGCACGTAGCGACCCACCACGTCGACGACATCGACGCGGGACAACAGCTCTTGGATGAAGGATTGGGGAATGGACACTGGCGCTATTGTCCCGTATGCGCCTGGCGCGCGTCACGGGCGGCGGGCATGCCCCCGCAAAAAGCCGACAGCCTGCGGGGGCGATGGCGCAAAAAAAGCCCGGCATGGCCGGGCTGTCAAAGAAGGGGAAAGGATTGCGGCTGCGGATCAGTGCAGCATCAGGGCGCCTGCGCTCTTGCTCTTGCCAGCGCGGGCGGGTGGGTTGCACAGGCCACACTCGAAATGGCGGGCGTTTTCATACAGTTCGGAGACAAACATGCCACCGCACTTGCTGCACTTGGTGCGGGTCAGCATGTTGGCGTCCACGAACTTCACCAGGCGCCAGGCGCGGGTGAAGGACAGCAGGCAGTCCAGTTGCGAGGCCGTGACCTGCTCGGTGTACAGGCGGTAGGCCTTGGTCAGCACCTCGACAGGGTCGGCATCCACGCCCTTGGACAGGTATTCATAGATGTTCAGGAACAGCGAGCTGTGGATGTTTTCCTGCCAGGTCAGGAACCAGTCGGTCGAGAAAGGCAGCTGGCCTTTGGAGGGCGACTTGCCGGCGATCTCCTTGTACAGACGGATCAGGCGTTCGTAGGACAGCGTGGTTTCCGACTCCAACACCTGCATGCGGGCACCCATCTGGATGAGCATGGCAGCACGTTCGATTTGCTTGGATTCGTTCAGAACACTTTTGGCGGGCGCGGACATGGCGTGACTCCGTAGGCGGTGATCGGTCGAAGCGGCTTAGAGCACTTCGGA